>JAHFUZ010000012.1 GCA_023264815.1 Arthrobacter sp. | reverse complement strand
GGGTCCTGACCGACCCCCGCGACGGTGCACCGCTGGAGATCGGCCGGTCCAGCTACCGGATCCCCAAAGCCATGCGCCAATGGCTCCGCCTCCGGGACGGCAAATGCCCGTTCCCCGGCTGTTCCAACCCGTCCCTGGACAACGACGCCGACCACCTCCTCGCCTGGGCCAACGGCGGAACCACCGGGATCTCAAATCTCGGCCAGCCCTGCAAACGGCACCACGGACTCAAACACGCCACCGCCTGGACACCCACCGCAGCAAGCCCCACCCAACCACCCGGCTGGACATCACCCACCGGCCGCCACTACCCCAGCGAACACCCCGACTGGGAACCACCCACCTGGCCGCAACCAAAGTTTGATGCCGGAGCTCACGGTAATCCCGGGCTGGCCGGCCCGACGTCGGGCTACCCCCTGCCAGGTGAGGAGTGTACGGACAATGGGCAATTCCCGGACTATGCCCTCCGGGACCGGAACCTTCCGCCGGATCCCTTTCCGCTTTGGGCTGCACTCACGACTGTGGGCCGAACCACGGAACTATAAGCCAGCGTGCGCCGGCACCGGTCCGCAGTTCGGCCCACGGCCGGACTCGCGATCCGGGTCAGCGCCCCAACGCTGACCCGGACTCCTTGTTGTTGTTCAGGTGCTGGTGCACTGCACTAGCACCTGAACATCAGGTTTGTGCTGGACTCAGGCGCGCTGCGGCGAGCCGAGCTCCACAGGATCTTCGTCGGTCAGGTAGGCAAGCTCCGAGTGGGCTGCGATGTCGATGCCGCGCATTTCGTCCTCGGGCTTGATGCGCAGGCCGATGGTCTTGTCGAGGACCTTGGCCAGGATCCAGGTGATCCCGAACGAGTACACAAGGACAGTCACTGTAGCCAGCGATTGGACACCCAGCAGCTCAACACCGCCACCGTAGAACAGGCCGCTGACGGCATTGGGCGCCGCGTCCGTAGCGAACAGGCCGATCAGCAGGGTGCCCAGGATGCCGCCCACAAGGTGGACACCAACCACGTCGAGTGAATCGTCGAAACCAAGGCGGAACTTCAGTTCGATGGCCAGCGAGCAGACTGCGCCGGCGATGGCGCCGATGGCCAGGGCCCCCAGCGGGCTGACAGCACCACAGGCCGGGGTGATGGAAACCAAGGCAGAAATCAGGCCGGACGCTGCACCCATGCTCGTAGCTGCGCCGTGCCGGAGCCGCTCAACGAGGGCCCAGGCGAGGAGACCGGCAGACGCCGCCACGGCCGTGTTCAGGAAGACCACGGAGGCGGACTGTCCTGCAGAAAGAGCCGAACCGGCGTTGAAGCCAAACCAGCCTACCCACAGCAGGCCGGCACCCACCAGCACC
Source organism: Arthrobacter sp. (assembly GCA_023264815.1). Lineage (GTDB taxonomy): Bacteria > Actinomycetota > Actinomycetes > Actinomycetales > Micrococcaceae > Arthrobacter. The sequence goes on along the minus strand of JAHFUZ010000012.1, from coordinate 106,949 downwards.
AGCGGCCGGCTGTGCGGCTTGGTGTGCTCCATCTTGGGCCAGCCGGAGCTCTTGCCCAGGACCAGAGCCAGGGCGAGGGCCGCAGCACCGGCGTTCATGTGAACCGCTGTTCCGCCGGCGAAGTCGATGGCCTTGATGCCGCTGGCGATCCAGCCGCCGGTGACGCTGCCATCGGCCGAGGAGAATGCGAACACCCAGTGCGCGATGGGAAAGTAGACGGCCGTGGCCCAGATTCCGGCGAACAGCATCCACGCGCCGAACTTCATGCGCCCGGCTGCCGCTCCCGCAACCAGGGCCGTGGTGACACACGCAAAAAACAGCTGGAAGGCCGCGAAAAGCACCACAGGAATGGATGCTGCCTCATCGGCGGCGAGCAACTGGCCCATGCCGGGGAATTCGGTGATGTCACCGATCAGGCCCAGGCCGCCCACCGAATTTCCGAAAGCCATTGAGTAACCAAAGAGTGCCCAGAGCACCGCCACCAGGCTGGCACCACCAAAGCACATCATCATCATGTTGAGAATGCGGCGCGACCCCACCATGCCCCCGTAAAACAGGGCCAGGGCGGGGATCATCATACAGACCAGCGCGGAGCTGGCCAGAATCCAAGCGACATTTCCCGAGTCCATGGGAAACCCCTTTCGTGATGCGAAGAGAGAACGGAAATTGCCCGTCAAAACCACTCCGGAGGAGGGACGCGGAGTCAGTACCACGTTCATCGGAGGGCAGCTATTGCCGTCTGATTCCAACTGTATGGCGACAGTTTCGCGGTGGGTTTCGGGCCGGTTAAATCAACGTTTCAGTCACCGGCACACGAATCACAGGCACACGGGAGTCGGGCAGATTACTTGGCAGGAATCTTAATTATCTGTTTCGCGCCACAGCCACACTTGAGGCCACAACGGCCAGCGGCCACGGACCCTCATGTGGGTCCGTGGCCGCTGGTGTTACACGTGTTAATGGTGCTAGATGAGTCCCTGCGCAAGCATGGCGTCGGCCACCTTGACGAAGCCGCCGATGTTGGCGCCCAGCACGTAGTTGCCCGGCTCGCCGTATTCATCAGCAGTGGACGCGCAGCGGTCGTGGATGCCCACCATGATTTCCGTGAGGCGCTGTTCGGTGTGCTCGAAGCTCCAGGAGTCACGGCTGGCGTTCTGCTGCATCTCCAGGGCGGAGGTTGCCACGCCACCTGCGTTGGCCGCCTTGCCGGGGCCGAACAACACGCCGGCGTCCTGGAAAACTGACACTGCATCACGGGTGGAGGGCATGTTGGCGCCTTCACCGATCGCCACCAGGCCGTTGCGCACCAGCCGAGCGGCAGCATCGCCGTCGAGCTCGTTCTGGGTGGCACACGGCAGCGCCACTGTGGCGTCCACATCCCACACCGAGCCGGCTTCCACGTAGGACACACCGTTGCGGCGAAGGGCGTAGTCCTTGAGGCGTCCGCGCTCCACCTCCTTGATCTCGCGCAGAAGTCCGACGTCGATGCCCGCCTCGTCCACGATGTAGCCGGAGGAGTCGGAGCATGCCACCACGCTGGCACCGAGCGTCTGCGCCTTGGCGATGGCGTTGATGGCCACGTTGCCCGAGCCGGAGACCACCACGCGCTGGCCGTCGAAGGACGTTCCGCGGGTCTTCAGCATCTCCTGGGTAAAGATGACGGTGCCATAGCCGGTGGCTTCCGGGCGGACCAGGGAGCCACCCCAGGAAATGCCCTTGCCGGTCAGGACACCGGATTCGTAACGGTTGGTGATGCGCTTGTACTGGCCAAAGAGGTAGCCGATTTCGCGGCCGCCCACGCCGATGTCGCCGGCCGGGACGTCGGTGTACTCGCCGATATGGCGGTACAGCTCGGTCATGAATGACTGGCAGAACCGCATGATCTCGGCGTCGCTGCGGCCGCGGGGATCGAAGTCCGAGCCGCCCTTGCCGCCGCCGATCGGCATGCCCGTGAGCGCGTTTTTGAAGATCTGCTCGAAGCCGAGGAACTTCACGATGCCGAGGTAGACCGAGGGGTGGAAGCGCAGGCCGCCCTTGTACGGGCCCAGGGCCGAGTTGAATTCAACCCGGAAGCCCCTGTTGATCTGGACTTTGCCGGAGTCGTCGGTCCACGGCACCCGGAAGATGATCTGGCGCTCGGGCTCGCACAGCCGCTCCAGGATGGCAGCTTCGAGGAGCTCGGGGTGCCTGTCGTGGACCGGGCCCAGACTCTCGAAAACCTCGGTCACGGCCTGGTGGAATTCAGCCTCGCCGGGGTTTCGCGCCAGGACCGTATTCCGGATAGCTTCAAGCCGCGCGTCCACACCGTCTCCTCAAATTTGTTAAATGTTCAACGAGTTATGATAACAACCGATTGCGCCTGCAGCCGATTTTTGATTTTGCCGCCGTTTGAGTGCGTTAAATGCGACTCAGTTGGGAGGGTGGGCGCAGCGCGTGAAACCATACGGATCATGGCCCAAAAGATTGCGTACCAGGGTGAGCCCGGCGCCAACTCCAATATCGCGTGTCAGCAAATGTTCCCAGGGATGGAGAGCGTTCCGTGCGCCAGCTTCGAGGACGCCTTCGAACTGGTTTCCGCCGGTGAGGCCGAACTGGCCATGATCCCCATCGAGAACTCGATTGCCGGCCGGGTGGCGGACATCCACATCCTGCTCCCGCAGTCGCACCTGCAGATCGTGGGCGAGTTCTTCCTGCCCATCCACTTCGACCTGCTGGGCATCCCGGGGGCCACCATCGAGGCGGCCACCGAAGTCCACAGCCACATCCACGCGCTGGGCCAGTGCCGCCGCCTGATCCGCGACGCCGGGCTCCGGCCCGTGATTGCCGGTGACACCGCCGGCTCCGCGCGCGAAGTCCGGGAATGGAACGACCCCACGAAGCTTTCCCTCGCTCCCCCGCTGGCCGCCGAGATCTACGGCCTCGAGGTGCTGGCCTCACGGGTGGAGGACGATCCCTCCAACACCACCCGCTTTGTGGTGCTGGCCCGTGAAAAGAACCTGCCCACCCGGGAGGAACTGTCCGGCCCCGCCGTGACGAGCTTCGTGTTCCGCGTCCGCAACGTTCCCTCCGCGCTCTACAAGGCGCTGGGCGGCTTCGCCACGAACGGCGTGAACATGACCCGGCTCGAAAGCTACATGGTGGGCGACGAGTTCGCCGCCACCATGTTCATGGTGGACGTTGAGGGCCACCCCGAGGACACGCCGCTGCGGCTGGCCCTGGAGGAGCTGGAGTTCTTCACCACCGAAGTGCGCATCCTGGGTGTCTACCCGGCCGCCGACCACCGGACGGCGCGGGAACTCATCAGCTGAACGCCCGACGGCGGGTGGCCGGCCTGCGCCGGCATCACTCCCGGGCGGCCGCGTCCTCAGCGCCTGCCGGAGGTTTGACGACGGCGATGGAGCCCGTGGCGGGCGGCATCGGAGGCGTGAGCACCGAGGCGTAGTCGTGCTGGGTGGAGTAGGTCAGGAACCCCAGGTGGGCCTCGTAGCGGTCCAGGACGTCGTCGATGATCTGCTGGTGCGTGACGCCCATCAGGTCGTAGCCCTCGGAGCCCGTCTGGGCAAACACTTCCACGCGGTAGTAGACGTCCGTTTCGCGGGACATGCGCCCGCCGAACATGGGCACCGGCGCCTCAACGGCCTGCACCGTGTAGTGGAAGTCGCGGTGGCCCGGGATGCTGACCACCAGGGCGTAGCTGGAGATGTTGGCTTCCTCGTTGGGAACGATGTCCAGGGTGGCCTCGTAGCCCTGTTTCTTGAATTCCCTCAGCACGTCGGCGAGCGCCGGCTGCACAACGCGCTCCATGAATTGGGCCACCTGCTTCTTGGACGGGTAGGAGCGCATCCCGGCAAGCCGCTGCCGCCAGGTGCGGTCCGGCACCAGTCCGCCGTGCGCCGCCGTCGACTGCCTGCGCAGGACCTGCCCTTCGCGTTCGGCGCGCTCCATGCGCAGCGCCTTCGAGAAGGAGGCCATCACCAGCCAGGCGATGACCGTCACCGGCAGGGCGAAGATGAGCGTGGCGTACTCCATGGTGGTGACGCCGCCAGCCACCAGCATCGCGATGGTCAGCACCGCGGTAAGGATCGCCCAAAAGATCCGCAGCCATTTGGCGCCGTCCTGCGAGGGATCGGGGATGGTGGAGGAGAAGTTGGACATCACCATGGCGCCGGAGTTGGCGCTGGTGAGGTAGAACAGCATGCCGGACAGGGTGCCCAGGCCGATCAGGAAGCCGGCGCCAGGGAACATGTTCAGCAGGGCGTACCAGCCTTCCTCGGGGCTGTCCATGGCGAGCTGGGCGAACTCCGCATTCCCGTTCAGGACCTCATGCATGGCGCTGTTGCCGAAGATGCTCACAATAAGGAAGTCGCACAGCACCGGGGCGGTGATGGCGGCGATGACGAACTCCCGCAGCGTGCGGCCGCGCGAAATGCGGGCCAGGAAGAGGCCTACGAACGGGCCCCAGGCCAGCCAGAAGGCCCAGAAGAACAGGGTCCAGCCGGCCATCCACTCCGAGCCGCCGTCCTCGTAGGCGAAGGTCTGCAGCGTGCGGTCCGGCAGGGTGAAGAGGAACCGGCCGATGTTCTCCACCATGGAGTTGAGCAGGAAGGAGGTCTGGCCGGTAGCCAGGATGTACAGGAGCATCGCTGCAGCGCTCCAGATGTTCAGCTCGGAGATCCAGCGGATCCCTTTGTCCACGCCGGACGTGCACGCGGCGATGGTGAGGACGACGGCCACAATCACCAGGGCGATCTGCAGCGCCAGGCCCTCCGGCAGCCCGAAGAGGATGGAGAAGCCGACGTTGAGGAGCACCACGCCGATGCCCATGGACGTGGCCACGCCGAAGACGGTGCCCACCAGGGTGACGATGTCGATGGTGTCGCCGATCCCGCCGCGGACGCGTTTGCCCAGCAGCGGGTACAGGGCGGCGCGGATGGACAGCGGCATGCCCCACCGGTAGGCGAAATAGCCCATGGCCATACCCAAGAGCGAGTACATGGCCCAGCCCGCGATGCCGTAGTGGAACATGGTCCACACCACGGCGTCCTGGGCGGCGGCCGGCGTCTGGCCGTCACCCACCGGCGGCATCATGTATTGGGTGATAGGTCCGGTGACCGAGTAGAAGAGCATGTCGATGCCCACGCCGGCGGCGAACAGCATGGCCACCCAGGTGAAGAGCTTGTACTGTGGCCGGGAGTGGTCAGGGCCGAGGCGGACTGAGCCTTCCTTGGACAGCGCAACCCACAGCACAAACCCGATCACCACGGTGACGGTGAGGACGTAGAACCAGCCGAGGTTCTCTGCGATCCACGCCACCACGGTCTTCATGGTGGACTGTGCGTTCGCGGGGACCAGCATGGCCCATACGGAGAACGCGATGATGATGATGGAGGCGATGACGAACACGCGCCAGTTGACTTTCGGCTTGGGTTCCTCGACGAGTTCGGCAGGTCCGCGGCTCAGTTCCTGGCTGGAAACCGGTGGCCGGTTCTCGAATTCCTGTGGGCCGCGTTTGCGGTCTGTGCCGCCGAGCTGACTGCGTGGGACCAGTACTTTCGGTGCTTCGTCCAAGGTTCGCCGCGTGTCTTCTTGTTCAGCCATGAAATCCCATGCTAGTACACAGCACCTAAACGGAACCTTTGGCGGGGCTACCTCACGTGGCGCTGAGGAGGGGCCTGAAAAAGGCGGCGAGCTCCGCCGTCGCCGTCAGTGGCTGTACGTTCGCCACGTACTGGTCCGGCCGCACCACCACCACCACGCCACCGCGGTCCAGCCCCCGCAGCTCGAAGATGTCAGCCTGCGGATCGGTGGCGTAAACCTTCTCGTAATCCATCAGCCGGAACGGCCCAACGTGCGGTTTGAAGACCGCCGGCACCGCGCCGAGGTCCACCTGCGTGTGGTCCTGCTGGTAGATGACCTTCACGTCGAACCATGCGTCAGGGTCAGCGCCCGACGGCGTTGCGGCCAGCGGTGATTCGGGCGAGTTCGCGAGCCACTCGGCCAGCTCCGTGGTGGGCGAGGGGGCCTGCTCACCTCCTGACGGACGGGCCGCGTCCGCGAAGACGTAGATCCGCCAGCGGCCATCAGCGGTGGCGTGATGGCCCAGCTGCATGGGGTTGGTGTCGCAGACCCGCCGCACCGGCGCGGACTTGAACCGTTTCCCGATGGGGAAGCCGGCAGCCAGCTCCTGGTGTGTGGCTTCGGCGGTGAGGATGGAAGGTGCGTACTGGGTCATGAAGCCGGCGGGGAACTCGGCGGTGCGCACGTAGAAGTCCTCCAGCTCGGACGGGCTCTCAAATTCCTCGGGCTTTTTGGCCATCATGGTTGACCAGACTTTGTCGAAGTCGATCAGGGCCTTGGCCACCACCTGGCGCTCGGCGGAGTAGGTGGTAAGCAGGCTTTCGGGGCTTCGTCCCTCCAACACGTGGCCCAGCTTCCAGCCGAGGTTGAAGCCGTCCTGCAGGGAGACGTTCATGCCCTGGCCGGCCTTGGCACTGTGCGTATGGCAGGCGTCGCCCATGATGAACACCCGGGGCGTGCGGGTGGCACGCTCCTCCGGCAGGACGTCGTCGAACCTGTCGGTGAGGCGGTGGGCCACTTCGTACACGCTGTGCCACGCGACGTTCCGGACGTCCAGGGTGTAGGGGTGCAGGATGGCGTTCGCGTGGGCGATGATCTGGTCGATGGTGGTGGCCCGCACGGCTTTGCGGTCGGCTTCGGCAACCTCGCCGAGGTCAACGTACATGCGGAAGAGGTGCCCGCCTTCGCGCGGGATCAGCAGGATGCTCCCGCCGGAGCCGGACTGGATGGCGCATTTGGTCCGGATGTCGGGGAAGTCTGTGACGGCGAGGACGTCCATCACGCCCCACGCGTGATGGGCCTGGTCGCCGGCCATGGTGCAACCGATGGATTCGCGCACTTTGCTGCGCGCACCGTCGGCCCCCACAACGTACTTGGCCCGCACCACGCGTTCCTGGCCCTCGTGCTGGCCGTTGGTGTGGAGGAGGGTCACGGTGACCGGGTATTCTCCGCCGCCGACTTCCAGGCGGCGGAACTCGTAGCCGTAGTCCGGCTTCATCCGGGCAGGAGAGTTCGCCATGTACTCGGCGAAGTAGTCCAGCACGCGGGCCTGGTTGACGATCAGGTGTGGGAACTCGCTGATGCCGTGGGGATCGTCCTGCGTGCGGGCGGCCCGGATGATGCGGGAGTGATCTGCAGGGTCTGGTTTCCAGAACGCCATTTCGGTGATCCGGTAGGCCTCGGCGATGATCCGCTCGGCGAAGCCGAACGCCTGGAACGTCTCCACGCTGCGGGCCTGGATGCCGTCCGCCTGGCCCAGGACCAGGCGCCCGGCCCGGCGTTCAAGGATGCGCGTGGTGACCCCGGGAAAGCGGGAGAGCTGTGCGGCCGCCAGCATGCCCGCGGGGCCTGACCCCACAATCAGCACATCAACGTCGTCAGGCAGTTCTTCCGGGCGGTTAAGGCCGACGCCGGCTGCTGGCTGGACCCTCGGGTCCCCGGATACGTAACCATAGTGATGGAACTGCATGGGCCTTCCTCACTTCGCTGTGTGGACTCACTCCAGTTGAAAACGATTCGCTACGTATCAGCATCGAACGTGGACCCGGAACTGTACAGGGCCCGTCGATCTTCCTGCCCGGCCCGGCGGTGGACCACCGGCAAAACGGCACCTCGTGCGTGCCACTCAGATGAGCATCGCCTGACGCACGCTGGCCGCCGAGCCGGCACCGCCGTCGCCCGACGAGGAGACTCTCCCGGCTGCGAGGACGTAGTAGCTGTCCGCGGCATGGAGGGCAAAGCCGATGTGCTGCTCCACCAGGAGGATGCTCATGCCGTTGCGCTGGGACAGACCCGTGATGGTCGCCTCGATGTCGGCCACAACGTTGGGCTGGATCCCTTCGGTGGGTTCGTCCAGGATCAGCAGGCGCGGGCCGGTGATCAGGGCCCGTGCGATGGCCAGCTGCTGGCGCTGGCCGCCAGACAGCAGCCCGGCCCGGCGGCCCAGCAAGGACCGGAGCGCGGGAAACATGTCGAGCGCCTCCGCGACGCGTTCCGCGCCGTTCCTGCGGCCGTCCGCGATGAGCTGCAGGTTCTCCATGACGGAGAGCTGCCCGAACGACTGCTGCCCCTGCGGCACATAGGCCATGCCACGTGCCACCCGCTGGTGCGGGCGGAGGGCTGAGATGTCCTCCCCGTCCAGCGTGATGCGTCCGGCCGTGGGTTTGAGGAGTCCGACGACGGCGCGCAGCAGTGTTGTCTTGCCGGCGCCGTTGTGCCCCAGGACAGAGACGACGGCTCCGTCCGGGACCGTGATGCTCACCCCGGACACTACCTGGGTGCGGCCGTAGCCGGTTTGCAGGTTCTCGATTTCCAGCATCAGTGGCCTTCCGTTCCCGAGGTCCCCAGATAGACCTCCTGCACCTTGGGGTCTGCCTGCACCTGGGCGACACTTCCTTCGCTGAGCACCTTGCCCGCGGCCAGGACAGAGACTGACGTGGCGAACTCCCGGACGAAGTCCATGTCGTGCTCAATGACCAGGGTGATCCGGCTGGCCGCGATGCGGCGGAGCAGCGCCCCGGTTTCTTCCCGCTCATCCTGGCTCATGCCCGCAATAGGCTCATCCAGCAGGAGGACGTCCGAATTCTGAACCAGCAGCATGCCGATCTCCAGCCACTGCTTCTGTCCGTGCGCAAGGATGCCCGCTTGTTTGCCCGCTGCACCTTCCAGCCCGATGATTTCCAGTGCCTCTTCCACGGCCGGCTCGATGGACTTCCTGCGTCGGAGCATCTGGAGCGGGCCGCGGCCGGAGCCTGCGGCGATGTCCAGGTTCTGGAGTACGGAGAGGTTCTCAAACACGCTTGCGGTCTGGAAGGTTCGCCCCACACCCAGCCTGGCGATCTGGTGCACCTTGCGGCCGAGGATTTCGGTTCCGGTGTGGTTCACCGATCCCGTGGCAGGTACCAGGCCGGTGATGGCATCGATGACCGTGGTTTTCCCGGCGCCGTTGGGGCCGATCAGGAACCGCAGGTCGCCCTGGATCACGTCGAGGTTGACGCCGTCCACGGCACGGAACCCGTCGAAGGACACCGAGAGGTCGCGGACTTCAAGATACTTGGGCCGGCCGCGGCGCAGGCCTCCCGCCTGTGGCTCCCCCTCAGGGAGCAGCGTGGGCGTACTCATCTGCTGACCTCCTCTGGCGCTGCGGCCCTGTCTTGAACGCCCGGTTTGGGCGTCTCCGGTGAGAGTGCTTCCGGCGCTGGCGGTGATTGGTCGGGGGCGGGGGCAGTCGCCGCTTTGGGCTGTGGTGCCCCTGCCGGGGTCCGGCGGCGCAGGCGCACCAGCGCCGGCAAGGACGCCAGCCCGCCCGGCATGAACCCGATCACCAGGACGAACAGCAGTCCCTGGAAGTACACCCAGAAGGACGGGAACGTGGAGGACAGGCTGGACTGGGCAGCGGCGACGCCCACAGCGCCGAGGACCGGCCCCAGAAGGGTGGCACGGCCGCCGATGGCGACGCCGATCAGGAAGGCAATGGAGGGGATCACGCCCACATCCGCCGGTGAGATGATCCCGACGAGCGGGACGAACAGTGCCCCGGCAACTCCCGCCAGCACAGCGGCCACCACGTAGATGACGGTCTTGACGGTGGCCGGATCGTAGCCGAGGAAGCGGACGCGTTCCTCCTGGTCCCGCACGGCGACCAGCAGCTCGCCGAACCGGCTGTGCATCAGCTGGCGGGCAAGGGCAAGCGACAGCAGCAGGACTACCGCCGCGATCATGTACAGCATGACTTTGTTGTTCGGGTCCTTGAGGTCAAAACCGAAGAAGGACCGGAACCCGTTAAGCCCGTTGGAACCGCCGGTGGTGGCCTGCTGGCCAATCAGGAACACCGCGAAGGCGGCCGCCAGGGCCTGGCTGAGGATCGCGAAATAGGCACCCTTGACGCGGCGTTTGAAGATTGCCAGGCCCAGGACCAGGGCCACCAGCCCCGGGACGAGGACCACGGCGAGGAGCGTCACCGCGGGGCTCCGGAACGGTTCCCACCAGCCGGGCACCTGGCCGCTGCCGTACAGGGACATAAAGTCCGGCACGCCAGAGCCGCCGAAGAGCGACGCGTCGGCCAGCTTCATGTGCATGGCCATGATGTAGGCGCCCAGCCCGAAGAACACTCCCTGTCCCAGGGTCAGCATGCCGCCGCGCCCCCAGGCCAGGCCGATGCCCACCGCCACGATCGCAAAGCAGAGGAACTTCCCCAGCAGGCCCAGGTTGAACGCCGGAAGGACCGCGGGTGCAACACCCAGGAGCAGGGCGGCGCCAAGGAGGAATCCTGCCGCCGTGCCCCACCGTCCGCGCAGCAATGTTTTCATGCCAGGCTCCTCGTCTTGAGGCTGAAGATGCCCTGCGGCCGGAGCTGCAGGAACACCACGATCACGATCAGGAGCAGGACCTTGCCGATGCTGGCCGTCGTCGAGTATTCGAAGACCGACTGAAGCACTCCGAGCGCAAAGGCCGCGATGACTGCCCCCTTGATCTGGCCGATGCCTCCGGCCACCACCACCAGGAAGGCATCCACGATGTAATTGGTGCCGAGATAGGGGCTGGTGGAGCCAATCAGGGTGACTGCCACACCGGCCACACCGGCGAGGCCCGACCCGATGAAGAAAGTCAGCTGGTCGCTGCGCCGGGTGGACACCCCGGACGTTTCCGCGAGGTCGCGGTTCAGGACAACAGCCCTGATCCGGCGCCCGAGCGGTGTGGCCTTCAGGAGGAGGACCAGGCCTGCCAGGCACACCAGCGCGAGCCCCAGGATAAAGAGCCGGGTCAGCGGGATGGGAGCACCCAGCAGCTCGATGTTCCCCTGCAGCCAGACCGGCGCCCGGACATCCACGCTGGGGGCGCCGAAAATGTCACGTGCTGCCTGCTGCAGGATCAGGGCCACCCCGAAGGTGACCAGGAGGGTGTCCAGGGGCCGGTGGTACATGCGGCGCAACAGCACCGCCTCGAGCACCAGCCCCAGGACACCTCCCACCAGGAAGCCTGCAGGAATGGAAACCAGCAGCGATGCACCGGCGTCGGAGATGACCTGCTGAACCACAAAGGCTGTGTACGCGCCGGCCATCATGAACTCGCCGTGGGCCATGTTGATGACCCCCATCTGGCCGAAGGTCAGCGACAGTCCCAGCGCCGCCAGGAGCAGCACGGAGCCGAGGCTGAGTCCGGCGAACATCTGCCCTATCAGGAGTTCCATTCCAGCAGGCCTTTCCTCGATGGTTCCGCGGTCCGTTACTTGGCCAGGTCCTTGGCCCAGTCATAGGTGGCCAGGAACGGATCAGGTTCCACCGCGGCGGGCGAGGACCATACGGTGTCGATCAGGCCGTCCGCGTTGATTTTGCCGATCCGCGGGGTCTTGGTGATGTGGTTGTTCCCACCGTTGACCGTGACCAGGCCTTCCGGCGCTTCGAAGCTCACGCCGTCCGCGGCGGCCTGCACCTTGTCCACGTCGAATGAGGCGGCCTTCTCCACCATGGCCTTCCACAGGTACAGGGAGGTGTAGGCAGCCTCCATGGGGTCGCTTGTGACGCGCCCGGCGCCGAACTTGGCCTTGAAGGCGGCGACGAATTTCTTGTTGGCGGGGGTATCCAGCGTCTGGTAGTAATCCCAGGCCGTCAGTTGGCCCTGGACGTTGTCCAGGCCGACGCCGGGAACTTCCTCCTCGGCGATGGACACCGAGACCACCGGCATGCTGTCCGCCGTGAGGCCAACGCTCTTGTACTGGCGGAAGAAGGCTACGTTGCTGTCGCCATTGAGGGTGTTGAAGACCGCATCGGCTTTGGAGTCGCGGACCTTGTTGACGATGGTGGAGAATTCCGTGGAACCGAGCGGGGCGTACTCCTCCCCCAGGACCTTGATGCCCTTGGCCGCGGCGTAGGCCTGGATGATCTTGTTGGCCGTCCGCGGGAACACATAGTCACTGCCCACCAGGAAGAGGGACTTGGTTCCCTGTTCGGCCAGGTAGTCCAGGGCGGGAATGATCTGCTGGTTGGTGGTGGCCCCCGTGTAGAAGATGTTCTTCGAGGACTCCAGGCCTTCGTACTGCACGGGGTAGAAGAGCAGTGCATCGTTGGCCTCAAACACCGGCAGCATGGCCTTGCGGCTGGAGGAGGTCCAGCCGCCGAATACCGCGGCGGTACAGTCCTGCTGGATCAGTTTCCCGGCACGCTCGGCGAACTTGGTCGGTTCGCTGGCGCCGTCCTCACTGATGACTTCGAGCTGTTTGCCCAGGACACCGCCGGAAGCGTTGATTTCTTCGGCGGCCAGGGACAGGGAGTCGAAGACGGTACTCTCGCTGATGGCCATGGTGCCGGACAGCGAGTTGATGAATCCCACTTTCACGCTGCTGCCCGAAGTGTTCACACAGGACGTGGCGCTGCCGGTGGTGGAGCCGGCGGACGCCGGGTCCGCAATCTGGCTGCCGCAGCCTGCCAGGACGGTGGCCATGGCGGCTGCCGCCAGGGGAAGGAACGCGCGTTTGGTGACCGTAGCCCTCATGTAAACCTGCTTCTCACTCCGCCGCTGCGCTGGTCAGCGGCTCGCCTCCGGGGTCCTGAGAAGTGACCCCTTGCGATGAATGTAGGAGCGAATTGTTTCGGCGCCCGGGGAGTTGGTTTCGAAACCGTTTCCGAAGGCTTGCCGCGATCAACTGAACATAAGGCGCACCGCGCAAGCGCGGGAGAAAGGGCGGGAAGGCGGTGGCGGAGAGTTAACCTGCGGGAAATCTGCCGCGCCGTAACTTAGGCCGTCCCGTCGGAAACAATTCGTTCCGGGCTCCCGAAACCGGCCCTGACCAGCGGTGATGGACCGCGCAAGAGTGGCTGGCTAACCCAGCGCCGGCGCCACCCTGGTTCCGGAGCTGAGCTGGCGACGGGCCCAGCGGGCGAGCTTCTTGCCCTTGCCCTTCCACCAGCTGTCCTCGTCCTTGTCGTGGTGCAGGCGGAAGATGATCGCCACCATCACAAACATGGACATGCACACGTCCATCCACGACCAGGACAGGGCATCGATCAGCACACTCATGCCGGTAGCGATGATGGACGGGATGGCGAGCGTCCGGAAGACCGTGCTGGCCACGTAGCGCCGGTGCGACCTGGGCACCGAAAGCGCCCGCACCATGTCGAAGCACACGCAGACCACCACCACGGTCTGTCCGAGTGCCAGCAGAATCAGCCCGGCACTGGACCCCGCAAACATCACCACTGATGAACCAAACACGCCAAACCCCCAGATGATCGAAACCTGCGCTGTGAGACCAGCAACAGTTCCATTCAAGGCAGCGCGGGCGGCCCGGTCACGAGTAGTGGGTACTCTATTTTCCCGCGGCTTTGTTGGTGGCCACTTAGGTGCCCAGCGCCCGGGGATGCCAGAGCACCACGGCCTGCGAGCGGGCCCGGGGCCGCTGGCCGCGGGCCAGGCTCACCACGTCGCCTGCCGCGCCGGCGGCAAAGATGCGGGAGTCCAGGGGGTCACGACGGCGGCCCAGCTCCTCGGTCAGTTCGCCCACCCTGCGCTGGAGTGCGGCCACCTGGTTCTCCAGTTCAAGGATCCGCTTGATGCCCTCGAGCGAGACGCCCTCATGGGAGAGCCGCTGGACTTCACGGAGCATGTTGACGTCCCGCTGGGAGTAGCGGCGGGACTTGCCCGGCGCCCGGCTGGGCGAGACGATGCCCAGCCGGTCGTACTGCCGGAGCGTCTGGGGGTGCATGTCCGCCAGTTCGGCCGCCACGGAGATCACGAAGATCGGCTGGTCAGCACTGATGTTCACGGGCTGCTCCGCTGCTTAAAGCCGGGCCTTGGCGGCCAGGCCCTCTCGGACATCGGCGTTGGCGGTGGCTTCGGCGAAGGCCTTCACGGCCGCCTCGGCGTCCTTGTTCAGGTTCTTGGGGATCGCGACGTCGATGGTCACCAGGAGATCGCCGGTCGCCTTCGACGTTTTCACGCCGTGGCCCTTGACCCGGAGGGTTCGGCCCGATGGCGTGCCGGCCGGAACGCGGACCTTGACCTTCTCACCGTCGATGGTGGGAACCTCGATGTCGGCGCCCAAAGCAGCTTCCGGGAAGGTGACCGGAACATGGATGCGGAGGTTGTCGCCGTCGCGCGTGTAAAAATCGTGGGGCCTGACCGACACGGCAACCATCAGGTCGCCGTTGCCCGCCGGTGACGGCTGGCCTTTCCCGCGGACGCGCACCTTCTGGCCGTCCTTGATGCCGGCGGGAACCCGGACGTCAATCACGTCGCCGTTGGGTTCACGCAGGCCAATGGTGGTGCCGCGGATCGAGCCGGCGAAAGAGATGCTGGTGGTGGCGGTGCGGTCCGCACCCTTCTGCGGCCCGCGCTGGAAGCCGGTCTGGCCGCCGAAACCGCCGCCAAACAGGTCGGCGAACTCGGGCGGAATGCCGCCAGCCGTGCTGAAGCCGCCGGAATGACGGCCGGCGTTGCCGGTAAACAGGCCGCCGAACATGTCCTCAAAGCCGCCGCTGCCGCCTGCTGCACCGCCGGGAGCGAACCTGGCCCCGCCGCCCATGGCACGGATGGCGTCATACTGCTGGCGCTCGTCAGGATCCGAAAGCACCGAATACGCCTCGGAGATGTCCTTGAACTTCTTCTCCGACGCAGCGTTCCCGGCATTCGTGTCCGGGTGGTGCTGGCGGGCAAGTTTCCGGTAGGCCTTCTTGATATCGGCGTCGGAAGCGTCCTTGGCGACTCCAAGGATCGTGTAGAAGTCCTTGTCGACCCAGTCCTGGCTAGCCAATGGCGTTTCCTTTCAACTGTACAAAACTATAAGGCGAGACTACCGCTGAGCGCCGAAGCGGATGAGGGGGCCCGGGAGTGGCTTCGGGCCTGCCGAAGCGTGGCGGCTTTGGTCCGCAGGACAATAGCCGCCACGCGTAGGGGCGGGGCCCCCTCATCCGCGAAGGCGCGGTGGTGACGCTACGCAGGTACCGCGACGATAACCTGTGCGGCCCGGAGGACGCGGTCACCTGAGCGGTAGCCGGAGCGGAGTACCTGGCTGACGGTGTCAACCTCGATGTCCGCGCCTTCCTGCTGGATGAGCGCCTCGTGGATCGTGGGATCGAACTCCACACCGGTCTGGTCGATACGGACCAGACCGTACGTCTTCAGCGCGGTCTCCAGCTTGGTGGCGATGGCCGCGAACGGGCCATCGGCCAGGTCACCGTGCTGGCGGGCGGCGTCAACGTCGTCCAGGACCGGAAGCAGGGAGTTCAGGACGCCGATGACGGCCATCTCCCCTGCCACGGCGCGGTCACGTTCCACGCGCTTGCGGTAGTTGACGTACTCGGCCTGGAGGCGGAGCAGGTCATTCTTCAGCTCGGCGGCCTCGGCGGTGGAGGACCCCGCCGGGACTCCCTGTGCTACGGATTCCTCGGCCGGCACTTCGATGCCGTTGAGGATCTCCTCGGCCTGGGCGAGTGCATCGCCGTCGGAATCCGTTTCCGCGGCCTCCGTGTGGTGCCCGCCCTCCGGATGCCTGGCCTGCCCGGTCACCGGGTCAACCTTGCGGTTGTCCCGGATGACCGGTTCCTGATGGCCGCCGGCCTGCTGCTCGCGGTTTTCCTGGCGTCCGGAGGAGTTGTGCTCTTCCTCGTTACCGTGGTGCGGCATGGCTACTTCTTCGCTTCGTCTTCGTCGATGATTTCGGCGTCGACGATGTCTTCGTCTGCCTTCGAACCGGCAGAGCCAGCAGACGCGCCTTCAGCACCTGCAGCGCCGGTGGCGCCGTCCGGGGAACCGGCCTGGGCGTAGATGGCCTCGCCGAGCTTGGTCTGGGAAGCCTGAAGCTTCTCGAACGCGGTCTTGACGGCGGCGTCGTCGGTGCCTTCGAGTGCCTTCTTGAGGGCGTCGACGTCGGCCTGGACCTCGGTCTTGACCTCTTCGGGCAGCTTGTCGGCGTTGTCGGCGATCAGCTTGTCCACCGAGTAGGCGAGCTGCTCGGCGGTGTTGCGGGTATCGGTTGCCTCGCGGCGGGCCTTGTCCTCGGCAGCGTGCTCCTCGGCGTCCTTGACCATGCGGTCAATGTCTTCCTTGGACAGCGCGGTGCCGCCGGTGATGGTCATGGACTGTTCCTTGCCGGTGCCCTTGTCCTTCGCGGAGACGTGCACAATGCCGTTGGCGTCGATGTCGAAGGTGACCTCAACCTGCGGGACGCCGCGCGGTGCCGGCGCGATGCCGGTCAGCTCGAACGTGCCCAGCGGCTTGTTGTCGCGGGTGAACTCGCGTTCGCCCTGGAAGACCTGGATGGCCACCGACGGCTGGTTGTCGTCAGCGGTGGTGAAGGTCTCAGACCGCTTGGTGGGGATGGCGGTGTTGCGCTCGATCAGGTGCGTCATCACGCCACCCTTGGTTTCGATGCCGAGGGACAGCGGGGTGACGTCGATGAGGAGGACGTCCTTGCGCTCACCCTTGAGGACACCGGCCTGCAGTGCGGCGCCAACGGCCACAACCTCGTCCGGGTTGACACCCTTGTTGGGCTCCTTGCCGCCGGCCAGTTCCTTGACCAGGTCGGAGACGGCGGGCATGCGGGTGGAGCCGCCCACGAGCACGATGTGGTCGATCTCGGAGAGCTTGATGCCGGCTTCCTTGATGACGTCGTGGAAGGGCTTCTTGGTGCGCTCGAGCAGGTCCTTGGTGAGGTCCTGGAACTTGGCGCGGGTCAGCTGCTCGTCCAGGTGGACCGGGCCGTCGGGGGTGACGGAGAGGTACTGGAGGGAGACATTGGTGCTGGTGGAGGAGGAGAGTTCCTTCTTGGCCTGCTCGGCAGCTTCGCGGAGGCGCTGCAGGGCAATCTTGTCCTTGGAGAGGTCAATGCCCTTGACCTTGAGCTGGTTGAGCAGGTAATCAACAACGCGCTGGTCCCAGTCGTCGCCGCCGAGGCGGTTGTCGCCGGCGGTGGCGCGGACCTGGATGGTGGAGAAGTCGTCTTCGTCCTTGCCGACTTCGAGCAGGGAGACGTCAAAGGTTCCGCCGCCAAGGTCGAAGACCAGGATGAGTTCGTCTTCCTTGCCCTTGTCCAGGCCGTAGGCGAGAGCCGCGGCGGTGGGCTCGTTGACGATGCGCAGGACGTTCATGCCCGCGATTTCGCCGGCTTCCTTGGTGGCCTGGCGTTCGGCGTCGTTGAAGTAGGCCGGGACGGTGATGACCGCGTCGGTGACCTTTTCGCCGAGGTAGGACTCGGCGTCGTTCTTCAGCTTCATCAGCACGCGGGCGGAGATTTCCTGCGCGGTGTACTTCTTGTCGTCGATCGCAACGGACCAGTCGGTGCCCATGTGGCGCTTGACGGACGCGATAGTGCGGTCGATGTTGTTGACGGCCTGGCGCTTGGCGATTTCGCCCACCAGGACTTCGCCGGACTTGGAGAACGCAACGACCGACGGCGTGGTGCGGCCGCCCTCGGCGTTGGCAATAACGGTGGGCTCGCCACCTTCGAGAACGGAGACGACGGAGTTGGTGGTTCCGAGGTCGATACCTACTGCACGTGACATGTGTTGCTTCCTTCTTTCCTTGGAAACTTGCTGGCGCCCACTCATTGAGCGTTCTGCACTCAACTTTACTCAGGGCGCAAGCGATGTCAATCCAAAGTTGAGCGAACTACGCTCAACTTTGGATTCGCGCTGCGGATTGGATCGGAAAATTCGCCGGAATTGCGGCGTTCGCGGGCGGCAGGGGACGCCAGCCAGGAGGCCGTTCGCTGTGCGTGAACGGGACCCTTCCCCCCTCGGGGCCGCCACCGGATGGAGCCGCTACGGGTTCCGGTCCTCGTCCTCCTCTACTTCGCGGGCCGTTACGCGCGGACTTCCCACGGCACCGGCATCGCCATAGTCGCCTTCCGGGTAGTCGCCTTCCTCAGGCTCCTCAGCACCGCCCACCATGCCGGCGTCGCCATAGTCGCCTTCGGTGTACTGGCCACCCTCACCGTCCAGGCCGGGCGCGCTTCCGGCCTTGCGGCGGTCATCGTCAGGTGCGGTGTTTTCAGTCATGGCTGATTCTCCTTTGAGGTTCCGCGTCCACCTGGGCGCAGTTGGAGTCTAGTCCGCGCGGACCAGGCGGAACAGGGCCCGCAGCGGGCGGTTATCAGCCCCGCCGGAAGCCCGCGAGACCCGCCAGGACGTGGAGGTGGTGCTCAAAAAGGTCTTCGCGGGCCTTGAAGGTGTCAGGGCCATACTGGCCAAAGACCTCGAAGCTCACGGCACCAAAAAGCGACGTCCACACCAGCACGCCGTTGGCAATCAGACTGTCCGGCACGGCAAGCCCCAGCCCGGCGCGGACCGCGTCAAGGTCGGCGGCCAGGGCGGGAGGCACGACGGCGGCATCCGCGGGCGGCGGGGCCAACTCTCCGGCGCGGTAGGCGTCGTCGAGGATCCCCACAAGGCTGTAGACCACCCGGGTGCCGGGCGCCTCGGTCCGGCCGGCCGGGGCCCGGTAGCCGGGGACCGGACTGCCGAACAGCAGTCCATAGCGGGCAGGCTCGCGCACCGCCCACTCCCGGACAGCGAGGCCCAGCGCGTGGAAGCGGCCGGAAAAGTCACCCTCAGACTTGGCCCCCACGGCCGCGTCCACGGCATCGCCAAGGTCGTTGTAGGCGTCCACCAGCAGAAGCGTGAGGAGTTCGTCCCGGCTGGCCACGTAGCGGTAGACCGCGGAGGACACCACGCCAAGGTCCCTCGCCACGGCACGGAGCGACAAGGCCGCCGCACCATGGGTGGCCAGGTGCTCGCGGCCCAGCCGGACAATGTCCGCAACGGTCCGGGCGCGGGCCCGCTCCCGGGGAGTGCGCAGGCCGGCGTCCGCGTTCGTGGCAGCGTCAGTCATGGGTCCAGCTTCGCACAAGACAGAGCAGTGTCAACAATTGAGAGCACTGCTCTTGACGTTCGGGCCGCCCAAGGTGCACCCTTAATGGAGAGCGGTGCTCTCAACAATCACCACGTCCTGGAGGGGCAGTCATGAACGATCTCTACGTTGTCACCGGAGCGGGGCCTGTTGGCTGGTCCGTGGCGGAACAGCTGGCCGGGCAGGGCCAGCGGGTCAGGGTCCTTACCCGTTCGGGCAGCGGCCCGGAGCACCCCCTGGTGGAGCGGGTGGCGGCCGACGTCCAGGACGCCGCCCATGTCCGCGCCGCCGTCACCGGCGCTACCGCCATCTTCCACTGCATCCACGGCTCCGCCTACACGGCGGACGCCTGGAAGGCCGAACTCCCCCGGGCCGAGGAGACGGTGCTGGCCGCAGCCGGCGGGGCGGGCGCCGTCGTCGTTTTTCCCGAAAGCCTGTACTCCTACAGCGAGCCGGACCGCCTGATGACCGAGGCGGGCCCGCGGACCGCCCAGGGCGGCAAGCGGGGCGTCCGCACCCAGCTGCTCCGGGCCAGGGACGCCTCGCCCACCGCCACCGTCAGTGTGGTGGCCGGCGACTTCTTCGGCCCGCGGGTCCGCAACTCGCACGGCGGCGAGCGCATGGTTTCGCCGGTCCTGGCCGGAAAGAAGCTCTGGGTCATGGGCAGCACGGAACAGCCGCACTCCTTCACCTACGTCCCCGATCTCGCGACGGCCATGATCCACGCCGCGCAGGCGCCGGAGCTCTGGAACAACATCTGGCACGCGCCCACGGGTCCGGCCGTGACGCAGCGCCAGCTGGCAACGGCCTTCACGGAAGCCGGCGGGGTGGCAGCGCCCAGGCTGGCGGCGATTCCAGGGTGGGCGCTCCGGGCCATGGGCGTCTTCTCGAAGGACCTCCGCGAGCTGGCCGAAACGCTCTACCAGTTCGACAGGCCGTTTGTGATGGACTCGGCCGCGAGCCAAAAGGCCCTGGGCCTGCATCCCACGCCGCTTCCGGAGGCCGCCGCGGCCACGGTGGCCTGGTGGCGGTCGCAGGGCTGAGGCCCCGGCCTATGGGCGGCCGGCGCCTTCCTCCTCCAGTTCCAGGCCGCGGGCGCCGGAGTCCGGCTGAACAGCAGCATCCGCCTCCGGACGGCCCAGTTTGCTGGGCCACCAGATCCTCGGGCCAATGTCATAGGTGAGGGCCGGGACCAACAGCGAGCGCACCAGGACGGTGTCCAGCAGCACGCCGAAGGCCACAATGAAGGCCAGCTGAACCAGGAACATGATGGGGATGATGCCGAGGGCCGCAAACGTGGCTGCCAGCACCACGCCTGCTGAGGTGATCACACCGCCCGTCACACCCAGTCCGCGGAGGATACCGGGCCGCGTCCCGTGCTTGAGCGACTCCTCGCGCACCCGGCTCATCAGGAAGATGTTGTAGTCCACCCCCAGGGCCACCAGGAAGACGAACCCGAAGAGCGGCACGGTGGCGTCGGCCCCCGGGAACCCCAGCAGGTTATTGAAGACCAGCGCCGAAACACCCATCGCCGCACCGTAGGACAGGACCACGGAGAGCACCAGCAGCACCGGCGCCACCACGGAGCGGAGCAGGAGCATGAGGATGAAGAGAATGACCACCAGCACCACGGGAATGATGATGACCAGGTCGCGCTGGGCCGTGGTGTTGGTGTCCAGCGCAGTGGCAGTCACGCCGCCCACGAGCGCGCCGGCGTCAACCGCCTTCACGTCCGCACGCAGCGCCTTCACCACGTCCTCCGCCTCAATGGAATCCGCTGCGTAGTTGAGCGTGGCGTTGATCAGCACCTTGCCGTCCCGAACGTCAGGCGCGCTGGGAGCTCCCGGGGCTCCGGTGATGGGGACGCTTCCGGCAGCCAGGAGATACGCGTCCCCCACGCCGTCGGCCGCTTTGACCTTCGCGAGGACCTCGCCGGCCTTGGCCTCATCCGCCACCACGACGGCGGGGCTGCCGCTGCCGGCGTCGAAATGGCGCGCCAGCGCGTCCTGGCCGTCCACGGCGTTGGACGCCGTGAGGATAACGTCCGTCTGCGGGACGCCGTTGGCCTTCAGCTGCAGGATGCCTGCGGATGCCACGAGCAGCAGGAGGACAGAGGTGATCCAGACGGTGCGCGGACGGCGGGAGACCAGCGAGCCGGTGGCACGCCAGATGCCCTTCTGCCCTTCCAGTCCGGTGGCCAGTTCAGGTTCCCGCTGGTCCTCTGGGACAAGCTTGGGGCGGAACGGCCAGAACGCGGCCCGGCCCAGGAGAGCCATGATGGCCGGCAGCAGCGTCAGCGCCGCGAACAGCGAACACAGGATGCCGGCGGCCGCCACCGGACCCAGGCCCTTGTTGGAGTTCAGGTCGGAGAACAGCAGGCAAAGCAGGGCGATGATGACCGTGGCGCCGGAAGCGACAATTGGTTCCACCGAGGCCTTCCATGCCGTCAGCACGGCGGCAGTCCGGTTGCGGGTGTGGGTCAGGGCCTCGCGGAACCGGGCCACGTACAGCAGCGCGTAGTCCGTGGCCGCGCCGATCACCAGGATGGACAGGATGCCCTGGCTCTGGCCGTTCAGCTGGATCCACCCGAGTTTGGCCATGCCGAACACGAGCAGGATGGCGGCGCACAGCGCGAACACCGAGGTAAGCAGCACCGCGAGGGGCAGGAGCAGGGAGCGGTAGACGATCAGCAGGATCACAAACACGGCGCCCAGGGCCACCAGCAGCAGGATGCCGTCGATCCCCGCGAACGCGCTGGTCAGGTCCGCGGCCAGGCCGGCCGGCCCCGTGACAAAGGTTTGCATACCACTGGGAGCGGCCTCCGCGACAGTATCGCGCAGTTCCTTTACCGCCTCCTTGACCTCCCCGGAGGAGTCGATGGGTGCGATGAACTGGACGGCCTTGCCGTCCTCGGACGGGATGGGGCCGATGACGGTACTGCCGAGCTTTAGGGCTTCCAGATCCGCTTTCAGCCCGGCGGCCTCGCCCAACTGGGCAGGGGTGAAGGCCTCAGCATTCTCGACGACGATGACGGCCGGAACCTCGGTGGAGTCCCTGAACTTGGCCTGCCAGTCCTGCGCGGCGGTGGCCTCGGCGCTGGCGGGGAGGAAGGAGGCCTGGTCGTTCGACGAGACCTCGTCGAGCCGGCCGAAGGTGGGGCCGCCGAGGCCTGCGATCGCAAGCCATGTGAGCACCAGCAGCACGGGGAGGAGCCAGCGCAGCCAGAACGGAACGCGAGCGCTGTGTTGAGGACTGGTTTTCATGATTCCTTCAGGGGTGGGCGGCAGGCATATAATTGATTCCATCATAGAGTATCTCCACCATAGAGATAAGTAGTAAATCGAGTTGCATCCCACTGAGGAGTAATATCCGTTGGGCATCGTGCACGTCGGCACAAGAACCAACAGGGCACCAAAGGAGGCGGACCGTGACGGAGGAAGCGTTCAAGCGTCCGCCGGATTCCGCGCCGCAGTCACTCGTCCGCCTGCTGCAGGACTTCACGCTGGAAGCCAACCGGTACGTGGATTCGGCGGGCGCGCAGAATGACATGCACCGCACCGATTTGAATGCCCTGGCAGTCATCATGCGCCACACCGCCAAAGGCCTCATAGTTACGCCTGGCGTCCTCCGGAAGGAACTGCACCTCAGCTCCCCGGCAACCACCGCACTCATCGACCGGCTGGATAATTCCGGCCATGTGGTCCGCGAACGGCACGCCTCGGACCGCCGGCAAGTCCAGCTCCGGATGACCCCCAAGGCCTTCCAGGACGGCAGTGCCATGTTCATGCCGCTCTCGCGCCACATGGGTGCTGCCATGGCGGCGTACTCCGCCGAGGAACTGGACCTCGTCACCCGGTTCATGACCGCAATGGTGGAGGCCACCATCGCAGCCCGGCAGGAAGCATCCGACGCCGGCCCCGCCTCCCCCGGCGCTTCCGTCACCTGAGCGCCTCCCGCCCATGCGGCCGGCTTTGGCGGTAGCGTTTGGTTATGAGTGCGCAGCAGCCTAACGACGACGATGTGTACACGCACGGCCACCACGAGTCGGTGGTCCGCGCCCACGCTTCGAGGACCGCGGAAAACTCCGCGGCCTTTGTCATCCCGCACCTCAGGCCGGGGACGTCCGTGCTCGACGTCGGCTGCGGGCCGGGGAGCATCACGTGCGATTTCGCGGGGCTGGTGGCGCCCGGAAAGGTGACCGGGCTGGACAGGTCGCCGGACATCATCGCGCAGGCAACAGCGCTTGCCGCTGAGCGCGGCGTGGCCAACGCGGAGTTCGTGGCCGGCAATATCTATGACCTCGACTTCGAGGACGAAACGTTCGACGTCGTCCATGCCCACCAGGTGCTGCAGCACCTGACTGATCCTGTGGAGGCGCTGCGCGAGATGCGCCGGGTCGCGAAGCCCGGCGGGATTGTGGCAGTAAGAGACGCTGATTTCCACGGCATGAGCTGGTACCCGTCGCTGCCGGAACTCGATGAATGGATGGACCTGTACCAGCGGATTGCCCGCCGCAACGGCGCCGAGCCCGACGCCGGCCGGCGGCTGGTCTCCTGGGCACAGTCGGCCGGCTTCACCGATGTGGCACCCACCAGCAGCAACTGGCTGTACGCCACAGGACAGCAGCGGCGATGGCAGGCCCGGGTCTGGGGCGAACGGGTGCTGCATTCGGCCTTCGCGGACCAGGCCCTGGAATACGGCTTCGCCAGCGCTGCGGATCTGGCCCGCATTTCCGCGGGCTGGCACCGCTGGGGTTCCACCGACGACGGCTGGTTCCTGATCCCCAACGGCGAGGTCATCGCCCGGGCGTAGGAGATCGGACTGCAGTTGTCCACATACGGCCGTCGACCTGTTCCGCTGGCTGCAACCTGCGCATAGCCTCGGGCCATGAACTACTACGGCGACAACGAATACTGGGCGGAGCCTTACACGGCCGAGGTTGACCAACTAGACTTGGTCAACATGGGCCAGTACAACGTCCAGGAAGCGAAGACGCGACTTTCCGAATTGCTGCATCTCGTTGAGCGCGGCGAGGATGTGGTCATCGCCAAAGCCGGACGGCCGGTTGCCCGGCTGGTAAAAATCGAGCGCCCACACAAACGCGAACTGGGATTCCTGGGCCCACTCCACGTCCCTGACGAGTTCTACGAACCGTGGACGGATGAGGAAATGGGGACCGCAGAGTGACACCACTGCTCCTGGATACCCACGTCTTCCTGTGGTCGATTTCAGAGCCGAAGCGTCTTTCCAGCAAGGCCCGGAACGCCATCACCAAGTTGGAAAACCAGCTCTATGTCTCCCCGGTGACGGCGTACGAGCTGTCCTTCAAACACAGGCAGGGCAAATTACCGGCAGGCGCCGCCATCGTCACCAGCTTCGCGCGGCAGGTGGCGCATCTCTATGCAGCCGAACTCCCAATTTCTGCCCCACACACGCTGGCGGCAGGCCAGTTGGACTGGCCGCACAGGGATCCCTTCGACCGGATTCTCGCCGCCCAGGCGATGGTGGAGGGGCTGACCCTCGTGACGGCGGATGAGGATCTCCAGGCTTTCGCTCCGGTGACAACCCTGTGGTGACCCGGCACTAAGCTTGGCACGTGCAATTCTCCCTTTGGCTCGCACTCGCGGGCGCCGGCGTCCTGGTCAGCTTCACCCCCGGGGCGGGTGCCATCAACACCATGAGCAACTCCCTCACGTCAGGATTCCGCCGCTCCATCTGGGGGATCCTGGGCCAGCAGGCCGCCCTGGTGATCCACGTGCTCATCGTGGCGCTGGGCGTCGGCGTCCTGGTGGCCAGCTCCCCGGTGGCCTTCAACGTGATCCGTTACGCGGGCGCCGCATACCTGGTTTACTTGGGCATCCGCCAGTTCCTGGCCAAGCCCGATCTGGACCACGAACAGGCCGCGGCGCTCCGCAACGAGCCGGCCTGGTCCATGTTCCGCCGCGGTCTGTGGGTCAACCTGCTGAACCCCAAGGCGATCGTCTTCTTCCTGGCCTTTATGCCGCAGTTTATCCGCCCTGAACAGCCCCTCCTGCCTCAGTACGTGGTGCTCACCTGCACCGTGGTGGTGATCGACATCCTGGTCATGTGGTTCTTCTTCGCCCTGGCCGCCAAGTCCTTCCAGCGCTTCACCCACAACGCCCACGGCCAGAAGGTCCTGAACCGGATCTTCGGCCTCCTGTTTGTTGCAGTGGGCATACTGCTCGCCGTAATCCACTAGACCTGGGGCGTGGCAGCCAGCACATGACACAAATGTGATGAAGCTTCACAACTTTGTAAAGACCCGTGAATAACTCCTAGCCAAGGACGCCGGACAGCGCGCATGCTTAGCACCATGAACTCATCGCCGAGCCCATACCGGATCATCACCGTGTGCACCGGCAATATCTGCCGGTCACCGATGGCTGAAATCATGCTGACTGCCGCGTTCCGGGCCGCCGGGCTGGGCGACCAGGTGAGTGTGGACTCCGCGGGAACCACCGGCTACGAGGCCGGGCGCCCTATCGATCCACGGGCAGCCCGCCGGCTGGCCATCACCAAGCTGGACTCTCGCCAGCACGTTGCCCGCGAATGGCAGTCATTCTGGTTCCCCGGGCGGGATCTGATCCTGGCCCTTGACGTTGACCACTACGCCTGGCTCCACGATGCAGCCCCTGACCAGGAATCCATGGACAAGGTGCGTATGCTCCGCAGCTTCGACCCCTCGGTGTCCGGCCACGACCTCCTTGACCAGGGCATCGAGGATCCCTGGTACGGCGGGCATGCGGACTTCGATGCCGTCTGGCACCAGATCCACGGGGCGGTGCCGGGCATCCTCGACCACGTCCGCGCCGAGCTCCGCCGCGAAGCCCTGCTCCAGGAGCACCGGCAGCAGCAGGTACGCTCTATTTCATGACCCCCACACCTGTGATCATCGCCATTGACGGGCGATCCGGCGCAGGCAAAACCACCCTGGCGATCGAGCTCGCTGCCCGGCTGCGGAACCACCACAAGGTCTCCCTGTTCCACCTCGAGGACATCTACCCGGGGTGGAACGGCCTCGCCACCGGGATTGAACGCTACGTTTCCACTGTCCTGACACCCCTGAGCCAGGGCGAGGCGGCCACCTGGACCAGCTGGGACTGGGCCAACCACTACGACGGCGACCTCCGCGTCACGCTGCCCGCGGAAATCGTGATCATCGAGGGTGTGGGGGCAGCCGCTGCCGCAGCCCGGCCACTGCTCAATGCCGTCATCTGGGCCGACTCGCCTGACATCGTGCGCCGAAAGCGGGCTCTGGACCGGGACGGCGGCACGTATGAGCCGTTCTGGGACCAGTGGGCGGCGCAGGAACAGGCGTGGCTTTCGGAGGATGACGTTCCCGGCCAGGCCGATATCACCGTACTCAACAACGCGGACGGGTCTGCCCCGGAGGACGTCCTGCAGGCCCTCACCTACCTGGCGGCGCTGGGACCGGCGCTCGTCCCCGAGCTGGCCGTCCGCCGCGGCCTGCGGCTCCGGGCCGAGAGGCTGGGCTGCCGGCCCGACGCCGCAGCGCTGTTCGCGACGCTGTACGGCAGTTCCGAGAACGCCGTCTGGCTCGACTCCTCCAACGCCCCGGCAGGCCCCGCCGCCGGGGCGCAACCGGAAACGTCGCCGGAACCGTCGCCCGCAGCCGAACGCAGCCGCTTCAGCATCCTCGCGGACGACGGCGGAACCTACGGACAGTCGGTCACGCACCGTTCCGGGGAAAGCGTGGTCAGAGCCGGATCGGCCACGGTACGTGTGCCCGGTCCGTTCTTCCGCTGGCTGGACACGGTCTGGGGACGCCGGGCCGTCCGCACGCCGGACGGCTACCCCGGCGACTTCACGCTCGGCTGGCTCGGTTGCCTGGGATATGAGCTCAAACGGGAAACCGGCGGCTCGGACGTCGCCTCACCCACGCCCGACGCGGCCCTGATCTTCGCCGGCAGGGCCGTGGTCCTGGACCATATCGACGGGACGGCCTGGCTCCTTGCCCTGGAGGCGCCCGACGCGGACAGCTGGCTGGACGCCGCCCGGACGGCCGTCCGCGACTGCGCCCACGCCGGCAGACACGCCGGCGGCAGCACCGGCGTCGTACCTTCCGGCGTGCCGGTCTTCGCCAGCCGCGACACCGAACTGTCCTACAAGCGGAAGATCGCGGCCGCCCAGCACGAAATCCATGAGGGTAACTCCTACGAGGTCTGCCTGACCACCACGCTCACAGCCAGCGTGCCGGCCGCCGGGGCGGAGCCCTGGCCCACGTACCTGGCGCTGCGGCGGAAGAATCCTGCGCCATTCGCCAGCTACCTGCGCTTTGGCGGGCTGGCCGTTGCCAGCACGTCCCCGGAACGGTTCCTGCGGATCACGTCCGACGGCGGGATGCGCGCCGAACCCATCAAGGGCACCCGCCGCCGGGGTGCAGATCCGGCGCGGGACCGGGAACTGCGCGAAGACCTGGCGTCATCGCTCAAGGACCGCGCGGAGAACATCATGATCGTGGACCTGCTGCGGAACGACCTCAGCCACTTCGCGGAACCCGGATCCGTCACGGTCACCCGGCTGTGCGAGATCGAAAGCTACGCCACGGTCCACCAGATGGTGAGCACCATCGACGCCCGGCTGATGCCCGGTTCGCCGCGGGCGGAGGCAGTGGCCGCCTGCTTCCCGGCCGGTTCCATGACCGGGGCCCCGAAAATCAGCACCATGGCCATCCTGGACCGGCTGGAGGAGGGGCCGCGTGGCCTGTATTCGGGCGCGATTGGTTACTTTTCCCTGAATGGGGCCTCGGACCTGGCCGTGGCGATCCGCACCCTGGTCACCTACTCCATGGAGGGCTCAGCCGGGGACGGCAGCGGGGAAGCACCGACGGCGGAACTGACTCTCGGCGTCGGCGGCGCCATCACTGCCGACTCGACGCCGGACGAGGAGTACGACGAGATCCGGGTGAAGGCGCACGGTGTGCTTTCCGCTCTGGGCGCGGAGTTCCCCGCCGGCTAGGCCTGCGCGCGGCACGGGGCTTCTTGTCGCCGTAGGTGACCAGCGCACCAATCAGCGCGATGGCCAACACCACTGCCAGGACGGTCAGGACGGGATTGACCCACGCCGGAACCAGGTCGTACACCGGGTTGCATCTGTTCTGGAGCGGGAAGTAGAGAGTCCCGTCATGCTCGTGCCGGAGCCGGTAGTTGAGGTCCACGAACTGGCCTGCAGCCTCACAGGTCCGGTCAAGGTCGCTGGTAAAGGCGGCGACCTGGACGACGGTCACGGCGGACAACAGTGCGAAGGACGCCGCCGAAGTCCGAAACCAGAACCGGGCTATTTTCGACTGTGGCACATCTGTCAGCTCCCTCTGCGCTGCCTTCGGACAGCCGGGATCAGCTGGTCCGGATGCATGAACCAGTCATCCCAGCCTAGCCTCCCTTGCTGCGCCGCTCCAGAGCAGCCCGGCGCAATTTTTGGGCAAGATGCGCTACTGGACGGTCATTACTGGACAGTGGCCGTCAGCCGCGCCACGTTATCCACGTACCGCGCAGCCAGGGGACGCCGCACCCAGTCCTCGAGCTTGAGCTCGCTCGAAATTCCCCGGTAGGTGTCCTCCACGGCCCGCATGCTGCTGACGATGTCCGCACCCAGCAGCATCACCGAGACCTCCATGTTCAGTGAGAACGAGCGCATGTCCATATTGCTCGAACCCAGGACCGCCACTTCGTCGTCGATGGTGAAGTGCTTGGCATGGAGCACGAACGGGGCCTGGTAGAGATAGATCCGGACCCCGGCCTCCAGCAGCGCCTCGTAATAGGAACGCTGCGCATGGTGCACCAGGAACTGGTCCCCCTTCTCTGAGACGAAGAGTTCCACGTCCACCCCGCGCTGCGCCGCCGTGGTGATGGCGTAGAGCAGGGAATCGTCCGGGACAAAATACGGGCTGCAGATGGAAATCCGGTGCTGCGCGGAGTAGATCAGGGTGTTGAACAGGCGGAGGTTGTTTTCGGTGCTGAACCCCGGGCCGCTGGGGACCACCTGGGCCGTGACCCCGCCGCGTTCCAGGTTCGCCGGGAGCTGGAGCTGGTGTTCCAGGGACTCGTCCGTTTCGCTGAGCCAGTCGGTGGCGAACACCACATTGAGCGTGGTGACGATCGGCCCGCGCAGGGACGCCATCAGTTCCACCCATTCGCGGCCGGCCTTGCGGTGCCTCTTGTTGTTGTAGGACGGCTCAATCAGGTTCTGTGAACCGGTGAAGGCGAGCTCGCCGTCGATCACCATGATTTTGCGGTGGTTCCGGAGGTCCGGACGGCGCCACTGCCCGTGGATGGGCAACAGCGGGAGCATCCGTTTCCACTGGATCTTGCCGGCTTTGAGCCGCTTCAGCAGGTTGCGGTAGCCGGGCACCCGGAGCGTACCAATGTGGTCGAACAGGACCCGCACCTCTACACCGCGCTCAGCTGCCTCCTCGAGGGCGGTCAGCAGGTCGTTGGTCACATGGTCCGTGCTCATGATGTAGAACTCGGCATTGACGAACTTTTTGGCCTTGCGCACGGCCTCGGTCATGGCCAGGATCGAATCGGGGTAGCCGGGGATGAGTTCCACCGAGTTGCCGTCCACCATGGGCAGCGAACCGAGCCGGCGGTTCAGTTCCCCGGCGGACTTCACCCACTCGGGGCCCGGGTAGTCACTTTCGACGTCGGCGAGCGCCGTGGTGCCTGAGCGGACCCTGGTGTTGACGATCTCCTGTTGCTGGCGGCGGCGGCTGGAGAGCTTGAAGTTGCCAAACAGCAGGAAAAGGATCAGGCCTACGAACGGGACGAAGAAGATGCCCAGCAGCCAGGCCATGGCGGTGGTGGGGCGCCTGTTGCCGGGGATGATGCCCACGGCCAGGATCCTGATCACGAGGTCCGCCAGGCCAAGCAGTACCACTACCCATCCCGGGGCGGTACCCAGAAGCGAAACCGGCCACAGCACTCCAAAAACCTCCGCAGTATTATTTCCGGCGGACGGTTTCCGGCCAGGTCAATGACCACAGCCTATCGGCGGCGGGCCCGACTAAGCTGGAGCCATGACTTCTCCTGCCCCCGTGGTGCTCGTTTTCCTTGATCCTGCGTTCCCGGCCGGCCGGTTGGCTGACGCTTCGCAGCCCCAGCTGCTGGCCACGGACCAGGGTGCCACGCGCGGCGACGGCATCTTCGAGACCATGCTCGCGGTGGGCGGGAACGTCCGGAAGCTGCAGGCACACCTGGACCGGCTGGCCGGCTCGGCCCTGGTCCTGGACCTGGTGATCCCGGCGGAAGAACTGTGGCGTGCAGCCATCGAAACCGGTGTCACGGAGCACCGGGCCACGCACCCCGCCCCCACCGCGGCCGAGGACGAGCTGGTGGTGAAGCTCGTGGCCACCCGGGGAGCAGAAGGCACGGACTCCCCCACCTGCTGGGTCCAGGTTTCCCCGGTGGGTGCCGCGGGGCGCCGCCAGCGCGAGACCGGCATCGACGTCATCCTCCTGGACCGCGGCTACGACAGCGACGTCGCCGAGCGCGCTCCATGGCTGCTGCTGGGCGCGAAGACCCTTTCCTACGCGGTGAACATGGCCGCCCTCCGCCATGCCCGCAAGCAGGGCGCTGACGATGTCATCTTCACGTCATCGGACGGCCGCGTCCTGGAGGGCCCCACCTCCACCGTGCTGCTGGCTCACTTGGAAACGTCTGACGACGGCGAGGGCGGCACCAGGACGGTGCGCCGCCTCATCACCCCGCAGTTGGACAGCGGGATCCTCCCCGGCACCTCGCAGGGGGCACTCTTCACGGCCGCGAAGGCCGCGGGCTGGGAGCTTGGCTACGGTCCGCTGGAACCGCAGGACCTGTTGGACGCCGACGCTGTGTGGCTGATTTCCAGCATCCGGCTGCTGGCGCCCGTCAACCACATTGACGGCAAGGAAATCGGGACCCCGGCCCTGCAAAAGCAGCTGACGGCCGAACTCAACGCCCTCTACGCCGGGATCCAGTAGGGACCATGCCGGTCCGCAGCGCGGGGATCCTGCTCTACCGGCATGGTGCGGCAGGAGGGCTGGAGCTCTGGATAGCACACATGGGCGGCCCCTTCTGGGCCGGCAAAAAGGCCCACTCGTGGTCGCTTCCCAAGGGCGAATACCAGGCCGGGGAAGACCCCCTGGCGGCAGCCCTGCGTGAATTCACCGAGGAGATCGGGACGCCGCCGCCGGCTGCTGACTACGTCCTGCTGGGCGAATTCCGGCAGCCGTCAGGCAAACTGATCACGGCCTTCACTGCAGAGGCCGAGTTCGCGCCGGCACAGATTTCCAGTAACACCTTCCCCCTGGAGTGGCCAAGGGGCTCGGGGACCATCCAGGACTTTCCGGAGATTGACGACGCCCGGTGGGTCACCGAGGCCGATGCCCGCGGCAAACTCGTCAAAGGCCAGTTGCCCATTGTGGACGCCCTCCTTCAACACCTGTTGCAGCAGCAGGATCGTTTGTAAGGTGTGGTCCATGAACTCGCATCCGCAGCCCGCTGACAACCTGACCTTCGACCAGTGCTGGGAATTACTTGACGACGACACGGTAGGACGCCTGGCCCTTGTGGTGGACGGCCATCCGGAGATCTTTCCGGTCAACTTTGTAGTGCACCGCCGGAGCATCGTTTTCCGCAGCGCCGGCGGCTCCAAGCTCTGGGGAGCTGAAGCGGCGCGGTCCGCCGCCCTGGAGATCGACGGCTACGACCCCCACTCCGAAGAAGCCTGGAGCGTGGTGGTCCGCGGCGACACCGAAGTGATCGAGGACCAGGCAGACAAGGACGCCGTGGACGCCCTGAACCTGGAACCCTGGCAGGCCGGCCCCAAGGACAACTACATCCGGCTGAACGCCAAAGCCCTGACCGGCCGCCGCTTCCGGGTCACCAGGCCTGACGTCTGGAACACCAGGCTGTCCGACCGCCGTCGCGCGTCCTTCGAATAACCGGTCCAGCACCATGGGCAATGACGCCACCACGCACTCCCCGGGCGGCAGCGACCGCACAGCCGTCATCCTGGGCGGTGCGCGCACCCCCTTCGGGAAGTTCCGCGGTGCCTTGTCAGGCCTGTCCTCGAGCGAACTGGGTGCCCACGCCATCCGGCATGCCTTGGAGCGGAGCGGCGTGGCACCCGGGCACATCGGGGCTGTGATCGTGGGCCAGGTGATTCAGGCAGGCGCCGGCCAGGGTCCCGCACGGCAGGCCAGCCTCGCCGCCGGAATCGGCTGGGACGTGCCCACGGTGACCATCAACAAGCTGTGCCTCTCCGGCCTGACCGCCGTGATCGATGCTGCCCGGATGATCCGCGCCGGCGAGGCTGATTTCGTTGTGGCGGCGGGCCAGGAATCCATGACCAACGCCCCGCACCTGCTGCCCCGGCTCCGGAGCGGGGTGCCGATCGGCGATGCTCCGCTGCTGGACTCCCTGAATTTTGACGGTCTCCAGGACCCCCGGTCCGGTGAGCTGATGGGTTCCGCCACCGACGCCGGCAACGCCCGCCTGGGCATCAGCCGCCAGGACCAGGATGCGGTGGCCGCCCGTTCGCACCAGCGGGCCGAGGCCGCCCGGGCAGCCGGCATCTTCGGCGGGGAAATCGCCCCGGTGGAGGTCCCGCAGCGGCGCGGTCCCGCCGTCGTTATTGATGCTGACGAGGGCATCCGGCCGGGTACGACGGCGGCGGCACTCGCGGCGCTCAAGCCTGCCTTCTCCACGGCGGACTCAGCCACCATCACCGCCGGGTCCTCCTCACCGCTCTCCGACGGCGCCGCCGCCGTGGTGGTGGCCAGCAAGGCCGCGGCGGAGGCGGCCGGACTCAGCTGGATCGCGGAGATCGGCAACCACGGGCAGACCGCCGGACCGGACGGCTCCCTGCATTCGCAGCCGTCACGGGCCATTGAAAGGGCCCTGAAACATGCCGGGCTGACCGTAGCTGACCTTGACCTGATCGAGGTCAACGAGGCCTTCGCATCGGTAGTGCTGCAGTCCGCCAAGGACCTGGGAATCGATGCCGGGGCCATCAACGCCGACGGCGGCGCCATCGCCCTGGGGCATCCGGTGGGCGCGTCGGGGGCACGCCTGGTGCTGCACCAGGCGCTTGCTTTGAAACGCCGCGGAGGCGGAATCGGCGTGGTAGCCCTGTGCGGCGGCGGGGGCCAGGGCGAGGCGCTGATCCTCAGGGCCTGACGCCGGGTCAGGTGGGGATGATGCCGAACAGGACGCGTTTTTTCACCATCACCCAGAGGAGCGCCAGGACGGCTGCGTACGCAGCCGTGTTGACCAGGATGTCGCCCTGCCGCAGCACCGGGATGTTGGCCACCACGGCGATGAGCACAACGTGCAAAATGAAGACGTAGAGGGTGGCCTGCCCCAAGGGGATCAAGAACCAGCCCAGCGCACGTTCCACCGGCTTCCAGTACGCGGTGAGGAACGCATACGCGGCTACCACCAGCACCAGGACGTTGAGCAGCCGGCCGGGGTCCAGGTAGGTCCGGGCAAACAGGGCGTCATACATGGCCCGGTAGTCGGCGTCCGGAATGAGTGCCAGGCGCAGGTCGAACCCGTTGGCGAGGTACGGGTTGCACCAGGACAGGATGGTAAAAATGGCCGCCAGCACTGTGCAGGCTGCCACCACCCACCGGTGCGCCGTCAGCCAGGCCACCACGCGGTGCCGGTGGAAGCCGGCCACCAGGCCCAGGACAAAGAGAACCTGCCAAACGAGCAAGGGGAACGAGTCCTCGAACTGGGACGGGAGCAGCCGGAAGCGGGTGGTGGTGCCCACCGCGTAGAGTCCCAGCGTGCCGGCCAGCACCCACAGCGCCTTGCCGCGGTTGAGTGCTGCGAGAATCAGGGGGCTGGCAAGCAGCAGCACCACATAGAGGCCCATCACGTTGAACTGCCATGGCCCGAACTGCAGCAGGATGATGGCAGGCAGGACCTGGGCGGGCACCGGGAACTGCAGGAGCGTCTCCATCCCGGCATACAGGTTGTACGTCCGGCCCACGGCGGTATGCCCCGCACCTCCGGTGCCCTGGTCAACGTAGGTTGTCAGTGCGTCGGTCTGGAAGAACGGCAGCAGCGAAAGCAGGAAGACACCGATGAGCACGGCGAGCGCCGTCACGTACAGTTTGCCCGCCCGCCGGGAGGCCAGGTCCACCACCTTCCCGAAGTCCTCCTTCACCCTGGGGCCGTACACCATGCCCACCACCAGGCCGGAGAAGAAGACGAACAGTTCAGCGCCTGAAACGAAGCCTACGGCTTCCTGGGTGAACAGCTGGAACAGCGACGTCATGCCCAGGTGGTTGACCACCACAAAAACAATGGCGAGGCCGCGCAGGAGGTCCACGCGGGCATCCCGTTTGGCCGACCCGTCATAAGCCCAGGCCCCCACCGGACCGACGCGCCCCGGCAGCTGCCACAGGGCCACCAGGAGGATGACCATGGCAGCGGCTACGCTCCAGGCAGCGGCCCCGGTGAGTGAGTTGGCCCGGGTGGCCTGCTGGCCTCCGCTGACGGCTGTCACGGGGCCGGTGGTCAGGCCGGCCTCAGCGAGCCTCGTGGCCACGGCGGCGGCAAAGCTGTCAGTCCCGGTGAGCCGCCAGTCGATGCTGACCACGCCGGTATCGCGTGTGCTGGTCCGCTCGTCCCAGACCACCGCGGCGATCCGGTTGAAGCCTGGCGACGTGGCGGCGTCAAGGGTCTGGTCCCACCAGGACGCCTTGATGTCCGCCTCCGCGGCACCGCCGGCCGCCGGGCTGTAGAAGGCGGCGGTCTGGAGGAGCATGGGTTTGTTCCGCCCGGCGGCGTAGGCGGCATAGAAGTCCTCGCTGCCGGACTGCGTGAGCATGGCGGACAGTTCACCGTCAGCCGGCACGGTGTTGACGGCTGAATTGCCGCCGGTGTCATCATGGTAGGCCGTCAGCCCCACCCACTCCACAGCGTCGTCGCCCGGGTAGTAGGGGGCGTACGCGGCGTCGGCCCCGCTCCAGGTTCCGTCGCCGTTCGTGTCCAGCCGGGCGAAGCCGTCAGAACCCGGGGCGGGAGCGTTCCGGTGGCGTTCGAACGGATAATCCCGCCCAAGGTAGGGCTGCCAGACCATCACCGTGCCGGCGTCGTCCGTTGTTTTGAACTCTGCGGCCAGGGTCCGGAACGCAGCCTTGTAGGCGTCTGGCTGCTGGCCCCATTCCACCCAGCTTGCGTTCATGTCCGGGGCAAAGCTGATCAGCAGCGTGCCCTTGAAGGATGCCGACAGCTCCCCCACCTTGGCCACGAAGGCTTCGGCGGCGCCGGAATCCACCTGCTCCAGCACCGCCGTGGGACGCACGGTGAGCATCGCGTGGGCGCCTTGGCCGGCGGCCTGGCCCAGGAACTCCCGGATGTCCTGTTCCTCGCCGGACCGAACGGGCAGCGAGATATCGTGGCCCAGCAGCGCCGGCGTGGCGCCCAGCCGGCCGGCAAAGCCCTGGGCAGAATCCTCGCCCCATTCCAGGACGGCTCCGAGCAGGGGTTTGCCCTTCGCCGGCTCCGGCTCGGCCGCGGGGACGGCTCCCGCTGGCAGGAGGCTGAAGACGACGAGCAGGACAGCGAGGAGGGCAGCATGCAGCGGGCTGCCCACTGCGCGTACGGCCGACGGCGGGACGCGCCTTATTCCGGTGGCTGTTGGCATGCTGGTGTGGACCCTCCCCCAGGACGGCTTTTGGCGGTCGGCGGCCGGTGGCCCCGCCAAAACTCTATCGGTCTTCGCAGGTCGGCCGGTGTTTCAGGCCTCGATCAGAACGGGGGCGCCGTACAGCAGGTGCTGCCCGCGGCCACGAGCACTGCGCAGGGCGCCGGGCGGGGAAGCACGCGTTGGTTACGGAACATGACGACGGCGGCGGGGCGGCCGGGCGCCCCGGATGTTACGTTTTGGGGGAGTAATGAGAACCGGCGCCAAGCCCTGACTGGCCGGTCGGCAACCCTCCCTTTCGCGGCGGGGTGCCTCAGGTGAATACTCGGCATATCGACCCATTCGAGCTGCAAGCGTGAGAGAAGGAGATCCGTCGTGTCCGACGCACCTGCCCCTGAAGAAAGACTGTCATACCGGCTTGTCACCGGTCCGGATGACAGGTCCTTCTGTGAACGGATTTCAGCTGCCCTGGCCGAAGGCTACGTCCTGCACGGCAGCCCTGCGGCCACGTCCAACGGCGGCCAGGTGATTGTGGCGCAGGCACTGATTCTCCCGGCCGCCATCGCCAGCGCGGACGCAGCCGTCGCGAGCGCGGTGGAAGACCTCGAGTTCGACGGCGAGGGCCACGCGTGAGCTACGCCGGAGACCTGACGCCGCAGGAAGCCTGGGCCAAGCTGGAGCAGGGCGCCATCCTGGTGGATGTCCGCACCGAAGGTGAATGGGCCCACATCGGCATCCCGGACACCAAGGCCACGGACAACGATCCCCTCTTTATCCCGTGGACGTTCCCCGGCGGCATTCCCAACCCCGACTTCCTTAGCGACCTCCGGCAGCAGGCCCCCGAGGACGACGGCGCTGAGCTCCTGTTCATCTGCCGTTCGGGCCAGCGCTCCATCGCCGCCGCCATTGCCGCCACGCAGGCCGGCTTCATCTCCTTCAACGTCCTGGAGGGCTTCGAAGGGGAACCTGACCGCTTCGGCGAGCGCACCGTCAACGGCTGGAAGAACCGCGGCCTGCCCACCAATCTCGGAAGCCGCTAGATGACATTCAACAAAGACGCTGCCGGCTGGAGTGCCGACACCCAGGCCGTCCGCGGCGGGCTGGACCGTACCAAGTTCCAGGAAACCACCGAGCCGGTATTCCTGAACTCGGGGTTCGTCTACGAGTCCGCCGCCGCCGCCGAACGCGCTTTCACGGGTGAGGACGAGCGGTTTGTGTACTCCCGCTACGGCAACCCAACGGTGGCCACCTTCCAGGAGCGGCTCCGGCTGCTCGAGGGCACCGAGGCGTGCTTCGCGACGGCGTCGGGCATGTCAGCGGTGTTCACCGCTCTGGGGGCCCTGCTGGCGGCCGGTGACCGCGTGGTTGCCGCGCGCTCACTCTTCGGCTCCTGCTTTGTCATCCTGAACGAAATCCTTCCCCGTTGGGGTGTGGAGACCGTGTTTGTGGACGGCCCGGACCTGGACCAGTGGCGCGCCGCCTTGTCAGAGCCCACCACTGCCGTGTTCTTCGAATCGCCGTCCAACCCCATGCAGGAGATCGTGGACATTGCGGCGGTCAGCGAGCTGGCGCACGCAGCCGGGGCCACCGTCGTCGTCGACAACGTCTTCGCCACTCCCCTGCTGCAGCGCTGCGGCCAGCTGGGCGCGGACGTGGTTGTCTACTCGGGCACCAAGCACATTGATGGCCAGGGCCGCGTTATGGGCGGGGCCATCCTGGGGACATCGGAATTCATCAACGGCCCGGTCAAGCAGCTCATGCGGCACACCGGCCCGGCGCTCTCCTCGTTCAACGCCTGGGTGCTCACCAAGGGCCTGGAGACCATGGCGCTGCGGGTCAACCATTCCTCCGCGTCCGCTCTCCGGCTGGCGGAATGGCTCGAGCAGCAGCCTGCGGTCAGCTGGGTCAAGTACCCGCTGCTGAAATCGCACCCGCAGTATGAGCTTGCCGCCCAGCAGATGAAGGCCGGCGGCACCGTCCTTACGCTGGAACTTGCGGCGACTGGTGGCCGGTCAGGCAAGGAAGCCGCCTTTGCGCTGCTGGATGCCCTGCGGATCATCGACATCTCCAACAACCTGGGCGACTCGAAGTCCCTCATCACCCACCCCGCCACCACCACGCACCGCGCCATGGGTCCAGAAGGCCGTGCGGCCATCGGGCTGAGCGACGGCGTGGTCCGGCTTTCGGTGGGGCTGGAGGACGTGGATGACCTCATCGGAGACCTCGAACAGGCGCTGAAGCAGGTCTGACGCAGGCCTACCGCAGGTCTGTGGCGGGGAGGCCGGGTCCGCCAGAGGCTGGCTGGCGGAGCTGGCCGGACGCCGTTTCCCGCACGGCTGCCGTCAGCTGGTTGAGCACCGGGGAGTCGATCTTCCAGCGCTGCCAGTAGAGCGAGACGTCAATCGGCCTGTCGTGTGCCAGCTCCACGAGATCCCCACTGGCCAGGTCCGTCAGGCACTGCTGCTCCGGCAGGAGCCCCCAGCCCAGTCCCAGCCGGATGGCCTGCGCGAATTCGGCCGACGACGGCACATAGTGCCGCGGCGCCGCCAGCTCGGTGCCGGTCACCGTGCGGAAGAAGCCGGCCTGCAGGTGGTCCTTGCGGTCGAAGTCCATGACCGGCGCCGGGCTTCCGGCCACCGGTCCGCGCCCGTCCTTCCACCAGCGCCGCACATATGCAGGACTGGCCACTGCACGGTACCGCAATGAGCCCAGCGGCTCCACGCTGCACCCCGGGACCGGCTCCGGCGTTGCGGTCACGGCCGCCACCGCCGCGCCAGTGCGCAGCAGCCGGGTGGAATGCTGTTCGTCCTCCCGGAGGATCTCAACGCAGGCGCCGAGGTCCTCCGGAAGGCTGGCCAAAGCCGGCAGGAACCAGGTGGACAGCGAGTCTGCGTTGACCACCAGCGGAATGGGCGCACCCGGATTGGCGCCGCTCCCGCCGAGCTCCTGGTGGGCGTCCCGCTCCAGCTGCCGGACCTGCAGGGCGAACCGCAGCACCGCCTCGCCCGCCGCGGTAGGCCGCACCGGGCTGGTGCGCTGGAGCAGGATCTGGCCCGCCGCATCCTCCATCGCCTTCAGCCGCTGGGACACGGCCGACGGTGTGATGTACAGGCTGCGCGCGGCCGCTTCCAGGGTGCCCTCCTCCACGACCGTGGCGAAGGTCCGGAGCTGCTCCAGCTGAAACGCCTTCATTAGCTCTCCTTAATACACCTAAGAATATTTAGCTGGAGTAATTGTAGGCCTGCCCCGTACGTTGAATGTATGGACTTCGCCGGACTGCTCACTCCCGTTGCGCTGGGCTTCGGCACCGGGCTCGCCCTCATCGTCGCCATTGGCAGCCAGAATGCCTTTGTCCTGCGGCAGGGGATCCGCGGTGAGCATGTGGCCGCCGTCGTGGTCATCTGCAGCGTTTCCGACGCGGTCCTCATCGCCGCGGGCATTGCCGGCGTGGGGGCGCTGTTGCAGGCGAATCCCGTGATCGTGGACGTGGTCCGCTTTGCCGGCGCGGCCTTCCTGCTGGCCTATGGCGTGATGGCGGCGCGCCGCGCACTGCGGCCCGGGACCCTGACGGCGTCGGGGCGGCAGCCCGCCGTCGGCCTCGGTGCGGCACTCAGCACCGTCCTGGCCCTGACGTGGCTCAACCCGCACGTCTACCTGGACACCGTCCTGCTGCTCGGTTCCGTGGCCAACCAGCAGGCCCAGGACCTGCGGTGGTGGTTCGGCGCGGGCGCCATCGCGGCCAGCCTGCTCTGGTTCAGCGCCCTGGGGTTCGGAGCCCGGGTGCTGCGGCCGTTCTTTGCCCGGCCCTCATCGTGGCGCATACTGGACGGGTTCGTGGCGGCCGTGATGTTCACGTTGGGCATCCGGCTCGCTGTGGGTGCATGACACTTTGTATCTGTTGACCGGGGCGACGCCGCGGCGTAGTTTCAGGCTCATCACCGCGATGGGCTGGGCCACCGCATCCGCGGACCGGGAGCAGGCCATGCACGCAACCATCACCCAGGGCGCAAACAAGCCGTACCAGCGGGCCGGTGCGGTCATCGTGGCGGCGAGCTGCTGCTGGGGCGTGGGGATTTCGTTCGTGGGAATGGTGCATGCCACAAAGGACCCGGCCGCGAGGCTGGCAATGCTCAAGCGCAGCCGCGTGCCCTGGGTGGCCGGCCAGTTCCTGGCGGCGGCCGGGACCGCGGCTGTGCCGGTCGGATTCGTCCGGTTTGCCCAGGCCATCCGCCCCGGACCGGCGAAGACCTTCGCCTCCGGAGCCGCGGCTGCCCTGGTTGCCGGCGCACCGCTGTTCGTGGTGTCCGTCGCGAACCGCGCCGCCGACCTTGAGTCATTCGCCTACCGGCGCGGCCCCAACTGGCCGTTCCTCACGTATGCGGGCCTGCACGTCGGGGCTCTCGCGGCCCTGGGTCCCGCGCTGCTGATGTCACCGCTGAAGCCGTGGAGCGGCATGGCTGCCCTGGCCAGCGTCCCGGTCTTTGGTGGCGTCCTGACGGGCACCGGGGACATCCCGCCGTTCGTCTTTTACCTGCTGGAGGCCGCGGTGGGAGCCCAGCTGATGCGGTATGCGGAAACCGACCATCCGCCGTTCCTGCCCTCGCGGAGGCCGGCGGGGTTACCTGCGCGCGGCCAGCGCCGCCGCGAGCGCCGACGCTGAGCCGGTGCTGCTGTTAATCCGCCAGTCGGTCTCCTTGTTGAAGTTGAACCACACGAACCCGGTGACGTCCGCCTGGGTCCGCAGATAGGAAACCAAAGCCGTGTTCCAGTCCGGCTTGCTCCCACCGGTCTCGGTGCTGGCCGTTTCGGTAATGATGATCGGTTTGCCCGGGGCGATGGTCCGCAGCTGTGACAGATGGGGACCGAACAGGGCGGCCGGCAGCTGCCAGGAGCTCCAGGCCTGCGTGGTCCCCCAGTTGTAGGCGTCCAGGCCCACCGTGTCCACGTACGCATTCCCGGGGTAGAGCAGGGCAGGGTCCACGAATCCTCCGCCGTTGGGCGCCCACACCCAGTTGACATTGGTGGCCCCCGCGGCGTCCACCAGATCGTGAACGTGATGCCAGGCCCTGATGTAGTCGCCGGGCTGGTTGCCGTTGACCGCCTCGCACCACGGGTACCAGTTGCCGTTCATCTCGTGGGCAAAGCGCAGCATGAGCGGCCTGCCCCATGAAGCCAGGGCAGCCCCCCACTGGCGGATGTAGGGGTCGAAGTCCCCGGCGGCGATCCGGGCCAGCGCGTAGGCCGGCTGGACAACGCCGTTCCCGGCGATCCATGGTTCCCACGTCAGAAGCGGCAGCGCGCCGCGGTTGGCAACGTACTCCAGTTCGGCCACGGGCGCGGCCTGGCGGAAATCCTTATAGGACAGGACGATGCCCGGGCTTTCACCTGCCAGGGTTGCGACGGCGTCGAGTTCCGTGCCCGCCGCCGCCCCGCCGGGGGTGGCAACGCCGAAGCGGAGGAACGCCGTGCTGACCGGCGGGACGCCCGCCAGTACGGTGAAGGCTGTGGTCAGGGAGCTCCTGCCGGCCGTCACCGTGAGGACGGCCGGGTTTTGGGCCGTGGCGGCAATGGTGGCCTTGGCGCTGAACGAGCCCGATTTGGTGGTCTGGAAGGTGACGGTGGCCGCGCCGCCGGTGATGGTTCCCGCTGACGATTTGGGAAAGCCGGACCCGGCCAGGGCAACCACTGTGCCGGGCGGCCCGGAAGCCGGTGTGAGGGTGACGGCGGGGGCAGCGTTGGCGGGGGCGGCGTTGGCGGCCGTCGCGCTGAGTCCGGCACTGACAGCGGCCAGCCCGAATCCGAGCATGGCTCTCCGCCGCGTCAGGTATTCCATGTGTCCCCTCATGTTCCGTGCGCATCAGTGCGCGCCGCAGCGCGCCGTTGGCCCATAGTAGCCACCTGGCCGGGCAAAGGGAATGGTCTGGGCAGCGGCCCGCTAAACCTGCCGCACCCGCAACAGGTCAGGGGCGCCCTCCACCTCGGGAAGCCCGGAGGTGCCACGCATGGTGATGCTCACGGCGTGGGCCACAACGGCAGCCAGCCCGCCGCCGTCGGGCGCTTCTTGCACCGCGGCGTCCCGGACCCTGCGCTGCTCGGCGGAGCCCGTGCCGCGGGCAATAATATCCTCCACGCCCTGGCGGGCCAATGCCAGCTCGCCCTGTTCGGCAAGCACGGGCGCCAGGTAATCCACCAGGGAGCGGACCACGTCCACGGCGGGAGCGGGCCGGAACGTACCGAAGTCCAGCAACTCTCCACCCAGCCCGCTGCTGCTCGCCTGCCATGCCGCCATCCGCAGCAGAACGGTGGGCACCGGTGCGGGTTCCACTCCCGCCTGCCATTCCCTGCTGGCCGACTCCACCAGCGCCCTGACCAGCACTGCGATCAGGGCAGCGTCCTCTGCACGGAGGCAGACGTCGGCCACTCTGACCTCAACGGTGGGATGGTTCCGCGAGAGGCGTGCATCGAAATAGATCATGCCCTCGTCCAGCATGACCCCGCTGTCCAGCATTCGCGTCACCACGCGGCGGTACTGGGAGTAGGTGCCGAAGATGGCCGACGGCCCGGACGTGGGCCAGCGGTTCCACGCCTGCGTGCGGTAGCTTTCGAACCCCGTTGGCATCCCCATCCAATACGGCGAGTTGGCACTCAGTGCGGTGAGGACGGCCAGCTTGTCCCGGATCCTGTCCAGCACGGCCACGCCCTCCTCCGCGGATTCGATAAACGTGTGGACGTGGAAGCCGCACGTCAGCTGTTCCTGCGCGGTCAGGCCAAACCGCTCCAGCATGCGCGCATACCGCGGGTCCGGCGTGGTGTGGCTCGCCAGGCCAAACGGGGAGGTGGCCAGCGCAGCAACGCGGGCGCCGTACTTCTGTGCTGCCTGGTCCGCGAGCAGGCGGCCGGCCCGGATCTGCGGCAACAACTCGTGGTACTCGAGGCATGGACGTGTCTGGGTCTCGATCTGTTCAAGCTTCAGCTCGGCACTCAGGCCCATTTCGTCGTCGTGGGCGGTTTTGTCCCGTGTTTCAGGCGTGTGCGGCGGGGCGTCGTCAGCCGCGAGCCGGTGTTCGGCAAGCAGGGCGTCCGCCAGCGCCAGCGGCAGCCCGGAATCCGGATCAACAATGAGGAGCTCTTCCTCGACCCCGAATGTTCGCATGTCTATATTGTGCGCCAACCGGGCAGGGCCGGGGAGCCCGGTCCACAGGCCGGATTCAGCGCCCGGCGCCGAGTCCCGCGCCCGCGGACGGACGGGTTATGCGCCATCATCCGGGCGGGACCTGCAGACGGGCGCGGCATGGCGCGGCTTATTCACGGGCGGGGGCGAATGATGGCGCGGAATCCGCCGCCGGACCGGCCCTCCACAGCCATGTTGTCCACATGTCACGGTCCAGCCGTCCACATCGTGCCCAATCCGTGGCTAGCTCGTTCTATGGACCCCCTGGATTTCCTGAGATCGCTGGGCGGCGTGGCCCGTGTTGCCACGCTGCGCCGTGAAGGCTACTCCGAACGCGCCGTCCGGAGCCTGGCGACGGCCGGAGCCAGCCAGCCACGAAAAGGCGTTTGGGCCGTGCCTGATGCAGACCCGGAATTCCTCCAGGCCGTGATCACCGATTCGCTCGTGACCTGCGCATCCGGCGCCGCCCGCTATGGGCTGTGGCTCAAGGACAAACCAGGCCGCCTCCACCTGGCCACCCGGAACAGACACAGCAGGCTTGCCCAAAGCCACGGACGCCTACGCTTCCCACCGCACCATTGCCTTCCTGTCGCAGGCCTGGAAGACACCGTCATTCATAGTTTGACGTGTCTGCCCGAGGTGGACGCCATTGCCGTGGCCCAGTCAGCGATGACACAGCACGGTGTACCTCGGGCAGTCCTGGAAGCGGAACTGACGGCCCGCTACTTCGGCGTGGCCCGCAGGAGGCTGGCAAAAGCAGACGGTTTGTCCGAATCAGTGCCGGAGATCAGCGCCCGCCTGCTGTTCGACTCGGCGGGGCTCCGGTTTGGCAGGCAGGTCCAGGTGGCGGGTGTGGGCCGAGTGGATTTCGTCATCGATGGCTGGCTCATTGTTGAAATCAACGGGTTCCAGTTCCACAGCTCGCGCGCGGCCTGGCGGAAGGACATGACGCGTTCAAACGTTGCACAGACCCAGGGGTACGCAGTCCTGAGCTATGCCCCCGAACAGATCTGGAACAGTCCGGACATGGTTTTGCGGGAAATCCGTGCCGTGCTGGAGCGTGGCCGGCCCAAGGGATGACGGTTTCTGCGCCATCATCCCTTCAGTCCGGCATGCCGGCCACGGCATGGCGCGGCCTCAGCACGGGCGCCGGCGGATGGTGGCGCAGAATCCGTCGCCGTGAGCCCTACAAGGCTAGTCCTGGAAGTACTCCACCTTCGCCCCGATGGTGTTCAGCCGTTCGGCCAGGTCCTCGTAACCGCGCTCGATCACGTAGATGTTGCGCAGCTCGGACACGCCGCGGGCCGCGAGCATGGCCAGCAGCAGGCAGGCCGCGGGGCGGAGGGCCGGCGGGCAGCCCACTTCGGCCGCGCGCCACCGGGTGGGGCCGTTGACGTAGATCCGGTGCGGGTCCAGCAGCTGCACCTGGGCGCCAAGCCGGTTCAGCTCCGTGAGGTAGATGGCCCGGTTCTCGTACACCCAGTCGTGGATCATGGTCTGGCCGTGGGCGTTGGCGGCGATAACCGCGAAGAACGGCAGGTTGTCGATGTTTAGCCCGGGGAACGGCATGGGGTGGATCTTGTCCTCGGGAGCCCGCAGCTCGGACGGCTTGGTGGTCACATCCACCAGCCGGGTGTGGCCGTTGCGCGCCTTGTACTCCCCGGAGATCTCCAGCTGCTGGCCCATCTGCTCCAACGTGGCCAGCTCGATCTCCATGAACTCGATGGGAACGCGCCGGATGGTCACCTCGGAGTTCGTGACGATGCCGGCGGTG
Source organism: Arthrobacter sp. (assembly GCA_023264815.1). Lineage (GTDB taxonomy): Bacteria > Actinomycetota > Actinomycetes > Actinomycetales > Micrococcaceae > Arthrobacter. Next base: position 62,409 of record JAHFUZ010000012.1, on the reverse strand, counting down.
ATCAGGCTCATCGCTTCGATGGGGTCCTCGGACGGGAAGTATTCAACATCGACCTCGATCATGGGGCGGCCGGTGATCTTCAGCGTGGTGGTGCCCACGCCCTCGATCCTCACGCCCAGCATCTCCAGGAAGAAGCACAGGTCCTGGACCATGTAGTTGGGGCTGGCGTTGCGGATGACCGTGGTTCCACGGCGGTGGGCCGCGGCCATGATCGCATTTTCGGTGACCGTGTCCCCGCGCTCGGTCAGCACAAAGGACCGGTTCCTGGTGTCCGGGTCCGGAGCCTGGACTGCGTAGAAGCCGGCCTTCGCTTCCACGGACAAGCCGAACTGGCGCAGCGCCTGCATGTGCGGCTCCACCGTGCGCGTGCCAAGGTCGCAGCCGCCGGCATACGGAAGCCGGTACTCGGACGACTCGTCCAGGAGCGGGCCCAGCAGCATGATCACGCTGCGCGTGCGGCGGGCGGCGTCCACATCCATGGCGGCAAGGTCCAGGACGACCGGGCGGCGGAGCTGGAGGTCGGTGTCGTTAAGCCAGGTGCATTCCATGCCGATACTGGTCAGGACCTCCACGATCCGGTTGACCTCCTCGATCCGGGCGAGGCGGCGGAGCACGGTGGTGCCACGATTGATCAGGCTGGCACACAGCAGGGCCACGCCCGCATTCTTGCTGCTGTTGACATCCACGGCCCCGGACAGGGTGCGGCCGCCTTCGATCCGCAGGTGCGTCATCTGCGGCTTGCCCACCTTGACGATGCTGCGCTCGAAGATCGTTTCCAGCCGTTGGATCATCTTGAGGCTGAGGTTCTGCTTGCCCTGCTCCATCCGGGCCACGGCGCTTTGGCTGGTTCCCAGAGCGTCGGCCAACTGGCCCTGGGTCCAGCCCTTTTCGGTGCGGGCGTCCCTGAGCGTGGCGGCAATGTGCTCTGCGGTTTCCTGAATCATGATCAAAAAAATATCACAGATGAGCTACATGGACCGCATTTGCTCATTTTGGGCTCAGAATTTTACCAGAAATACCCACCTCATGCGATATTCACACAAGACGGCGGCGGCCTCTGCCGCTCGGAGATCACGTACAGTATCGGCGCCGTGCCGACTCGCTTCAAGCAACACTCCTGCCACATTCCGGCCCGATGGAACTCATCGGGACCGCCGCGGGCCGGTGATCGTGGGAGGGCCCGACGGCGGCGCGCTGAGTTTGCGGTTCCCCGCGCGGGTTGAGGGGCGGCTGGGTTTCGAGGCCCTCCTGCCGCTCCTGAGGAGCCGCTCCGTGGCGGAGGTGGAGACCGCCCTGCAGGACTGGGTGGAGCCTGTGAACAGCGTGCTGGCAGCGGATGCCGCGGGGAATGTGCGGCATGCCCTCGCCGGCCTGGGCCCGGAGCGAAGCCACCATAACCGCCGGATTCCCGTACCGGCATACGCACCCGAACATTCCTGGAAAGGAATATATGTGCCGCTGCCCCGCACGGCGGTGACGCGTTTCGCCGTCAGCGCGAACGACCGCGCTGCTGGTGGCGGCGAGGCTACGGGCATGGAATTCGCCCGCCCACCGCGCCGGCGGTTCCGTGAACTGCTGGAAGATCCAGGCATCACGGCCTTTAGTGTTGACCACATGCAGGCCATCCACACGGACACGCGGCTGGGTCCATGGACTCGGCTGCGCGGGCTGGTTGACACCCTAGACGCCGGCGCGCTGAGCGCCAGTGCCGCTGGCCTGCGTTCCCGGCTGTTGTCCTGGGACGGCCGCATGGATGCCGGCAGCAAGGTGCCGCCGGCTTCGCGGCATGGCGTGGCCTGTTGGTCCAGCGGATTGCCCGGCACCCTGCGCTGGCACCGCTCACGGCACCGACCGGATACTCGCCGTTGTTCGGTCCGTGGTTGTCGGTGGCTTCGCGGGTGGGATTCGCCCTTGAGACGCTGCTGCTCCGCGGAACTGAACTTGGCATCAGCCCCGCCGTCGAGGCCGCGGCGGCGCTGGAAGAGGCAGCGGCGTTGGACAGGACGGCATCCTGTGAGGGCAACGGGTCCTGGGGCGGGCGCCACCAGCTGCTGGCCGTCCACGAACTCCCGGGCTGCCTGGCCGGCGTCGAGGACACAAGCTTCCGCGGACCTGCGGCACGGTATGTCTGGGATCTGTCGGACCGGCAGCAGAGCCGGTGGGTTGTCCCGCTCGTCCCTGCTGAAGACCTTGACCTGGTCTACGGGTGGGTCTCCCAGCCTCGGGCCCGGTTCTGGGGCATGACCGGGCACACGCGCGACGAGGTGCTGGGGATCTACGAGTTCCTGGACTCGCTGGACACCCATCACGCCTTTCTGGTGCTGCTCGACGGCGAGCCCATGGCTCTTTTCCAGACCTACGAGCCGCTCCTCGACCCCGTGGGCGAGGCCTACCCGGCGCGCGAAGAGGACATTGGCATGCACCTGCTCCTGGCACCTGCCAGCCGCCCCCTGCCGCACTTCACACCGCGGCTGGTTACATCGCTGATCCACTACATGTTCTCAGTACCGGGAAAAGACAGGATCGTGGTGGAGCCGGATGCCCGCAACACCAAGGCCCTGCGCCGGCTGGACGCCACATGCTTCGAGCTGGGGCCGGTCATCCGGCTGGCGGAAAAGGACGCGCAGCTGGCCTTCCTGACGCGTGACCGCTTCGACCGGGCCGAGCCGCTGCGTCACCGCCAGACGAAGTTCCAGGTCCCCATCCCGGCAGCGGCCGTAACGGCCGCGGCCGCGATCAGCACGCCGCCCAGCACCACCCAGGCATCCAGCAGCGAATAGGTGGATTCGCGGGCCCACGTGCGCTGACCGGTCCCAAATCCGCGCGCTTCCATGGTGACGGCGAGCCTGGACGCGCGGCGGATCGCCTGGACCAGCAGCCCGAAGCTCTGCCCCAGGGTGGCCCGCAGCCGTTGCAGGGGGCTGCCGTGCGAACCCACGCCGCGGGCCCGCCGCGCCATGCCGATGGTCTGCCATTCCTCGGCCATGAGACCCACCAGCCGCATCGCGGCCAGCGTGCCGAGCACAAACCGGTGCGGCAGCCTGGCCTTCTGCGCCAGCGCATCGGCGAGGTCGGTGGGATCCGTGCAGGTCATTAGCAGGATCGCCGGCAGAGCAATCGCGAGGCCGCGCAGCATAAAACCCAGCCCCAGCTGGAGCGAGCCTTCGCTGATGGACCAGATCCCGGCGTCGAGCAGTACAGCGCCGCTGTCCGCCGCCACGATCGCGGTGCTCCAGCCGCCCACCGCGGCCGCAACGATCAGCGGCCAGCCGCGCTGCCACAGCAGCGGCAGCGTCAGCCCGGCGAGGGGGAAGAGCGCCAGCTCGGCCGCGAGCGCCACCGAGGCGGACACCCAGTCGATGGAGAGTGCCAGCACCAGGGTGATCAGGAAGACGGCGCCGAACTTGGCCAGCGGGTTGGCACGCGTCAGCAGGGCATGGTTGCCGCGGAGCGTCAGGGCAGCCCTCATGCCGCCCCTGCTTCCTGGCGGGCGCCGCCGCGCGCGGCCGGGCCCAGGCGCAGTTCCGTCCCGCCGAGGACCGCGCTGAACTCTTCGTCGTGGGTCACGGAGACCACTGACGTGCCGGCGTCGAGCAGTTCGGAAAGGAAGGACGCGAGCTCGGCCCAGGTGTTGGCGTCCTGGCCGAACGTGGGCTCGTCCAGCACCAGGACACGCGGGTGTGCCGCAAGGACCGTGGCCACGGAGAGCCGCCGCTTTTCGCCTCCGGACAGGGTGTAGGGATTCGCATCCACCAGGTGCGTCAGGCGGAGGCGTTCCACCAGTTCGTCCACGCGTTCCCCGCCGTGGCCCAGATGGCGGGGACCAAACATCAGCTCGTCCAGCACGCTGCCGGTGACGAACTGGTGCTCGGGTTCCTGGAAGACGGTGCCAATCCGGGAAATCAGCTGCTTGGCCTTCCACGTGAAGGGATCTATTCCGGCACCCCCGGAAAGGTCGACGGCGGCGGACACTTTTCCTGCCACGGGCGCCAGCAGTCCGGCGAGCGTCAGCGCGAACGTCGACTTACCGGCACCGTTGGGACCCGTGACGGTCAGCGCCTGGCCGGCCCGGGCCTGGGCGGTAATGCCTGTCTGCACGGGCACCGGCGGGATGGTGCGGAAACCGCGGCGGCGGGGACGTTCCCGGGAGACCGCCACGTCCTGGGCCGCCAGCAGCAGGCCGCCGGAGCCTGCGGACGTGCGCCGACGGGTGGCCGGAACGAAGCCCGGCACCCACACCCCGGCGCCAATCAGCAGGTCCCGGGCCTCGGCCAGCACCTGGTCAGGCGGCCCGTCCAGGAGCACAGCCGACGTGGCGGCAGTCCCCGGCTGCAGCACCACAATCCGGTCCACCAGGTCTTTCCAGACGGACACGCGGTGTTCCACCACCACCAGCGTGGCGCCGGTCTTGTCGAGGCAGCGGCCCACCGCGTCGCGGACGTCCAGCACGCCATCGGGATCGAGGTTGGCCGTGGGCTCGTCCAGCAGGATCAGCCCGGGCCGCATCGCAAGGATGCCGGCGAGGGCCAGCCGCTGCTTTTGCCCGCCGGACAGGGCCGACGTCGGGTGGTCCAGCGGGAGCCCGCCGGACCCGCCGGCTGCGTCTTCGCCCGCACTGCGCAGCCCCACGTCGTCGAGCGCTTCGTGGACACGCCGCCAGATCTCGTCCCGCGGCACGGCCAGGTTTTCGGCACCAAAGGCGACGTCGTCGCCCAGCCGGGAAAGCACCACCTGCGTTTCCGGATCCTGCTGCATAAGCCCGGCACGGCCGCGCTGGCCGCGCGGCACCTGGCCGTCGATGAGCAGCGAACCGGTCTCGTCGGCGTCGTCCTCTTCATCCCCCAGCACCCCGGCGAGGGCGTGCAGCAGCGTGGACTTGCCCGCGCCGGAAGGGCCCAGCAGCAGCACGCGTTCACCCGGCGCGATGTCCAGGTCGAGCCCCTGGACGGCGGGGGCCGCACGCCCGGCATGCCGCCAGCCCCAGCCACGGGCTGAAACCGCAGCAGGGCGCACTCCGGAAGCGCCGGCGTCGGAAGCGGCCATCAGGTGAAGACGGGCTCCGAGGCGGCCTTCCGGGAGGCGAAGGAACTCAGCACACCGGTCTTGGCCAGCCCGCGGGTGGCTACCCAGGACAGGGCCCCCGCAATCACGGCGCCGGAGATGGCGCAGAACAGGATGTACACGGCCTTGTCGCCGGCCGGGTAGGCGATGTTCCAGCCCCAGGGCAGGAAGGAGTCATTGAGCCCGCAGAAAAGTCCTGCCGCGGCGCCGGCCAGCAGGGCGGTGATCAGGTTGTACTTCTGGTGCAGGAAGGACTTGTACCTGAAGTTGCCGTACACCAGAAGGAAGAACACCAGTTCCGCGCCGAGGCCCTGCAGGACGCCAGAGATCAGGACGGTGGTGCCGTACTGCGAACCCATCATGAGCTCACCGGTGGCGGCAACGGTCTCGCAGAACAGGGCCGCGCCCGGCTTGCGGATGATGAGCATGCCCAGCACGGCCGGAATCATCCAGCCGCCCGCGATCAGGCCGGTGAGGGGCGGGTACGTGGCGTTCATCGGCGCTGAGACCAGGGCCGCGCCCTGGGACCAGGCCCAGAATATGACACCGCCGGCAATGGCGATCAGGGCCGCCACCACGATGTCCACAACGCGCCAGCCATAGCTGGCCTTTTTCGTGCCTACTGTTGTCATTTCTGCCTCCTGAGGTACAGGAGGGGAGGGTGTTCCCGATTGCCGCGCGGCCTGCGCCGCCCGGATCCGGACACTCTGAGAAGCTCGACTCCCTTGCGCCGGTACTAACCGGATCAGGTTCGAGGGTCTGCGGCTGTCCGCACTCTCAGCGCCCATCCACCGGCTGCATCGCTGCAGTGCCCGACGGCGGCGCTCCCCTGTCGTTAATAAATCTGCCCTGATGGGCGTGGTCCAGTTTACACCGCACGGACGGTGGATTGTGGGCCGTGACTGCCAATTCGCCCGATGTGACCGCCTTCGATCCCGACTTCCGTGAGGCACAGCCTGCCGGGGCACTCGAAGCCCTGATCGCCCGGACCGAGGGCGCGGTCGGCGAACTGCAGTTCCCGCGGTGCTCCAAGGACGATTCGCTCAACCGGTGGGCTGTTGCTGGTGGTGGAGGCCCTCCGCGAGATCCTCGCGTCCATGCGGACGGCCTGATCGCGTTAGGCTAAAGGCAGTCCCCGATCCGCCCACAAGGAGTTCACCCCATGAACCTGCTCATCAAGCTGCTTGGCACTGGAATCAGCATCGGCGCCGGGTTTGTCGGCACCAAACTGGTCAACACGGTGTGGGAGAAGTCCACTGGCAGCAAGCCTCCAACCGGCAAGGATGAAGACACCCCCACGAGCCTGCGCTCGGCCCTGACGTTCGCGCTCATTTCAGCGTCCGTCAGCACCATCATCCAGGTGCTCGCCAACCGCGGTACCCAGCGCGCCATCACGCGGTTCGCCAAGAGCCAGGACATCGTCTAGCGGGTTTTACTGCGGGGTGCCGCCGTCGGCCGGCGACTTGGGCGACGGCGCTTGCGGCGCCGCCCCGTCCCTGGACGACTGTGCAGCCTTCTGCACCACCGCCTCCAGGTCATCGGATCTGAGCAGTTCGCGGTGCATGTGCTTGGTGCGGTAGCCGGAGCGGCCCACCATGTGCGCGGACACCGGCACGGTCAGGAGCTGGAAAATCCAGGCGACCAGCAGCACCGGCCACACCCACCAGGTCCGCATCTGCAGGCCGATGGCCGCCAGGAGCAGGAACAGGCCCAGCACCTGCGGTTTGGTGGCCGCGTGCATGCGGCTGAGCAGGTCAGGGAAGCGGAGAAGCCCGACGGCGGCCGCCAGGGACATCAGCGCGCCCACCACCATGAACACTGCCGAGACAGTGTCAATCACGTTATCCGCCACACTCACCTCAGGACTCATGGGTCTGCTCCCGCCGGTCGGCCACGAAGCGGGCCACGGTCACCGAGCCGATGAAGCCAACCACGGACAGTGCCACCAGCAGCATCAGGTTGTTCAGGTGCCGGTTCACCGCCATGTCGATGCACAGTGCCGCGCCGAGGATGGCCAGCAGCACGTCGGACGCCAGCACCCGGTCCAGCAGTGACGGGCCGCGGGCTATCCGGATGATGGCACCGGCAGCGGCCAGCGTCAGGATGACAGCCGTTACGGCCAGGACGGTCTGCATCATGCTGGGCTCTCCTGCCGGACTGCTTCGAGTTCTTCCGTGGTTCCCATGATGCGGATCAGGCGCGCTTCGATGGAACGGACTTCCCTGCGGAGGTTTTCCACGTCCTCAGCGGTGCTGATGTTGAGCGCGTGCAGGTACAGGGTGGACGTTGACCGGTCCACCTCCACCACCAGTGAGCCCGGAATCAGGGAGATCACGTGCCCCACGGCGGTGACCATCAGGTCCTGATGGCTGCGCAGCGGAACAGCGACCACGGCGTTGATCACCTGGGGGCCGCGGACAGCCGCAAGGTACATGACCTGGATGCTCGCTGCCGCCACACGCCAGAGGAACAGCAGGGCGAACGGCACGGCGTGCAGGATGTTGAACCTGCCGCTGAGCTCCACCGGGGGCAGGTAGAACATGCGGGCCACCAGTACGGCCAACAGTGCGCCGAAGAGCAGGTTGCCGGGGCTGAAGTCCTGCCACAGGGCACCCCAGACGATCACCAGCCACACCAGCAGGGGCAGCTCCTGGCGGAGGGAAATGCGGCGGCGGCTCATTGTCCTCCCCCGGCCTTCAGTGCCAGGGGCGGAACTTCGGTGTCCTCACCGAGGACTGCCTGGATGTAGGAGGACCGGTCCAGCATTTCCTCGGCCGCCTGGTCCGAGACCCTGAACAGCGGCCCGGCAAAGACGGTCAGGGCCACGCCCAGCACCACCAGGCCCAGCGTGGAGCCCACCATGGTCCGGGGCAGCAGCGTGACGTTGTTGCGGCCTTCCCGCCCGCCGGCGTCGGATTCCCCCTGCTTGGCCAGCAGCACCGGATCGGGATGTTCGGCGTCCGTGGGCTTGCGCCAGAAGGCACGGTTCCAGACCCTCGCCACGGCCAGGAGCGTCAGCAGGCTGGTGAGCACGCCGCCGATCACCAGGGCATAGGCGAGCGGGGTCCCCAGTTCGATGCCGGCCTGGATCAGTCCCACCTTGCCCAGGAACCCGGAGAACGGCGGAATCCCGGCCAGGTTCATGGCGGGCACAAAGAACAGCAGGGCCAGGACGGGAGACAACTTGGCCAGGCCGGCCAGCCGGTCCACCGAGGAGCTGCCGCCGCGGCGTTCGATCAGGCCCGTGACCAGGAAGAGGCTGGTTTGGATGGTGATGTGGTGGGCCACGTAGAACACTGCGGCGCCCAGGCCGGCTACGGAGGACATCGCCAGGCCGAACACCATGTAGCCGATGTGGCTCACCAGCGTGAACGAGAGCAGACGTTTGATGTCGCTCTGGGCCAGCGCGCCGAGGATGCCCACCACCATGGTCAGTAACGCGGCCACCATCAGCGGGGTGTTCAGGCTGTCGCCGGGGAACAGGAGGGTCTCGGTGCGGACCATCGCGTAGACGCCCACCTTGGTGAGCAGGCCGGCGAACACGGCCGTGACCGGCGCCGGCGCGGTGGGGTAGGAGTCAGGCAGCCAGAACGAGAGCGGGAACACGGCCGCCTTGATGCCGAAGGCCACCAGGAGCATCACGTGCAGGAGCGTCTGTGTTCCCTCGTCCAGGTCCGCGAGCTTGATGGCGAGGTCCGCCATGTTCACGGTACCGGTGGCCCCGTAGACCATGGCGATGGACACCAGGAACAGGACGGAGGACACCACGGACACCACCACGTACGTGACGCCCGCCCGGATGCGGGGTCCGGTTCCGCCCAGGGTCATCAGGACGTAGCTTGCGGTCAGCAGGATCTCGAAGCCGACGTAGAGGTTGAACAGGTCCCCGGACAGGAACGCGTTGGACACTCCGGCCACCAGGATCAGGAAGGTGGGGTGGAAGATGGAGACCGGGGCGTCCCTGTCGCCGTCGGCCATGCCCTGCCCGGTGGCGTAGACCAGCACGGCGAGGCTGACGGCGGAAGAGACCACCAGCATCAGGGACGAAAACTGGTCCACCACCATGGTGATGCCCCAGGGCGGCAGCCAGCCGCCGATGTTGACGGCGGCGGTTCCACCGTCCCAGACCGACGCGAGCAGGAAGCACTCCAGCAGGAGTGTCAGGGACAGTACGGCGATGCTGACGGCGCGCTGGGCACGCGCGTGCCGGAACAGCAGGAACGCCACGGCGGCGCCGAGGATGGGAAGGACGACGGCGAGCGGGGCAAAGCTTGCGATGTTCACTTCACACCTCCTTCGGGGCCAGGGGTTACGTTTTGCGAGCCGGGCTGTTCTTCGGCCGCGGCATCCTTGGCGGGGATGTTCTTGGCACCGGCCGGCACGGATTCCTCGGACTCTGCGTGGTCCGCATGATCGGAAATGCCGGTCCCGTCGCCGCCCAGCATGGTCAGCGGAAACTCGGACGTCTCCGCCGGGATCTCGGCGTCGTCCTCGGCATCGAACCTGGGCGTCTCGGCGACCCTGAGGTCCTCGATGTCGTCCTGGATCTCGTCCTGGCGTGCCAGCACCCAGGTGCGGTAGATGATGCCAAGCATAAACGCGGTCACCGCGAACGAGATCACGATCGAGGTGAGGATCAGGGCCTGCGGAAGGGGGTCGGCGTATTCGTTGGCGCCGGTGTCCTTGCTGTAGAACGGCGCCAGGCCAGCGTAGCCTCCCGTGGCCAGGATCAGCAGGTTGGTGGCGTTGGCCAGGAGCATGAGCCCCAGCAGCACGCGGGTAAGGCTGCGTTCGAGGATCAGGTAGATGCCGCACGCGTACAGGGCACCCATCACAATCAGCAGGGTCAGGTTGACACTCATCCTTGGCCCTTCGCCGTAGTTTCGGTGGACAGGCCCGGTTCGTGCCCTTCGCCGGTGCCGGCACCGGCCAGCACGCCGTCGGCAACCGCTTCGGCGGCTGCTTCTTCGGCGGCTGCTTCCTCAGCGGACAGCTCTTCGGCCGGTGCGCCCGCCTGTTCTTCAAAATGTTCGTCGATCTCGGACCCCAGGCTTCGCAGGACGTCCAGGACCAGGCCCACCACCACGACGTACACGCCGATGTCGAAGATGGTGGAGGTAACGAACTTGATGTCCCCGAACACCGGCAGCCAAATCTCGATGATGGCGGTCTGGAACACCTGCCCGCCCAGCAGCAGAGGCACCACACCTGATGCCGCCGCCGTCGCAAGTCCGATCCCCAGGAGCGTGCCGGCGCCCACGGGAGTGGCTTCCCGCAGCTCGAACCGGCCGCCGGCCAGGTAGCGGATGCCCAGGGCGATCCCTGCGGTCAGGCCGCCGGCGAAGCCGCCGCCCGGAAGGTTGTGGCCGGCCAGGAGCAGGTAGAGCGAGAAGATGATGAGGGAGTGGAAGATCAGCCGCGTCACCACTTCGAAAATGATCGAGCGCCGCTCAGGCGCCAGGGTCCGTCCCGCCACGATCCAGGCATCACGGGCCGAGGACGCGAACTTCCGGCTGATGGCCAGCGCCGCGGCTTCCCGCGAACCGGGGTCGACGGCGGGCTGCCGGCCTACGCTGCCTTCGGCAACGGCGGGCGAGGCGCCCAGCCGGTCGCCGCGGCCGCGGACGAAAATGAGGCTGGCAACGCCGGTGGCGGCGAGGGCGAGGACGGAGATTTCCCCGAACGTATCCCAGGCCCGGATGTCCACCAGCGTGACGTTAACAATGTTCAGTCCGCCGCCGCCTTCGTAGGCCAGCGTGGGGAACTCCAGCGACACTGGAACGGCCACGCGGGCGCCCATGGCGTAAATGGCGGCAAAGACCATGGTGACGCCGAACGCGGCACCGATGATCACGCGGACCACCCGGTACCGTCCGCCGGTCCGGTCGCGAAGTTCGGCGGGGAGGCTGCGCATGGCCAGGACAAAGGCCACCAGGATGATGGTCTCCACCAGCATCTGCGTCAGGGCCAGGTCCGGCGCACCCTGGAGCGCGAACATCAGGGCGATCCCGTAGCCGGTCACGGACACCATCAGCACGGCGAGGAACCGCCTGTTGGCCTTGACCGCCGCCAGCGCCCCGATCACGATTGCCGCGCCCACTACAGGCTGGAGCGGCGAGTAGGGATCGATCAGGAACAGGTCCGTGGGCAGCGGTTTGCCCGCCACCAGCATGGTGGTCAGCGGCAGCACGAACGCCATGGAGAGGATGACGGAGAGGTAGAAGTAGAGCGAACCACGCTGGGTGCGGCCGGTGATCCAGACGGCGGCGTCGTCCAGTGCGCCGATGCTGAGCTGGTAGACGCGGTCGCCGTCGATCCAGCCGGGCACCCGGGACTGCGCACGCTCCACCAGTGTCCGGCCGAAGTGCATCGCCAGGCCCAGGGCGAAGGTCAGTGCCGTCAGCCCCAGGGCCGGGGTAAACCCATGCCACAGCGCAAGGTGCCCTGCCTGCTCGCCCGGTGTCCCGGCGTCGGCCGCGGTGGACGCAAACAGCGCCGCGTACGGCTGGACCCAGGCATCCACCGGCGCCGGCCACACGCCGTAAACGATGGTGAGGAGGCTCAGGAGGGCCGGGGCCGCCAGGAAGGAGGGTTTGACCGCCTTGAACGGTGTGGGCTCCACGCCGGCCTTGACGGCAAAGGCTCCCCACATAAAACGGGCGCTGTAGGCAAAGGTGAGGATGGAGCCCAGGACGATGCCCGCCAGCACGGCTACGCCCCAGGGGTCCCCCGCGGCGGCGTGATGGACAAAGGCTTCCAGGACCGATTCCTTGGCTACGAAACCTGCCAGCAGCGGGACGCCCGCCATCGAGGCGGCGCCGATGCCGGCCACGATGCCGAGGGCCCTGGATGAGCGGAAGACGCCGGACAGCTTCCGGACGTCGCGCGTCCCCGACTGGTGGTCGATGATGCCCACCACCAGGAACAGGGTGGCCTTGAACAGGCCGTGGGCCAACAGCATGGCGAGGCCGGCGAGGGCAGCCTCCGGGGTTCCGAGGCCCACCACCATGGTCAGGAAGCCCAGCTGGCTGACGGTGCCGTAGGCCAGGATGAGCTTGATGTCGGTCTGGCGCAGTGCCCGGTACCCGCCCACCAGCATGGTGGCCAGGCCCAGGCCCAGCACAATGGCCTGCCAGTAGGCGGTCTCGGAGAAGCCCGGCGCGAGCCTGGCCACCAGGTAGATGCCGGCCTTCACCATCGCCGCGGCATGCAGGTAGGCGCTGACCGGAGTGGGCGCCGCCATGGCTCCGGGCAGCCAGAAGTGGAAGGGAACCAGCGCGGATTTACTGATGGCACCTATCAGGATGAGGACGACGGCGGCGGCGACGATTTCGCTGGTGGGTCCGGTGGCGAGGGTGGGCGCCTCCGCCAGGATGGCCGAGATGCGGTACGTCCCGGCGGCGTGGCCCAGCATGATCAGCCCAACCAGCATGGCGAGCCCGCCGGCGGTGGTGACCATCAGGGCCTGCAGCGCGGACCGCCTGGCTGCCAGCCTGGTGCGGGCGAAGCCGATCAGCAGGTAGGACAGGATGGTGGTGAGTTCCCAGAAGATGAACAGCAGGAGGAGATCGTCCGCCACCACCAGGCCGAACATGGCACCCGCGAAGGCGAGGAGTTGGGCTCCGAAACCGCCCAGGTCCTGGTCCTTCTTGCTGAAATACCGGGCACAGTAGACCAGCACCAGGGCGCCGACGCCCAGGACCAGGAGGGACATCACCCAGGCCAGGGGGTCCAGCCGGAAGGCGAACTCCAGTTTCAGGCCGGGGATCCACGGGATGACTTCGGTGACCTCGCCCGGACCCGAATACACGGCGCCGTGCTGGAACAGCAGCCAGGCAAAGGACGCCGCGGGAACCACCGCCAGGGCGTAAAACGCATTGCGGCCCCAGACCCTGAAGAGGAAAGGCGCCACAGCGGCCACCGTAAACTGCACGGCAAGGACTGTGATCACTGTTAGCTCCGCAACGTCAGGGATTCGTTTATCAAAAAGTCAGGGCAGGCGGTCAATCGTTAGGTTCGGTGGCCAGTTTATCAAGTCGTTTCCGCCCTTTCCCCGCCTACGGCCGCCGGCGGCTCGATATTGCCGGGTGTCAGGCGTATTATGCCCGCCGTGTTCGCCACGGGCGGATACCATTCAGCCTATGGACACCGCCAGCGCCGCTGAAGCCACGCAGCCGCCATCCGAACTTGAGTCCGGAAACCGGGCCACCGGCAAAGGCCGGGTCCTTGCCTGGGCTGCCTGGGACTGGGGCTCAGCTGCATTCAACGCGGTGATGACCACTTTTGTCTTTACGGTCTACCTCACTTCCAACGCCTTCGGCGGGGAGGACCAGGCGTCAGCCGTCCTGGGCGGCGCACTGGCCATCGCCGGACTGGCCATCGCGCTGCTCGCTCCCGTAACGGGGCAACGGTCGGACAACGGCGGGCGCCGCAAGCTGTGGCTGGGCGTGAACACCGTGGCCGTGGCCGTCCTGACCGGCTTGTGCTTCTTCGTGTTCCCGCGGCCCGAGTTCCTGCTCCTCGGCGTCACCCTGATTGCCCTCGGGAATGTGTTCTTTGAGTTCGCGGGCGTCAACTACAACGCCATGCTGGCCCAGATCTCCACGCCAACCAATATCGGCAAGGTCAGCGGCTTCGGTTGGGGCATGGGCTACCTCGGCGGCATTGTGGCCCTGCTGGTTGTGCTGCAGCTCTTTGTGCAGCCGAGCTTCGACTGGTTCGGGGCGTCCACCGAGGACAGCCTCAATATCCGGCTGGTGGCAGTGTTCTCCGCGCTCTGGTTCTTCATTTTCGCGATGCCGGTCCTGTTCGCGGTGCCCGAACTTCCGCGCCCTGCCCGGGCCAAACATTTGGGCTTCCTGGCGTCCTACGGCCTGCTGCTGCGCCGGATCAAGGCCATCTACGCCACCAGCCCGCACACCATCTACTTCCTTCTCGCCAGCGCCGTCTTCCGGGACGGCCTCGCGGCAGTCTTTACGTTCGGCGGCATCATCGCGGCCGGCACGTTCGGCTTTGAACTGTCCCAGGTCATCTTCTTCGCCATCTTCGGCAACGTGGTGGCGGCCGTGGGCGCGGTCGTCGGCGGCTTCCTGGACGACCGGGTGGGCCCCAAGGCCGTGATCATGGGCTCGCTCGTGGGCCTGCTGGTTGCCGGCACCATGATCCTGGTCCTGGGCAACGGGAGCTACGTCTTCTTTGGCACCGCGTGGGCCGGCTCCACCACCTTCTGGGTTTTCGGGCTGTTCCTCTGCCTCTTCGTGGGGCCCGCCCAGTCGTCCTCCAGGGCCTACCTGGCGCGGTTGGCTCCCAACGGTGAGACCGGCGAACTGTTCGGCCTGTACGCCACCACCGGCCGGGCCGTCAGCTTCCTGGCCCCGGCCCTGTTCACGCTGTGCATCACGGTGGCCACGCCCTTGGTTGCCGCCGGCGAAGCCCAGCGCTGGGGAATCCTGGGCATCATGGTGGTGCTGCTCGCGGGGCTGCTGGTCCTGCTGCCGGTGAAGCCGCCGAACAAGACCTCCATTGCGCTGGTGCCTGCGTCCTGACACCTGATCTGCTGTTCCGTTTCCGGGCGCCGTTTCGCGGCCCCGCTGCGGTCCGGTGATTCGCTGGCGCACGCCACCCGAAACCGGCCTGCGGAGACTAGGCTGGACGTATGAACGTGGACGAAACGGATCTCCCCGGCCTGGGCCGGCGGAAGGACTTCATGACCGCTTCCGGACGCCGCATCGGCGTCGTAGAGCTGCGGGAAGGCCAGACGGAACTCATCGTTTCCACCTGGGACGATCCCGATACCTGCCAGGCCTCCATTCCCCTGACCGGGGATGAGGCAGCCACCCTCGGCAACCTGCTGGGCGGGCGGCACCTGGCCATGAAGCTGACGGAGGAACACCGGGACGTACCCGGCATTGTGACCCGGCAGTTCTCCATTGCCCCGGATTCCCCATTCCAGAACCAGCCCATGGGCAAGGCATGCATCCGGACCCGGTGCGGTGTCTCCATTGTGGCTATCATGCGGGAAGGCGAGGTGCTCCCGTCGCCGGGACCCGACGTCGTCCTTCATTCCGGCGACCTGCTGGTTGCCGTGGGAACGCAAGAAGGCCTCGACTCGGCGGCCGATATCCTCCGCAACGGCTAAGCGCCATGGACCCGCTGGCCCTGACCCTCATCGAACTGGGGGCCGTTGTGTTCTGCCTGGGCCTGCTGGCCAGGCTGGCCGGACGGATCGGAATGTCGCCCATCCCGCTCTATCTCGTGGGCGGACTTGCCTTCGGGGCGGGCGGGGTGGTGAAACTTGACGGGATGCACGAATTCGCCCACCTGTCCGGCGAAATCGGAGTCATCCTCCTGCTGCTTATGCTCGGCTTGGAATATACGGCTGCCGAGCTTTTCACCGGTCTGCGCAGGTCCTGGCAGGCCGGTGTTCTTGACCTGGTGCTGAATTTCCTGCCGGGCGCCGGGCTGGCCCTGATGCTCGGCTGGGGCGGCGTGGGGGCCATGGTCATGGGCGGCGTGACGTATATATCGTCCTCCGGCATCGCGGCGAAGGTCATCACCGATCTCGGCCGGCTCGGCAACCGTGAAACACCCGTGGTGCTGTCCATCCTGGTATTTGAAGACCTGGCCATGGCCGTCTACCTGCCCATCCTGACCGCCACGCTGTCCGGGGTAAGCTTCCTGGGCGGTCTGACCACCGTGGGCGTTTCCCTGGCAGTGGTCACCCTCGTCCTGGTGGTGGCCCTGCGGCACGGCCACCACGTCTCCAAAGCGGTGCACAGCGAAAATTCCGAGGTCTTCCTGCTCAACCTGCTGGGCGCGGCCCTGCTGGTGGCAGGCGTGGCATCGGCCATGCAGGTCTCCGCGGCCGTGGGCGCATTTATGCTCGGGATCGCCATCTCCGGTGCCACGGCCCACAGCGCCACCCGCATCCTCGAGCCCCTGCGCGACCTCTTTGCCGCGATCTTCTTTGTGGCCTTCGGGCTCAACACGGATCCCTCGTCCATCCCGCCGGTCCTGGGCTGGGCCCTGGTCCTGGCCATCATCACGGCGGCCACCAAGATGCTCACTGGAATCTGGGCGGCCAAGCAGGCAGGCATTGCCCGGCCCGGCCGGTTCCGTGCCGGAGCCGCCCTGATAGCCCGCGGCGAGTTTTCCATTGTTATTGCCGGCCTGGCCGTGGCCTCCGGCGTGGTCCCCGCCGACCTCGCAGCGCTTGCCACGGCCTATGTCCTGCTCATGGCAATCATCGGTCCGCTGGCCGCCCGCTACGTGGAGCCCGTACTCAAGGCGTTCCGGCCGCCCGCAACCGAACCGGCCCGCGCCTAGCCATCCCCCAACACCTCGATCGAAAGGCGACTTCTCGGCACTAAGTCCGGCGCTTAGCGATGAGATCTCGCCGCTCGATCCGCCAGCCCGCCCGGACCAGGGCATCCCGCACACGATGCGCACCGCCGTCGAAGCCCCAGGTGCGCACATGGCTGGCCGTCACCGTCACCGAATGCCAGCCGACAGCAGCGATGGATTCGTCCCGGCGAATGTCCGATTCGCGTTGGCGGGGCTCCAAATGGTGCCGGCCATCGTAGTTGACGGCCACTTTGAACTTGGGGAAGGCCACGTCCGGCCAGGCCAACTCCCCTCCCGTCGGGTCCAGGACCATATAGCTCAGATTCGGCTCCGGCAGGCCCGCCCGGCCGAGGGCCAGCCGCAGCCGGGTCTCCGGAGCCGAATCCGCACCAACACGGCACAGTTCCAGTGCCTGCCGCGCCTTGCGGATACCCCGGACGCCCGGCGTGGACTCGATTTGCTCCCGCAGGTCACCGAGCGAGCAGAGCGCTTCTTTGCTTGGCCCGAAGCTCCTGGACTGGCTGCAGACAAAATGGTCCCCTGCGGCTACCAGGTCCTCCAGACCCAGGACCGCGGCCAGGTCCAGCCACGTCCGCGCAGGCGAGGTGACCGGGACGCCGTCGAGCATTGCCACATCACCCGGGCGCAGGGACAGCCGGTGACCCACCACTCCCTTCCGCACCGGACGCGTGCTCCCGCCGGCCTTCGCGAAATGGATAACAAGCTCGTTTTGCAGTGCCAGCGGCAGCGGGCAGCCCCACAGCAGCCCCGCAGTGCCGAGGCAGCAGACTGCGCCCGGAGTCAGGGCGGACAGCAGGCCACAGGTGTGGTGCAATGGCTGCGCTTCGTCCCAGGGGACACGCACACCGCGGCTGGCCACCCGCAGGTCACTCCGCCACGCACGCCCCATGGGCATGCCGGACCGGACCTGTTGGGCCAGGGTGAACGACCGTCCTGTGAGGTGCTCCGGGAGGGCTGAAGGCTGACGCATGACCCATTGTGGACACAGCCGCACGGGCACGATGCCGTTATCCACAGTGTGGAGGAGCAGTGCTGGCCGCGGCCGGCCATCGAGTGGGGAGATCTCTGCGCTAACCCGGGCCTTTAGCGCCGGGACGTCGCCACTCGATCAACGCCGCCGGGAGAAAGCCCGCGCTAGATCTCGGTGCGGTGGAAGTTCAGGTGGCTGCGGCTGGCAGTGGGGCCGCGCTGGCCCTGGTAGCGGTTGCCGTAGTCGCCCGAGCCGTACGGGGTTTCGGCGGCAGAGGTCAGCCGGAAGAAGCACAACTGACCGATCTTCATGCCGGGCCACAGTTTGATGGGCAGGGTGGCCATGTTGGACAGCTCCAGCGTGACGTGCCCAGAGAATCCCGGATCGATGAAGCCGGCGGTGGAGTGTGTCAGGAGGCCCAGCCGGCCCAGCGACGACTTGCCCTCCAGCCGGGCGGCGATGTCGTCCGGCAGGGTGACGGTCTCGTACGTGGAGCCGAGCACGAACTCGCCGGGGTGCAGGATAAAAGGCTCGCCGCGGTCCACTTCCACCAGGCGGGTCAGCTCGGGCTGCTCCTCCGCGGGGTCGATGTGGGCGTACTTGTGGTTGTCGAAGAGCCGGAAAAACCGGTCGATCCGCACGTCCACCGAGGATGGCTGGACCATCACGGAATCGTAGGGTTCAAGGACGATCCGTTGGGAGTCTATTTCGGCACGAATATCGCGGTCACTGATCAGCACGCCTCCCAAATTACTATGCGTTGTCCACAGCGCCCATTCTTTCGTTGTTGCTGTGGCCTACTGGGGCTAATGTTGCGAATGACAGCCGCCGGATGGTCTCCCGGTTGGTACAACTGAACGTGACTGAACTGATCTGGGGTTGGTTTGAGAAATTTTGCGGCGCCTGCCGTTGTGGCAATGCTTTGCGCACTCTCACTCGTGTCCCCGGCCGCCGGCTTCTATTCCGGCCCGCCGGTGGACCAGCCCCCTGTGGGGATGGCGAGCGCAACAGGGCCGGCGTCCGTGACGCTGGGGCCCGCGGGAACAGCCGACGACGGCGCACCCGGTCCGGATACCGGCACCGGATCGTCACTCGCCCCCGCCGTGGAACCGGTGATCAGGCCGGCGTCGCCGGCAGTGGAAGAGAGTCAACCCGGTCCTGCCGCAACCACCCAGGCCTCCGGCGAACCTGCGGAAAGCGCCACACCGCCCGAACCGGCGTCCATTCCGCCGCTGTGGGCACCGGACGCAGACCTTGCCCAGCCGTCCGCGCCGGGAGTCGGCTCCCCGGCCCCTGGACGGCTCGCCACCGAAGCCCTCACCACCGAGTCACTCAGCACCGAAGCGCTCGTCCCGGACAACAACGCGGCCGCCATCCTCACGGTGTTCACCAAGATCAACGAATACCGGGCCGCCAACGGCCTGGCCCCGGTGAAGTACCACGCCACGGTGGCCGGCATGGCCCAGGAATGGTCCAACAACATCGCCACCCGCGAGGTCATCGAGCACCGCGCCAACTTCTGGACCGATCCCCGGGCTTTGAACCCGACCAACGGCGCGGGAGAGGTCATCGCCGTCCGGTGGGACCGGGATGCAGCCCTGCTGGTGGAATGGTGGAAAACCTCTCCGGGCCACAACGCCATGCTGCTGGACCCGCGTTTTAATGTCATGGGTGCCGGCATCACCTACACGGACGGCAACTGGCAGACCACACCCAACCGGTACACCCTGTGGGGCGTGGTGAATTTCTTTGGTTACAGCACCCTTCCTGCCGGCACCACCACGTCCCCGGGCGGCAGCCCGTCCGACGGCAACGCGTTCCCGCCGGCTCCTCCCACCATGTGCGATCCGGCGGTGAAACACATGCCGCCCACGCTCGACCTGAGCAACGCGGCGATCACCAGTGCCGCTGATCTCGTCTCGGTCAACACCGGCGGCGAGCTCATCAACCGCCCCTCCACCGGTAACAGGACCTACGGCCCGGCAAAGGTCATCAACTCCTTCTTCAGCAACGTGAAGGAAGTCTTTGTCACTGACTGGGACCGTAACGGCACCTTCGACATCCTCGCGCAATGGAACGACGGCCGGTTGACGCTTCACCCGGGGTTCGCCGGTGGCGGATTTGGCGCCTCGGTGACGCTCGGCCAGTCCGGCTGGGCAAGCATGACCCTCGCCGTGGGCGGCTGGTGCGCCAACAACCGGCTCCCCCAGCTGGTGGCCCTGGATACCTCGGGCAGCCTGTGGCTCTACCCCAACGTGGGCCTGGCCGACATGTCCTCCCGCACCCTGATGGCCAGCGGCGTAGCGGCCACCCGCCTGGCCATGGTGGATTATGACGCAGACGGCTTCCAGGACCTCCTGGCACGAAAATCCGACGGCGCTGTGCTGCTTTACCGCGGAGCCGGCACACCGGCGCCGCGCGCCGAAACCCGGAACACCGTGGCCGTCGGCTGGACGGACGTGACCGGCATCAGGCCGCTGCGCGACGTGACGGGCCTGAACTCAACGGGAGTGGCACTGCGCCGCGCCAACGATGTGGTGCAGTACTGGGACCTGACCGGCGGAACCCTTGCCTCGCCGTCGAACATCACCGGAAGCTGGGCGGGCCAGCGGCTGGCGCAGTAGCAGCGCCCGCGGAGCTACGCGGCCGAGCGGACGGCCAGCACGTCCTTGAGACGTTCCAGCTGGGCGACCTCAGCCTTCATAGCCCGGTGGATCCCGGTGTTCATCAGCCCGAGGAAGCCCTTGGGCTGATATTCGAGGGCGAAGCGGACGCGTGTTCCGGCAGCTTCGGTGCTGAGATAGTACCCGCCGGACGGCCGCACCTGGCCGGCAATGACCCTGTACCGTATTTCCGCGCCTGGCCTTGCTTCGGTGATTTCGAAGTCGGCCGGAACCGGCCAGCCGGAACGGCCCAGCACCGTCTGCTGGTACACCGCACCCTTCGATCCAGCGGCGCCGGAGGTCAGGCTGATGCTGCGGATACCGGTGCGCCACTGCGGAAGGTTCATGCCGTCGGCGAGGAAGGTGTAGACATCCATGGCGTCACGCGGGATGAGTACCTCGTGTTCTGCGAATGCCATGGGGTTCCTTCGGTTAGCGTCGGGCCGGTGGTTATAGCCCGCCTCACCCCCATGACACTGCAGCTAACGGGTTCACAGTAGCGATTGATTTTGCCGTGCACCTAGCCCCGGGCGGGGACGTTATTGAAGAGTTACTGGATGACGCGGCCCAGCCGGATATGAGGCAGACACGGTCGGCGCGGCGGCGCCGTTGCCGGGACGGGGCCGCTTCTGCGCTAAGCTAAGTTCTGCCCCGCGAACGTGGGGCAGCGCGGCTGTAGCTCAATGGTAGAGCGCTAGCTTCCCAAGCTTGATACGCGGGTTCGATTCCCGTCAGCCGCTCCATGCCGGACCAAACCGGCCACCGCTAAACGCTCTTCGCTTTCCTGGTGCCACGTTCCACGGCCTTTTTCAGCGCCGCCAGCCGTGCCGCCTCCTGCTTCCGGTAAGCACTCTCCCTGGCCGCCGGGAACATCCGGCCGAGTCCCTTCGGAAGGTACTGTGCGCTGACGGTGAGCCGGGTGCTGTCCGCCACGGGGTACACCACGCACGTGCACGTGATGGTCTCTGTGCGGGCTTCGAGTACTTCGGTCCAGGACCGGTCCTGGACCCGGTCCTGGACGTGCAGCGCCACACCCTCCTGCCCGGGTACCGCGGCGCGGGCTTCCGGATCCACGCAGAACGCATAGACGTCCGCGCGTCCACAGGGAATGAGGATGGTGCTGTCAATCGTGATGGATCCCATGATGCTTCCCGGAGGTCCGCAAGGTCTGCCCAGCGCAGTACCCAGAGCGTCATTTTCACACCGGGAAGCCACGGGCACAATCACCGCCGCGGTTCAGCCTGCGGCCAGCCGGCCGACAATCCTCACCGGGTGCCGACGGTCCTTCAGATCCACCCGAAGCTTCAGGGCACCTTTCCGGGCCAGCACCAATCCGACAGTCACGGCAGCGAGCGCCGGCACCCCGCCGGACACAAGCAGGGCAGCGTGCGGGTCCACGTGTTCGGCAATCCAGCCAAGCATGGGCCCGCCGATGGCCTGACCGCCGATCAGCACCATGATGTACAGGCTCATCACGCGTCCGCGGATGCCCACGTTCGAACTGATCTGGACCAGCTGGTTGGACCCGGTCAGGAACATCAGGCACCAGAAGCCGGACAGGACCATCACCGCGCCGAACCACAGCATGGACGGCGCCAGGGCTGCCAGGCAGAGCATCAGTCCGTACATGCCGGCGCAGAACACTACCGAGCGCAGCCGCAGCTGCCGTCGACGGGTGGACGCGACGGCACCCGCGAGGGCGCCGAGCGCAACCAGCGCGTTGAGCAGGCCATAGCCGCCTGCACCGACGTCGAACACGTGGTCCGCGAACGCGGCGAGCAGCACCGGAAGGCTCATGGCGAAGACTGCGATGAACCCGGCCATCAGCCACGGCCAATAGATGGTGGGCTTGCTCAGCGCATACCGCAGCCCCTCCCGCAGCATGCCCTTCTTCTTCGGGGCCGGCGCGCTGACAAACAGCTGGTCCTTCCGCAGGAGCAGCAGCATGGCCACGGTGGAGCAGCACGCCACCGCGTTCGCCGCGAACGCCCAACCGGCGCCGACAGCCGTGAGCAGGAGCCCGGCGAGCGCCGGGCCGATCAGACCACCCAGCTGGAAGGTGGTGGAATTGACGCTGATCGCGTTGCGCAGGTACGTGGGACCCACCAGTTCGTTGACGAAGACCTGGCGGGCGGGCTGGTCCAGCACTGTGACCAGGCCCAGCGCCAGGGCAATGACGTACACGTGCCACACCTCGATGACGCCGGTCAGGGACAGCACCGCGAGGGCCGCCGCCATGGCCGCGGCCAGGCTCTGGCACAGCATCAGGATCCTCCGTTTGGCGAACCGGTCCGCCATCATCCCGCCCCACGGGCCCAGCAGGAGCGACGGCATGAACTGCAGCGCCACGGTGATGCCCACGGCGGTGACGGAGCCGGAGAGTTCCAGCACCAGCCAGTCCTGCGCGATCCGCTGCATCCAGAGGGCCACGACGGCCACAAAGTGGCCGATGGCGAAGAGGCGGAAGTTGGGGACTTTCAGGGAGATGAAGGTGTGCCGCCACGGGAGGTGGTCGCTGACGACGGCGATGGGCTGGGTTTGCGGGGCGGTGGCTGCAGCGACGGTGGCGGAGGCGGAATCGATGACGGGCTGGCTGACGGTTGCCGACGACGGCGGTGGGGGAGCCACGGGTGTGTCCTCAGGGAAGCGGGTGGGTGGGATGCTTCCCACGCTAGGCTGGTTCCGGATGATTATGTAGACCTATTTGGCCTATAACTAGCATCATGAAACGTAATAACACTTGAGCCGGACCTGCGAAAACAGGCGGCGGTACCCCAGAGGAGTCCGGCATGTTTGAACCCGCACAGCTTCGGTCCTTCCTGGCCGTGGCCGAGACGCTGAGCTTCACCAAGGCGGCCGAACGGCTGGGCCTGGCACAGCCTACGGTCAGTCAGCACGTCCGCAAGCTGGAGACCGCTGCCAAACGCAACCTCATCAGCCGCGACACGCGTGACGTCAGACTGACGGACAACGGGGACGCCATGGCCGGCTTCGCCCGCAGCATCCTCTCGGCCCACGATGCCGCCAGCCGCTATTTCTCCGGCTCGGCCATGCGCGGCCGGCTGCGTTTTGGCACGGCCGATGACCTGGCCATCACCGGACTCCCCCGAATCCTGCGTGAGTTCCGGCAGGTGTACACCCAGATCAACCTTGAGCTCACCGTGGGCCAGAGCGACCAGCTGTACAAGAAACTCAACGCCGGGCAACTGGACCTCGTCTTTGTGAAATGGGTGGCCGGCGCCAAGGACGGCACAGTGGTCCAGCACGATTCCTTCTCGTGGGTGGGGCTGGAGCAGACTGCCCTGGAACCGGGGGATCCGGTGCCGCTGATCGCCTACCCCTCCCCCAGCCTCAGCCGGAAACTGGCCATCGATGCCCTCGAATCGCATGGGCGGACGTGGCGGATCACGTGCACCACCCGGCAGATCAGCGGCGTTCTGGCGGCGCTCCGCGCCGGCATCGGCGTGGCGGTCATGCCCACGTCACTGGTTCCGGAGGATCTGAGGATCATCACCAGGCGGTTTGACCTGCCGGCGGTGGGCGACGTCGACTTCACCCTGATCCGCAACCCGCTGGCAAATGCGGAGGTGATCGATGCCCTCACCCAGGCCATTGTGGGCAGGACTCTCAAGAAACCCGTTTAGCCTCACTAATAACACAAAACCATTGAAGAAAAACCCGGCCTCCCCTATGCTGGATTACCCATGGGGTCAAGCAGAGGCCGGTCCAATACTATGAGTGCGCCCTGCAATCCATGGGCGGCGGCGTACGGGATAGGCAGCCAATGACGACAGCCGAGAACACCCATCTCCACCCAGTATTTGCCCCGCGACATAACACCGTACGCCCGCTGGTTACTCACCATTCCAGCTACAGCACCGGCATCACCCACGCCACCGAATACGTAGGAAAGCCAACCTGCGACAAGTGCGGCACGGACGAATTCATCTACCTTGAGTCGTATGTCCCTCCGGTTTACCGGCGTGACGGGGCGGTCAGGACACTGGGCGAAGTCGCCTACACCTGCACCCGTTGCGAAGATTTCTCCGCCCACAGCGTTCCCACGTCGTGGACTCCCCCAGGCTGGTATCTGGGTTAACTCCCTGGTCTCCGCCCGCCGTGTCCGGCGCGGGCCCACACTACAACAGGAAAGTCCCGACGGCCGCCTTTGGCGGCCGTCGGGACTTTCTTTTGCGGCGCCGGGGCGCGTCCTGCAGGGCTTGTTAGATCAGCGCGTCCGAGAGGTGGTTCGGCGTGCCGAAGCGGTGCGCGGTGATGCTGATGGCCTGCTCGTGGAGGAACGGCAGCAGTTCAACGCGGCCTGCTTCGGTGACCGGGTGGGCGTAGACCGCCACGTCCGGGCGGCCGCCGGTGGCTTCCGCGAGGGCGGTGGCATCGCCGCCGATCAGGCGGATCCGCGCGCCGGACAGTTTGCCCGCCGCCGCGAGGCGCGACGCCGATGCCAGCCAGCCGGCGTCGGACTCCACCGTGACGCTGATGTCCGCCCCGGTCAGCACGGAGCGCAGCTGGGCGGGAAGTTCGACGGCGGTGGACACCGTGAGTGCCGACCCCGCCAGGACACCGGCTGCCACGGTCCGCGCCAGGTGTGCCAGCGGGGCGCCTTCGGACAGGCGGACGGTGACCGGCAGCGGACGGTAGCGGAAGATGTTCCGCTCTGCGCTCAGGCCGGAGACGTCCTTGGCCGTGCCGAACTCCTCGGCCCACGCCTGCGCGTCGGAGGCCAGCGAACGCTGAAGCGACCCGAGTTCACCCGGCTGCAGGGCGCCGGCCACTGCGCTCAGGACACGCCGCACGGCCGCGTCGCTGACGGCGGCCGTCGCGGCGCTCTCCCTGCTGGTCCAGTCGCCGAGGCCGGCAAGGTAGTTCGGTCCGCCGGCCTTGGTGCCGGCGCCGACGGCGGACTTTTTCCAGCCGCCGAACGGCTGGCGCTGCACAATGGCGCCGGTGATGCCGCGGTTGACGTAGAGGTTGCCGGCCTGGATGGTGTCCAGCCAGATGCCGAGCTCGTCGGGGTTCAGGGAGTGCAGCCCCGCCGTGAGGCCGTATTCAATCTGGTTCTGGATGGCGATGGCTTCCTCGAGCGTCTCGGCGGTCATGACGCCGAGGACCGGGCCGAAGAATTCGGTGAGGTGGAAGTAGGATCCGCGGCGGACGCCGTGGCGCACACCCGGGCTCCAGAGCCGGCCGGTGTTGTCCAGCCTGCGCGGTTCAACGGCCCAGGTTTCGCCTTCGCCGAGGGTGGTGAGGGCGTTGAGGAGCTTGCCGTTGGCGGGCTCGATAATGGGCCCCATCTGGCTGGTGGGATCTTCCGGGTAGCCCACCTTCAGGGAGGTGACGGCGTCGATCAGCTGGTTGTGGAACCGCTTGGACGTGGCAACAGATCCCACCAGGATCACCAGTGAAGCGGCGGAGCACTTCTGGCCTGCGTGGCCGAACGCGGAGTACGCCACATCCTTCGCCGCCAGGTCCAGGTCGGCGCTGGGGGTGACGATGATGGCGTTTTTGCCGCTGGTTTCGGCCAGCAGGGGCAGGTCCTTGCGGAAGGAGCGGAACAGCTCGGCGGTTTCGTAGCCGCCGGTGAGGATGACGCGGTCCACGGCCGGATGGCTGATCAGCTGCTGGCCGAGCTCACGCTCGCCCAGCTGAACCATGGTCAGCACGTCGCGGGGGACGCCGGCCTCCCAGAGCGCCTCGATCATCACGGCGCCGCTGCGGCGGGCCTGCTTGGCGGGTTTGATCACGACGGCGGAGCCGGCGGCGAGTGCCGCGAGGGTGGACCCCGCCGGGATGGCGACCGGGAAGTTCCAGGGCGGGGTCACCACCGTGAGCTTCGCTGGGACGAACGTGGCGCCGTCGACCTTTTCCAGCTTGCGCGCCGATTCGGCGTAGTAGTGCGCGAAGTCCACGGCTTCACTGACCTCGGGGTCACCCTGGTCGATGGTCTTGCCGGTTTCGCTGGCCATGACCTCGAGCAGGTCTGCGCGGCGGGCCTCGAGGACGTCGCCGGCGCGGTGCAGGATCTCGGCCCGCTCGTCACCAGAGAGGGCGCCCCAGGCCTTGCCCTTTTCGACGGCGGTGGTGATGACCGTGTTCAGCGTGTCGGCGTCTGTAATGGTGGCTTGTTCCACTGCTGCATTGCCGAGGGTGGAGGACCGGACGCGGCCCAGGATGGCGCGGCCCCAGTCACGGTTGGCCGGCAGCGACGGGTCCGTGTCCGGGGTGTTGTGGAACGAGTCGTGCGGCAGGGGCTGCGGCGGCAGGCTGCGGTTCTGCTGCCGGTTGGCCGGGGGGACGGCGTCGTCGAGCCTGTCCAGGGACGCGAGGAAACGCTGTTTCTCGCGCTCGAACAGCGACTCGTTCTCGCTGAGTTCGAACACCGCGGACATGAAATTGTCCTGGCTGGCGCCTTCTTCGAGGCGGCGGATGAGGTAGGCGATGGCGACGTCGAACTCGGCCGGGTGCACCACCGGGGTGTAGAGGAGCAGGGAGCCGACGTCCTTCTTGACGGCCTCGGCCTGGCCCTGCGCCATGCCCAGCAGCATCTCGAACTCGATACTCTGCTGTGCGGTATCCGCGATACCGCGCTGCTTGGCGAGCAGCCAGGCGAAGGCGATGTCGAAGAGGTTGTGGCCGGCCACGCCGATGCGGATGTTGCTGATCCGGTCCGGGTGCAGGGCGTAGTTGATGACGCGCTTGTAGTTGGTGTCCGAGTCCTGCTTGGTATGCCAGGTGGCCAGCGGCCAGTCGTGCAGCGAGGCCTCCACCTGTTCCATGGGCAGGTTGGCGCCCTTGACCACGCGGACCTTGATGGCGGCACCGCCCTTGGCACGGCGTTCCGCGGCCCATTCCTGCAGGCGGATCATCGCGGAGAGTGCGTCCGGGAGGTAGGCCTGGAGCACGATGCCGGCCTCCAGGTCCTTGAATTCGGGCTTGTCCAGGATCCTGGTGAAGACCGCGATGGTCATGTCCAGGTCCTTGTACTCCTCCATGTCCAGGTTGATGAACTTGGCCTTCTGGCCGGTGCCGGTGTTAGCGAACGAGGCAGCCCGCTCGAACAGCGGGGTGAGCTTCTCCACCACGTGCTCCACGGCCTCGTCGAACGCCCAGGCGGAGTGCGGGGCGACCGTGGAGGAGACCTTGATGGACACGTAGTCGACGTCGGGGCGGGCCAGCAGGGTGTGCGTGCCTTCGAGCCGGCGGGAGGCCTCGTGCTCGCCCAGGACAGCCTCGCCGAGGAGGTTGACGTTGAGCTTGATGCCGTCTTTCTTGATCTTGGCGATGGCCGGGCCCAGCTTGGCGTCGGTGGCGTCCACAATCAGATGGCCCACCATCTCGCGGAGCACGCGGCGGGCGATGGGGATGACAACCTGCGGCAGGACGGGGGCAACGGTGCCGCCGAGCTGCACTGCGCTGCGCATGTACCAGGGCAAGAACGCCGGGACCCTGGGGGCGAGGGCGGCAAGGTTGCGGGCGGCAACGTGCAGGTCCTCGGGACGGACCACGCCATCCACGAAGCCAACGGTGAACGCCAGGCCGTTGGGGTCCTTCAGCACACCGGCGAGCTGCTCGGCCGAAGCATCAACCGGAACTTTCGAGGCCTCCGTCAGCCAGCGGCGGACCAGGGTGATGGTTTCCGCGGCAAGGGCACGGGCCTGCGGGACGTCGGTCCGTCCGGAGGTTTCCGTTGCAGTGTGGGTCATGATCGCTCGTTCTTTCCTTGGTGTGGAGGGGTCTTACCCATCAGTATGAGCTCGCAATCACTTAAGATAAAGCGATGTTTTCTAAGCAATACAGGTTAGAAAACCCAACCCTTTTCCGCCCCTTCCCCACCGACGCTCTCTCACTTAATGCAGGAAAACCGGAAACGCTCTATCACTTCCTTGAGGAGAGTGATAGAGCGTCCCGGAAAAACCCACATCAAGTGATAGAGCGTCGCCAAGGAGGAGGGTCAGGTGAGGGGGCGGTGCATTTCCACGGCTTCCTCGTGCCGCGGGCTGTTGGGGTTCATCAGCGAGTTCTTGCGGCCATAGAAGAAGTAGATGGCCAGGCCCACCACCAGCCAGATACCGAAGCGCAGCCAGGTTTCCCAGTGCAGCTGCAGCATCAGGAAGCCGGAGGCCAGCACACCGAAGGCCGGAATGACGGGCATCAGCGGCAGGCGGAACGTGCGCGGGGCGTCGGGCTTCTTGTAGCGGAAAACGATGACGGAGAAACAGACGACGACGAACGCGGCCAGGATGCCGATATTGGTCAGGTCTGCGACCTGCTTGATGGGGAAAACACCGGCCAGCAGGGCTGAGGCGACACCGGCAATCCAGGTGACGCGCTGCGGCGTGCCGTGCCGGTCCGTCTTGGCGAACCACCCGGGCAGCAGGCCGTCGCGGCTCATGGAGAACCACACACGGGTCACACCCAGGAGGAAGGTCAGCATCACCGTAAGGATGGACAGCACGGCGAAGACGGAAATGATGGTGGCGATGACGGGCAGGCCCACGCCGGTGAACGCCGAGGCGAATCCGGCCTTCGGATCGATGTCCTTGTAGTTCTGCATGCCGGTGAGGACCAGCGTGGCGGCAACGTAGAGCAACATGGCGATGATCAGGGACAGGATGATGGCCTTGGGCATGTGCTTCTTGCCGTCGGTGGCTTCCTCTGCGGCAGTGCTCATGGCGTCGTACCCGAAGACTGCGAAGAAGACGGTGGCGGCGCCGGCCAGGACCGGCCCGAACCCGCTGGGCATAAACGGGTTGTAGTTGTTGGTGTCGATGTAGAAGACGCCCAGGCCGATGATGAACAGGATCAGCAGGACCTTGATGGCCACGGCCACCAGTTCGAATCGGCCAAATGCCTTGGTGCCGCGGGACAGGATCCAGGTCACGAGCAGGCAGACTGCAATGGCGGGGATGTTGACGATGCCGCCTTTGCCCTCATCCGGCGTGGAGGTCATCCAGATGGGCATGTGGATGCCGAGGCCGGAGAGGAAGGCATCGAAATAGCCCGAAATGCCGATGGCCACCACGGCCACGATGGCAATGTATTCGAGCAGCAGGTCCCAGCCGATGAACCAGCCGATCACCTCGCCCAACGCAACGTAGCCATAGGTGTAGGCCGAACCTGCCCGCGGAATCATGCCGGCAAACTCGGCGTAGGAGAGGGCGGCCGCAGCGGATGCCAGGCCGGCCACCAGGAATGAAATCAGCACCGCAGGCCCCACACCCGGCGCGCCTTCGCTGCCCGCGGCCACCAGGCCTGCGAGGGAAAAGATGCCGACGCCGATGATGCCGCCGACGCCGATGGCAGTGAGCTGCCAGAGTCCGAGGGACTTGAACAGTCCGCTGTGCTTGTTTTCTTCTTCGATGTCGTCGATGGGCTTGCGCCGCATAATCGACTGGGTCATGTCTCTGGTGGTCATGCGGAACTCCTGCGTGGGGGTGCGGCCCCAGCACGGCACCCATCGGAAACGGGCTGTGACGGGGGTAA
Source organism: Arthrobacter sp. (assembly GCA_023264815.1). Taxonomy (GTDB): domain Bacteria; phylum Actinomycetota; class Actinomycetes; order Actinomycetales; family Micrococcaceae; genus Arthrobacter. The sequence goes on along the minus strand of JAHFUZ010000012.1, from coordinate 32,850 downwards.
CTCAGGTACACCAGTATGCAAGCGTGATTGCATTAGATAAAGTGACTACTTCTAACCAATATTCATTAGATTCATCAAGGAATGTGGCCATGCTCGATGTCCGGCGCCTCAGGCTGCTCCGTGAACTGCAAATCCGGGGGACGCTGGCGGAAGTGGCCGAGGCACTGCAGTACAGCCCGTCGTCGGTCTCCCAGCAACTGGCACTGCTCGAGAAGGAAGTGGGCGTGGAGCTCCTCCGCAAGACCGGCCGCCGCGTTCAGCTCACGCCGCAGGCCGAGGTCCTGGTGGCGCACACAGCCCAGCTGCTCGAAACCCTTGAACAGGCCGAAGCGGACCTGGCGGCGTCCCTGACCACGGTCACGGGAACCGTGCGGATTGCCGTCTTCCAGTCCGCGGCGCTGGCCCTGATGCCGGAGACGCTGACGCGCATGACCACGAAGTATCCGGAAGTCCGGATCGAAATGACCCAGCGCGAGCCGGAAACCGCCCTGCACGAAACCTGGGCGCGCGACTTCGACCTGGTGATCGCCGAGCAGTATCCGGGCCACGCCGCGCCCCGCTATCCCGAGCTGGACAGGGTCAAACTGACCACCGATGCCATCCGGCTGGCCGTTCCGCCGGCGTCCGACGGCGGGGCCGCCATCCGCTCGCTCGAGGACACCGCAACGCTGCCGTGGGTCATGGAGCCCCGCGGCGCCGCCTCCCGGCACTGGGCGGAGCAGGCCTGCCGGAGCGCGGGGTTCGAGCCCGATGTGCGCTTCGAAACGGCCGACCTACAGGCACAGATCCGGCTTATTGAATCGGGCAACGCGGTGGCACTTATGCCGGACCTGGTCTGGACCGGCCGTGGCACCACCGCCCAGCTGCTGGTCCTGCCTGGCAATCCGCACCGCACCGTGTTCACGTCGGTGCGCCGCTCCAGCGCCCAGCGGCCCGCCATCCTGGCCGCCCGGGAGACACTCGCCGCCACTGCCGCTGCCGTGGGCGGGCCGCTGGGGCAGTAACGCCCCGGCGGGAGTGACGCACGACGGCGGCCTGCCGCCCGCCGTCGCAGTGTTCAGTGCGTCACAGCGCGATGCCGTGCCCGGCGCTAGACTAGGCACGTTATGAATCGCACAATGTTCAAGTCCAAAATCCACCGGGCCACCGTCACCCACGCTGACCTCCACTATGTAGGTTCGGTCACCGTTGACCTGGACCTCCTTGAGGCTGCCGATATCCTTCCCGGCGAGCTCGTGGCCATCGTGGACGTGACCAACGGTGCGCGGCTGGAAACATACACCATCGCCGGCGAGCGTGGCTCGGGCGTGATCGGCATCAACGGCGCGGCGGCCCACCTGATGCACGAGAATGACATCGTCATCCTGATCACCTACGCCCAGATGACCACGGAAGAGGCCAAGGCCTATGACCCCAAGGTTGTCCACGTGGACAAGGACAACAAAATCGTCCAGATCGGAAACGATCCGGCGGAGGGCCACACCCCGGGCCTGATGCGCCCGCCGTTCGCCCTTAATAACGCCACCGTCTAGCCGGAGCGTGAGTCCCGGCACACACCGCCTCCGCACCACCGAAGGCTTCCCTTGGTAGGCGTGCTGCAGGGCTTTTTTGTTGTCTGGGCCATCATCATGGTGGGCTGGTTCGTGGGCCGGCAAAAGATCCTGGGTGAGAATGCCCGCCAGGTCCTCAGCGCCCTCACCTTCTTCGTCGCCAGTCCGGCCCTCCTGTTCGAGACCCTGAGCAAGGCCGAACTGCGGGAAGTCTTCGCCGAACCGCTCCTGGTCACCGCGGTGGCGGCCATCGTCAGTGCCCTGATGTTCTTCAGCATCGTGAAGTTCATCCTGAAACGCGCCCTGCCGGAGGCGCTGATGTCCTCCATGGCCGCATCCCTGGCGAGCTCCGCCAACCTGGGCATCCCCATCGCCGTTTACGTCCTGGGCGACGCCAGCTACGTGGCGCCGCTGCTGATTTTCCAGCTGGCCTTCTTCACCCCGCTCTTCCTGATGATCCTTGACGCCAGCACCAGCACCCACCGCACCACGCCTGCGGGGTTCATCCTGATGATTCTCCGGAACCCGATGATTGTGGGCTCAGCGCTGGGCCTGCTGGTGGCGGGATTCGGCTGGCAAGTGCCGGACCTTGTCCTGGAGCCGGTCCACCTGATCGGCGGCGCAGCCATTCCGGCCATGCTGATTGCGTTCGGCATGAGCCTGAACGGCAGCAAGCCGCTGCAGGCCGCCACCGCCAGACGGCTGGACACCCTGCTGGCGAGCGGCTTCAAACTCGTGATCCAGCCTGGCCTTGCCTATCTTTTCGCCCGCTTCGTAGTGGGGATGGAGGGCCAGGCCCTGTTTGCGGCGGTGGTGGTGTCGTCCCTCCCCACTGCCCAAAATGTCTTTGTGGCGGCAAACCGCTACGCTACCGGACTGACCGTGGCCAAGGACACCGTGCTGATCACTACCGTGGTGGCCGTGCCCGCCATGATCGGCGTGGCCCTGCTGTTGAACTGACCCTGAGGAGGCGCGTGCGAACCATCCTGGACACTGTGGTGATCGGCGGCGGAGCGGTGGCGCGGCATCCGCTTCGACCAGCAGGTGCTGTTCATGCCCGACGGCGTCCGGATCACCATTGACTCGGGGGGCACGGAGTCCCGGGGGCCTGACGGGTCCGGCGGGACCGGCGGCACCGAAGTGGTCACCGCCGGTCAGGCAGTGGTGACGGGCCGGCGGCTGGACGGAGAAACTCCAGTCCGGTGTGGCCGGAAAAGGGAAGTTCAGGATTCCCCGGCTCACCGTCCAGGTTGCGGCGCTGCAGGATTACGCCCGGACCTGGCCACCGGGACCAGGCCCGCACCGCAGATCTTTTCGGCGTCCCGCTAGGCTGCCCGCGACTCCGGCCGGTGGCGGTCCAGGAGCCTGGCGCAGCGGATGAAGCCCAGGTGGGAGTAGGCCTGCGGGTGGTTCCCCAGGTGGGTCTCCGTGCCGGGGTCGTATTCCTCCGGCAGCAGTCCGGTGGGGCCAAAAAGGTTCACCAGCTGGTCGAACAGGTCCCAGGCGTCCTCGATCCGGCCCACCGCCACGTACGCCTCGATGAGCCAGGTGGTGCAGATGTGGAACCCGCCCTCCAAACCCGGGAGGCCGTCGTCGTACCTGTACCTGAACACGGTGGGGCCCACGCGCAGTTCCCGTTCCACCGCGGTGACGGTGTCCAGGAAGCGCTGGTCGCGGACGTCCAGCAGGCCGGACAGCCCGATGTGGAGGACGGCGGCATCAAGGTCGGGGCCGTCGTACGCCACGGTGTAGGAACGCGCTGATTCGTCCCAGCCCTCGCGCAGCACTTCCTCGCGGATGGTGCGCGCCGTGACTTCCCAGCTGGGGTCCGGCGTGCGGCCATGACGGGCTGCCGTCCGCAGCGCCCGGTCCAGGGTGACCCAGCACATCACTTTGCTGTAGACGTGGTGCCGGGGCGGGCGCCGGGCCTCCCAGATGCCGTGGTCGGCCTCATGCCAGCGGGCCAGCACGGCCGAGGCCATCTTCACCATCAGGTCCCAGTGGCCATCGGCCAGCGAGCCGGTCCGTTCGCTGAGCACATCGATCAGTTCGGCGATAGGCCCAAAGACGTCCAGCTGGACCTGGTGGTCTGCAGCGTTCCCGATCCGGACCGGGCGGGAGCCCGCATAGCCGGGCAGGCTGTCGATTACGGCTTCCGTGGACAGCTGGGCGCCGGTGACCGAGTACAGCGGATGCAGCCATTCCGGGCCCGGTGCGTGCTCCACAATCCGGCCCAGCCAGCCCAGGAACCCGTCTGCCTCGGCCGTGGAGCCCAGGTCCACCAGCGCGTTGACCGTCATGGAACCGTCCCGCAGCCAGCAGTACCGGTAGTCCCAGTTCCGCGTCCCGCCGATTCCCTCGGGCAGGGACGTGGTGGGGGCCGCCAGCACGGCGCCGGTGGGCTCGTGCACCAGGGCACGGAGCACCAGGGCGGAGCGGCGGACCAGCGACGGCTTCACGGAGGGCAGGTCCAGGTCCTGGACCCAGCGCCGGGAGTGCAGGGCCACACCGGCACGCCGGTCCACTTCGCCCTCCGGGTCTGCGGCACGGTGTTCCGTGTCCCCGCAGCGCAGATTGAGGACAATGGGCCCGTCCTGCAGGTTCACAGTGGCGGTGGCGGTGGCATGCCTGCCGTCGGAGGTGATGGCGAAGGTGACACCGGGGGCGGACAGGACAATGGGATCCGAGGTGCCCACGATGTGCAGCTCGTCGCCCCGGGCCTCCATGCTGAACGGCGCGTTGGCGTAGTCCGGCCGGGGCGCAAAGATAATTCTTGCGGCTCCTGTGCCGGAGAGCACCCGGACCAGGCTGGTGATTCCTTCCGGTGCCGGCTCCAGGTAGTCCGTGACGGTTACATCTGCCCACCGGGTTTCCACGATCATGGTGCTGTCCACGTAGCGCTGGCCCAGCACCTGCGAGGACTTGACCGGTTCCACGGAGAAGTGTCCGGCCGCGTCGCCGCCCAGGATGTGGGCGAACAGCGAGCCGGAATCGGGCAGCGGGTGGCTCATCCAGCAGACCTTGGCGTCCGGGGTGAGCAGGGCGGTGGAGGTTCCATTGCCGATCATGGTGTGCCGTTCGAGTCCCACGGCGTCCTCGCCGAACAGCCAGGCCCGCCTGAACTCGAAGAGGATGGCCAGGACGCGGGCGAAGGACTCCGGGTCCCGCAGCCTGTGGGCAGCACGCGTTTCCCCCGGCCCCACGTGCAGGCCCATGTCCGGGCCGCGAAGCGTGGCGATGGCCAGTTCGTCGCTGTAGGCATCGCCCGCGTACAGCGCAGCGCTGGCCCCGAGCCGGGACCTGAGGCTTTCCAGGGCGTCCGCCTTGGAGGGTTCCACCACCGAGAGGTCCAGCACGGAACCGTCCACGATGAAGAACAGGCCGTGGGCCCGGGCGATGTCCCGGGCAGTGTCTGTCACGGATTCCACCACGTCCGGGGTGGCCGGCCGGGTGTGCACGGAGACGGCCACGGGTTTGCGCTCAATCCAGATGCCCTCCTGGAAGCCCACGGCTTCGGACAGGGCGGTGCTGACTTTCTGGAGGATCACTTCGGTGGCCAGCGGCTGGACATGGGCGAATTGCATGTCTGATTCGGCGCCGTGGGAGCCGATCAGGTGGACTTCCGCCGGCAGGCGGGAAACTGCGGCGAGATCGCGCAGCGAGCGGCCGGAGATAACGGCGGCGTGTGTGTTGGGGAGGGCGGCCAGGGCGCGAAGCGCAATGGCGGCGCTGCCCAGGGGGAGGGTTTCGGTGGAGATTCCTTCGGCGTCGCACAGGGTTCCGCCGTAGTTGCAGGCCACCAGCAGCCCGGGGACACGGGACAGGACTTTGAGTTCGGCCAGCAGCGTGGGGGTGAACCCTTCGTCTGCGGCATCTGACTGGACGAACGCCCGCAGCAGGCCCAGTGGGAGCGACTTGGTCAGGAGCGCGGAATCCGCCACGCTCTGGTTGAACGGAGTAGGCATTTGCATAACCCTTCGAGCGGAAACGGCCCGGTACTGCGGCCGCTTCCTTAATTCTCCAGCGCTGCGGTTTCCCCCAAAAGTCCCTATTGTTGCGTTTCCGTAAAGTGGCGCTGGACCAGCAGTCCGTCCAGGGCCGCGTGGCCGTAGGTGCCGGCGGTGACCGACTTCAGTCCGGTTGCCAGGGCGGGCCTGAGCGTGAGCGGGATGAGGATGCGGCCGGTCACCGCCGCATTTCGGGTACCGGGGATTCTCGACGGGCGCCCCGTCACCATAGACTCGGAGCATGCCAATGACGCGCCTCGACCGAGGCATCCATGCCCAGCCGTCCGCCCCCACCTCGAGCAGGGGCGGACTGTGAGCGGCGGTCTCGTCGCCCTGCTGGACGACGTCGCAGCCCTGGCCCGCATTGCGGCTGCCTCCGTGGACGACATTGCCGCCGGAGCCGCCAAGGCGGGCGTCAAGGCAGCCGGCGTGGTGATCGACGACGCCGCGGTCACCCCGCAGTACGTTTCCGGGCGGGACCCGTCCCGCGAACTTCCCATGATCAAGAAGATCTTTTGGGGTTCGCTGCGGAACAAGCTGCTGATCATCCTGCCGGCACTGCTCCTCATCAGCGCGTTCGCCCCGTGGGCCATCCCGTTTATCCTCATGGCGGGCGGCACGTACCTCTGCTACGAGGGCGCCGAGAAGGTGTGGCACAAGCTCCGCGGCCACCACACCGCTGAGGAGGACGCGCCCGCGGTGGACCGCGGTCCGGGCGCGGAAGCCAAGGTGGTGAAGGGCGCCATCACCACGGACTTCATCCTGTCCTGCGAGATCATGGTCATCTCCATGAACGAGGTGGCCGCAGAGTCCATCTGGTCCCGCGCGCTCATCCTGGTGATCGTCGCCCTGGTCATCACGGTGCTCGTTTACGGGGCCGTCGCCCTCATTGTCAAGATGGACGACGTCGGCCTGCACCTGGCGGCCCGGGATTCCGCGGGCTCCCAGCGCGTGGGCGAGATGCTCGTCAGGGGCATGCCTGCCGTGCTGGGCGCGATTACCCTCGTCGGGACAGTCGCCATGCTGTGGGTGGGCGGCCACATCATGCTGCAGGGAGCCTACGACCTCGGCTGGCACGCCCCGTATGACCTGGTCCATGTCCTCGAGCACCCGTTCACGGGCATAGCGGTAGTGGGCGGCCTCCTGGCCTGGCTCGTCAACACCCTGTGCTCAGCCGTGGTGGGGCTTGCCTGGGGCCTCGTGGTGATGGCTGTGGTGGGTCCGCTGCTCAAGGTACTGCCGTTCGGCAAAAAGGACAGCGGCCACGGCGAAGCCGCCGGCCCCGCCGCAGCAGATTCCTCCGCCTAGACCCTGGCCAGCCCGGCCACCTCGGCGAGCAGCTCCACGGAGCGGATCCGGGCCTCGGTGCCGGTGTTCTGGTGGGCCACGATGAGTTCGTCGGCGTCCGAGTGCTTGGCGAAGCCGTCGAGGTAGTCGATCACCACGTCCGGGGTGCCGATGGCCGAGTACTTCACCATCTGGGAGACGTGCTGGCCCTGCGGGGAGTCGAGGATCATGTCCGCCTCGTCATCGGTGAACTCGCGGCCGCCGCCGAAGAACAGCCCCGCCCGCGCGCGCAGCGTGGCCCGGAACGCCGCCTGCGCCTCGGCTGCGGAATCGGCCGCGATCACGTTGACGCCGGCGATCACATGCGGGGCATCGAGCTGGGCGGACGGCTTGAACTCGCGGCGGTACAAGGCCACGGCATCCTGCAGGGCGTTCGGCGCGAAGTGTGAGGCAAACGCGTACGGCAGCCCGAGCTGGGCGGCCAGTCGCGCACCAAACAGCGACGAACCCAGGATGTAGAGCGGTACGTTGGTGCCCTTGCCCGGGGTGGCCTCGACGCCCTGGATGCGGGTGGGGCCGGTGAGGTAACCCTGCAGTTCCAGGACGTCCTGCGGGAAGCTGTCGGCGGACATCGGGTCCCGGCGCAGCGCGCGCATGGTGTTCTGGTCACTGCCAAGGGCGCGGCCCAGGCCCAGGTCGATCCGGCCCGGGTGCAGCGTCTCCAGGGTGCCGAACTGTTCGGCGATGGTCAGCGGAGAATGGTTGGGCAGCATGATCCCGCCCGCGCCCAGCCGGATGGATTTTGTGTGTGCGGCCACATGGGCGATCAGGACGCTGGTGGCCGAGGATGCGATCGAGGACATGTTGTGGTGCTCGGCGTACCAGATGCGACGGTAGCCCAGTTCCTCCGCCCGCTGCGCCATCGCCACGCTGCCCGCGAAGCTCTCCGCCGCCGTCTGGCTTTTGCCAATGGTTGCCAGGTCAAGGATGGAGAGGGGAAGCGTCACGTCGGTGCCGGCCTTTCAGGTTCGTTGCGTAGCGGTGTGCGCGCCGGTTCGCGGCGGGCACACTGTGGACAACGACGGCGGCGCCCGGGTTATTTCTGCGGCCCGCGGCGGGTGCGGGGTGCCCACACACCAACGCGGGGTCACATCCTGGCTTCTACGCCAAGTCCGACTCCACCATCGGGGAGATCAAGGCCATGAACCAGCTCATCGGCGACGGTTGTGCCGGGCTACCTGTCCGTGGTCCGCAGGCGGTCAACAACGTCACTGATCGCTTCCAGGGAGGCGAACAGGGCGTCCCGGTGTTCGGGCGGGAGCTGTGCCAGGACGTCTTCGAGGGACCCTGTCACGGCTGCATCGATGCTTCTCTTGTTCCGGCGGGCCTCGTCCGTCAGGGAGAGCAGCGATTTTCGCTTGTCGTCCGGATCGGCAACCTTTTCCACCAGCCTGCGGGCACCCAGTTCGCGGACTGCGGCGGAAACATTCGACGGCTTGATGTCCAGCGCGGCCCCCACCTCGGTGACACTGGACCGTTCATGGCCCTCCAGATATCCGAGGATGACCCGCTCGGTGACAGGCAGGGGTTCAAACCCGGCCCGCATGGGCCCCTTGCGTTGAACCCACCAGGCGAGGTCGAGGAGCGCCTTCGCTACCTCATGCACTTTTTCCATCCCTCAATTTTGTTATGCAAACATACATATGTCAACATAATGAAGCCGCCGAAATGAAAGTGAACCGCTCCCCTATGACGACGTCTTCCAAAGCATCAGCGTCCCTGATGACCATGCTGGCACTGCTCAGTGCCCTGGGACCCTTTGCCATCGACATGTACCTGCCCGCCTTCCCCGAAATGATGCAGGACCTCAACACCAGCGCAGCCTCCATCCAGCTGACGCTCACCACCTTTATGCTCGGCATGGCAGTGGGCCAGCTGGTGATTGGCCCGCTGTCGGACCAGTTCGGCCGGCGCAAGCCACTGCTGATCGGCGCCTTCGTCTGCCTGGCCGCGAGTGTGCTGTGCGCGGTGGCACCAAACATCGAAACCCTGATTGGGATGCGCTTCATCCAGGGCTTCGCCGGAGCGGCCGGCGTGGTCCTGGCCCGCGCCATCGTTTCTGATTCAGCCCGCGGCGTGCACGCCGCCAGGCAGTTCGGCATCCTGATGGCCGTGGGCGGGATCGCCCCGGTCCTCTCGCCGCTGGCAGGTGGCGGCGTGATTGGCTTCGCCGGCTGGCGCGGCGTGTTCTGGGCCCTGGCCGTCCTGAACCTGCTGATGGTGATCGGCTCCCTCATCATCGTGAAGGAAAGCCTGCCCAAGCAACGCCGCAGCAAGGGCGGCGTGAAGGAACTGTTTGCCAGCACGGGCCGCGTCCTGGGTAACCGGCGCTACCTTGGTTTCACGTTTGCGTTCGCCTTCGCCATGGCCGCCATGTTCGGCTACATCTCGGCCTCGCCGTTCGTCTACCAGAACATCCTTGGACTGGACCCCACCGCATTCTCGCTGCTCTTCGCCCTCAACGCGCTGGGCATCACCATCACCAGCGTCGTGGGCGTCAAACTGGTGGGCACCCTCGGCCCGCTCCGCATGACGCACATCGGCGTGTCCGGTCTGGTGGTCTTCAGCGCCGGCCTGCTCGCGGTCGTCACGGCCGGGAACACACCACTGTTCCCCACGCTGGCGCTGCTCCTCCTGGCGATCTCTTCGCTGGGCTTCATTTTCGGCAACGCTGCTGCCCTGGCCACGGACCAGGTCAAGAAGTACGCGGGCACAGGATCCGCCGTGATGGGCGCGCTCCAGTTCACGCTGGCGGCCATCGCCTCACCGCTGGTGGGCCTCGCCGGCGAAGAAAGCGCCGCGCCGATGGCGATCGTGATGCTCGTGGCCGGCGGCGTCGCACTGCTGAGCCTGTTGATACTCACCCGAGGCGCCCCGGTCCGGCCCGCTGCCGAAGCAGCCGAGCCGGCAAAACCAGCCGAACGCCAGCTGGAAACCGCACCGCGCTAATTCCCACTGAACAGCAGTTGCTCCCACACCCCCCGCAGCGGAAGTTCGCGTCCGTCGCCTTCACCAAGGATCTGCCGGCACCGGACTCACCAGGCCGGCAGTGCCGGCACTGGGCCGTCAGCCTCAATATGTTCGGTGTCCCCACGTGCCAGCCACTGGAGCAGGCCCTCGCGATCGGATACCACGCGCAGACCGCCGTCGCCGATGACCCACTCGTCACGCTCTTCGGTCACCAGCGTCATGCCGGGGGCACCCTTGGCGCGCAGGGACCGCACCGCGGCCTCCAGGGCGTTCAGGAGCGAATCGGGATCGGCCTCCTCGATGGTCCAGGCAGTATCGAGGTCGTGGTGGTGCACCACCACTTCCGCGATCCGAAGCGCCACGATGGATGTGGCGGGGATGGCCTTGCCACCGGCCTGCACCTCGGTGACCGCAAGTTCACCGCTGAGCCGCTGTGCCTGCTCGGCAAAGTTCCTCGCGGATTCCCGCACCTCCGCGATGAGCTCCTCCCGCGGCAGGGCCGCCAAGGCGGCGATCTCCTGCGAGCGCGCCTCGGGTGAGGCGTACAGGGGACGTTCCTCACCGGAGGTTGCCCAGTCGATGAGATTAACCAGGGCGCGGCCGCTGGAGGCGACGTGCGCAATAACGTCGGCCCGGCTCCATCCCTCGCAGAGCGAGGGGACGGTCATCTCGTCGTCGGCAAGGGACTCAACAGTGGCCAGGAACATGTCCGTTTCCCTGCCGAGGCGGGACAGGTCCGAGTGAAGGCGTGCGGGGTTGATCATTTTGCCAGCCTACCCACGGGTCGGTTCCCGAACCACTGTTCCGGCGTCCCCGTTCCATATCCAGATGGTCTTGACTGAGACAACCGGCCACCCCCTGTAGCCTGCGATAACCGGCCACAACCTATATCCGGCGTCCGAAAGCCGATCAATTGAGATCTGCAGTATATAAATACCCCCCGGGCGGAAAGCAGGGTATTCCCCTCATATGACTCAGGTCACACGTCTGTCAGGCTAAGAGTAATTGGAGGACGGCCCTCGGATTCTTCCGGGTGCCGCAAGCCTCACACTTCGCCCGGAGAGGAACTGGGGACCATGACACAACCGCACGTCGTTATTGCAGAAGATCCGAAAAAGGAGGCGCGCACTGCCAACTGGGTGGCCTTTGTCATCTGCACGGCGCTCCTGTTTGACGGTTACGACCTCGTCATTTACGGCACTGTCCTGCCGGGACTGCTTGCAGATTCAAGCCAGATCGGAGCGTTTGATGCAGTCACCGCTGGCCTCCTCGGGTCCTGGGCCCTCATCGGAGTACTCGTTGGTTCACTGATCTGCGGCGCTGTGGGTGACTTTTTCGGCCGGCGCCGGCTGATGCTCCTGGGCATTTCCTGGTTCTCCGTGGGCATGTTCGTCACGGCCCTCGCCACCAGCGTCACTGCCTTCGGTGCGTTGCGGTTCGCGACCGGGCTCGGCCTGGGAGTGGTTATCGCCACCGCCGGTGCCACCATGGCGGAATTCGCGCCAGCGGGAAGGCGGCAGTTCTACAATGCGATCGTATACTCCGGCGTTCCCGCCGGCGGTGTGTTCGCTTCGATCATGGGCATCCTGCTGCTCAATGACATCGGCTGGCGCGGGCTGTTCATGATCGGCGCCCTGCCTCTCGTCCTCCTCGTACCCATCGCGTGGTTCAAGCTCCCCGAGTCTCCGCGCTGGCTGCTGGCCCGCGGGCGTGAGCAGGAAGCCCAGGCCGCTTCCCGGCGCACTGGCGTTCCGCTCATCGAGGAACGGGTCATTCAACAAGTGGGCGCCGCACCGCACAAAACAGGTTTCGCTGCAGTGTTCTCCCGGCAGTTCGCCGTGCCGTCTATTCTGCTGGCCCTGATGTCCTTCTGTGGCCTCCTCCTGACATACGGCCTGAACACATGGCTGCCAAAGATCATGGAAGGGTACGGCTACGGGCGCACATACTCCCTGTTCTTCCCCCTCGCACTGAACCTGGGTGCCGTCGCGGGCGGTCTGCTGCTGTCGCGCCTCGCTGACAAGAGCGGCCCCCAGCGGGTCATCGCTTCCACCTTTGTACTGGCAACCATCAGCCTGGTGCTGATGACCTTCAGCTTCCCGCTCCCCTTGCTGTTCACCTTCATCGCCTTCGCCGGGGTAGGCACACTGGGCACCCAGGTTCTGATTTATGGATTCCAGTCGAATTACTACACCACCAACGCCCGGGCCGCTGGCGTGGCATGGTGCGCCAGTATCGGCCGGTTGGGCGGCGTGCTCGGTCCGATCATCGGCGGGTGGCTGGCTGCCGCAGGCATTGGCGGGGCCACGGCGTTCTACATCTATGGGTCCGTAGCCCTCGTCGGCGCAGTCGTCACCGTTTTGGTTCCCCGCCAGCGCAAGCTGGAGGAAGCCGAGCACAAAGTGGAGGAAATGGTCGAAGGCCGGGTGGAAGCCAGCATTCCGACTGAGCAGCTCAGGTAGCCCGCCCAGCCGCCCCGGGATCGTATTAAGCCTGCAAATTATCCTAGTAGGGCTTATTATGGTTATTCTCTGAATCAATCACGAGCCCGGGGCAGCATACGGCCGGCCGGCGGAAGGACGGGACCACCTTGGACATCCGCCAACTGAACTACTTCATTGCAGTCGCTGAGGAGCGGCACTTCGGCCGCGCCGCCAAACGCCTGCACATGGCGCAGCCGCCTCTCTCGCAGCAAATCCGGCAGCTGGAAGACCAGCTCGGCGTCAAGTTGCTCAACCGGACCACCCGCCGGGTTGACCTTACAGCGGCGGGTCAACTCCTGCTGGACCGCGGACGGCAGATCGTCAACGACGTCGCCACCCTGCAGGCCGATGTCTATCAGGTGGGCAAAGGCGCCACCGGCGTCCTGCGGGTCGGCTTCTCCGGGAGTGCCACGTACGGCGTCATGCCTCAAATCGCCCGCCTTGCCAAACAGGTCCTGCCTGGCCTGTCCCTCGCGCTGCACGGCGAAATGCTCACGCCGTCGATGGAAGCGGGCCTGCGGGACGGCACCCTGGATGCCGCGTTGCTTCGGCCGCCTGTCGCCCTGCAGGACATCGACTACCGGACCGTCACCCGGGAGTCGCTCGTAGTGGCCCTTCCCTCGTTCAGCGCCCTGGCCGTGGACCGGCCCGTGGCGATGCACGAACTGCAGGACCAGGACTTCATCGCCTACGGGCCTGAGTCGGTGCTCTACCGCACCACCGCAGACCTCTGCCGCCAGGCGGGTTTCCAGCCCCGGATCACCCAGGTGGTCGGGGAGACCTCCACCATGCTGGCGTTTGTGGCCGCAGGCGGCGGTGTGGCGGTGATGCCCTCCAGCGTGCAGGCCTTCCAGCTTGAAGGCGTGGCCTACCGGGAAATAGAGAACGTCCCCGACGTGGAGCTCGCCGTCGCCTGGCTCCGCGGCCATCGCTCTGCGCTGCTGCACAACTTCCTGGACGTTGTGGTGACCGCGGTTGCGGGCGCCACAATGCCCGCCCCGGCACCCAGCCCTGGACCCTCTCCCACCGATGAAAGGCTTACCCCCGCATGAAGATCGCAGCCATTGAGGCGATTCCCTACTCAATCCCTTACCTTCATCCGCTGCACTTCGCGTCCGGTTCCGTGCACGAGGCAGACCATGTGCTCATCAGGGTCCGCACGGACGACGGCGTAGTGGGCACCGCCGATACACCGCCACGCCCCTACACCTACGGCGAGACGCAGAAGTCGATCGTTGCGGTGGTGGAGGACATCTTTGCTCCGCAGCTGATCGGCGTCGACATTTTTGACCGCGAGAAGGTCCAGTCAATCCTGTACCGGACGGTGCACAACCAGACAGCCAAGGGGGCTGTGGACGTCGCCCTTTGGGACGTCATCGGAAAGACTCTCGGTCAGCCCGTGACGAAACTGCTGGGCGGGTACACGGACTCGCTGCGAGTCTCCCACATGCTCGGCTTTAAGCCCCCCCAGGAACTGCTGGCCTTGGCCCTGGAGTTCCGCGAGACGTACGGCATCAACACGTTCAAGCTCAAGACCGGCCGCCACCCCCTTCACCTCGACGTCGAGGCCGCCCGGGTATTGCGGGAGGGGCTGGGCGAGGACGCCGAGCTCTACATGGACGCCAACCGCGGCTGGTCGGCCAACGAGGCAGCCGAGGTGCTTCGCCGCACAGCGGATTTGGGCCTGCAGTTCCTTGAAGAGCCCGACGACGCCCGCGAGGTCCTGGGCCGACGCCGCCTGGTGACGAGCTCCCCCATTCCCATCGCCGCAGACGAATCTGCAGCCAACCTCGGTGAGGCCGCGCGGGAAATCCTTACTGGCGGCGCCAACCTGCTGGCCGTGAAGACCGCCCGGTCCGGTTTCACCGAGGCCGCCAAGATCGTCGGGATGGCCGAGGGCATGGGCGTCGACGTTTACATCGGCAACCAGATCGACACCCAGGTCGGTACAGTCGCCTCGGTGACCTTCGGCGCCGCGTTCGCCCACACGGCCAAACGTGCAGCTGAACTGTCCAACTACCTGGACATGGCCGACGACCTGTTGGCCGAGCCTCTGGCCATCACCGGCGGCCGCATCCGCGTTCCTGAGGGCCCCGGGGTGGGCACCGCCATCGACGAAGACAAGCTCTCCCGCTACCGCACCGACCGCTAGCACCGCTTTTCCGATAGCAACCCCTTTACCGAAAGGACTTTTATGAAGTACCTGGTCCACATGGACGTCAACATTCCCGCCGATCTGCCAGCCGATGCGGCCGCGGAGATCAAGGCCAGGGAGAAGGCCTACTCCCAGGAGCTGCAGCGCTCCGGCAAGTGGCCGGAAATCTGGCGCGTGGTGGGCGAATACGCCAACTACTCGATCTTCGACGTCGATTCGAACGACGAACTTCACGAGATCCTGCAAAGCCTGCCGCTGTTCCCCTACATGGACATCTCGGTGGTCCCTCTCGCGAAGCACCCCTCAGACGTCAAGTAGGCACCGGCGTCAAGTATCCGCCGGCGCACAGGTAATCCACCGTCGCTAAAGGCGTGCGGCCCGGCCTGTTCCGGGGGTCAGTCCCTGGCCCGGAACACGGCCGCGAGCTCGCTACGGGAACGGATTCCCATTTTCCGGTAAAGCCGGGTCAGGTGGTACTGCACGGTCTTCTCCGCCAGGAACAGCGCCCGGGCCGCCTCCTTGTTGGTGGCGCCGCCCGCCACGAGTTCGGCCACCGCCCGTTCCTGCGCCGTGAGCTGGAGGTGGTGGTCGCTGACGGCGGTGAGCACCGGATCGGCCGGGTCCGGCACGTTCCCGACGTCGAGGCCTGTTGCCTTGAGCTCCCGGTCGCACCGTTCCACGTAGGTGGCGGCCCCCAGGGAGTCGTACAGGTCGCGGGCCGCGCGCAGGACAGTCGAGGCCAAGCGCCGCTTGCCGGCCCGCCGCATGCTCTGGCCGAAGGCGAAACTAATCCGTGCCCGCAGATACGGCCGGTTGAGTCCCCTGAGGTGGCCCAGGGAAGCCTCAAAATGTTCCCTGGCAGTGTCCGGGTCTCCCTGCGCGGCCACAAGCCGGCCCCTCGCCCACGCCATCCGTGCCATGTCCGAGGGTATTTCCCGCTCGCGCGGCACCCGCTCGAACGCCGTGAGGAACGAGTCAGCGGCGTCCAGCTGGTCAGTCATGACAAGGGCATTGACATAGGTGTCCTGCCACGGCCAGAAGGAGACCCGGTGCTCGGTCCACGGGTCCAGCTCCGTCAACGGCTGCAGGACAGCCAAAGCGCCCTCATAGTCGGCCCTTGCCTCGTGGAAGCGGGCTCGGGCAAGGCTCGCCGGCACCTGCATGGCACGGTATGTTCCAGGCTGCACTGCCGCTTGGGAAACGTAATATCGTGCCCGCTCCCAGTCCCCTCGCATTGACCAGAGCTCGGACGCAGTCCAGTAAAGCAGCGGGCGGATCAGCGGCATCCGCGAGGTCTCAAGGCGCACGGAGGCGCGTGCCACGGTGGCGGCCGCCGCATCCCAGTTGCCGAGCACCAGGTGGGTGCGCGCCAGCCACGCCTCAGCCCAGAGGGAAATCCGCATCGAGCCGCCCCGGTACTCAGTGGGAGCCGCGGACTCGAAGTTCACCAGCGCCGTCTCAGCGTTGTCCAGGCGCAGCGCCAGCCAGCCCGCGCCCATCTGGACCCGCTGTTTCTGTGCGTTCTCGGCAGCATGTTCGAAGGCCCGGTCATAGGAGGCCTCCGCCTCCGACACCCGGCCCTGTGCGTACAGGCCCAGGCCGTAGATGGCCTCTGATTCAATGTGTGCGGGTGTGCCCGGCCCGGTAAGTTCCATGGCCCGTTCTGCCCAGGTGGTAATCATCGGGCCGTCCCACGATGCGACCCCGTGCAGGACGAAGCGCTGCGCCACCTGCGCGGCGGCAGACGGGTCACGCTCCGGGTTGGACGTGCGCCAGGCCATCTCCAGCTGCGTCTGTGCGCTGTCGTTTTGTCCGGACGCGGTGGACAGGTAACCCAAGACGGAGGAACGCAGCGGCGACGGCGGCAGGGCGTCCACTGCCGCCGTCCACATCTGGGCCTGGGCGATGTTGCCGGACCCCACCAGGGCATCCACGGCCCTCAGGAGCCTGTCGTTCCGGGAGCGGATGTCCAGCGACAGGCGGGACGCGGAGAACAACGCTGTGGAGGCGTCCTGCCACGCTCCCCTGCGGGCCTGGCGCCGCGCGAAGTCTTCCAACTCCTCCGCCAGTGCCTCGTCCGCACCAGGGGTGGCGGAGACGCGGTGGCCCAGCCGCTCGGCCTCGGGCTGGACCGCTTCAGCGGCCAGCCGATGAAGCGCAATGCGGCGGCTGGGAACAATCTGTTCGTAGACGGCCTCGGCGGCGCCCGGTTCTGAAAACACGACGGCGGAACGTGCCTGGTCCACGGTCAGCCCCAGCAGCCCGGCACGGTGTCCCTCATCGAGCGCCGCCATGACGGACCCCACCCCGCTAACCACCGAAACCTCTGCCACGTTCGCGGCGCTCCCGAGCACTGACGCGGCCTCCGCGACGGCCACCAGCCCGGGGGACGCCGCGGCCAGCACACTGCGCACCCGGGCGCGCACACGGGACGTCGGCGGGAGGGACGGAAACCACGCCTGCCAGGTCTCCGCGGGCAGCTCATGGAGCAGCTCCACGATTGGTTGTGCAAGCCCCCGGGTGTGCCGGACCAGGCTGTGGGCCGCCGTCGCACTCAGGTCGACGCCGAGTATGCGCCTGGCGAGAACCTGGACCTGCTGCGGGGTGAGCGGTTCCAGCGGGATGGTGAGAACCTGATGTCCGGTCAGGAAGTCCAACGCGCCGGCAGGGACGCGCAGGGCGTCGTCGGGGTTGAAGGTGAGCACGAACAGAATCCGCTTTCCGTGCAGCCGGCGCATGACGAAGGTGAGGATGCGCAGGCTCTCCACGTCGAGTTTGTGGATGTCATCCACGGCGACAACTACGCTGCCGTGGGACTGCAGTCCCTCGAGGTGGGTGCTGAGGGTGGAAGCGTAATTAACAACCTGGTCGGGAGTGAGGGCCGCGACGGGGCCCGCGGGCAGGGCCGGGCTGCCGTCGTAGTCCTTGGCCGAACGCAGCGGCAACGTGAGCATGAGCTGGGAGTAGCCGGCGAGGGGAAACTGCGCCTCCCAGTCATCGCCCATGGCAGACAGCACCCGGACACCCCGGGCGCCGGTGCGGCAGTGCTCAAGAAAGAACTCCAGAACCGCGGTCTTCCCGGACCCGGAGGGGCCGGAGATCACCACGGCGCCCACTTTGCCCTTGCGGACGGTCCGGAAAATCCCCAGCAGTTCCTCGAAGACCTCAGACCGGCCCACAAGCGGCAGGTCATCCGCCATGTCACCGTGTATGGAGGCCGCAGTCATGGCCGCAACTCTACCGGAGCCGGCCTGCCGGACCCGGCGGCGGCCACCCATCACGGTGTCCTCAGCCCAAGTCCCCGCCGGCGACCGGAAGAATGCTGCCGGTGACGTAGGACGCTTCATCAGAACCGAGGAACACGATGGGTGCGGCCTGTTCGTCCAAGGTCCCGTAGCGCTTCATGAAGGACGAATCCACGGTCTGGTCAACGATCACCTGGTACCAGGCCTTTTCCGTGGTGGATTCGGCTTCGGGCCCGCGTTTGACCCTGCGGGGCGGCGCCTCGGTGCCGCCGGGGGCTGCGGCCACCACGCGGATTCCGCGGCCGCCCACCTCCATCGCCAAGGACTGGGTGAGGGCGTTGACGCCGCCCTTCGCCGCTGCATACGGCACGCGGTGCATGCCGCGGGTGGCCACCGAGGAAACGTTGACGATGGTGCCGGAACCCTGTTCCAGCATGGCGGGCAGCACGGCGCGGCACGTCCAGAGAGTGGGGAAGAGCGAGCGGCGGATCTCCTTCTCGATCTTTTCCTCGTCGTACTCTTCGTACGGGCGGGCCCAGATGGTGCCGCCGACATTGTTGACCAGCACGTCAACGCGGCCGTGCGCGGCCAGGGCTGCCTCGACTGCCTGCTGCGCACCCACAAAGGTCTCAAGATCCGCGGTCACGGACGTGGCCGAGCCTCCCGAACCGGAGGCCTGCGCGGCCTCCTGGATCCCTTGCGCCACCTCGTGGACCAGTTCGGCCCTGTCTACGAGGACGACGGCGCCACCTTCGGCGCCGATCCGCTCGGCCACTTTCCGGCCAATTCCTTGGGCGGCGCCGGTCACCACGGCTACCTTGCCGGCGTACCGGCCGGGAGTGACGAATTGTCCCGCGTACGGGCCTGCCATCAGTTGCCGGCCTTGGCGTCGATGGCCCCTGCCATGGTTTCCTTGGCATCGCGGGCATGGGCCATGATGACCTCCCTCACCCGTGCCTTGTCCTGGCGCTCAAAGGCGTCAACCACGTCAAGGTGGTCCTGGGTGACCCGCTCGAAGATGGGTGTCCCCGTTTCGAGGGCCGCAGCCATCTGCGCGTGGACGTCGAGCCGGCGGTAGGACTCAAGCAGCATGGGGTTGTTGCAGACCACGAAGAGGTATTCGTGGAACTCCTCGTTGGTCCGCGCGAATTCTTCAGGTTCCTGGATGGTGCCGGCCGCTACCGAGCGGGCGGTGGCCTCGGCGAGCCGGCGGAACTGCTGCAGCTGCTCCTCGCTGAGGCGGCCCAGCATCAGCTCGCTCACGGCGAGCTCCAACCCCATGCGCGCGTCGAGCTGGGCGAAACTGTCTTCCTTGCGGAAGTCGAGCCGGCCGGTCTCCAAGGAAGAGACTGCCTCACCGCGGCTCATCGTGTCGCCTTCGGCCTCGATCTTCTCTGCGGATGCGGGCGCGCCTGTTTCGGCGTCGCCTCCGGTGGTTTCCTTCGGGGCAAAGCGTTCGAAGTAGAAGTTGGCAGGCTTGATGCCCTCGGAATCCAGCCACTTCGAAACCGCGTTCACCATGGGAGGCGGACCGCACAGGTAAATGTCGACGTCGCCGTCGTTCAGGTGCTTGGGCTCGATGATCTGGGTGACATAGCCGGTGTGGGGAGCAGAGGTGCCCGGTTCGGAGGCAATGTAGTCCCACGTGAAGTCGGGCAGCTTCGCCTCATACTCGCGCAGCCAGTCCAGGCCAACAATGTCAGCCTCACGGGTCAGGCCGTAGATCAGGTGGACCGGGACCAACGGCGGGTTCTCGGAAAGCTTTTCGAGGATGGACAGGAGCGGGGCCAGGCCTGTGCCGCCGGCCAGGAGGAGCAGGGGCCGCTTGGGCTCCCGCAGGAAGAATGAGCCGTACGGGCCCGTGAACTCGATGGTGTCACCCACAGCTGCCCGGTCACGCAGGTATTCGGACATCGCGCCCTGCGGCGTCACCCGCACCATAAACGAGGCATCCTGCACCTCCGGGCCGCTGCTGAACGAATAGGAGCGCTCCGCGTCCGTTCCGGGGACCTTGATATTGACGTACTGTCCCGGCAGGAAGGCCAGGCCGTCCCGGTTTTCCGCCTTCAGCGTGAAGGAAACGGTCGTTTCCGAATGCTTGGTGAGCTCCGTCATGGCGGAGGTGAAGGTGGTGGCCGAGGTCTTCGCGGATTCTGACGTGGCAGGGATCTGAATGGCCAGGTCCGATTCCGGGACCGCCTGGCAGGTGAGCAGGTAACCCTTTTCGAGTTCGTCTTCGGTCATGGCGTCATCGATGTAGTCGCCCGGATCGAAGGTGCCGGAATCGCAGAACGCTTTACAGGTGCCGCAAGCCCCGTCCCGGCAGTCCGACGGGATGTTGATGCGTGCCTTGTATGCGGCGTCCATCACGGTCTCATAGTCGCCGACCTTGATGACCTTGGTGACGCCGTCCTCGAAGCTGAGGGCTACTTTGTGGCCCATGGTTTCCTCCTGGCTGGGGGCGCGCCGAGGCGACCCTGGTAGTGCGGATGTGCCCTGCGGGCACGGGTTGTGAAACGGCCAAGGCCGGTGCCGGGCTCATGCCGGGCACCGGCGCGGGGCCGTCAGATCATGTAGACGTCCACTACGTGGTGGATGTAGTCGTTCTTGAGGACAACCTTCTTTTTCAGGATGACCGGCTCGGTTCCTGCGAGGTCGATCGTGTAGAAGCTGGTCCCGAAGTACGTGTCCGTAGTGTTGTAGCGGAAGTACAGGGTGAACCAGTTGAAGCGCACCTTCACCTGGTGGCCGTTGTGCTCCATGATTTCGACGTCGGTGATGTTGTGCCCGGTGCGGGGCTCCGGCAGGGACGTGGCCGAGGACCGGTCCGTCTTGATCCGGAAGACACGGTCCTCGATGCCGCCGCGGTTGTCATAGTAAATGAGCGAGATCTCGTTCTGCGGATCCTCGGTCAGCCGGTCGTCGACGTCCCACGCGGGCATCCAGAACTCGGAGTCCGGGTGGTAGCACTGCAGCCATTCATCGAACTGGCGGTCGTCCAGCAGGCGGGCCTCCTTGTACAGGAAGGCCCGGACGGTTTCGAGGGTAGCGATCTCCTCGGCGCTCTTGAGCGCCGCGGCTGGCATTGTCAGGTTGGTCATGGGTTCTGCACTCTCTTTGGTTCCACGTGGACGGGGGGTCAGGCTGTGGCTGGAACGGCATCCAGCGCGGCGGTCTCCGCTTCCGCCTCGGCCTCCACCAGGGCCCGGTCCATGACTTCCTTCCAATACCCGTGCTGAATGGGGTAGAGCCCCTCGTCCTCGGTCCGCGTACCGGACGCGATGACATTGGTCATGCCCAGCGCCTTGGCCTGCTCATCGGGACCGGCGATCTCGTGGGCGGACCCGCGGGTCATGTCGTTCCAGGGCGCCGAGGTGGCCCAGTAGGTCTTGTTGCAGGACCTGAACTCCTCCAGGTCATCCGGGGTGGCCATGCCGGTGGCGTTGAAGAAGTCCTCATACTGGCGGATCCGCTTGGACCGGTTCTCCTGCGATTCGCCCTTAGGTGCGATGCAGTAAATGGTCACCTCGGTCTGGTCCGCGGAGATGGGCCGGAAGTGGCGGATCTGTGAGGAGAACTGGTCCATGATGTAGACATTCGGGTACAGGCAGAGGTTCCGGGAGATGTTGATCATGAAGTTGGCCATCTCCTCGCCATACTTCGCCACGAGCTCGTCGCGGCGGTCCCACAGCGGGCGGTCCTCGGGGTTGGTCCACTCCTGCCACAGCAGCAGGTGTCCGTGGTCGTAGGAATAGAAGCCGCCCTTGACCTTGCCCCACTTGCCGGCATCCATGGCCTTGGTTTTGTTGGCGGAGTCCCCTGCGGTGCGGCGGGCCGTGGTGGCCGCATAGTTCCAGTGAACGGCTGTGACGTGGTAACCGTCTGCGCCGTTTTCGGCCTGCACCTTCCAGTTGCCGTCGTAGGTATACGTTGACGCCCCGCGGAGCACCTCGAGTCCTTGCGGGGACTGATCCACGATCGAGTCGATCACCTTGGTGGCATCACCCAGGTGTTCTTCGAGCGGGAGCACGTCAGCCTTCAGGGAACCGAAGAGGAAGCCGCGGTAGGACTCGAAACGGGCCACTTTGGTGAGGTCATGGGAGCCTTCTTTGTTGAAGGTTTCCGGGTAGCCGGCGTTGCGCGAGTCCTTCACCTTCAGCAGTTCACCGGAGTTCTTGAACGTCCAGCCGTGGAACGGACAGGTGAACGTGGTGCGGTTATCCGTCTTGCGGCGGCACAGCATGGCGCCGCGGTGTGAGCAGGCGTTGACGAGGCAGTTGAGGTTCTCGTCCTTGTCCCGGGTGATCATCACGGGCGTGCGGCCGATGTTGGTGGTGAAGTAGTCCCCCACGTTGGGGATCTGGGATTCGTGCGCGAGATAAACCCAGTTGCCTTCGAAGATGTGCTTCATCTCCAGTTCGAAGATCTCTTCATCGGTGAAGATTTCTCGTTTGGCACGGATGACGCCGTTCTCACGGTCGTCGATCACGGCGTCGGCTAGGACCTCGCGGACGTGGGCCAGGTTCTCGGTCATGGCGTGCTCCTTCATTGGAGGGTGCTGGACGGATGAGCGGGAGGTCCGGGCCAACCCGCGGTGCCCAGGGGGACGTTGTCACGTCAGTCTTCCCTATCGTGACCGCACTCACATCAGGCAAACCCCTAGGTTTGGCCAAGGGTGCCTTTATGTCTGGTTCATGACTAAAAACAGGCAAAATCAATATTTGTAGCGTCCTTATTTGCGGCCTACGATGAGACGGTCATCACGCGAATCGCGTCGCGACAGGTTCAGATCCTGCCCCTCCACCGGTTCGCAACGGGTTCAGGAGCAGTTCCTGTCCCCTATTCAAAGAGGAGTATGGACATCACCATGACCGAGACCCAAGCAGACACCCGCAAAGAGGACGAGGGCACTGCAGTCGAAGCCGGCTCCAAGGCCACCGAACGCTTCGCCGCCTCCGGCAAGCTCGCCCGCCTGGACGTTCCAAAGGAAAGAGTGAGCCTGCTGGCGGGGGCACTCATCAAGGCCGCCAACGAAATCGTCGTTGAGCACCAGGTCACCTACGAGGAATACAACGCACTCAAAGCATGGCTCATCAAGGTAGGAACTGACGGAGAATGGCCGCTGTTCCTCGACGTGTGGCTCGAGCACAGCGTGGAGGACGTCAACTCCCAGGACCGCCCCGGCACCGTGAGTACCATCGAGGGACCTTATTACGTACCGGGCTCCCCGGTGCTCCAGACCCCGGCCACCGTTGAAATGCGGGAGGACGAGGAGGGCACCCCGCTGCTGCTCAGCGGCCAATTCACCGATACGGACGGTAACCCCATCCAGAACGCCCAGGTGGAGATCTGGCACGCGGACAGCGCCGGCTTCTACTCCCAGTACGCCCCGGGCCTCCCGGACTGGCTCTTCCGCGCCACAGTCAAGGCGGACAACGACGGACGCTTCGAAATCAACACGATGCGCCCGGCGCCTTACCAGATTCCGACGGACGGGGCT
This sequence comes from Arthrobacter sp., assembly GCA_023264815.1. Classification (GTDB taxonomy): domain Bacteria; phylum Actinomycetota; class Actinomycetes; order Actinomycetales; family Micrococcaceae; genus Arthrobacter. Next base: position 9,593 of record JAHFUZ010000012.1, on the reverse strand, counting down.
TGCGGGCAGCTGATCAGCGCGGCTGGATGGCACGCCTGGCGCCCGGCGCACATTCACATCAAGGTTTCCGCGCCCGGCTTCCAGCCCGTAACCCAGCAGCTTTACTTCCCCGGCGACCCGCACAACGAAGACGACATCGCCTCGGCAGTCAAGCCTGAACTGATGCTGGATCCCAAGCCGCGCACGGATGGCGGGGTTGGCGAAGAAGCGGTTTATGACTACGTCCTGGCTAAGGAAGGCCAGCACAAGTAAGAGTCACCGCTTAAACTCGGTGCCTGCGCCTCGGCCCGGCACCAAAGGCGCCCTGGAGTGCACACTCCGGGGCGCCTGCATTTTCTGCCGCCGTTGCCAGGAGCCCACATGCCGTCATCTCCTCAGGACCCGCCCGCCGTCGCCCACGTGGAAGCCGTTGCGGCTCCGGTACCTCAACCGCGGCTGGAACGCCCTGGCGTTCGCCCTGCGGGTGTACGCCAGGTCCTCCGTGACCTCGACCTGCCTTATGTTTCCAACGGTGTGATCGGCCTCATCTTCTCCGCCTCGGGCCCGATAGCCGTCACCCTGGCGGTGGGAGCGGCGGGAGGACTTACCGAAGGCCAGCTCGCATCCTGGGTGTTTGGCATCCTTTTTTCAGGCGGGGCGGCCACTTTGGTCATGTCTCTCCTATATCGGCAGCCCCTCGGCTTCGCCTGGTCCATTCCCGGGACGGTGCTCCTAGGCCCGTCGCTGCAGCATTTGTCCTTTCCGGAAGTGGTGGGGGCCTTCTTCACGTCCGGAGTCCTGGTCCTCGCGCTGGGCGCCACCGGAGTGGTGCGGCGGATCATGGCAGTGATTCCGATGCCGATCGTCATGGCCATGGTGGCTGCCGTATTCCTCAAGTTCGGCACAGACATCGTCGCCTCAACCCAAGCGAACCCCGTGGTCGCCGCCCCCATGGTGGCCGCATTCCTGGTCCTCACGGCCGTGCCCACCCTGGGCAGGTTCCTTCCGCCTGTGCTCGGCACCCTTGTGGTCGGGTGCCTCGCCGTAGCGGCCAGCGGCCAATTCTCCTTCCAGGGAGGCGGGCCGGTTCTGGCCACCCCGGTCTTCACCCTTCCCGAGTTCACCTGGGCTGCCCAGCTTGAGCTGGTTGTGCCTCTGGCCCTCACCGTGTTGTTCGTCCAGAACGGCCAGGGCATCGCGGTTCTCCGTGCCGCCGGGCACAATCCGCCGGTCAACGTCTTCGCTGTAGTTTCGGGCGCGTTTTCCTTGCTCAATGCCGGCTGCGGTGCTGTCTCAGCCTGCGTGACCGGTCCTACCAACGCCCTCTTGACCTCCTCAGGAACCAGGCAGCGCCAGTACACCGCTGCCGTGGTGTTCGGCGTTCTGGCAATGGTGTGCGCCCTCCTGGCTCCCACCCTCACGCGGCTCATGCTCGCCACGCCCACGGAATTCATCCTTGCGCTGGGCGGCATTGCCATGCTGCGTGCTCTCCAGCAAGCGTTCGTGGCCGCTTTCGCCACCACGTTTACCTTGGGCTCCCTGGTGACGTTCGTGGTGACCATGTCCGGCATGAGCCTTTTCAACATCCACCCGGCGTTCTGGGGCCTGGTCATTGGCTACACGGTTTCCCGGGTGCTCGAGCACGCGGACCATGCCGGCCCAAAAGCCAGGCTAAAAAGCGGCACGTCTGCACCACACGTGAAGGAATCCGCCAACTAAGCTAGCGGCATGGCCAACAAAACCACTGCAGAGAAGCTTGCCACCATCCAGAAGGGCTACGCCCTGGAAGGTGCCACCATCGAACTGGGTGCCGCCATTGTGGACGGCGAACTCCACAAGGAAGCCCAGGTCCGGCTGCCGCTGTCCATGATGAACAGGCACGGCCTGGTGGCCGGCGCCACCGGCACCGGCAAGACCGTCACGCTGCACATGATGGCAGAGCAGCTGTCCGCAGCGGGCGTTCCTGTGTTCCTCGCCGACATCAAGGGCGACCTGTCCGGCCTGGCCACTGCGGCTGCCGGGAGCGAGAAACTGAAGGTCCGCACGGACAGCATTGGCCAGGCCTGGACCGGCAAGACCTACCCGGTGGAGTTCCTGGCCCTGGGCGGCGACGGCAACGGCATCCCCGTCCGCGCCACCATCACTTCCTTCGGCCCCATCCTGCTTTCCCGCGTGATGGAGCTCAACGACACCCAGGAATCCAGCCTGCAGCTGGTCTTCCACTTTGCGGACAAAAACAACCTCGAACTGATTGACCTCAAGGACCTCCGCGCGGTCATCCAGTTCCTCACCTCGGACGCGGGCAAGGACGAGCTGGAGGAACTGGGCGGCCTGTCCAAGGCCACCGCGGGCGTGATCCTGCGCGAACTGGTGACCCTGGAAGCACAGGGCCTGGAAAAGTTCTTCGGCGAGCCGGAGTTCGATACCGCCGAGCTGCTCCGGACCGCCCCGGACGGCCGCGGCGTGGTGACCTGCCTGGAGCTCCCCACGCTGCAGACCAAACCCATGCTGTTCTCCACGTTCCTGATGTGGCTGCTGGCGGACCTTTTCGAGGACCTGCCCGAGGCCGGCGACCTGGACAAACCGAAGCTGGTGTTCTTCCTGGACGAAGCCCACCTGCTCTTCAACGGCGCCTCGAAGGCTTTCCTGAACGCCATCACCACCACCGTCCGCCTGATCCGTTCCAAGGGCGTGGGCATCTTCTTCGTCACCCAGACCCCCAAGGACGTTCCCGCGGATGTCCTGGGCCAGCTGGCCAACCGCATCCAGCATGCCCTCCGCGCTTTCACCCCGGAGGATGCCAAGGCCCTGAAAGCCACTGTCTCCACCTTCCCGGTCAGCGACTACGACCTCGAGGAAACCCTCACATCCGCAGGGATCGGCGAGGCAGTCATCACCGTGATGAATGAGAAGGGTGCGCCCACTCCGGTGGCCCTCACCCGCCTGCGTGCCCCGGAATCCGTGATGGGCCCCAGCACGGACGACCTCATCAAAACCACCGTTGCCGGGTCAGCGCTGCTCGCGAAGTACGGGACCGCCGTGGACAACATTTCGGCCTACGAGAAACTCAACGGCAAGGCGGCCGCCCCCACCGGCGACGCCGCCCCGGGTGAGCCGCACGTTCCGGGAGGCGGCAGCCAGGCAGACGTGGACGCCGAGGCCCGCCGGATCGAAGAGGAGATCCTGGGCCGCCCCAGCAGCCGTCCCGCCCCGGTCCCGGAGAGGGCCCCCGCGCCTGAACGGGCCCGTGCCCCTCGGGCCCCCGAGCCCGCGCCGTCGGGCGGCGGGATCGTGGGCGACCTCGCGGGCGCGCTTGGCGGCGCCTTGGGCGGCGGCCTCAAGAGCATGGTCCGGTCCATGGGCACCCAGCTAGGCCGCGAGCTGCTCCGCGGCGTGTTTGGCACCTCGTCCCGGCGCCGCCGTTAGGCACACCGCGACGATGCCCCCGGCCGGCCGCCCGCCGTCGGGCCTCAGGAATGCGGCCGCTCCCTCCTCCGGAGGGGCGGCCCCTAATCCTGAGTTCGGCGGGCTTGCAGGTAACGTAAGGGGCGTGCAGATGAGTCAAGCGTTGGTGAGGATCGCGGCCGGATGGCTGCTGGGCCTCATGCTTGCCGTGGCCGCTGCCATTGTGGGCATCAACGTGGTGAACAATACGGTGGCCAGTCCGCAGCAGCCCGTCCGCGAATACCTGGATGCCCTGCAGGAAGGCGACGGCGGCAAGGCCCTGGGCCTGCTGCGGGCCACCGTGCCTCCCAGCAACGCTGCCATGCTCGATGGCACAGCGCTAAAGACGGCAGCCTCGCGCCTGGCGAACGTCACCATCGGGGAGCCAGAGGAACGCTCGGATAACCAGATTATGGTGCCGGTACAGTACACAATTGACGGCAGCAGGCTGCGCACTGATTTCCTGCTGGAGCGGACCGGCACGGAATGGCTGTTCTTCAACACCTGGGCCTTTGTGCCTTCGCGGCTGCCTACGCTGGGGGTCACGGTGGTCAACGCCAGCGAAGCCAACCTCAACGGCGTCCCGGTGAACATGCCCGCCGGGCGGAACTCCTTCGCTGTCTTCTACCCGGGCGAGTACGAGGCGTCGCTCAACGGCGAGTATTTCGCCGCCCCGGCCACCCGCGCCACCATCACCTCCCGGGACACTCCGCCGGCCCCGCTGAACCTCCTGACCGAGGCCACCGGAAAACTGCGCGACGACGTGGGCGCCCGGGTCCAGGAGTTCCTGGACGCCTGCGCCGCCGAAGCCGTCAAACAGCAGCGGCTGCAGCCGGACTGCCCGTTCTATTTCGCCAGCACCAACAACGTGGCCGACGGCACCATCAAGTGGAGCATCGCCAAGTACCCGAAAATTTCCATCGAGCCCTTCGGCGGCCGCTGGGTGGTGGCGCCCCTCGATGGCAAGGCCAGGGTGGAAGCAGTCCAGCAGAGCGGCTTTACGGGCGCGTGGTTCCCACTGGACGAAGAGGTGGACTTCAGCTTCACCACCCGCCTGGACGTGGACGGCGACACCATCAAGGTCACCCCGCTCCTGACCTATTAGGACCGAACGTCAGAGGGCTGCCTCCCATGACGCAAACGGTCGCGGGAGGCAGCCCTCTGAGGTTAATGAACGACGGCGGTGGTCAGTCCATGCCGCGCAGGTCCAGGACCAGCTCGGTGTCGCCGTCGTCCGTCAGCAGGACGGGGATGCCCCAGTCCTGCTGGTACAGGTGGCACGCGGCGTGGTCGGGGATCTCGCCGTCCGCGTCTTCGGGACCGTCGCAGGCCGCGGCCCGGGCGGTGATGTGCAGGACGCCTTCCGGAATCCCGGACGCCAGTTCCAGCGTCCGCAGCAGCCCCACCGACGTTCCGCCGCCGGCCACCAGCAGTTCCGGAGGCGTGGAGGAGATCTTCAACTGGGTGGGGTCGCCCCAGCGGTCGTCGAGCTTCTGGCCCGTGGGGGCGGTGAAGCGGACAGTCAGTTCCAGCAGGCCCGGGGCTACGGGGCTCTTGGGCCGGTGGGTCTGCGATGCGCCCTCGTCCACCTGCTGGGCTTCCTTGGGGATGGGCACGTACACCAGCTGGTGCTTGTTGGCCTCCACCACCACCAGGAGCGGCTCGGAGCCCACTGCCTGCGTGTGGTCCACAATCACGTCCGAGGGTTCGGAGAGTCCGCGCGCCAGTGTGGACACGGTGCCTGAGGCGGGGTCGTAGCGGCGTACTGCGCCGTTGTAGGTGTCGGCGATGGCCACCGAGCCGTCGGGCAGGACGGTGACGCCGAGCGGGTGCTGCAACCTTGCCTCGGCTGCGGGGCCGTCGCGGAAGCCGAAGTCGAAGAGCCCCTTGCCAACAGCGGTTTCCACGGTGACCGTGCCGGCGTCATCGATGACCAGTTTCCGGAGGGCTGACGTTTCGGAATCCGCCACCCAGACGTTGCCGTCGGCGTCCTCAGCGAGGCCGGAGGACTGGGCGAACCAGGCCTCGTGGGCCGGGCCGTCCAGGAGGCCCTCCAGTCCGTTGCCGGCAACAATCGCCACCGCGCCGGTCACCGGGTCAAAGCTGAAGATCTGGTGCGTGCCGGCCATGGCAATCAACACCGCGTTGAGCTTGGTGGACCACACAACATCCCACGGCGAGCTGAGTGAGACCTCGAGCGGGTGCCCGCTGAGCTGGCCGGTGAAACCCGCAGCGTCCTCGTCCACGCGCGCCGGGCCCGTTTCCAGGAGCCGCTGGACGCCGTTGCCGGCGAGTGTGGTGGCGGTCCCGTCCGCCAAGGACAGGCCGCGCAGGCGGTGGTTGACGGAGTCGGCAATCACGACGTCGTAGCCCGCCTTCGCTGCCACCTCTTCCGGAAGCAGCACCAGGCCCTGCGGCTCGTTGAACCGTGCCGTCGGCGTCACGGGGTCCACGTCCGCGGCGGGTCCGTCGGCATAACCCTTGGTGCCTGAACCGTAGGTGCGGAGCACCGTCTGGAAGTCGGTGCCCAACTCCACGAGGCGGTGGTGGCCGGTATCCGTCACGAGCCAGGAGCCGGCGTCGGACGTCCCGCCGTCAGGGGTGCCCGCGTCCGACGTACCCCGCCCGGCGGGGAGGAAAAGTGCCTTGCCCGGGAAGCGGAGGGTGCCCGAGGTGGCCTCCGGCGCTACGTACGGGCCGGAGCCGCGGTGCAGCGTGCCCTTGGCCTCATGCTCGGCAATCAGCTCGGGGATCAGGACAGCCAGGCCGTCCGCGTGGCCCTCACCGGAGAGGTGCGCCACGATGTAGCCTTCCGGGTCGATGACCACCAGGGTGGGCCAGGCGCGCGCCGTGTACGCCTTCCAGGTGTCCAGCTCCGGGTCGTCCAGGACAGGGTGGTGGATCTCGTAGCGCTCGACGGCGGCAGCGAGGGCAACCGGGTCGGCCTCGTGTTCGAATTTGGGCGAGTGGACGCCCACAGTCACCAGGACGTCGGAGTACTTCTCCTCGAGCGGACGCAGCTCGTCGAGGACGTGCAGGCAGTTGATGCAGCAGAAAGTCCAGAAGTCGAGCAGCACGATCTTGCCGCGCAGGGCTTCGAGGTCCAGCGATTTCCCACCGGTGTTGAGCCAGTTGCGGCCCACCAGTTCGGAGGCGCGGACCCGGAGTTGGGTGCGTACGGTTTCGCTCATCAGCGTCCTTCCAGCTTGTTGCGTTCAGCCACTTTGGCATCGCGTTCGGCCAACTTGGCAAACATATCGTTATAAGCGGTGAGATCGGCGTCGTTATTCCTGTCCGCCGCGCGGTCCACGCGTTTCGTCTCGCGCGCATCGGAACGGGACCACATGATCGCCACGCCAATGGCCACCAGCAGCGTGGGCACTTCGCCGATGCCCCACGTCACCGCGCCGCCCAGTTGCTGGTCGGCCAGGGCGGATGGTCCCCAGGGCCGGCCGAGGTTGCCGAAGTAGTCCGCGGCCAGGAGGCTGGTCCCGCCCATAACGGTGACGCCGAAGAAGGCGTGGAACGCCATGGTGGCCAGCAGGAGGAGCAGCCGCAGGGGGTAGGGCGCTCGGCGCGGCAGCGGGTCCGTGCCGATCATGCTTAGCACGAAGATGTACCCGGTGAGCAGGAAGTGCAGGTTCATCAGCTCGTGGCCCACGTGCTCGCGCATGGCAAAGCCGAAGGCATCCGAGAAGTAGAACAGCACAATGGAGCCGGCGAAGTTGGCCGCGGCGAACAGCGGGTGCGTGACCACCTGCGAGAACCTGGAGTGCACAAAGACCAGCACCCACTCACGCAGGCCGCGGGACCCGTCCGACCTCGCCGGCAGGGCCCGCATCGCCAGCGTCACCGGTGCGCCCAGCACCAGGAAGATGGGCGCCACCATGGTCAGCGCCATGTGGCCCACCATGTGCGCGGAGAACAGCACCATGCCGTAGACCGTGGGCGGGCCTGAGGTGATGTAGGTCAGCACCAGGAGGCCGATCACCCAGTTCACAGTGCGGAACCATTGCCATTTGTCGCCGCGCCGCCGGACCTTGGCCACACCGAGCACGTAGGCCACCAGCGCGAAGACCACCACCGCAACCCACAGCCAGTCGATGCGCCACTCGGTCAGCCACCGCTCCGGTGTCAGTTCCGGCGGCAGTTCGTAGCCGGAGAGGATGAACGCCGGTGTGGCGTCCGGCGCGAACGCGGTGGGCTCCGGCGGTGCCGAACGGCTCAGGGCGACGGCGACCCCCGAGGTGGCCCCCATGACCAGGAGTTCCACGAGCACCAGCTGCCACAGCACGCGGCGGGACGACAGGGCCGCGCCTTTGCGGCCCAGCTGCGGGATGACCCATTGCCGGTGCATCAGGCCGATTCCGCCGAGGAACAGGGTGGCCGCCGCCTTCACCAGGATCAGTTGGCCGTACGGTGAGCCGAAGAGGTCTGCCCAGTTGGTGACGCGGATGCTGGCGTTGATGACGCCCGAGGCAAACACCAGTGCAAAGGCAAAGCCTGCCAGCGCTGAGAACCGCCGAAGCGTCGGTTCGGTGATGTCGGCGCCGGTGCCGGGCTTCGGGCCCGTCAGGATGCCGGACAGCAGCGCCAGCATGATGATGCCGCCCACCCAGACGCTGACCCCTACAAGGTGCAGGCCGAGGGAGTTGACGGCACCGGAGTGGTCCGAGGAGCTTGAGGAGTGCCCGATCAGCGCGGCAGGCACCAGTCCGCCGAGCGCCAGGAGCAGGGTGAGGGCGAGTCCGCCGAGGGACCTGACACCGAACAGGGCGGTGGTCACCACGGCCCCGATGATGGTGACTGCCAGCCAGGCCCGGCCGGTGTCGATGTCCGTCATGAAGTAGACCAGGGCGCGGGTGAACTCGGCATCGCCGGAGAGTCCCTGGCCTGCAACGTCGGAATACGTGAGTACCAGGACGGCGATAGCTGACAGCGTCCACACGGCGCCGGCGGCCGCAGCTATGGCCAGGGCCCGGGTGAAGGCCGGGTGTTCGGGAGCCTCGTCCTGGTGGGTCCGGGACCGCGGCCCCGAGGTTCTTGGCAGGATGCCGATCGAGAAGATCAGCCCGCCAATAACCGTGGCCAGGGACACGTTGTGGAGGGCCTTGCTGATGGGCAGTCCCCAGCGGGCCAGTGCACCCGGGTCCGAAACCGTACGGGCGGCGGCAGCACCGGAGAAGAGGAGGGCTGCCACCAGGCCCAGGAACAGCGCTGCGAGTCCCAGGAGCTGCCAGGGCCGGGAAATTCCCATGGCACCGGCGCCCAGCGCCGTAGCGCCCCTGCCAGGGGCCGGTGGGGATGCTGTGGGACGGGACTTTGCTGCAGAAGGCACCTATCCATTGTCCGCCACCTCCGCCGGGGCGGCGAATCGGCGCCCACTGCACTTAACGCAAAGGAGCGGCAACCCGTCAGGTTGCCGCTCCTTTGGCTGGTGCTGAAGAAGACTACTTCTTCTTGGCGACTGCAGCCTTCAGCTTGGAGCCGGCGGTCAGCTTGACGCTGTGGCCTGCTGCGATCTGGATGGTCTCGCCGGTCTGCGGGTTGCGGCCGGTGCGGGCAGCGCGGTCGGTGCGCTCGACTGCGAGCCAGCCCGGGATGGTGATCTTCTCGCCGGCGGCGACAGACGTCTCGAAAACCTCGAACAGGGCATCGAGGACGGAGTTGACGGCTGCCTGGCTGGTGCCGGCCTTGCCTGCTACCTCTGAAACAAGTTCACTGCGGTTCTTAGCCATTGATGTCCTCCTGGACGGTCACGATTTCTGGAGCCTGAACGCGGCATGCGTGCAAGCCACTGTTCGAAAACTTACCAGCTTGGGCTCGCGAGGACCGCAAATTCCGCGTGTTTCCGCGACTTTTTGCCTTAAATCACCGGATTTTCGGGGTTTTCGAGGGGAATTGCGCCCACAGCGGACGCTCTCTCACTTGGTGTGGGTTTTTCGGTGACGCTCTCGCAGTTGGTGTGGGTTTTTCGGTGACGCTCTCGCGGTGGGTGTGGTGTTCGACGGCGGTGCGTGGCCGGCCAGGGGTGCCTGTGGTGATGCTTTTGCGGATGCTGGTTAAATGGGTCAGGCCCCGACGTTGTTGTCGGGGCCTGACCGTGAATGATGTTCCGGCGGTGACCTACTCTCCCACACCCTCCCGGGTGCAGTACCATCGGCGCTGTG
>JAHFUZ010000039.1 GCA_023264815.1 Arthrobacter sp. | reverse complement strand
AAGCAGCAGGGCTAAGTAAAGGAAGTGGGCAGATCTCATGGCCACCAACGGGCAGTTCTCATGGCCGTCAGTGGGCAGTTCCGTGGCCGCCTACGGGCAGTTTTTCATGGCCGCTAACAGATCCTGTCATTGATCCGCCGGCCGTTGTCCTGGCCTTCCCAGTCCCGGATGCGGTCGTTGAGCTGGTCCAAGGATTTAGCGACAGGCATGGGCGAAAGTCTGTTGCGGCGGAACCAGCCCACTTCTCCTTCAACCCCGCCCTTTTCATGAGCCCCTGCGATGCCGGACTGGCAGTAGAAGGGATCGAAGCCGTAGAACGAACGGAACAACACCCACCGGTCGTTTTCCCGGCGCTGCCGGCCTTGCCCGAACACCACCGCGGTGACAGCGCTGGTGAGATTGTCGTAGCGGATGTGTTTGGTCGGGACGCCGCCAAGAACATTGAAGGCCTCAATGTGCCCTTCAAGGAAGGCTTCCTGGGCCTGGGTCGGGTAGATCCGGTGGATGGCCTTGCCCGAATGCGATAGCCGGAAGATGAACATGTGGCACTTCGTTTTCACCCCGTTCAGCACGACGTAGACCTCACCGAAGTCCACCTCGGCTTCGGCTCCCGGCGCGTGTTCCTGAGGAACAAACACCTCAACGCGGCGTCCGGCCTCCACATCAATCTGCGCCCGCCGCACCCTGACGTAATCCCGGACGGTTGAGTACGACAGATCCTCCGCCCCATGCTCCTCGATCAAGCGGATCAGGACCCTGCGAGCAGTATGGCGCTGCTTCCTGGGCGCCGTCGTGTCCTCGACCAACATGGCATCGATCGCGGCCTTGAATGGATCCAAGCGGGGCGATGACCTCACGGGCTTCTTTCGTTCCGGCGGAACCGGGGAATTCAGTGCCTTCCGCACCGTCTTTCTCGCCACCTCATACCGCCGTGCAAGCTCCCGTATCGAGACGCCCTCGACCCTTGCATCCCTTCGTATCTCCGCGAACAACTCCACTCTCGACCCCATCCTGCCCTCCTGCCGCTGATCCCGACTTTGATGGGATCAACGTTCACAGGTGGGTACCATTCAAGCCGTCATTAGGTTCGGCAAGTCGCTTAGGTGGGTACCGTTCGGGCCGTCCTAGTGGGCTCCGATCAGACTGACATACTCAGCGGCCCATAACTACTACGGCCGTGGCATGTTGATTATAGGGAGCGGCCACGTGGATCTGGTGTTGCGGACATTTCAGATCGCGCAACGCACCCGTTTACAAATGCATGCCTCAGGGTGTCAACCACGCAAGACGAGGCCCGCGATTGCTACCCCGCCCGTATCGGGTCAGTTATGGGGCAGGCTGCTTGGCAATCTTGGACTGTCGTCCGTAACGGACGGTTTCCGGCTTGTGGGAACGTCCGCTGTGGTTCCTCCGGTGTATTTTCGTACCCGCCTCAGGCTTATCCGTTTGAAGAGGCTTTGCCCAGGGTAGAGGTAACGGAACAGGATCTCCATGCCTGCCGCCGTGGCCCACAGGTAAAGCACGGTCAACAGCAACCAGCCGAATGGCGGCTGCCAGTCGGGGGACGAGAACAGGGTTTGCCAGTTGGCCAGCTCACTGATTCCAACAACGTAGCGCCGGAGGACATAGACGAACGCCAGCGTGTGGCACGCACCAACGAGCCAGAAAATGATCCTCGCTGCTTTGACGGCGAAGCCCTTGTCAGCGAAACGCAGCCGCCTCAGTCCAAGCCCGACGGTGATGAACAGGATCACCACGAGCGGGAGCGTGTAGCGGCCCTGCCAGATGAATCCCATTGAGCGCCACAAGACTGTCTGGAGCAGCGCCGGCACAATGTAGAGCATGGCCAGGGACACCCAGTAACCCGTCCAGCTGCGCAGCGGGCGGATGCAGAACGGTGCAACAAGCGCAGCAACCATTAGGGCGCTCCACACCAGCATGACGAGTTCGGGTACTGGCGTATCCAGCCAGCCCATGACTCCGATGTACTGGGGAAAGAAATCGTAGGTCCGGTCCAACATGATCATGAATCCCCGATAAAGCGGGGCGTCGGGGTGGGGACTGGCGATGCCGTCTGGGGCCACGCCCACATTGGCCGGGCCGTTGGAGGCGATCCAAGTCCAGAGGAGCCCCAGTACCGTTCCAGGCACTGTAAGGGCCACAGCTATGAGGACCCGCTTGTCACTGAATACCTGGAGGGTGCGACGCAGCTTGAACGAGCAGACCCCTGCGACGAGCGCGCACAGCAGCCACACCAACGAAATCTGGCGTGCATTGGCTAGAACCACAGTGGATGCGGCAACAGTCGCCAGTGCCGGAACGACCAACTTGGTATTTCGCCAGTTGTCCAACACCACTACAAACCCGGAGAACGCAGCCATGGTGGCGGCAATTTCCATTGAATTCGGGTTGATGCCACCGCCGAGGAACAGGACCATGGGCGTCGTGGCGAGCGCAGCCAAGAGTACGGCAAACTGGGGCCGTCGCAGCTCAGTCAGGGCGGTGAAACCCGCAGCAAAGAAGACGGCGCAAAACAAGGCGCTGATGAGTCTCATTGCATAGATTGCAGGGGCGCCGGACATGACAAGCGTCGGAAGGCCGACAAGCCAGTAATACATGGGGTTATACGATGCAGCCGAAGTGACACCGATGTTCGTGTATGTGTCGTCTGCGTAGATGAGGGGGGCACAATCTGCTGCCTGACTGCGGTTGAATTTGTAGCACCCTTGCCCATGCAGGTTTGCGATGTAATCGGGTACCTTGACGTGGACACCGTGGCCGAAGGAAGTTCCAGCCTCAACCAGAACCTGGCCACGCACAACCGCGGCCGCTTTGATAGTGTGCGCGGGCTCGTCCGGGAATCCCATGAGCGGCGTCGCGGCCGACCACAGGCCCAGGAGCATGGCGAATAGGCCGGTTAGGACGATAAACGTGCGCAGTGGTCTCGGAATTGATCTGCCTTTCAAGGGCTGGCTGCCGATGCTCATCGCGCGTCTCCTATTGTGCGGACGAGCGCCAGGCCCTCACTGATGGCCTTTTTGCTCGGTGACATAACAAAGGAGTAGGAGTTGGCGTCCTTTTGAGCCTTCTCGCCCAGAAGGGCCTCGCCAAAGGATCGGGTGAGGCGGTTGAGCGGTTCTTCGGCGTACTGCTGGCAGACATTCACATAGATCACGGTGGCCAGCCCATAGCCGGCGCTATTGTTCAAGGTTTGGACGACTGACCGTGGTGTTGTCGTGACCTCGCCGGCGGTGACTGCATTGACTACCGACGCTGCGTCCATTTTCCGCGCCTGGCCATCAAACATGAGCTGAGCGGCGACGAACCGATTCCCGATAATACTTCCATCGAGTATTGCCAGTCCGCCCTCAGTGTCATCCAGCTTGTTGGCGAGGTCTCGTGGCTGCGAGCCGGTGAGTCCCTTCACATCCCCGGGCCAGCGATCCGGCTGGGGGGGACTCCAAGACACACCAGGTGATTTGGCAAGATACGCGTTGACGGCACGCGTTGTTTCAGAGGGACCTTCTTCGGCGATGACTTTGATCTTGTCGTCGGGAAGGATCTGTTCTGTATTCAATGCAGCGATCTGCGGATCGTTCCACTGTTCAATGTCTCCACGCAAAATGGCGGCCAGCGTTGCGGCATCGAGCACGATGCCGTTGATGCCGTCGACTTTGATGGCAATCCCGACCGGCAGAACACCGGCTGCAATGGAGAGGGCACCTGCCGAAGTGCAGAGTCCGGAAATCCCCGCCATATCGGCGTCCGACAGAGCGTTGCCGCTCGCTGTAAAATGCGCCTGCCCATCACTAAATGCCTTGAAACCGGCACCGGCACCATCTGGGGAATAACTGACAGAGGCGCCTTTCACTTCCCTGCTCCACGAGACGCTCCAGGCGCTGACGGCACCTTGGGCAGATTGGCCGCCGATACCGGTGAGCGCACCTTGCACCATGCCTTCTGGAGAATGTGAGCATGCTGACAGGGAAACCATCCCTGTCAAAGTGGCCGCAACGCAGAGCCTGACAGTTCGCCTAGAAACAGAAATCACCACTCCAGCCTAGTGGCAGGTTGCTGCAACGGCTGACACGCAGCGCTTAGGAGCGTCGCGAAAGGCTCGACTATCCGCACGAGGTGATGCGGTAGAGCTTGGCCTTAGGTCCTTCCGAATCCAGCAGCTCGAATCCGGGGGAATCACCGATGTCGGTGACACCGGGGAAATCCTTGGATCCGCCCAGATCAAGCATGTAGGCACTGCCAAAGTCCAAAACGAACTGTACGTTGGTCCGACGAAGTGCATCGCACACCTCGGGATCAGCAGGTTCAAACTTCAGCCGTTCGTCGATGAGTTCACGATCTGGGTCGGGTCCGGAGAAGAGGTGTGGCGTCAACACCTGCCGGCCGGCATACGCGTAAGCCATTGAACTCCCGTTCCATGGGTTATCGGCAATGAGTGAACCCGGCGGAACATGATCGGCGACACGTTTCAGCAGGGCGTGTTCGTCCGGGGTGAGCATTTCCGATTGAGCATCAAAGCGATAAACTGTCGAGGCCCCTGCAACATAGTGCGACGTTGGACCCACGAAAGTTGCGAGAAGCGTCACTGACAGCCCGACTGCGGACGCCACCACGAGCGGACCTCGTCCGCGAACCAAGGCCACGCGACGTTCGAGTGCGGAAACGGCCCGTACGGCCAGCCGCGACTTGCGCCATTGATCCCAGAGGTGAAGCCCTCCCACGACAGCAAGTGGCGTGGTAAATAGCGGCAGCAGGGCCGCCAACCGGTAGGTGTCTTCGTACCATGTGCCCACGATGGCATCCCGGATAAAGCCAGTGGGGGCTGCCGCTGCAACGACATAGAGTGCAGCAACTGCGCTATAGCATGCGGCAAGCAGGAAGTGCTTGCGGTAGCGGATCACCACGTACAGGCCGCTGATGGAAAGGACAGAAACGACGACGGCGGGAATCGCCAACTGCATCGGGCTGACGGTTAAAATTTCCCCTACGGCCGCACCCGGCTTCACCGTTGGTCCCCAATTGCCGTAGGGTGCCGGACGAAGCTTCAGCCAGGAAACGGCGGCTATCCCGACCATAACGACCGAGGCCACTGCGAATAGTCCGTGGCGTAACTTCGGCACGTGCCACGGGGCCAGTCGCTTTGCCTTTTGCCACCATAGGAAGAGCAGTGCCGGTGTGGAGATGGCGAGAAGGGTATTAATTGAACTCGTGTGTGCAAATGCGAGTCCGCCTATGGCCAGGGCCAGTGAAGCGGCGCCAGCCATCCGGTTTCCACCGTGGTTCCCTGAAAGACCAGTGACAGCCAGGACAGCAACGATAGCGGCTGGCAACATACTGACCGCCAAAGCGTAGGGGAACAGTGGGCCCCAGACAATCATCAGGTACGGAAAGGCCACCTGAGCGCTGGCAACTATTGATGCGAGGACGAGTGCGGCCGAGCGGCGGGAAATGACTGATCTAACGAGAAACAGGCACGACGCGGGCCAAATGAGTGCAGCGATGACCAGGTTCAGGGCGTTCTGGGCCGTGGGGATGTCTACGCCCGTCAACTGGACAAGAAGTGCTGCCATGGAATGCCAGGCCGCAGGGTAGACGGCATCCATTCCAGAAACTCCCTGCAGCGACGCCAGCGTCAACGACGACGCGTTTCCCGTGTCGATAATGTAGCGCACTGCGTTGAGATGGAACACATTGTCGAAGACTTGGGCAGGATTACTGGGTGAACCGACCAGCTGTGTGAACCGCCACGTAATACAACCCACGGCAATGATTACTGGAAGATAGGGCAGCATTCCGCGCCATGAGAAATCTTCTGTTGGCCAGGCGACTGCGCGTGTAAGTAGAACAGCCAGAACGGCGAGCACGGCGCAGATGGCGAGGTAAGCAACGATATTCCAAGGCAGGCCAAGGGTGCCGGCAAGGGTTCCGGCGAGTCCAGCGGCTGCCGTCGAATGTAACGGTGCCATACCAATCACAGGCCCCAGCCTGAATTTCAGGCACGCGGCAATGGCCGCACCCGGAACATACATCAACAACACGGCAAGAACGAGGACAGGCAGGAAGCCGAACCAAGTCATGACGTAGCCTGCTTCGCCGCAGTTTTTGAGTCGGGGTCTTTTAGTAGGCGCCAGACGACACGCATTTGAATGGCGGTGACGACGATTTCACCAAGAGCGAGTCCCAGAGCGCCGCCGGGGCCGCCCATCACGCCAGCGAAGACAATCATGGCAGGCACGCCCACCAACGCACCGGCAATAGTGCTGGTGAATACTGTCCGCATTCGTTTTGCAGGGACGAGCCAGTGCGCACCGGTCGAACTGGTGACACAAACCAAGAGAAACGACAGCCCGAACCAGAAACAGGTCCAAAAATCTGCGGCCAGCGCTTCACTAAAAAGCAACGACGTCGCCCAGGGCCCGGCAACACCCAGAAGGAGCCAGCCGGCCAATCCAAGCCCGGACAGGGCAATCAGCGAGTATTTCCGGCGGCGTGCATGGTCACCGTCAAAGTCGCTGACCCAGCCTTGGAGGCTGTTGCCGAGCGCTGCTGTGGCGAGTAGACCAATGCGGTATAGCTTTTCCGCCGAGACGAACGCTGCCAACCCGGCAGATGCTGCCATGAGCTGGACAATGATGATGGGCGTTGAGGCATAGGAGCCAGCTGCGAGTGTGATTCCTGCGCCGGCACGAAGCTGCCAGATCTCATGAATAATGCGGCCGAGGGAGAGCCCGTGAAAATCGTCCTTGCGTGCATGATGTGCGTTGAAGAGCAGCGTACCCGCCAGGCCCAACACCAACAAGGCCGCTGGATACACGATTATCTGCCCCGTGGTCAACAGAATAGGTATTACACCCAAGGTGGCGACCATTCGAGGAATGACGTCGTACTTGGCGATCCTGCCGGGGTGGCCGGTGGCGATGCAGTACCAGGCGGGAGTCAAGCCTGACGCGGTCTGAGCGCAGGCCATGATGAATGCCAGCCAGAACGTGGCGGGATCCCCGGCGAGGCCCACGGCAATGAACAACAGGGGAAGGGATCCGAAAAACATCAGTGAACGTGTTACAAAACTCACTGCGTAGTGACGGCGCCGGACACTCTCATCCGCAGAGGACGCGACGGCTGCAGGTCCCGTGAGAGACCAGCCCAGTCCGACGACGATTGCCGCGATGGCCCCGATGGCCTGGCCGAGCGCAAGCGCGGTCCAAACCGGCGCGCCGCCAACCCTGGCGACTATGGGGAGCAGGATGAAGGATGCCAGCGAAGAAAGGAGCGGTAGTCCCGCAAACGCGGCGATCCTCTTGATCATGCTGGAAACGGTCCGGGATGGGCGTCCCGCACTCTACAGATAGTCATAAGCGTCCTTGCCAAGCCGGTTTTCGATGAATATGTCCGTCACTTCCTTGCGAAAGCGCTCCCGTTCGGCCTTTATGGCAGAACGATAGGCATCTTGCTTGTGTATCTCCTCCGTGAGGTTAGCCATAAGACGTGGGAGTGCGGCTGCGGTGGACGACACTTCGTTGTCGTCCGGCATGATCTTGTGCTCCCAGGGAATAGGGACGTCCGCGAAGTAGGCGCCGGAGCCGCGCCGGGCCACCAGTGCCAACGCGCCGGACAGCGCAGCTTCGCGGGGCATCCTGTCTTTCCCGGGGTGGTGGCCCAAGTCCAAGTAGACACCGCAAGTTTGGAGCGTGCTGACGACTTCTGACCGCGTCATGCCTTGAATTGGTAACCATTCAATGTCAGGTTCACAAACTGCCTTGACCGCCGCGATGATGTGGGCACCCTTTGCCGGGTTATAAGTCACCAGTCGCGGATTGCGTTTTGCTTCATCCGCTGGGCCGAATTCACCCTGAGGCGTGAAATCAGAAAGCAGGGAAGGGACAGTGTTCAGCCGGCTGGCAACAAATGCCCAGGCATACGAAGACTGCACGAGGTGCACGATGTCACGCCGCTGTCTCATTTGAAAGGGAGTGTCGCCATGCTTCAGCATTCGCAGGAACGGGACCCAAGTTTCGCGGATCTTTGTGGACAAACCGCCGGTGGACCGTTGCCAAAGACGTTCGCCCATGAACGTCAGGGCGTTGTCTATGCTCAGCCACCAGATCATCTTCTTGGCGTGTTTGAAGGCGAACACGTCTTCAATGAACGTCTCGGGTACCACCACGATGTTGCCCGGGACATCCTCGATTGCGTCGGCTTCGGGCGCATCATAGATGGAGTACTGAGCGGCGCGGGCAGTAGTTGCGGTGGTGTAATGCGGCACCAGATAGGCGTCCTGCCCCAACTCCCGGAGGGTTGACACCAACTGGTGGAGCGCTTCGGGGCCTCCTGTACGCAAACCGCGGTGGTAGAGGACAAATATCTTGCGTGCGTTGTTGCTCACGGTATTCTCTCGATCTTCGGTTGCTGATCTGGCGGGGTCAGCGCAAACGGGCAGCAAGGGCGTCATCGATCTTACCCATGCGGCCTGTGAAGGCATCTTTGGCTCCGGCCGTGGCAGCGATGAAGTGCTTTCGCCGGTTGGGACCGTAAACGAAACGGACAATGTGGCTTTGGATCTCCATGTACAAGCGACGGAGTACCCACGCTGGCTGTTTTCCGGCGAACCTGCGGGCCATCACCAGGGAATTTCGGGTGATGTAGTAGACCCGGAAAGGGGGGTGGTAGTAGACGTTCAGCTTCTTCTGCCCCACGCGCACGCGCCAGCCAAAGATTTTCATGGGCCGGGCATTACCCAGACTGTGCTCAAGGTTGCACCCGAGACCGGCAAGCGAGCGAAAGCCGTGCTCACGAAGCCGGGCATTGAATTCAGTGTCCACGCAATCGATGAAGAAGTCTTCGTCGAAGTAGCCGACGGTGTCGAGCACTTCAGCACGAATCAGGCTGCCGCTCGTCATCGGATCGAAAACCTCTGGTTCCTGGGTGCCTCCAAGGGTAGGAAGCAATGCCTGATTGTGGGACTCGGCGCAGACCATGCCTAAAGTGGCCGGATGACTTGAAGCGCGGGCAGTCGCCAGTGCGGCGGTGATGTAATCCCCCGAGAACCGGGAATCCTGGTCCATGGTGACGATCCACTCGGGATTCCAGCGCCTTCGTGCCTCCTGGATCCCTGTGTTGAGGGCTTTGGCGATACCGGAGTTGGTGTCCAGCCGGACAACGACGGCACCAAGTGCTTCGAACGAGGCTATGACCTCGTTGACATCACGAGGCGAGCCATCATCGACGATAACTACTCTGCTCACGTAGCGGAAGAGCCACTCGATGTTTTCGACGTTTTCCGGTCCGGGGTTAAACGCGGAGACTACGGCGCAGACCTCCGTGTTTGGCATTGCTGGTGCCGACGATTCGCTGCTCATCATGCTGGCCTTGCTGCCTTGCGGGCCCGCCGCATCGCTTCGAGAATATTCCGTATAAACGCCACACGCGCGCGGATGATTTTCGACGCCGAGCGGATTCCGCGCGGTGTGAGATTCTCTCCATGCAGGCGATGACGAATGGTATCTGCTTCGAGATAGGCGATGGAACGGTTCACGTTGCCGACCATAGCGATCCATTGATCGTGTGACTCAGCCATGTGCTGGGGGAAAGGAAGGACCTGGTTGAGGATACGGTTCCGGACAGCCATTGCGCAGCCCCAATGCAGCCTGTAGCCGACGACAATTCCGATGATGTTGCGCACGGAATGGTCGGAGTCTTTAGCCCGCAGTCGAATTTCGTGGAAAGTTCCAAGGGGTCCATCAAAATGTTCACAATTGCTCGCGACCATGTCTTTGCCGTCCATGGCGGAGATCATTGTCTCAACTCGTCCAGGGATCCATACGTCGTCCTGATCTGAGAGGAAGACGAACTCGCCGCGTGCTTCGCCCAACGCCCTTTCGAACGTGCGTACGTATCCTGCGTTGACAGACGCCTGGACCAATCGGAGGCGGTCATCCTGGATGCTGCGGACTACGTCGGCGGTGTTGTCGGTGGATTTATCATCCACGACAACCAGTTCATCGTGGATATCCAACTCTGCGAGGATGGACCTGATCTGTTCTTCGATGTGGTTGGCGCCATTGTAGGCAGCCAGGCATACGCTCACACGTGGAGTCGCGCCGGGGGTGGGGTCCATCAGGATTGCTTTCTGTTCAGGCCCCCGTTGTGCGCCGGCGGGGCCTCGCCGGTCCCTGAGCAGTCTAGCAAGCAGAGGAATCGAACTGGACTCGCGACGGTCACCTATAATCGAGGGGACTCAGCCGCCGAGTGCTTTGGGCGGAAACTACGGAAGGAACCTCAGGTCCATGACCGTTGACGTAATGTTGCCATACTACGGCGATGTCGATCAGATGAAACTTGCCGCGCGCAGTGTGATGAATCAGGAGAACCAGGACTGGCGTCTTGTCGTAATTGACGATGGGTATCCGGACCCGGAACCCGAGCGGTGGTTCTCCACGATCACTGATTCTCGGGTGACGTACCTAAAGAATGATCAGAATCTTGGCGCGAATGGCAACTACCGCAAGGCACTGACCATGGTAGAGGCGGAATATGTCGTGATCATGGGCGCCGACGACGTTATGCTGCCGAACTACCTCGATATCGTCGTGGGCGCGTTCTCGGCCTATCCCAACGCCGATGTCGTTCAGCCCGGGGTTCAGGTTATTGACGAGAAGGGCATCGCCTGCAATCCTTTGGTGGACGCTGTCAAGAAGCTGTACGCACCGAAGACGAGCGAGCGCATTGAGCTCAAGGGCGAGGCCATGGCCACCAGCCTTGTCCGTGCAGACTGGGCCTACTTCCCGTCGCTTGCCTGGCGCTCGGAGACGGTGACGCGGATCGGCTTCACTGAAGGCTTGGATGTTGTCCAAGACTTGGCTCTGCTGCTGGACATTGCCGCAGAAGGCGGTTCGATGGTCGTTGATCCGACCCTCTCATTTCTGTACCGTCGCCACTCGGCGTCAGATTCATCTGTCCGGGCGATGGACGGTCGACGTTTTGATGAGGAACGCAATTTCTTTGAACTCCAAGCCAAACGCTTCAAAAACTTGGGCTGGAACAAGGCCTCTCTGGCGGCTGCGTTCCACACCACCTCCCGGCTAAATGCAGGTTCGCTTGTGATCAAGGCAATCGCACGCGGAAAGTTCGATGCCCTGCCGCGACTCGCCAAGCACATCGTTACCTAGACGCCGAAGACGACTAAGGCGGCCGCCCCAGTTAGGGCGGCCGCCTTATTCAGTCAGTGCAAATCTCACGGTTTACTTAGTGGTGGCTCCGTTGCTGCCCTCGGATGGCGTAGAAGCGTCAAGTTGGCGCCGGAGTTCGGACATGTCTTGTCTGAGGATTGCGACTTCCTCAGCGAGTATGCGGACCTCGTCCTCGGCCTGCGACTGTTCCTGGGAGAGATGCAAACAAACGCCAACCAAGAGGACCAGAGTCATGATGAAGAGTAGGTTGGCCGGAACCTGGATACCGACCATCCTGCTAGCGAGCTCCAGCAGGCCCGGGAACGCGGAAAGCAGAAGCGTTCCGAGTCCGATGATGATCCACAGAACAGCGTATTTCTCGCGCAGCTTTTGACGCCGAAGCATTTCAAAAACGAAAAAAAGGATCGCCACAACGACGATGGATCCCATGAGTAGAGACATGTCAGGTTCCTAGTTGGACGAAGGTTCTGATTTCTTGCGTGTTAAGGCGAAGATCAACGCAAGTCCGGAGCGAGCAAGATAGATGGCTGCTTTAACGGGATCGTGGCTCGGCGATCCGCCTTGGCGTTCGCGCATGGAAACACCGACCTGTTGGACTGTGCACCCCGAGCGGATGGCTACAACGAGGGAATCGATGGTGTCCCCAAGATATTCGGCTGGGTAATGATCTACGTATTGACGGATCGCCTTCGTGTTCGCGGCGCGGAATCCGGAGGTGACATCCGTGAGGCGGGTGCGGGCAATCCGTGAGATCGTCCAGGCCAGGACGTTCATGGCCCACTTTCGGGGTCCCTTGACGACATAGTCGCCTTTCTCAGCGAAGCGGGCGCCGATGGCGATGTCCGCGTGGGCCAAACCGTCCAGGACCGCTTGAATGTCGCGGGGGTCGTGCTGGCCGTCGGCATCCACCTGAATGACCTGGGAGTATCCGTGGTGTTTTGCGTACTTGAATCCGGTGCGCATTGCTCCTCCCACCCCCATATTAAAGGGAAGTTGAATGACCGTAGCGCCGGCCTTGCGGGCCTCCATCGCAGTGCTGTCCCGGGAACCATCATCAACCACAAGGATGTCGCAAGGAGGACCGAAAGTGAACACTTCCTGGACGGTGTTGCCAATGGCTTCGGATTCATTCCATGCAGGCATGATCACCAGCGTGTCATGCCGCCGTACCGGTGAGACCATGCCTAGGCTCCGTCTTTCAGGTACGCGACGAGGCGGTCACGTGACGTGTCAGGGGTGAACCCGCTCAGTTTGATTTTGTCGAGGGTGAGGCTGCTGTTGGCGGGGCGGGGTGCGGCGGTTTTGCCTGCGAAGTATTCTTCTGTGGTCACGCCGGTGACTGCGTCTCTCGGTGCTCCGGTCAGTTCGTAGACGTCGGCGGCGATGTCGGCCCAGGATTGTTCGGGCCCGTCGTTGGTGAGGTTGTAGGTGCCGTAGTCCGGGCCGGTTTCGAGGAGGTGCCGGATGCCGGCGGCGATGTCTTCGGTGAAGCTGAGACGGCCGGTCTGGTCGTTGACGACGGAGGGTTTGATCCCGCGTGCGGCGAGGGAGGCCATGGTGCGGACGAAGTTGTTGCCCTCGCCTATGACCCAGCTGGTCCGCACGATGTAGTGGCGGGGAACGACGGACACGACGGCGTCGCTGGCGGCTTTGGTCTGGCCGTAGACACCCAGGGGTGTCAGCGGCTCGTTCTCGCTGTGGGTTTGTTCCGTTCCGTCGAAGACGTAGTCGGAGGATACCTGGACGAGGGTCAGGTCGTGGTCCACGGCGATCCTGGCCAGCCGGGCGACAGCGGTGACGTTCACGGCCCAGGCGGCCGCGCGGCCTTCCGGGGTTTCCGCGGTGTCAACGGCGGTGTAGGCGGCGGCGTTGATTACGGTTTTGTAGTTCTTCCAGTTGACCGTGGCGAGGGACTGCTCACTGGTCAGGTCGATCTCTGCGCGTGCGGCGAACTGGACTGAGGTGTCGCCGGCGTACAGGTCCCGGAGGGCCTTGCCGAGCTGGCCGTTGGCACCAAGAACCAGGGTCTTCTTCGGCGGCATCGGGGTGACGTTGGCCAGGCGTGGGTGGGCCTTGTCCTTCTCGGACAGTTCAGCTCGGTCCAGGTCGATGGGCCAGGCGATGGCGGCCGTTTCGTCGGCAAGGTTCAGGAAGGTGTATTGGCCTTGCGCGTCGGCGGACCAGTGGTCGTTGACCAGGTACGTGTAGGCGGTGTCGTCCTCCAGGGTCTGGAAGGCGTTGCCCACGCCGCGGGGGATGAAGATCGCCTGGGCCGGATCGAGCTCAGTCGTGAACACCGCACCGAACGACGGGCCTTCGCGCAGGTCCACCCACGCGCCGAAAATACGGCCGGTGGCCACGGAGATGAACTTGTCCCACGGTTCGGCGTGGATGCCGCGGGTGGTGCCGGCCTTTTCGTTGAACGAGATGTTGTTCTGCACCGGGCGGAAGTCCGGCAGCCCCAGGGCCACCATTTTCTCCCGCTGCCAGTTTTCCTTGAACCAGCCCCGGTTATCACCGTGAACCGGAAGGTCGTAGAGAACAACGCCGGGGATCGGGGTTTCGTGGGCGGTGAGCTTCTTCGAGAACTCGATCGACATGAAGTTACTGGCCCTGTTCCTTGTACTTCGCTTCCGTCGCCGCTTTCTGCGGCCGCCACCACTGTTCGTTATCCCGGTACCAGGCAATGGTGTCCTCGATCCCGGCATCGAAGTTCGAGAACCGCGGCTCCCAGCCCAGCTCATCACGAAGCTTCGCCGAGTCGATGGCGTAGCGCAGGTCATGACCCGGACGGTCCACCACATGGTCATACGCGTCCGGGGCCTGGCCCATGTGCTTGAGGATCAGCTCCACAACGTCCTTGTTGTTCTTCTCCCCGTCCGCACCAATCAGATAGGTCTCCCCGATCCGGCCCTTGGCAATGATCGCCAGGACAGCGGAGGAATGGTCGTTCGCGTGGATCCAGTCCCGGACGTTCTCACCCTTGCCGTACAGCTTCGGGCGGATCCCGTCGATTACGTTCGTGATCTGCCGCGGAATGAACTTCTCCACGTGCTGGTACGGACCGTAGTTATTCGAGCAGTTGCTGATGGTCGCCTGCAGCCCGAAGGACCGCACCCAAGCACGGACCAGAAGGTCCGAACCGGCCTTCGTGGAGGAATACGGGCTTGACGGGTTGTACGGGGTCTGCTCAGTGAACCGTTCCGGGTCATCGAGTTCCAGGTCGCCGTAGACCTCGTCAGTGGAGATGTGGTGGAAGCGCTTGTTATGCTTGCGGGCCGCCTCGATCAGCGTGTACGTCCCAATGATGTTCGTATCCAGGAACGGCCGCGGGTCATGCAGGGAATTATCGTTATGCGACTCCGCAGCATAATGAACCACCACATCACACCCGGCAACCAGGGAATCCACCAGGCCGGCATCAACAATGTCACCCTCAACGAACGCGAACCGCTCCGCCGGGAGTCCCTTCAGCGACTCAACGTTGCCTGCATAGGTCAGCTTGTCCAGCACCGTGACGTGATCGCCGGTGTTTTCCAGAACGTAGTGGACAAAATTCGAACCAATGAACCCGGCACCACCGGTAACAAGAAGTCGCTGCATAGTTCCCTAGACTACCGGATTTGCCGCGGCCTTTAGCGAAGGGAAAGATGGGGGGCATGCGCGGAATAATACTTGCCGGCGGTACCGGCTCTCGGCTTCACCCCATCACACTGGGCGTCAGCAAGCAGCTGGTCCCGGTCTACGACAAGCCCATGATTTACTACCCGCTGTCCACGCTCATCCTCGCTGGCATCCGGGACATCCTTATTATCACTACACCGCATGATGCAGACCAGTTTGAGCGGCTGCTAGGCGACGGGTCCCGCTTCGGTGTGTCGATCACCTACAGGCAGCAGCCGTCTCCGGATGGACTGGCACAGGCGTTTGTCCTGGGTAAAGAGCACATTGGCGATGACAGTGTGGCTCTGGTGCTCGGTGACAACATCTTCTACGGCCATGGGATGGGAACGCAGCTGCGCCGCTTCGAGAACATCGACGGCGGGGCCGTGTTCGGGTACTGGGTCGCAGATCCGAAGGCCTACGGCGTAGTGGAGTTTGATTCCAACGGCAAGGCCATCTCGCTTGAAGAAAAGCCTGCTGAGCCGAAGAGCCATTACGCGGTGCCTGGGCTGTACTTTTACGACAACGACGTTGTGGAGATCGCCGAGAACCTCAAGCCGTCTCCCCGCGGAGAGCTGGAGATCACTGACGTGAACCGTACTTACCTTGAGCGCGGCAAGCTGCAAGTCGAAATTCTGCCCCGGGGTACCGCCTGGCTGGATACCGGAACGTTCAATGACCTCAATGACGCATCCAACTTTGTCCGGACAACGGAGAACCGTCAGGGCTTGAAGATCGGTGCGCCCGAGGAAATCGCCTGGCGTCTTGGTTTCCTGGACGATGACGACCTCCGGCAGCGCGCCGAGCCGCTGGTGAAGAGCGGCTATGGGCAGTATCTTCTAGACCTCCTGCGGCACGGCAGATAGGAAGCGAGCTAAAAGCAGGAGGGCGGGATCCACCATGGATCCCGCCCTCCTCCTTTTGCGTTTACGGTTTTATCTTGGCGCCGCTAAGTGAAGTCCATTCGATCCTGCCGCCCTGGAACGTCTGGACGCAGCTTTGAGCTGTGGTGCAGGTTTGGGCCGTCGTAGGGTATCCGAGGGCGCCGTTCTCAAAGCCTTGCCCTGCCCAAGCCTGCTGGATTGGGCCCGGAATCATCGGGTGGGCGCCACTGGTAGCTGACCACATGATGGTTCCTTTTTCGAAGTTCTGGAAGCAACCGCCGTTGCGGAGTCCGCAAACAGATCCGCTTGTCGGGTAGCCCAGTGAACCAGATTCAAATCCTGACTGAGCCCACCGCGCTTGGATTGGCGCCGAAGTAACGGCATACGCGCCGGTCTGTGGGGACCACATCACGGTGCCCTTTTCGAAGTTCTGGAAACAGCCGCCGTCGCGCAATCCGCAAATCTTGGCGCTGGCCGGATAGCCAAGTGAACCGTTCTCGAACCCCGACGTCACCCAGGCGTCCCGGATTGGACCAAAATGCAGGGCTTGGGCGCCGGTAGCCTGGGACCACATGACGCTGCCACCCAGGTAGTTTTGAAAGCAGCCGCTGTTGCGCAGCCCGCACAGGACGGTTGAGGTCGGGTAGCTCAGTCGGCCGTTTTCGAAGCCTTCCGTCTGCCAGAGATCACGGATCGGACCGTTGAGGCTCGGATATGCACCGCTGGACGGTGAATACATCAGTGCACCCTGGACAAACATCTGGAAGCATCCGTCGTTGATCAGGGCGCAGTATCTGGGGGAGTTGGGGTACCCCAGGGAACCTGTAACAGAACCGGATGCGTTCCAGCCATCACGCATCGCCCCCGCCGGTACCGTCTGGACGGGTGTGGCGGCAGAGTACGTGACGGTGCCGTGCTCGAATGACTGAAGGCATCCACTGTCGGGAAGGTTGCATACCGCAAAAGAGGTGGGATAGCCCAAAGATCCGTTTTCAAAACCTGATTTCTGCCAGTAGTCCAGCATCCTGCCGGTGACGGGAAACGCGCCCGTTGCCGGTGAGAAGAGAAGGGTGCCGCTTTGGAACAGTTGAAAACATCCCCCGCCACGGATTCCGCAAACCTCGGTGCCGATCGGGAAACCGATAGGAACAGACTGTGAGCGGGCGGACTTCCACGAGTCAGCCATGCCCAGGAATATAGGCCAGGCCCCTGAAGAAGCGGTCCAAGCCACGACGCCCCCCAGGAAGCTTTGCGTGCACGAAGTGGCATCGCACGTGGCGTCCGCAGTGGGGTAGCCGAGGAGGCCGTTTTCGAATCCGGCGCGCGACCAAGCATCCAGGATAGGGCCGGATTTCACGAGCTGAGCCCCTGTTGAGCTACTCGAGAGGACCGAACCGGCCTGGAAGAGCTGGAAGCAGCCGGAAAGGCGCAGGCCGCAGGTGGTATTGCTGGTTGGGTATCCCAGCGGACCATTTTCGTAGCCGGTCTTGGCCCAGTAGTCACGTATGGCGCCAGGCTGGATTAGTGCTGCCCCGGATTTTGAGGATGAAAGGATACTTCCGCCTTGGAAATTCTGGAAACAGCCGTTGTCCTTGAGGCCACAGACTATGTCACTTGTTGGATAGCCCGCCGCACCGCCTTCGGCACCGGCGGCCTGCCATGCTGCAGCGATTGCGCCGGCTGTCACCGCATATGCACCTGAGGACCCGGACCACATGACTGTCCCGCCTTGGAAGCCCTGATAGCAGCCTCCGCCGGCCAGTCCGCAGACGACGGGGGTGGTGTTGCCGCCCAGCGCGGGATGACTGGTCCTGTAAGCGGCGATTTGCTGGGTCGCCGCAGGTGGGATGCCGCTCCGGGCAAAGAGTCCAAGGCTCGAATAGTCCCCGTTCCACACATTCGAGTCGCCGGCGAAGGGCCCGGTGCTGCTGTACTGCCAGATGCTGTAAGTGCTCCAACTGCCGGGCACGGGTCCGGCGTTGTTAGTCGGTGAACTGGGGTAGGCGGCGACCCACAGAGGGTAGTCGCCAAACCCTGCAGGATCACCAAGGCACTGCCGCCACCAGGACGTATTGGTATAGATAACGGGCAGCCTGCCGGTCATGGACTGAACCGTGTTGCCGAAGTCGCGGACCCAGGATGTCAGCTGCGCCGGGGACATTCCATAGCAGGTGTTGCCGAAGTAGAACCCGTTGATTGTCCTGCCCTCATAAGGGTTGAACTCGAAGTCCAGTACCGGCGGCAGCGTGTAGCCGTCCGGGGTCCAGCCTCCGCCGTTTTGGACGAAGTAGCGGGCCTGGTCGGCGCCCGAGGACCAGTTGGGGATGGCGAAGTGGTAGGCGCCGCGGATCATCCCAACATTTCGCGAGCCTTGGTACTGCGAAGCGTAGGTGGGGCTCGTGTAGTAGTTGCCTTCACTGGCCTTGACGTAAGCGAACCTTGCCCCCATGTTCCACTGCTGCTGCCAGTCGACACTGGTCTGGTGACTGCTGACGTCCAGTCCTTGGACGCCAAACGTCGGCATCCAGGTTCCCTCAGCGGACAGGGCTTCAGTGTTGAGTTTCTGCAGGCTGGCCGACGGGGATGAAGCTGTGACCCGGGAGGACCGTTGACCCATCTCAGCGCCGCCCGGACCCACTGCCTCGGCCATTGCAGCCTTCGCCTCAGCGGACCCTGTATTTGGGGCTGTGGTTGCACTCGGTTCAGGTGACGGCGCTGGCGAGGGGCTGGGTGAGGCCGGCTCCGCCGGCACAGGGGCCGTTATTGCAGGTTCCGGGGCCGGACTGGGCGAAGCTGTCGCTGTTGATTCCGGAGCTGGAGAAGGGCCGGGTTCAAGAGCGAAGGCGACGCCTGCCAGGCCGGGCCCTGCTACGAGAGCGGCAGCCAAGACTGCTGTCCCCAGGACCTGCAGGAGGGAACGGTGATGGTTTGACGGGATCCGCTTCATTTTGACTCCGGGGACAGCGAAGCGCTGCTTCAGCGCACCACTAGGGGTTGCAGTTCAGGAGACACTGAACTGGATATCGAGACCTTAACGCGCTTACCCTAACACCGCAGTGTCTGATGCAACCAGAGTTCCCGGTGTTGCCAATGTGAATGATGCGTCGTTGTTATCCACACCCCACAGGATTTGACTTGGCGGCATGCTGTACTCTCCCTAGGCTGTACCCAGTTGAACTGCCTCCGCCGGGGGCGGCAGTTGTATTGGGGAACGTATGGATGCCGTGCGCATCGTGGAAGACGAAGTCCGCGAGCTGATCCGCCGTCGGGGACTTGATCCGTTGCGCCAGGCGGGCGAAGTCCGCCGCCTGGTGGAGGCGGCAGTCACCGACTATGACGAGCGCGCCCTAATGGGGCCGCTTCCGCCGCTTGGTCCGCTGGAAGCTGCGCGGAGGTTCGTCTTTGACGCAGTGGCCGGTTTCGGCGTCCTGCAGCCCTTACTGGACGATCCCTCCATCGAAGAAGTCTGGATCAACGCGCCCAATGAGGTCTACGTGGCCCGGAACGGTGAGTCTGAACTGACGTCCCTCAGCCTCACAGACCAGCAGGTGCGGGATCTTGTGGAGCGCATGCTCAAGAGCTCGGGCAGGCGCCTGGACATGTCTTCCCCCTTTGTGGACGCTGCCCTGCCTGACGGCTCCAGGCTCCACGTTGTTATCCCGGACGTCACTCGCCGCCACTGGGCCGTGAATATCCGCAAGTTCGTGGTGAAAGCCAGCAGGCTGGAACACCTGGTGGAGCTGGGCACCCTGACCCCGCAGTCCGCCCGGTTCCTGGGTGCCGCCGTGTCCAGCGGATTGAACATCCTGGTCTCGGGAGCCACCCAAGCAGGCAAGACCACCATGCTCAACTGTCTGGCGGCGAGCATCGGCAGCCGTGAGCGGGTCATCACCGTGGAGGAAATCTTCGAACTGCAGTTTCCGCTGCGCGATGTAGTGGGCCTCCAATGCCGCCAGCCCAACCTCGAAGGTGAGGGCGAGATTCCGTTGCGCAGGCTCGTCAAGGAAGCCCTTCGCATGCGCCCGGACCGCCTGGTGGTGGGCGAGGTCCGGGAAGCCGAAAGCCTGGACATGCTGATCGCGCTGAATAGCGGCCTTCCCGGCATGTGTACGGTCCATGCGAATTCGGCCCACGACGCGGTGACGAAAATCTGCACTCTTCCCTTGCTTGCGGGTGAAAATATCTCGTCTGCGTTCGTGGTGCCCACGGTGGCTTCCTGCATCGACCTGGTGGTCCACTGCAGCAGGCACGCCAGCGGCCGCCGCCAAGTCACAGAGATTCTTTCCCTTGGCCGGAGGGTGGAGAACGGCATTATCGAGTCATCCATGGTGTTCGCGATGGTGGATGGCCAGCTCCAGCCGCGGGCGAGCGCCATGCCGGCGGCCGAGAAGTTCGCCCGGGCAGGGTACGACGTCGCTGCGTTGCTGGAGCCGCGCTGATGGCGCCGCTGTTCGGGGTACTGGCCGGGACGGGTCTGTTCCTCGTCTGGTGGTCGTTCTGGGAAAAACCGACCCCAGTAAGCCGTCGCCGCAGGGTGAGCCGCATCGAGGACCTGCTCGCTTCCGCCGGAATCGAAAAGGTTACCGTCGCGGGCCTGGTTGCTTCGTGCCTTGGGCTGGGCACATTTGTAGTTCTTGTTTTCTTTGTCATCAGTGGATCATGGCCTATGTCCCTCTGCTTCGGCCTCTTCGGGGCGTGGCTTCCGGTGAGTCTGGTCCGGTTTCGGGCAAACCGGAGAACTGCCGTGCTGCGCCAGCTCTGGCCTGACGTTGTCGACCACCTGCGTTCTGCCATCCGCGCTGGGCTGTCGCTGCCGGAAGCCCTGATCCAGCTGGGGGAAAAGGGCCCGGAGGAGCTCCGGCATGTTTTCCGCGACTTCGGGGCTGACTACCGGGCAGGCGGACAGTTCGATGCATCCCTTGACAAGCTCAAGGACCGGCTGGCCGATCCAGTGGCCGACCGGATTGTCGAAGCCCTCCGCCTGACCCGGGAAGTGGGCGGTTCAGACCTTGGTAAACTCCTCGGCACCCTGGCGGAATTCCTGCGCGAAAACGCGCGTACCCGCAGCGAACTGGAAGCCCGGCAGTCGTGGACGGTCAATGCTGCCCGGCTCGCAGTTGCCGCTCCGTGGCTGGTGATGCTCCTCCTTGCGACCAGGCCAGAAGCGGTGAGCGCGTACAACACGCCGTTGGGCGCCGGCGTCCTCCTGGGCGGCCTGGCTGTCTCCCTCGTCTGTTACTCGATCATGCTCCGCATAGGTGCGCTCCCGCAGGATGAGAGAGTGCTCCGATGAGCGGGATTCCGGCAGCCGCCCTTGTCTGCGGCATCGTCCTGGGCGTAGGCCTGTGGCTGGTGTTTGTCCGGCTGCCCTTCATGCGTCCCCTGACTTTCGTAGAGCGCATCGAAGCGCAGCTGAAATCGCAGAACCTGGAATCCCGTCTACTGCTCGCCAGCGGGCAGAATGCCACTCCGTTCGGACCATTGGAGCGAATTTTCCGTCCCCTGCTGCATGACGGCCTCACGGCCCTCGGCCGGCTAAACCTCGGGTCAAAAGCACTGGCCCGCCGCCTGGCACAGGCAGGAATCAGCAAATCACCTGTTGACTTCCGGGCCGAGCAGCTGCTCTGGGCCGCGGCGGGTTTTGCTCTGTCCCTGGCGCTCGTGGTGCTGGGGGCCGTGGCTGGCCGCTTCACTCCCTTCCTCGCAGTGGTGGCCGTTCTTGGAAGTGCGCTAGGCGGATTTCTCTTCCGGGACTTTTGGCTTGGCGCCCAGATCAGGAGACGTGAGTCCCGGATGATGGCGGAATTCCCCAGCCTCGCTGAACTGATGGCACTTGCCGTGGGCGCCGGCGAAAGTGCAACCGGAGCGCTGGACCGGGTTTGCCGCAGCGCCCATGGGGAATTGGCCAAGGAGTTCTCCAAGATCCTCGCCGAAACCCGGGCGGGGAAGCCCCTGGTTGAAGCGCTGCAGGAATTCTCCGCGCGGACGGACCTCGGCCCGCTTGTCCGCTTCGTGGACGGCATCATTGTCGCTGTGGAACGCGGCACACCCCTGGCAGATGTCCTCAGAGCCCAGGCACAGGACGTCCGGGACACCGCAAAGCGGGACCTGATGGAGTCTGCGGGCAAAAAGGAAATCGCCATGATGGTTCCTTTGGTTTTTGGTGTCCTACCGCTAACTGTCGTGTTCGCGGTGTTCCCGGGGATCGCGGCGATCAGCCTTGGACTGTAGCCATGACCATCAACTAGCCAGAAGATCATCTGGATTGTTCCACAACTGACCAACCGCATCACTCACCGAACGGACCGAAATGAAAAACATTGGAATTGCGAGCAAATTGCTGCTCCTGGCTTTGCTGACCGCTGGTACGTGGCTATGGACCAGCGCTTCTGCCACGGGACGTTCCCCCAACGGCCAGAGCCCAGACAACACGGCCCCAGACAACCCGGAACGGGGCGATGTGCCGGGTTGGGTGATGATCACATTGATGTCGGCCGTCCTCGTGGCCGCCTTGCTCGCCCTCGCAGGGCCGGCCCTGGAGACGATGTTCAATCAGGCCATGGACAAGGTCGGAAAATAGGGCATGCATGGCGGTAGCAACGGCTGTTCCATCTCATGCCGGTGCGGCGCGAGCGGGGACCGCCGCCCCGACCAGAGAGGCTCCGCCGTGGTGGATTTTGTCCTGGTGGGCGGCCTGCTCAGCATGTTCTTTCTGGCCATCATCCAGCTGGCGTTGGTCCTGCATGTCCGCAATACCCTCATCGACGCAGCGGCATCAGGCGCGCGCTACGGAACACTTGCGGACCGCGGGGCCCCGGATGCGGAAGAACGGACAGCCATGCTGATCGGGACTGCGTTGAATGCGGAGTTTGCGCAGGACATCAGTACAACAGAAGTGAACTTTCAAGGACTCCGCACGTTGGAAGTGACTGTCAAAGCGCCAATGCCCGTCATCGGGCTCATCGGCCCGCGGGACCTGTTGGAGGTGAAGGGCCATGCAGCCATCCAGCCGTAGCCGCCTGACGTCGCGACTGCTCGGAAGGCTCCGGCTGGCGCTTGCCCGGGGAACAAGAGAATCGGGCAGCGCCGTCGTTGAATTCACCTTCCTGGCACTGATCCTCATGGTGCCGCTCGTGTACTTCATCATCACGGTGGCCCAGATCCAGGGCGGCTCCTTTGCGGTGGTGGGCGCAGCAGACCAGGCGGCAAAGGTATTTGTTGCCCAACCGGACGCCGGGTCGGCGCAGGCCGCCGCTGAACAGGCTGCCGTCCTCGCGCTCGCGGACTTCGGCCATGATGCCGGCGCCGCACAGGTGTCAACGCGTTGTGACCCCGCCGACTGCCGTGCAGCCGGAACGGCCGTCACCGTAACAGTGAACCTGACCGTGCCCCTACCTTTCGTCCCCTTTAATGAGAACCTCAGGCTGCAGGCCAGCGAAGTTGAGGCCTCTTCCACCCAACTGGTTGGCAGGTTCCGGTGACGCCGGCATGAGCCGCCGGGAAACGGCCACCGAGGCACAACTATCCGCCACCGACCAGGCGGAGGAGGGCCAGATACTGGTGATGATCGTCGGCTACGTCCTGCTGGCACTGCTGGTGGTCACCGTGGTGATCGGCATCTCCAGCGTCTACCTCGAGCACAAGCGGCTGCTTTCCCTGGCCGACGGCGCCTCGCTGGCTGCCGCTGACAGCTACACCCTGGGGGAAGTCGCGGGGGAGGGCGGGAGCCCCTCAGCTGTCCTGGGGTCCCAGCGGGTCCGTAACGTTGCCGCGGATTTCGTAGCCAGGAGCCCATCATCGGCCCGGTTCGACAGCTTGACCGTGACGGAGGGGACCGGCAGTCCGGACGGTTCAACCGCCGTCGTGATCCTCAGCTCTCTGGTCCACCCACCTGTGGTGAACTTCCTGGTGCCTGACGGCATCCGGATCGAGGCAGCGTCCATAGCCCGTTCGAGGCTGACTCGCTGACCGGGCGCCCAGTGACGGGATGACCGTGGGCCGGACGGAAGTCCGGGCCTCCGGCCGGATAGCGTAGGGTTAAACAACCATGGCCAATATTGATTTTTCCGCAGAAATCCGCGCCCTCCGCGCCACCTACAACTCGATCGAACGAGTCAGCGATGTTGAGGCGTTGAAGGAAGACATCGCCGAGCTGAGCGAGCGCGCGGGCGAGCCGGATCTCTGGGATGACCCTGCAGCGGCCCAGAAAATCACTTCCAGGCTTTCCCACCGTCAGTCTGAGCTGGAACGGCTGAACAAGCTCGTATCCCGGATCGACGACCTCGAAGTCCTCGTGGAACTCGGCCAGGACGAGGACGACGCCGACTCCATGGGCGAAGCGGCCGCCGAGCTTGAGTCCATCCGCAAAGCTTTGAAGGACCTGGAAGTCGTGACCCTGCTTTCCGGCGAGTACGACGAACGCGAGGCCGTGGTCTCCATTCGCGCCGGAGCAGGCGGCGTCGATGCCGCAGACTTCGCGGAGATGCTCCTGCGCATGTACCTTCGGTGGGCCGAACGCCACGGGTATCCCACCACCGTGATGGACACGTCCTACGCCGAAGAGGCAGGCCTCAAGTCGGCAACATTCGAAGTCAAAGCGCCGTATGCGTTCGGTACCCTCAGCGTCGAGGCCGGAACGCACCGGCTGGTGCGGATCAGCCCGTTCGACAACCAGGGACGCCGCCAGACCTCCTTCGCTGCCGTGGAAGTGATCCCGCTGATCGAGTCAACGGACTCCATTGACATTCCGGACAACGAGATCCGCGTGGACGTGTTCCGTTCGTCCGGCCCGGGCGGCCAGTCGGTCAACACCACTGACTCCGCGGTGCGCCTCACACACATCCCCACCGGCACCGTTGTGTCCATGCAGAACGAAAAGTCGCAGCTTCAGAACAGGGCCGCGGCCATGCGCGTCCTGCAGTCCCGCCTCCTGCTGCTGAAGAAAGAACAGGAAGATGCGGAGAAGAAGGCCTTCGCCGGCGATGTCAAGGCCTCGTGGGGTGACCAGATGCGCTCGTACGTCCTCAACCCGTACCAAATGGTTAAGGACCTCCGCACCGAACACGAGGTGGGCAATACCTCCGCAGTGTTCGACGGCGAGATTGACGACTTCATCGACGCCGGGATCCGCTGGCGGACCGACAACCGCAACGCCGAGAAATAGCAGGGGCCGGGCGCCACAAGGTTTGGCCTGATCCGGCGACACGCCCCCGGAACCCCCGAAAACCAGCCATCAAGCTGCGTATAGTCGAGGGGCCGGGGCTCTAATTCCCCAAACGAATGCCCGCGCGCCGGCTGCAGATCTGGGCTGCATCAGTAGTGCCCTGCAGGGTAATTAGGGCCATGATCCGATTCGAAAATGTCACCAAGGTCTACGACCAGACGGCCAGGCCGGCACTGGACGATATCAGCCTTGAGATTGACCGTGGTGAATTCGCCTTCCTCGTGGGAGCTTCCGGCTCCGGAAAGTCCACGTTCCTGCGGCTGGTCCTCAAGGAGGACCGGGCCTCCTCCGGTGCCGTCTACGTCGCTGGACAAAACGTCGCCAAGATTTCCAGCTGGCGTGTTCCCCGCCTGCGCCGCGGAATTGGGGTGGTATTCCAGGACTTCCGCCTTCTTCCGCAGAAGAACGTTTTCGCCAACGTTGCGTTCGCCATGCAGGTCATCGGCAAGAGCCGCAGCGTTATTCGTGACACCGTGCCGGAGGTGCTGAAGACGGTGGGCCTTGAAGGCAAGGAGAACCGCCTTCCCCATGAGCTGTCCGGCGGCGAGCAGCAGCGTGTGGCCATTGCCCGCGCCGTGGTCAACCGCCCTGGCATCCTGCTCGCGGATGAACCCACCGGCAACCTCGACCCCACCACTTCGATGGGCATCATGGGCGTGCTGGACAAGATCAACCAGAACGGCACCACTGTGGTCATGGCCACGCACGACGACGACATCGTCAACGAGATGCGCAAACGTGTGGTGGAACTCAAGAACGGCGTGGTCATCCGCGACGAAGCCAAGGCGCTGTATACCTCGATGATCCCTGTGGTGGGACAGTCGAGGCGGCTGAAGGACGCCAGCGGACGGGACCTGGCGCCGCCCGCACCGGGGGACCGCCGGCCCCAGGCAGGGGAGGAGCGGCGATGAGACTTGCTTTTATCCTCGGTGAGATCGGCAGCGGGCTGCGCCGCAACGTTTCCATGGTGGTCTCGGTCATCCTGGTCACCTTTGTCTCCCTGACCTTTGTTGGTGCCGCCGGCATGCTCCAGCTTCAGATCAACCAGATGAAGGGCTACTGGTACGACAAGGTCCAAGTAGCCATCTTCCTCTGCAGCGACGGTTCGACGGCGGCCGGTTGCGCCACTGGTCCTGTCACACCGGAGCAGCGGGACAACCTGCAGACGCTGCTGGAGTCACCCGCCGTGGCCCAGTACGTTAACGACTTCCAGTTTGAGTCCAAGGAAGAGGCTTACAAGCACTTCAAGGACCAGTTTTCCAACTCTCCGATCGTCGACTCAGTCACGCCGGACCAGCTTCCCGCGTCCTTCCGGATCAACATGAAGGATCCGGAAAAGTATCAAATCATCAGTGAAACCTTCGCTTCGCAGCCCGGCGTGGAGACGGTCATTGACCAGCGCCAGCTCCTGGAGCGCCTGTTCTCAGCAATGAATGCCGCCTCGCTGGTGGCCGTCAGCATTGCCGGCGTGATGATCGTCTGCGCCATCCTGCTGATCGCCACCACCATCAGGCTCTCGGCCTTCAGCCGGCGCCGGGAAACCGGGATCATGCGTTTGGTGGGCGCCTCGAAGATGGTCATCCAGCTCCCGTTCATCCTCGAAGGTGTGATCGCTGCCGTGATCGGCGCTGCGCTGGCTTCCGGAACCCTGTGGGCTGTGGCGCACTTCTTCCTCGGCGAATACCTCTCCAAGCAGTACCCGGACACGGCGTTTATCTCTCCCGGCCAGACCTTAATTCTTGCGCCGGCCTT
Source organism: Arthrobacter sp. (assembly GCA_023264815.1). Classification (GTDB taxonomy): domain Bacteria; phylum Actinomycetota; class Actinomycetes; order Actinomycetales; family Micrococcaceae; genus Arthrobacter. The sequence continues at coordinate 2,512 of JAHFUZ010000039.1, read as the reverse complement.
GCTGATCCTAGGCGGATCTTTGGCAGGAATTTCGTCGCTCTTGACCTTGCGCAGATATTTGAAGGTCTAGGCTGTGCAAACCGAACAAGGAATCGTGATGAACGCATTGCACCGAACTGCGCCCCGGCACCGGGCCGAACGCCCCGCCAGGGCACACCTGTTGCCTGCACGCCGCCGTACGGGCTTGATCGGCGGGATCATGGTGCTGGTCCTGGCCGCCAGCCTGGGCGCCTCAGCTCCGGTGGCGTACGCCGATGAACTCGATGACAAGAAAGCCGCCCTCGAAGCCGAGGCGTCCCGCGTTCAGCAGTCCCTGGAGTTCGTCGACTCCCGGATCGCCAAGGCCGCCGGCGACCTGGTGATTTACCAAGGTCAGTTGCCCGGTGCGCAGCAGGCCCTCCTGGAAGCCCAAGGGCGGGTCGCCAGTGCGGTCAAGGAAGTCGAAGCCCTGACGGCACGCGTTGACTTAGCGCAGCAGAACAAGGCCAAAATTACCCAGCAGCTCGAGACTGACAAACAGAAGATCGCCGACACCAAAAAACTGATCGGCCAGATCGCCACCCAGGCGTACAAGTCCGGCGGTGTCCCCTCAAACCTGACCCTGTTTTTTGGCGGCAACAACGGTGGCAGCCTCACCGAAACCATGGACCTTGCTGACCAGGCCATGCGCAGCCAGAACGCCGCCATGGACAAGCTGTCCCAGCAGAGCGCAACGAACGTGAACTCGCAGGCCCGGCTCGAGGCCGTCGAGGCCGAGATCAGGGACCTCAAGGCAAAGGCTGATGCGGCGCTGGAGCGGGAAAAGGCTGCCCGCGACGAGGCTGCGGCCAAGAAGGAACAGGTCGATCAGCTGATCGCAGACACGAGCCGGCTCAACGCGGAACTCCAGGCAGCCAAGCCAGGTATTCAGGCCCAGATGGCGGCGGTCGAAGCAAGCCAGAACGCCGTGGCCAACGAGATCGCCGACCGTGACCGCAGGCTCCGTGAAGCCTGGGAGGCAGAGCAGCGCCGCCTCGCCGAAGCTGCTGCTGCGGCGGCCCGCGCACAGGGCCAGGCCGTCCAGCCGTACGCTCCGGTGACCGGATCGCCGTCGGCCTTTGGCTTGCGGCACCCGTTCTCCGGCGACGTGCCCATCACCTCCGGATTCGGCTGGCGTGCCACGCCGCCGGGAACCATCGATTTTTACGGCCAGGGCGGTTACCTCCACACCGGCATCGACTTCGGCGCAGCCTGCGGAACGCCCGTCTACGCTGCGGCGGCAGGCGAGGTGTTCTCCTCAGGCTGGAGTTCCGCCGACGGTGGTGGCTGGCGGGTCAAGATTTCCCACGGTGTGGTCCAAGGCAACTCGTTGACCACGATTGTCTATCACAACAGCAGTGTGGTGGTCTCGAATGGCCAGCAGGTCTCACAGGGCCAGCTGATTGCCTACTCGGGCAACACGGGGAACTCCACGGGCTGCCACGCCCACTTTGAAACCTGGCTCAATGGCGCTGCCGTTGACCCGATGCGGCTGCTCTAGCACCGGTCTCCGCCTGCCGTACACTGGTATGACTCCGCGCCGGACCGGTCGGAGCCAACCAGGATCCAAGAACTGAGGAGTTCCACCGTGCCCAAAGAAAGTGGCCGTAAGGTGGTGGCCACCAACCGTAAGGCCCGGCATGACTATCACGTGCTGGACACCTATGAGGCCGGCATCGCCCTGATGGGCACCGAAGTAAAGTCACTGCGTGAAGGGCACGCGTCCATGGTGGACGGGTTCTGCACCTTCTACAACGACGAGTTGTGGATGGAGGCCATCCATATCCCTGAATACAACCAGGGAAGCTGGACCAACCACGCCGCCCGTCGCCGCCGCAAGCTGTTGCTGCATCGCGAGGAACTCATCAAGATTTCGCACAAGGTGCGGGAATCGGGCTACACCATCGTTCCGCTGCAGCTGTACTTCGTGGATGGGAAGGCCAAAGTGGAGATCGGGGTTGCCAGGGGTAAGCGCGAGTACGACAAGCGGCAGACCCTTCGCGAGCAGCAGGACAACCGTGAGGCGCAGCGTGAGATGCGGGAACGCAACCGCCGCCGCTAGGCAGCTTCGCAGGGAATGAATCCGGGGAATCATGCGTTAGTATTGGTAGTCCGGCGGGGAAACCCACCGGTTTGGTAACAAAATACGGGGATGATCGGTTTCGACGATGTTAGTCGCGACAGGTGAAGCGGGCCGAGGATGCAGAATTATCTCGTAAACGCTGTCTGCAAACCAATAAGTGCCGAATCTAAGCGCACTGACTTCGCTCTTGCTGCCTAAGCAGTAAGACAGTCCGTCAGCCCGAGGTTGCTATTGCCCCGGATCCTGGCGTCATTTAGATAGCCACTGCTGTTTGCCCCCGTCATCGGGGTAAACGGGACTCTTAGATGACTGGGCCCGGATCAGCCAGCTGTTTGCAGCATGGCTGGGGCCGAGAAAATCCGACGCAAACTGCGCCCGGAGAAGCCCTGACAACACGACATCGGACGGGGG
>JAHFUZ010000071.1 GCA_023264815.1 Arthrobacter sp. | reverse complement strand
TTCCATGCGGGAAACAGGGGTCCGATCACAGACCACACCTCATCAGACACCAAAAAGCGATCGCTCATCACACCAGCCAACCCCAACAAGCCCCTAAAGGGGTTTAGCAACACGCCCTAGGCGGCCAGCTTCTTCACCGCTGCAGTGTGGGCGGGATTCCTGGCTGTGGCTACAGCAGGCTGGTCCCGATGTCCTTGCCGATCTGCCGGAGAATCGCGGCTGACAGTTCCGGATCCGTGGACGAATCCAGCAGGGTGTAGTCGGCCAGCGTATAGACGCCGGAGAGGGCCATCTCGGACCAGCGCTCCCGCGGCAGCAGCGACCTTCCCGCCACGGCGATGATGGGCCGGGCTCCGGACCGGCGGGCGACGGCGGCGGGCAGCTTGCCGCCCAGCGTCTGTTCGTCGAGGCTTCCCTCACCCGTGATCACCACGTCGCAGCCATCTCTGCGGCCGTCGAAGTCCAGCAGGTCCAGGAAGAAGTCTGCGCCCGCAACCTGCTGAGCCCCGAGCAGCAGGCACGCATAGCCGATGCCGCCGGCGCTGCCGGCTCCCTCGTGATGGGCCAGGGCTGCGGCGTTCTCGAATCCGGCCTCAGCCATCTTTGCGAGGAAGTTTCCCAGCCCTGTTTCGAGCGCCGCGATGTCGCCGGGTCCGGCTCCTTTTTGCGGTCCGAAGACAGTTGGCGCACCGTGCGCACCCAGCAGCGGGTTGTGGACATCGCTGGCGACGAGGAGCACGGTGCCGGCCAGTTCGGGGAGGACAGTCCAGTGGATGGAGTGGATCATGGCCAGGTCAGCTCCGCTGCCGGCCAGTTGGTTGCCGTCCTCGTCGCTGAAGGTGAAACCCAGGGCGCCGAGCATACCCATGCCGCCGTCGGTGCTGGCGCTGCCGCCCAGTGCCAGGACGATACGGGCCGGGTTAAGGCTGAGGGCGTAGAGGACCGCCTCGCCAAAGCCGCGGCTGGAGGCTTCCATCGGTGCCAGCTTGCCCTTCGGGAGCAGCCCCAGCCCGCAGGTGTTGGCCACCTCCACAACTGCCGTGCCGCCGTCGAACGCGATGCTGGCCTGGACCGGCTGGCCGGTGGGTCCTGTCACCGTGTAGTTGCGCCGGGTGAAGCCGGAGGCGACGGCGGCATCCACGCTGCCGTCACCTCCGTCCGCGAGCGGAAGGCTTACGCAGCGCACCGCCCCGGGCCGGCCGGACGGGCCAGTGGCCGAGCTCAGCCCGTCGGCCAGGGCATCCGCCACTTCGGCGGCGGTGAGGCTGCCCTTGAACTTGTCAGGTGCAATGAGTGCCCGGACGGTTTTCGGGGAGGTTGCGTGGGTCATGTCAGGTGGATTCCGAGTAGGCGGGGCGGCGGTCAGTGCGTGCGGAGGGCCCGACGTCGGCAGGATCCTTGGGTGCCGGATCCCCGGTGGTGGGGTGTTTGGGGCCGTGGTGTCCGTAGCCGGCCAGGTCCTCGTCGATGTCGGCCACTTCGTCCAGGTGGACCGGGTCCTCGGCCGGCATCGGCTCCACAGCCTCGCCGTTGAAGACGCGGCGGGCGCGGTCTGCGTCCAGGGTCCGGTCCCACCAGGCGATGAACAGGGTGGCCACGGCGTTCCCGGTGAAGTTCACCAGTGCGCGGCACTCGGACATGAACTTGTCGATGCCGAAGATCAGCATGATGCCCGCGGCCGGGATGGTGCCCAGGGTGGTGAGCGTGGCGGTGAGGGCGATGAACCCGCCGCCGGCCACCCCGGCAGCGCCTTTGGACGTAAGCAGCATGACGGCGAGGAGGCCCAACTGCTCCCCGATGCTCAGGTCCGTGTTGGTGGCCTGGGCGATGTAGAGGGCGGCAAGGGACAGGTAGATCGCTGCGCCGTCCAGGTTGAAGCTGTAGCCCGTGGGGACAACCAGGCCCACGGTTTCCTTCTTGACGCCGGCGTGCTCGAGCTTGCGCATCAGGCCCGGCAGGGCGGGTTCGGCGGTGGAGGTGCCCAGGATGAGCATGTACTCCTCCTTGAGGTGGGGGATCATCTTGAAGATGTTCAGCTTCAGGAAAGCCATGATGGAGCCCAGGACGATCACTACAAAGAGGATGGACGTGATGTAGAACAGGGCGATCAGTCCGCCCATGCTGGTCAGGGAGGAGACCCCGTACTTGCCCACGGCATAGGCCATGGCGCCGAAAGCACCCAGCGGGGCGGCCTTCATGATGAAGCCCAGGATCTTGAACATCACGCCGGTGAGGCGCTGGACGCCGTCAAGCACGGGGGCGCCCACCTTGCCCATGGCGTTCAGGGCGATGCCGAACACCACGGCGATGAAGATGATCTGCAGGATGTTGCCCTCCACGAAGGGGGCAACCATGCTTTCCGGGATGATTTTGGTGAGGAACTGCCACCATTCCTGGTGCTGGCCGGCGTCAATCAGCTTGGCTGCGGAATCGGAGGTTTTGATGGTGCTCGCGTCCGCGTTGACGCCGTCGCCCAGCCGGAAGAGGTTGATGGCGACGAGGCCGAAGACCATGGCAAGGATGGTGCCCACCTGGAAGTAGGTGAGGGCCTTCAGGCCCGTCATTCCCACCTTCTTCAGGTCCGCCACGCTGGCGATTCCGCCCACGATGGTGAGGAACACGATGGGGCCGATGAGCATTTTCATGGCGTCAACGAATGTGGTGCCGATGGGTTCCATGGCGATGCCGGCCGTCGGGGCGAGCCAGCCGACCAGGATGCCGATGACAATGGCGGTCAGCACCCAGAAATAAAGCTGACGGTACCAACGGGTTTTGGGGGCCGCGGTTGCTGCCCCGTGGCTGGCGGTAATGCTGTGATCCATGATTCCTACCTCATTGTGGAACGTCGCTGGAGTGGAGCTGAAGAAGTGTGTGCGGGAGCGTCCGACGGCGGCCCGGAAGCCGCCGTCGGACGTTGCCTAAGGTGCCGCTAGACGGCGGCGGGCGTCAGGGTGAGTGCCTTGATGATCGCCTCGGTGACGTCCTCCGTGGTGGCGTCGCCGCCGACGTCGCGGGTCAGGTTGCCGGAGCCCGTGGCGGCTTCGATCGCGGCCTCCACCCGGCGTGCTTCCTCGTGCAGGCCGAAGTGGTCCAGCATGAGGGCGGCGCTGGCGATGGCGCCGATCGGGTTGCTGATGCCCTGGCCGGCGATGTCCGGCGCGGAGCCGTGGACCGGTTCGAACATGGACGGGAAGCGGCGTTCCGGGTTCAGGTTGGCGCTGGCCGCCAGGCCCAGGCTGCCGGCAAGCGCCGATCCCAGGTCGGAGAGGATGTCGGCGTTCAGGTTGGACGCCACCACCACGGACAGGTCCTCGGGCTTGAGGATGAACTTGGCGCTCATGGCATCCACCAGCACGCTTTCGGTCTGCACATCGGGGTAGTCCAGTGCCACGCGGTTGAAGACTTCGTCCCAGAGGACCATGCCGTACTGCTGGGCGTTGGACTTGGTGACGGAGGAAACCTTCTTCACGGTGCGCGTCCGGGCAAGGTCGAACGCGAAGCGCATGATGCGCTCGCAGCCCTTTTCCGTGAACAGCGCGGTCTGCAGTGCTACCTCGTTGCCGGGGCCGCGGCCGCTCAGGTTGCGTCCGCCCAGGCCGGCGTATTCGCCTTCGCTGTTTTCGCGGACCACAACCCAGTCGAGTTCGGTGGTGTCCGCCTTCCGCAGCGGGGACTGGACGCCGGGCAGGAACTTCACGGGGCGGATGTTGGCCCACTGGTCGAAGTTCTGGGTGATGTTCAGGCGCAGGCCCCAGAGGCTGATGTGGTCCGGGACGTTTTCCCAGCCGACGGCGCCGAAGTAGATGGCGTCGAAGTCCTTCAGGGCGTCCAGGCCCTTGGGGTCCATCATCTGGCCGGTCTTCCCGTAGTAGCCGCAGCCCCAGGGGAACTCGGTCCAGTCGAACGCGAACTTGCCGTCGGAGTTTTCGGCCAGGGCGTCCAGGACGCGGCGGCCTGCCGAAACAACTTCCTTGCCCACGCCGTCGGCGGGGATTGAAGCGATGCTGAATTTCCGGGTGGCGCTCATATGCCAGCCTCCTCGTTGAGTATTTAGCAGTGAGCCTGTTAGCGGGGTCACACTGTCCTTCCTTTTCAAGTAGACCGGCCGCGGGCAGATGGCGTCCAAGACCAAGATCCGATCGGCCTGATAGGAAGGGCCTATGTTTCTTCCCATCGATTGCTCCGTAGCTGCCGTTTTCAGGGCTCAAAACGGCAGGTACGGAGCAATCGATGGGGGTTTAGGAGCTCGGGTCCTCGGTGTGCCGGGCTGCAACGTCGAGGAACGCCCGCGCGGCGGGGGTGAGGTTTTCCTTGCGGCTCAGGATGGCCACGTCCAGGTGGGACACAGGCTCGATGAGCAGGGTGCGGAGGCCGGCCTTGTGCGCAGTCGGCGCCCACGACGACGGCATTACCGCATGGCCCACGCCGGCCAGCACCAGGGGGAGGATGGAGGTCCGGTGGGCAACTTCGACGACGATTTCCACATGGACGCCGTGGGCCAGGGCGTCGTCCACGAGCCAGCGCATGAGGGACCCGCGCTGGCTGGCGATGATGCGGTGGCCGTCAAGGTCCCCGCGCTGGATGGCCTGCCCCGGGCTAAAGGTATCGGCCTCTGGGTTGACGATCAGGATCAGTGGCTGCCGCTCCAGCTCCAGCACATTGACGCCGGGGACCCGGATTGGTGAGGGGGAACCGGCCAGCCCGATCTCGGTGCTGCCGCTGCGGACGGAGTCGATGACCTCTTCGGGGGTGAACGCGGCGCTGACGTTAAGCCGGACGGAGGGGTGGAGTTTGGCGAAGGCCGCGATCATCGAGGTCAGGGGCTCTATCCCGGGGGACGGCATGCTGATGATGTCGAGCTTTCCGCTGCGGACACCCCTGAGTGCCTGGACAGCTGACTGGGCGGCGTCCAGGTCCCGCATCACCAGCCGCGCCGGCCCCACCAGTTCCCGGCCCGCATCGCTGAGGACCGCCCGGCGGCCGATCCGGTGGAACAGGGGCACGCCCAGTTCCTTCTCCAGGCCGGCGATGGTCTGGGACAGCGACGGCTGGGCGATCAGCAGGTGTTCGGCCGCCCGGTTGAACCCGTCATGGTCAACAACGGCCAGGAAATACTTCAGTTTCCGGGTGTCCACGCAGATCAGCCTACGCGCCGGAAGAAAAAGTCCCGTGCGCAGGAATGACTGCGGCCGGTAAAGTGTTGGAATCTGCAGCGACGACGCTCGCGCGCCACTCCATTCTTACTCCCTGAGGGAACACCCATGTCTACAGAAGTCTCTTCGAACGCCTCCGGCCAGCCGGGCCAACCGGCCCGGGCCTCAGCGTCGAAGCCCTCCACACCGGAGAAGATGTCCCGCGAATCGGTGACGATTATTGCCACCCTCCTTGTTGCCACCTTCGTGGTGATCCTCAACGAAACCATCATGAACGTTGCCCTGCAGCGGCTCATGGTTGACCTTGGCGTCGACGCACCCACCGTGCAGTGGCTCTCCACCGGCTTTATGCTCACCATGGCCGTGGTCATCCCCACCACCGGGTTCATTCTGCAGAGCCTGTCCACCCGTGCAGTCTTTATGCTCGCCATGGGCCTGTTCGCCGGCGGCACCGCGCTGGCGGCCGTGGCGCCCGGCTTTGAGTTCCTGCTCCTGGCCCGCATCGTCCAGGCCGGCGGGACGGCCATCATGCTGCCCCTGCTGATGACCACCATCCTCACGCTGGTTCCGCTGGCTAAGCGCGGGGCCGTAATGGGCAACGTCAGCATCGCCATTTCGGTAGCGCCCGCCATGGGACCCACCGTCTCCGGGCTGATCCTTGAGCACTTCACCTGGCGCTTTATGTTTGTCTTTGTCCTCCCAGTGGCGTTGGCCGCCCTGGCCATCGGAGCCAAGTACCTGACGAACGTGGGCGAAACGGAGAAGACCAAGCTGGACTTCCTCTCCGTGCTCCTGACGGTTCCGGCCTTCGGCGGGCTGGTCTATGGCCTCAGCCAGATCGGCGGCGGCCACGGCGGCCAAAGCGGCCCGAGTACCGCTGCGATCGTGGCGCTGGTCATCGGCGTGGCCAGCCTGGCGGTCTTTGTGCTGCGCCAGCTCAGGCTGCAGAAGGCCGAGGCTCCGCTGCTGGATCTGCGCGCGTTCAACTTCCGCATGTTCACCGTCTCGGTGCTGCTGATGGTGGTGGCCATGATGGCCCTGTTCGGCGGCGTGATCCTGCTGCCGCTGTACCTCCAGGAAATCCGCGGGCTCGGGTCGTTGGAGACCGGCCTGGCTCTGCTGCCGGGCGGGCTGGCGATGGGCCTGCTGGGCCCGTTCATCGGCCGGCTGTTCGACAGGATCGGCCCGCTTCCGCTCACCGTCACCGGTTCCGTGCTGATGGTGCTCGCCCTGTGGCAGTTCTCCATGCTCGACGCCGGCACTGCCGTGTGGTGGATCGTCACCCTGCATGTGGGGCTGAGCTTCGGCCTGGCACTGTTGTTCACCCCGGCGTTCACCACCGGCCTGAACCCCCTGCCGCCGCACCTGTACTCCCACGGTTCGGCGATCATGAGCACCACCCAGCAGGTTGCCGGTGCAGCCGGCACGGCCCTGCTCGTGTCAATCTTCGCAGTAGTGTCCGCCACGTCCGGCCTGGTGGCCGGCATGAGTGCCGCCTTCCTCACGGCAACCGCCATAGCCCTTGCCGCCGTCGTGCTTTCCGCGATGATGCGCAAAACGGAAGGTGCCGCCCCCGGCCACGGCGCCCACTAACCCCACTGGCTGCCAGTCCCGTAGGGGGCGG
>JAHFUZ010000038.1 GCA_023264815.1 Arthrobacter sp. | reverse complement strand
GGCCCAAACAGTTGCGTCGCCTTCGCGGTCGGCACCATGTCGTTCCCTTCGCGACGGAACAGCTCGTCGCCGAACCGCTCCCTGAGCCGCTTCAGGGAATAGCTGACCGTGGGCTGTGTCAGGTGCAGTCGCTTGGCGGCGCCCGTGACGCTGCGCAGCTCGTAGAGCGTGACGAATGTCCGGAGCTGGTTGAGGTCGGTGAACTTCATGCCATAGATCTTATCTATGTCTCCGTCTTTACATATCTATTCGACCACGGTGGCTAACACCCCTAGAGTCAGTTTGGGGCAGCACTGATCCAAGGAAGAGCAGCTGCTTTCGCACCGCTTACACTCAGTGACAAGGACGACACGCGTGATTATCGACATCCACGGCCACTACACCACAGCTCCAACACAGCTCGGAGCCTGGCGTGAACTGCAGATCGCGTTCACTGAAGGACGCACGGACGCTCCTGACCCGGCGACCCTGCGCATCAGCGATGACGACATCCGTGAGACCATCGAGGCAAACCAGCTCAAGCTCATGAACGAGCGCGGCAGCGACGTCACCGTATTCAGCCCTCGTGCCTCGTTCATGGCCCACCACATCGGAGACCTCGCTGTGAGCGAGACCTGGGCCCGGATCTGCAACGACCTGTGCGCCCGCGTCAGCGAGCTCTACCCCGAACGCTTCCTCATGGGGGCGATGCTCCCCCAGTCCCCCGGTACCGATCCCGCGACGAGCGTTGCCGAGCTTACTCGCGCCGTCGAGGAACTCGGCGCCGTCACGGTGAACCTCAATCCCGACCCGTCCGGCGGCAACTGGGCGTCTCCGCCGTTGACCGATCGCTCGTGGTACCCGATATACGAGAAACTCGTCGAATACGAGATCCCGGCGATGGTGCACGTCAGCACGTCGTGCAACCCGGCCTTCCACACGACCGGAGCGCACTACCTCAACGCCGACACCACCGCGTTCATGCAACTACTCCAAGGCGACCTGTTCCGCGACTTCCCCGAGTTGAAGCTCGTAATCCCTCACGGCGGCGGCGCCGTTCCCTACCACTGGGGGCGCTTCCGTGGGCTCGCAATGGCGCTGGGCAAGCCCGTAATCGAGGAGCACCTGCTGAACAACGTGTTCTTCGACACCTGCGTGTACCACCAGCCGGGCATCGATCTCCTCACCAAGGTCGTCCCGACCGAGAACATCCTGTTCGCGAGCGAGATGATCGGCGCCGTACGCGACGTCGACCCGCGCAGCGGACACTACTTCGACGACACCAAGCGGTACATCGACGCCACCACGAACCTGAACGACTCGCAGCGCGCGCAGGTGTTCGAAAACAACGCCCGCCGTGTCTACCCACGGCTTGACCGCGCCCTTACTGCGCGTGGACTCTGAGAGGACCACCAATGCGACTGAACAACCTCGGCATCGTCCGCACCAACATCGGACGTCCGGACCCCGCGGACGTCAAACGGCTTTCGCAGTTCGGCGTCGCCACTATCCATGAGGCGATGGGGCGAGTGGGGCTCCTGCGCCCCTACATCAGGCCGGCCTACACAGGCGCTAAGCTCTGTGGTCCGGCAGTAACCGTGCTGCTGCAGCCTGGTGACAACTGGATGTTCCACGTCGCCGCCGAGCAGGTGCAGGAAGGCGATGTGATCGTCGCCGGCTGCACCACCGAAAGCGAGGACGGCTTCTTCGGTGAGCTGCTCGCCACCTCGCTGACCGCCCGCGGCTGCAAGGGCCTGGTCATCGACGGTGGTGTCCGCGACGTCGCCGATCTGGAGAAGATGGATTTCCCGGTGTTCTCCCGCGCCGTCAACGCCAAAGGCACGGTCAAGGCCACCCTCGGATCGGTGAACATCCCCGTAGTGGTCGCGAACGCGGTGGTGAATCCCGGCGACGTGGTGGTGGCCGACGTCGACGGCGTTGTGGTTGTCCCGCGCGAGCTTGTCGGAGCGGTGGCAGACGCCAGCCAGAAGCGCGAGGATAACGAGGAAGCCAAACGCGTGAAGTTCCGCGAGGGCGTCTTGGGCCTGGATGTCTACGGCATGCGCGGGCCTCTCGCCAAGGCTGGCCTGGAATACGTGGAGAACTGATGATGACACACGGCGATACCACCGGAGATTTCGAGAAGTCGGAGGGCTGGCTCGACTGGTACGACGGACCGAGCACACCGACGTTCCGGCTGCCAGAGGGCTCTGTAGACGCCCATTGCCACGTGTTCGGGCCGGGCGGGCAGTTCCCCTACGCGCCTCAGCGCAAGTACACTCCGTGCGACGCCTCGGCGGACCAGCTGTTTGCCTTGCGAGACCAGCTGGGGTTCGACCGGAACGTCATCGTACAGGCGACATGCCACGGTTCCGACAATCGAGCCCTGGTCGACGCATTGCAGCGCAGCGGAGGCCGCGCCCGCGGTGTTGCGACTGTCCGCCGTGACGTGACAGATGATCAACTCGCCGAGTTGCATGAGGCCGGGGTACGGGGCGTCAGGTTCAACTTCGTGAAACGTCTGGTCGACCGCGTGCCCACCGACTCGCTCGAGGAGATCGTGGCCAAGATCGCGCCACTTGGATGGCACGTTGTGATCTACTTTGAGGCCGAGGATCTGCCCGAGCTGTACGACTTCTTTTCGTCGATCCCGACCGACTTGGTCGTCGATCACATGGGACGGCCCGACGTTACCAAGGATCCGGACGGTCCCGAGTTCGAGCTGTTCCTGCGATTCATGCGTGAGAACACTAACGTGTGGACCAAGGTCTCCTGCCCAGAGCGTCTGTCCGTCACCGGCCCCCGCGCCCTCGAAGGCGAACAGCACGCCTACCGCGACGTTGTCCCCTTCGCCCGCCGCGTAGTCGAGGAGTTCCCCTCCCGCGTCCTCTGGGGAACCGACTGGCCGCACCCCAACCTCAAGGACCACATGCCCGACGACGGGCTCCTGGTCGACTACATCCCGCAGATCGCGGCGACGTCAGAACTGCAGCGGCAGCTGCTGGTCGACAATCCTCGCCGCCTCTACTGGCCCGAAGGAGTATGACATGACACTCGACAAACCGTACAAAGACGTCCCTGGCACCACCATCTTCGATGCCGACCAGGCCCGAAAGGGCTACAACCTAAACCAGTTCTGCATGTCGCTGATGAAACCGGAGAACCGCGAACGGTATCTGGCCGATCGCGGTGCGTATCTGGACGAGTGGCCTCTCAACCCGGTGCAGCGCCAGGCGGTGCTCGACATCGACCTCAACACCTGCATCGCCGAGGGCGGGAACATCTACTTCCTGGCCAAGATCGGCGCCACGCACGGCCTGAGCTTCCAGCAGATGGCCGGCTCGATGACGGGCATGTCTGAGGCCGCGTACCGAGACATGATGATCGGCGGTGGGCGCCGTCCGGAGGGAAACCGCCTCAAGGACCTCGACGGATGGACGCCTCCTGAGCCCTGCGAGAAGGCGGAGACGGTGCGGCAGGACGCTCCGGCGCAGTACACCTCGGCACTATTCACCTCGCACGTGCCAGCGATCGGCGCGGCGATGGACCTCGGTAAGACCGAGGAGCCGTACTGGAAGAAGGTGTTCTCCGGGTATGAGTGGACGCGAGAGTGGGCCAAGGAGAACCTGCCCGACGTCGTCATCCTGGTGTACAACGACCACGCCACGGCCTTCGATTCCTCGATCATCCCGACCTTCGTACTCGGCACCGGCGCGGAGTACCCGGTCGCGGACGAGGGCTATGGCCCGCGTCCTGTGCCCGACGTCAAAGGCTATCCCGAGCTGGCCGCACACATCGCCCAGTCCGTGATCCAAGATGATTTCGACCTCACGCTCGTCAACGAGATGGTCGTGGACCACGGCCTCACGGTGCCGCTGTCGCTCGTGTATGGCGATGTCGAGGAATGGCCCGTCAGGGTCATCCCCCTCGCCGTGAACGTTGTGCAGTACCCGGTGCCGTCCGGACGTCGCTGCTACGAACTCGGGCGTGCGCTCCGCCGTGCGCTGGACAAGTGGGACGGCGAGCCGCTCAAAGTTCAAATTTGGGGAACCGGCGGCATGAGCCACCAGCTGCAGGGCCCGCGCGCTGGCCTCATTAACGAGGAGTGGGACAACGCATTCCTGGACCACCTCATCGCCGACCCCGTGGGCCTGACAGAATGGCAGCACATGGAGTACGTCGACGAGGCCGGCTCCGAGGGCATCGAGCTAGTCGACTGGCTCATCGCGCGCGGTGCGATGGATGATCAGTTCGGAGGCGAGAGCCCCGAGGTGAATCACCGCTTTTACCACGTGCCCGCGTCGAACACCGCCGTCGGCCACCTGGTTCTCACGAACCCGACCGACTGACCGCATCCGCAACAAAGGAGCCCCCATGACTGAGAAGATCCGTGTGGCCGTCGTCGGCGCCGCAGGCGCCTTCGGCATGAAACATCTCGACGGCCTGATGAACATCCCCGATGCCGAGGTGACCGTCGTCAGCGGCACGCGGCTCGAACCGACTCAGGCAGTTGCTGAGAAATACGGCGTCGAGAACGCCGTTGTCGGCCTGGACGCCGTGCTCGAGCGCGATGACGTCGACGCGGTGATCCTTGCGACGCCCACGGGGCTCCACGCGTCTCAGACCCAGGCGGTGCTCGCCGCCGGCAAGCACGTGCAGGTCGAGATTCCGTTGGCCGACTCGATCGTGGACGCCGAGGCAGCGCTCAAGGCGGCTGAATCATCCAATCGCGTCGCAATGGTCGGCCACACCCGCCGCTTCAACCCCTCGCACCAGTTGGTACATAACCGGATCGCGTCAGGGGAGTTCCACGTGCAGCAAATGGACGTGCAGACGTACTTCTTCCGCCGCACCAACACGAACGCGAAGGGCGAGGCCCGGTCCTGGACCGACCACCTGCTATGGCATCATGCCGCGCACACCGTCGACTTGTTCGCGTACCAGGCAGGCAAGATCGTGCAGGCGAACGCGATCCAGGGCCCGATCCACCCTGAACTCGGCATCGCGATGGACATGTCGATCCAGCTCAAGAGCGAGTCGGGCGCGATCTGTACACTGTCGCTGTCGTTCAACAACGACGGGCCGCTCGGCACGTTCTTCCGCTACATCGGCGACACCGAGACCTACATCGCGCGTTACGACAATCTCTACAACGGCCGTGAGGAGTCGATAGACGTGTCACATGTCGCCGTCAGCATGAACGGTATTGAGCTGCAGGATCGTGAATTCATTTCGGCTATCCGCGAGGGACGCGAGCCGAACTCCTCGCTTCGCCACGTGATCGACTGCTACCGAGTGCTCGGCTCGCTTGAGAAGCAGCTGTCGTGAGGCTACCCCCCACCGGCCTGGGCTGTATGTCGCTGAGCCACGCGTACGGCGTCCCCCCGTCGCGTGACGAGGGTCTGACGATGCTGCGCGCAGCTCTCGATGAAGGCATCGGGATGCTCGACACGGCAACACTGTACGGCGGCGGCCGCAACGAAGAGCTTGTAGGTGCTGCGATCGCGGGGCGCCGTGACGAGGTCTTCCTGGCGAGTAAGTGCGGGATGGCGTCCGTCGACGGCGTGAAAGTCATCGATGGACGCCCCGATACGCTGCGCGCACAGGTCGATGCTTCGCTGAGCCGCCTTGGCGTCGATTACATCGACCTGTACTACCTCCACCGGTGGGACAAGAAGGTGCCGATCGGCGATAGCGTCGGCGCGCTGGCCGAGATGGTCGCCGCGGGCAAGATCGGCGCAATCGGCCTGTCCGAGGTGTCGGTCGGGCGACTGCGCGAGGCGCAGGCAATCACCCCTATCGCGGCCGTGCAGAACGAGTACTCGCTGTGGAGTCGCAATGCCGAGCTTGGCATGCTCGATGCCACCCGCGAGGACGGCGTGACTCTTGTTGCGTTTTCGCCGGTCGCAAGGGGTTTCCTCGCCGATGCGATCAAGGACCCAGGTCAGCTGGACCCCAAAGACATCCGCCGCGGCATGCCGCGCTTCCAGCTCGAGCACTGGGGTGCGAATGCGGCGCTGCTGTCTTCTTGGCGTGAGCTGGCGGCGGAGGCCGGCTGCACCCCGGCACAGCTAGCACTGGCCTGGCTGCTCTCCCGCGGCGATCACGTTCTGCCGATCCCGGGAACAACGAGCGTCGCGCACCTGCGTGAGAACATGGCGGCGGCCGACATCACTGTCGACGGCGCGCTGTTGGCGCGGGCCGGCGTGCTGATTGGCACGGACACCATCTCCGGCGCGCGATATGCGCCAGCATCTGCTGCCGAAGTTGACGCCGAGACTTTCGAGGATGCCGCGTGAGGGCGATCTCGTCGATGGCCACCCGCCACGTTCTCGCCGACCTCGCTGAAGCTGCCGCCGCGGCGGGGCTACCGCTTCTGCAGCTCGAATCCGTCGGCGGAGTGGACGCCGCCCAGCGGGTGACCGCCGGTGAGCCGTTCGACCTTGTGTTCCTCGCCGAGGACGCTCTCCAACGCCTCGCTGCCGAGCGGTACGTGGATCCGGCGTCCATCGCCCCGATCGTACTGTCGGAGGTCGCCGTAGGCGTGGCCGCACGCAACGCCGATGCAGCCGCATGTTCCGCAGGCACGGCCTTTGCGAATGCCGACGAGCTTCGCAGCGCCCTGCGAGCGGCATTCCGCATCGGATATTCCACCGGACCGAGCGGCACCGAGCTGTTGCGAATGATCGACCACTGGGGCATGACCGATGAAGTCAGCGGCCGGCTTGTGCAGGCCCGTCCAGGCGTGCCCGTGGCGCGCCTGCTCGCCGATGGTGAGGTCGATCTCGGCCTGCAGCAGCTCAGCGAACTGGTCGGGCAGCCCGGCGTGTGCATCCTCGGCGTCCTCCCGGCCGACTGCGCGATCAGCACGGTCTTCGCGGGTGCTGTCGCGACATCCTCCAACAACGCGGCTCGTGCTGCGGAGATGTTGGCTTTCTTCCGCTCCGACCTCGCGGCATCCATCAAGTCGTTGCACAGTTTTCGCGCGCCCTGAGGCCCTGCCGTGACGTCTTGACTGATACAGGTCCTGCAGACATTTATACCGATGCGAGGCGCGCCGACGACCGTGGAGAAGGAACGGGCGAAGCGCGGTCCTGCTTTCCACTTCGCACCGGGGTCCACGGTGAGCTGGGTCAAACGCCTGAGCTCGTTCGGCCCACCGTATGAGCCCGTAAGTTCCGACGGCCCCGGCAGGCTGTACGTCCAGGCGCAGCACTTCACGGTCGATTGGTTGCCGGGCGCCCGCATGCGCTGTGCTCAGAGGACCTGTCTTCCCCAGGACCAGTCTCAGGCTTCATTAGCGAACAACCGCGGAAGGAATCGCACTGGCCAAGCCGTGGAGGGCCTGCTAAGGGCGCAAAAGACCTCAAGCCGGAACACGGGCGGGGCGGGCCCATCGGGTAAGACGCGCCGGTTCGGTGCTCCGAAAGCCCTCCTAGCTAGCCCGTAACAATGGTCAGCACGGCGACCATACGCGAGTACCTGCGCTACGCCAGGCCGATATGAATCGCTCCCCCTATCGGCTATGGCCGCCAAGATCGTGGCCGCAGCGGCCATTACTGGTACGCGTGCATATCCGATTCGAACTATTCGAGCTTTCTGAACAACGGTGTAGGACCGGTCAGATCAAAGTTGTGTCGATCGGCCCCGTGAGCAGCTGGAAACTTGAAGCCCGGAAACCTGGTTAGTGTGCCGAGTTCACGTCCAGTTAGAGAACACCCCAACCTGACGTCAGCAGCAAGAAAAAAGGGCGTCAGAATAGGGTCTTCAGAGCGGTTCTTACACTCCCCAACCCTTCTGTCTTAGATTCAAATCTGACAGCCAGCCCCGCTGAGGAGCTTGCGCGGGGCAGGGACGCAATTGGGCAACAGCCTGTTGCCCAATTGTCCAGAAACCGTCTGGACAATTGGTTCCGCTGCCCACACTCGGGGACAATCCTGATGGGTTATCCACCGCTACTGCTGCGAAGGGAGCTATCCTCAGGGCTCCCAATTCCAGCTGTGGATAACCCGGATTGACCACAACTATGGACAGCTTCTAGTCCCACCTTTGTGCCTTGACTCCTGGTGTCAGGGCAATTCGTCGAGTTTGGTTCGGAGGTTCCTAAACACCGCGTCGCGCTGCTCTTGGGAGAGCTGCATTAGCGGCACATCACGCAGCTCGTCGAGGTTGAAATCGGTGTCCTCCTGGTCCTCGTCCTCGAGCATGGCGAGCATGTCCTCGTAGGTCAGGACCATTATGTTGCCGTCCAGTGGCCGGAATCCGAGTTCGCCCCAGTACTTGGCAAGGGCGCGGCATTCCCTCCGGTGTTTCAGGGATCCTTCATCCGTATCGTCCTTGAGCCCGGGTGCCGCGTGCAGGACGGTGACGACGGTACCGCGGCCGATTGCTCCGAGGAGAGCCTTGAATATTTGGTGCCCGGCCCGGTGCCCACGGAACCGCGGCTGGACGCTCACCCAGGACACGACCATCAGATCGCCTTCTAGGACCGGTTCGCCCTCGACGCTGAGCTGACTGGGCTCGGATCCGGCGACGATGAACGCTTCGGCGAATCGGGACAGGTCAGCGCTGTGGGCGTCCAAGGTGTCGAAGAGGTTGACGCTGCCAACGTCCGGGACGAGGTGGACGCTGGCTTCGGCGACGGTGACCCGGCCTTGGGCGTCGGCGTCGAAGGTGTCGTAGTCGGGTTCGAGGATGTCAGCGTCGATGTAGGCGCGAATGCTCCATGACTGCGGGTAGTCTTCGGGCCGTTCCCAGGAGTCGGGGCGGGCGGCGTAGTCGAGGGCATAGGTCAGGCGCATCCACTGGAGGGCGTCGCTGATCTCGTCGTGCTCCTCTGGCCGGGTGCCACCATCCACTTCCTTGCCGCGGGTGTGCTCGTTACCGGCCATGAGATTCCTTGCCCGCTCCCCCGACCAAGGGGTGCTCTGAATGTTGTCCAGTGTGCCGGGTTTCACCGTACCCGACACTGGCCCTGGCGTGACAGTAAAGCCCTCCCGAATTTCCGGGTGGCCATTCATGTGGGTAGGTCCGCACGTCGAAGGGATCAACCGGCCGAGCCCGGGTCAGCCCACGTGGATGCCGTTGTCAGCGAGGTATTCGCGAGCACGGCCCATCTGCCGGTCGGTAGAGAAGGCGTACCAGTGTTCGCTGAGGTTCTCGTCGTGGACGATTTCCCGGAACCGGAAGAAGGCGCCTTTGCCCTCGATCGCCCGCTCCAGTCGCTCTCGGAGGGCTTCCTCGTGCTGCCTGTCTGCGAAAGCTGCCATGTCCTGCCAGCCGTTCCCGGAACCCGTGCGGTTCAGCCGAAGCCATCGGTCCGGTTCATCCTCTACGCCGATCGCGGTGTCCTGCCCTACGATCATTGGGTCAGTGGCGGCCTCGTCGTACACCTGCCCGGTGTGCAGGTCGAGGTAGCCGCCGGTGGACAGATCGGGGTCCCCTTCCAAGATGATGCTGAGCATGTCGAGGTCCACGGGAACCACCCTGCCGGTCAGCGGCACGCGGCGCAGGGATGCCAGCAGGTCCTCGGCGAGCACCTGGTCACCGGCGCAGCCGCACCGGGTCAACCGGTTGATGACCGACAGTGCCACGGGTTCGGCTTCCCGGCGCCTGTGCTCTAAGGCCATCGGTATGCCGGCCCCCACCTGCTGGAGGGTGTCATCGATGTCGCGTCCGGTCAGGGCTGCGAGGAAACGGGCCGCGTCTGCTGCCGCGATGGCTTCACGCATTTCGGGCAGGTCCAGCCTCGGCACCGAGACCTGGGCGGGCCATGCGTGCAGCAGCATCGGATGCGGTTCGCCCGGTTTCGCCGGGACCCGGCTCTCCCCGTCATCAGTGGACCACCGGCGCCCGTATTGGTCCGGGATGCTGCCCCAGCCCCAGTAGGGCAGAGGGAAATCAGGGCGGATACCCAATACCTCCAGCGGGTCGACCTTCGTCTCCTCGACCACGCACCGGTGCATCCAAGCGTCACCAAGGTCAAACATGAACTGAAACTCAGATCCCGGCCCCAGCGTCCGGGCGACCTTGGCGGTCGCGATGTCGATAGCTGTGATGATCGGCCCACCGCCGGATCCGGCCATCTCAGCTCCCGTCTCTTGGTCCGTGATTACCCGGCCGTCGTTCAGGGTGAACATGGACAGGTGCGAGCGGTCCCAACGGGCGAAGGCATCGTTGATGGCGTTGGCGAGATCCAAGAAGGTGTGCGACTGTCCAACCGCGAAGACTCGCCCCGGCCAGGGCCACAGCTCCTCACCACGACCACCGAGCAGTTCCACCGTCACCGATAACCAGGTTCGCGCCATACCCTCAGGATGGCACGAACCGCGGCCGCGCCCTTCGTCGCGTTACTGCACGCCGGCGGGCGCCAGCATCCCGAATGAGGGCGGGCGGCTCCGCGAGGAAGAGGGCGCGGAAAGTGATTTTAGGCGAGCAGTGTAGAAGCACTGCTTCCAAGCGTGCAGTGGAGGGCAGTCCTTGCTAGTCGAAGATTCCTGCTTCGGGGGTTTTGTGGGGAAGGGCGGTTTTGCCCGGGGCGGGGGTTTTGTGTCCGTCGTAGGCGCATTTTTTGAAGGGGCCCTCCTTATCCATGAGGGTGCGCATGTGTGGGTCGGCGTGGTTCAGCCACCAGGTGCTGATGCCGAGGGCGGGTTCGAGGCGTAGGTGTTCCCAGGCGCGCCAAATGGCTTCCATCCGGATGAGGGCTTCGGGGTGTTTGTACCATTCCGGGCACCACGCGTAGGCTGCGCCCTCGTTGACTTCCCGGACGTAGGACTGGGCCAGGAGGTCAGCGAAGAATTCCACGGCGCTGGAGTACACCAGTTCCGGTTCGGGCTCAGCGTGGCTGTGCCCGCCGGTCGGGGGCTGATCCTCTTCGTCCCCGAAGGCGTCCGCGAAATCTTCACTCACGCCTTGTCTCCGTCCGTCCATGGATTGTGGGCGGCAACAGCCACAGGGGCACGGTCAGTTGTTTCCTTGGCTGCGAGGGAGTCTTTGACCTTTTGGGCGTGCGGTCCGTTCATCCAGGGGATCGTTTCGATCATGGTGGCCGGGGCACCGGAGGCGAGCAGGATGGCCCTGAATCGTGGCAGTGCTGTCAGGTCGGCAACGGATAGGATTTCGTCCTTGCTTTCTTGGCGGGAGGATGAGGATCCGTTTCTGCTGTGGCTGCGGGAGACGTTGATGTAGCTGTATTGGCCGATGAGGCGGGAGAGTTCGTCGAGGTAGCCGACTTCGGAGACGCCGCCGCCGTAGATTTTGACGTTGGATGCTGACCAGAGTTTCCGCATTCCTTCGAGGTTCCAGACTTCCACGCCCTGGGACCAGGACTGCAGGATGGTCATGAGGATGATGCCGCGTGAGCCGTAGTGGCTGTACTGGTCCGGCAGGGCTTTCCACCGGCAGACGTTCGCGGCTTCATCGAGGATACCCAGCAGCGGGGTTGCGAGGCGGCCGCCGGGCTGGGAGGTGGCGTACTTTTCGGCAGCTTCGACGACGGCGACGGTCAGGGCCGTGACGAGGGGGCCTGCGGTGCCGACGCCTTCGCGGGAGAGGCTGTAGAGCGTGCCTTTGCCGCGGACGAAGTCTTCGGGTACGAACTGCGGCCGGGGGTCGGTGTCGACGGTTGTGCCTGGTGTTGGGGTGACCCATTGGCTGACGTCCCGGTCGGTGAGGCAGGAGACCATTTGCCGGGCGGTGCCGTAGACGCCGGCCCGCTGCTTTTCCGGTTCCCTGATGTGGCCGATGACCATGTCAGCCAGCAGGTCAAAGCCGGCGGTGCGGAGGATGTCAGCCGGTGCTTCGTCGTGAGGGCGGGTCAGCCAGGTGTACACCTGTGTGATCGGGGCAGCGCTGAGTGAGGCGGCGAGCAGGAGGGCTTTGAGCAGGTTTTGTCCGGCCGGGTCGAAGTAGGCGTCGGGTTTTGTTCCGGGTTCCCGGGAGCCTGCGGCGAAGTGGGAGGCCATGTTCCCTGCCGTGGCTTCGTTCTTCACGTAGGAGAGCGGGTTCCACCACCACGATGGTTCTTCCTCGGCAACGGCCTGCGGGTCAAAGACCCATACCTGCCCGGCCTCGGAGCGGATGGGGCGGGTGACGTCGACGATGTCGCGTTTGTTGGACGTGGCGATCACCGCGCCGGGTGCGTCAAGAATGGCGGGGACGGCGTAGGAGGTGGTCTTCATCGTGCGGGGCCCGGCGATGAGGATCAGCATGTCCTCCCAGGATGCCCAGAGCGGGCGCTTGCCGGCCACGCTGCGTCCAAGGCGGACACCGGTCGAATTTTCCACACCAAGGCGCACGGCCGTGGCCGTGGCGCCCTTGGTCGAGAGGTGGTTCAGGTCCTTGCCCCGGCCCATGTACACCGCTGCCTTGTCCACCCTGGTGCGTTTGCTCGCGGTCCGGGACCGGACCACCAGCACCGTCACCACCAGCGCGATCAGGACACCGGCCAGCACGCAGGCCACCACAGTTGCTTGGTCAGGCCAGGGCACCCGGCCCTTGGCCAACCCGGCGACCAGGTCAATCGGGTGCGCCGGCGGGGCGGCGAGGCCAGCCATCCAGGAACCGAGGTGAGCGGCGACCCAGGTGCCGCCGCCGAAGATGGTGGCGGCGCCGATGGCGAGCCAAATCCCCAGGGCGTCGCCGAGGCCGGTTCCCTTGCGGTTCGGGGCACTCAAGCCGCACCTTCTTCCCGGATTGGGGCTGCTGCATCCAGCAGGGTTTCTGCCGGTGCATGCCAGAGGCGGTTTGTGTCGTTCAGGGAGGCTTCGATGGAGGTTAAACCGATGGTGACGGGGATGCCGGGGCGGCCGCCGACCTTGATCAGGAACTTTCCCCGGCCCGGGGGTTCGACGTCACCGCCGCGGGAGTCCCATGCGGGCGGGTCCTGCCACGAGATGAGCTTCTGCTGTTCCTGCCGTGACAGCGGGATCGCAGCGGTCAGCAGCGGCATCTCCGAAGCCGGGAGGCCTGCGCAAATGACCATGCCGGAACGTTCAACAAAGCCGCGGGCTTTCATCCTGTCTTCCTCGGCCGGGAGGGCCAGCAGGTCGGACATGGTGTGGGAGATCATGACCTGCCCGACACCGACACTCCTGTTCAGCCGGGTGAGGGCGTCGACGCGGTCGACCATGCCCTTGCCGGAGCGCAGCGCCCGCCACAGCTCATCGAGGACGACGAAGTAGTTCCTGCGTGGTTCCAGTCCGGCGTCGGCGAGGGCGTTGGCGACGTTGACGGTCCCGAAGCCGTAGGACCAGCACGCCAGGAGGACCGCTGCCTGCAGGTCGGTTTCGGTTTCATCGATGCTGGAGACATCGAAGACCACGGCACGGTCCCGCCGCATGGGGTTAGTGGTCTGCCGGGAGAAGATTTCCCCGAGCTTCCCGCCACCGGTCAGGCCCAGCAGGGTCGCTTCCAGCGCGCGGGTTTCCTGCAGGTAGACGGTCATGTCGCCGCGGTCCAAAGCGACCTGGCGTAGCTCGGCCGGGGCCGCGGTGATGACGTCGAGCAGGTCTTTCAGGACCGGAATGCCGTCGAACGTGTCATCGAGCACCCGCAGGGCCCGGTCCAGGATTGTCTGTTCCTGATCCGTCGGGGGTGAGTTCCGGCTGATCGTGATGAGGGAGACGACCATATTCAGCCGCCGGCCGTGGGCGTCGGCCCGGACACGGACGGCCGCGTCGTGGTGCCCTTGTTCCTCCAGCAGCTGGGCGACCTCGACGGCCTGGCCGGGATCGAGGATGTTCAGGTAGCCCCGTCCGCGGCCGAGCCGGATGACCTGACCGCCCAACGCCTCGACCGCGTCGACGTGCTCTGCCTTCAGGTCCCCCAGCACGAGGGGGTGCACGCCCTGACCGGAAAGGCCCAGGAGCATCCGTCGCACCAGCGTGGATTTGCCCAGGCCGGGTTTGCCGAGGATGAACGCAGACGGGTTGGAGATCAGGTGGGCGCGCTGGAACCAGCTGATCGGGTCGCAACACACCGTGGCCTGGGTTTCTTCATGCCGGCCCAGCGGCACACCAATCATCGGCGACGACGTCCCGGAACTGAACGGCCACAATCCGCACACCTGCACCGTCGTGCCCCGGTACTCCCGCACCGCCGGAACTAGGGCAGCTGCTCCCCCACCACGGCCGCCCCAGCCGCGTGAGCCGGGGCCCCGGACACGGCCAGGACGCGAGGTCACCTCCTCGTCACCGGCGGAAGCCTTTTTCGCTGGGTTTACTGTTTTCACTTTTTTCGCTTGCAGGAACGTGAAGCGGGCCATTTAGAGGGCCTCCCTGATCTCGCTGGGCAGCAGGATGTGTCTGGGCAGCACCAGGCCCAGCGGCAAGGACGCGGCGAAAGCGGTGTCCTGCGAGCCGTAGGCGCGGCGAAGCAGGACCCGGGCAGTCCCGGAGGTCTGCTCGATCGCGGCCACCGCATCCGGAAGCCGGGCAACGTCGGTCACCGTGGCCGTGACGACCATGCCGAAGTTCACGAGCCCGGCACCCTGGGCTTCTTCCTGGGCAGTCTGCGCCGCCGACCGGGCATCGACCAGGGCGCGGGCACTGGGACGGTTTCCGGAGGTGATCCGGACATTCGCATTGTTCTGGTCCCGCTCCACCACTGCCGCGGCACGGGCCGAATCCATCGGACGGTAGAGCAGGGAGACGCGTTTGCGATCAACGTCCCCGTGCGGGGCCAGCAGCCGGGACAAGACCGAAGAGTTCACCGAACCCCGCGGCGCACCCGTCATCGTCCAGGAGACAGAGAACGCGGAATCGTGCCGGTACTCGTCCCAGCCGGCCTGGGTTGCGGTAGGGCCCACCTCGCCCCAGGTCAGGGCGACCGGAGAACCGGCCGCATGGGCCTCATCGATAATCAGCGCCGCGGGCGGGTCATAGGCAATCCGGACGACCTCGCACAGTTCCTGCGCTGACATCGGCCGGGCGATCCCGGCACCGGTGGACTGCAACCGGGCACCCAGCCCAGGAATGCGCGAGGCGATGTCGCGGGCGACGTCCTCCGGCTCCCGCTTCCGGGACCCTGCACGAAGGGAAGCGTTGAAGGTCAACGACACCCAGGCCCGCACGGTCGCAGAACCTTCCGGGTAAGTCCGGATAACCTCGCGGAGGATGGCCTTGGCCGCCTCGGGGGCGTTCTCGTCAATGTTCATCTCGACTTCATTGCGCAGCCGGTAGCCGGAGTCCGGGGCTGTCTCCACGGTCACGGCGGCGGCTTCCAGCCCTGCCTCATCGCCCAGTCCGGCGAGCCAACCGCCCCAGTTCGCCACCCACGCATCGACCTGCTCGGGATCCACGAGCGAGGCGCCGTCGGGTTCGGTGGAGAAGATGACGGTGAAGTGGCTGGTGGTCGGCACGTGGAGCATGGCGAAGGGGCGGTTGTAGGAGTCGTTGAACTCATACAGGCGCGACTTCGCCGCCAACCCCGGAAGCTGATACATGCCCCACTCCGTCACCCCCAGCGGACCCGAGCGGTACAAGTTCGCACCCGCGGAACGGGTGAGCCGGAAATTCATCCGGGTCGCGAAACGGTCCACCACGGACTGGCCGTGCTTATCCTTGACGGTCAGCAGCAGGACCAGCACCCCGGCGACGGCCAGGACGCCCAGGCCCGCAAAGAGGCCCCAGATCGCAAAACTGATGATGCCCAGCAGCAGCCCGGCCATGACAATGCCCGTGCCGATAGCGCCAAGGTCCCCCAGACCTGCGGACCTCGGGACCCGCCAGTTTCCGTAGGACGGTTCCTTGTATTCGGTGTTAATTGCTGCCACTGGGGCCCTCCCCCGTTGAATCCTGCGCTGTCTGTTGTGCGGCCGAAGAGACCCGTGAAGCTGCCTGCGCACCGACGGCGACAGCGACACCGGCCGGACCTGCAGCCTTCGCCGCCCCCGACGCGGCCCCGGTACCAGCTGCGCCGGCCCCCGCCCCTGCTGTCGCAGCCCCGGGGCTTCCTGTAGTGCCCTTACCGGGGACTCCCCCGGCTCCGGACGCTCCGGCGGATCCCGGTGAAGGTTTAGCGTTGCCGCCGTTGGTTCCCCCGGGGCCTTGGCTGCCGCCAGGAGACGCGCCGCTCTTGGACGGCTGGCTGGGCGGGGTCGGGGACGCGTTCCCACGGCCACTTCCACTGCGGCCCAGCGATACAGCACCAGTGGCCAGGGCCCCTGCAGCAGCAGCGGCTCCCCCGCCAGAGCCCGACGCGACCGCACCAACCATCGGGGTGACAAACCGCATCAGAGCCGGCAAGGCCAACAGGGCAACGATCATCAAGGCAAAGCCCGTGATGGAACCAATCAAAGCGCCCGTGCCGGAAAACGAGCCCATAAGCTGAAACGCCACCGCGTACACGATCGCTGCTGCAGGCTTGTAAAGAATGAACGCGATCGTCCAGCCAATAGCTTTCTGGAACCACTGCCGGCCCATCTCCGTATTGGTGAAAGCTGCGGTGGTGGGCAAAATGCCAGCCAAGATGACCAACATGCCGCTGCGGACGACCATGAGGACGATCTGGACCAGTGACGCGAGCAGGCCCACCAGGCCAAGGATGATCAGGATGAAAACCCCGATGCCGGGCTGGTTCACCATGACCAGGACGCTCATGGCGTCCGCGAAGCCCTTGCCGTCCGTGGAGCGTTCGATGATGGCTGCTGAAAACTCATCAGCTGCGATCACCAGGATGGAGATCACCCCCAAGCCAAGACCCGCAACCAGAGTGAGGGTTAGGAGAGACCGGAGCAGGTCTTTCAAGGGTGCGCCCCGCTGCTCCCAAATCATCCGGGTGCCGCCAAGAATGACGGAAAGAACGGCCAACGTCAGCGTCCAGTAAGACAGTTCCGAATTAAGGAAACCCACCACAGGGCTGGCCGTCACACCATCCTCCGTCGTGAGATTTGTGGTCGGCATACTTACCCAAAACGTGGAGAGCGTTGTCACCAACTGGCTCATTCCCTCCAAAATTGCCTTAGCGAGGTTTCCGATGGCGTCGTCGGCTATACCGGCGGCCACGTTTCCGGCTTCACATCTCCAGTCCCCAAATCCGCACTCGGCCATGTCAGACCCCAGACCAAGGAATGAATCCGCTCAAATCTCTGACTTGTGAAAAGTCATTGACCATTTCTCCGGAGTCAGCAACGGCTAATTTCCAGTCGCCGTCTATCCACTCCATCGGTAACACCGCATGTCCAAGTACTCCGTTAGAACCCTCCATGGCGACGTCAACGTTGGCCTTCTCGGGTGAGTAGCTTTTCAAGACAAAGCCGCGAAATTGGACGGAAGTCGCCGCACTATTGCTGGAACTGGATGTAGTGGCGGCGTCCTTCATGGCCGCGTCCCTGCCGGGGCCGGGAACCAGGAGCTTTTCCGTGACTTTGGCTGTTAGATCGGGGTTACCTGCAGACGTCATGGCGATTAGGTTCGCGGCAGCATAGAGGGCTCCGGTTGGGGACTGGGCATAGCAATAGCGGAACCCGTCTTGCTCCTCCACCCCGGGCCCGTAACTCTGAGGATCGTTTGGTGCAGCGATTTTTCCTACGAGTGCCCATTCCGTTTGAGGGGCGCGTCCCAACGCCGTCTCAGAGCTAGCTTTTAGCCCGCATACGCTTTCGCTTCCAGCCATGGTGGAGTCAGGAGCAGAGCTGTTCACTGAGGGTGCCGGCCCCGGCTGTGCGTCACCGTCCCCTTTCGGGATCATGAAGATGACGATGACGGCTGCTATCAGTGCGACCACGAGGGCGGCCGAAATGATGAATCCGGGTTTGGTGAATGGATTCTGTTCGGTGGTGTTCTGTGTGGATTCGCTCATGGTGAACCTCCGGGGATTGGGTTAAACGAAGGCGCGGACGATGCCGGAGGCGCCTGTGATGATGATGCAGCCGGCGAGGACCCAGCCGAGCTTGGCGATGGATTCGCCGCCTTCTCCGCGTCGGAGCTGGATGACCATGCCGATGCCGACGATGATCACGCCCAAAACGCCGAGGACCAGGCCGATGCCGGAGGCCCAGTTCAGTACGGTGAGCAGGCCCTGTGCCTGGGGAGGTACGACAGGGGTCGGGTTCGGGATGACACTGGCGGGAAGAGCTGCGATGAAGTTCATGGTGAGACCTTTCGAAGTATGGCGCTGTAGAGCTGTTGATTGTTTAGTTGGTGAGGGCTGTGAGGTCGGTGATCAGGCGTTGATACTCCCGGCCGGGTGTCCCGGTGTTGGTGTCCCCCAGACGCCAGGATTCGACCCAGGGGAGCATCCAGAGTCGGGGGGCTCCCCCGCCGATGAAAGCTGCGAAGTCCCGCAGAGCTTTGGGTAGTTTTCCCGGTGCATCGGCCAGGACCGCGAGGCCTAGCAGGTTGACGTCGGGGGCTGCGCCGGAGGCCCATTGGATGAGGGCTCTTTGCGCTGCTTGCAATCCGTGCATGTCTGAGCGGCAAACCAGGAGGACGGCAGGTTTGCTGAAGCCGTCTTCAAGGATGGGCCAGGCATGTTCTGTTGGCCGTGCGCCCTCCACGAGGTGGCTGAGCCGGGTTTCGCCCGATCCTCCATGAACACCGGTAACCCAGACCGTGGCCGTACCGGTGACCGAGCGGCGGGCGAGGCGGTCAGCTGCGTCCGGTTCCACCATCCCCAGGACCGGGCCGGTGATGATCGCCGGCGGTGGTGAAACATATTCATCTGCGGTGGCCTCTTCGGGCTCTGCCGTTTCTGGGCTGGCGATCCAGGGGTTTAGGGACTGTTGCATGGGGTTCCTCCTTTCGAAAGTCCGGATGGTGGGTGGTTTAGAAGCCTTTGGCGACGGCGGCCGCGGCCGCCAGCCATGCCCGCTGGGTCGCGGGCTGGAGGGCTTCATAGCGGATGGGCCCGTTCACCAGGGCAGGGTCGTAGGGAATCCGGACGACGGCCCGGACGAACGGTTCAAAACCGTCCGCAATGCGCTGGGCCTCGTCTTTGGCCCGCTTCAACGCATCCCCTGACATGGCGCGCTTCGCGTCAGTGGATTCAGAGACGATCACAACTGCGTTGCGGGCCAGTTCGGCGTCGTGGCCACCACGGGATTCGAGGGTCTGCAGCGTCAGCCGGGCAGCTTCGGCGCGGTCCTCGATGGCCGTTACAGGGACGACGAGCTGGTTGGTGTGGTGGATCATCCTGCGCCAGTTCGCCGCCCGGGCGGTGTTGCCCGAGTCCATGACCACCAGCCGGTAATAGCGGGTGAGGACCTGGTGGGCGATGTCGACTTCCTCAGCCGTGACTTCGTGGTCGCCTTCCTCGTTCTCATCTGAGCGCAGGACATCGAATTTGTCTGCGGTCTGGTGGTGGACGAACTTGGCAATCTCCGCGGCGTTCGTTGATGGGGAAAGCAGTTCGGTCGAGGAGTCGATCAGGTCCAGGACGCTGCGGTCATGGGCACCTTTTTCCGTGCGCCAGCCCAGGGTGCCTTGGGATTCGTTGTTGTCCCAGGCGACGGTCGCGGCCCCGCTGTAGCGGGCGAGGATGGCCGAGAGCATAACCACCGTGGGGGTCTTGTTCGCACCTCCCTTTCGGTTGACCACGGCAATGGTCCGGGGACCTGGCCAGTGCTGGCTGACTGTGCGGATATCCTCCCGCTCGGAGAGCTCTTCTGCGGAGGGGTCCATCCGGAAGCCGAGGCGCGTGAGCGCACCCCGCCAGCCCTGTGTGGCAGGTTCCAGGACCGGTGCGCTGACCAGGAAGGAGGTTTCCTTCAAGCTGCGCCGGGTCGGTGCCTCCTGCGCTTCCGGGGCCGGCGTTGATGTGGTTGCGGGTGTCAGGGTCATGGATGTTCCTGTCGCTGAGGGGACGGTTCCCGGTACGTCAGTGATCGGCTCGTCTTTGATGGGCGCTGGGATGGTTTCTGCAGCCGCAGGAGCGGGCTGTGCTGCCGTGGGGGTGGGAGCTTCTGCCATGCGGCGGCGGGGGGCTTTGGCCACGTAGTTGACGGACTCCTTAGTGCCGTCCGGGTTTACGATCAGCTCACCCTGACCGTCCGGGTCATCGACCTGGACACGGACCGGGCGGTTCAGCGTCTTCGCTTCCCTGACGACGAGGGACAGGGCGTTGTCGCGGAGTTGCTGCAAGGATTCTGCCGCTCTCACGTTCCGGGAGTTGCCGGCAACAACGACCTCTGCCGTGCCGTTGGCACGGACGATGGCGTTGATCTTTGGGAAAGTTGGGACATCTGTCTGGTTCATGACCATAGCGTTCTACCTTTCTGAAACGTGGTTGGGAGTGTCAGGAAGCGGGTGGTGTGAGGCGGTTGACCTTCCACGGGGACTCCTTGCCCGTTCGGAGCAGCTGCACCGTGTAGGTCCCGGCGTCGGTCGGTACCGCTGCCATGACTCCGTAGCCGTTGGCTTCATCGACGCCCAGTGTGGCCGGGCCGGTGACGCGGCTGGCGGGGATGTTGGCCGGGTCCACGGCCGAGTAATCGGCGGTGGCCTGCGGCGTCAGCCAGCGGGCAAGATCATTGGCCCACTGCTTTTCCTCCAGACCGGGGCGGGCAAAGTCGGTCATGGCCTTTTCAGCGACGTCCTCGGCTGCGTCCTTGCTGGCCTGGTCCCAGCTGATGCCGATCGTAGCCGGGACCGTGCCCCCGGGAGCCTGTGGGCCACTGCTGGCGCTCAGCGAAACCGGCGCTGAAGGCGTGGCTGCCGTGGGCTCAGCCGGTGCCGGCGTGGTGTTCGCTGCCGGTGCGCACGCGGCGCAGAGCAGAGCCACGGCGATGAGGGCCAGGGGCTTGTTCATTTCTTCTCCTCTTGAGTGGGCAGGTACAGGAAAGCTGACGGAACGGCGTTGCTGACCGTTCGGGTGTAGTAGTTGTGATCGTCCGGGGGTGGGTTGCCGTTGTAGCCCTCTTCGACGTAGGTCCCGTCGTCCTTGACTTCCTTGACCACGGCGACGTGACCGAAGGTAGGGTCCGCTCCCCCGGCTCCCGGTGCGTACCAGACGACCGCCCCGGCCCGAGGTGTGGTGCCGGTGGCCCATCCTTTGGCGTCCCAACCGGCCTTCCACGTCAGGGCCGAGCCAAGGCCCTGACCGTCCGGGCGGAACGTGCCGTTGAGAAACTTGAACGGCTCACCGGTAGACCCCATCTGCTGGTTCACCCGCCACAACGCGAAGTCCACACACTCGCGGTAGAACATGCCCAGCGGCGATGCGGCCGCTGGGCCTGTTCCGACCTGCATCCATGTCGGGGCGTCTTTCCACGGGTAGTCATCCCCGGCACCAGACTTCCCCGGAATGGCGCAGTCGCTGCCTTCCAGGGAGAACTTCCCGTCCGAGAGTGCCTGCACGAGCTTGACGGCCTCGGGCCAGTACTTCTGGTAGTGGTACGGGTCTGCGTTGCGCTGGACCTTGTTGCCGGCGAGGGTCGGTTCCAGGAGTTCCCAGCCCTCGACCTTCTGTAGGGCCTTGATGAAGTTCGTGGCGCTGGTGGTGGGGTCCATGCGGTCCGCATAGGAGCCCCACGCGCCGTTATCGCGCTGCTGGAACAACCCACGGGAGTCCGGGCCCGGTCCGTCGCCGTAGTCCAGAACGCGCAGGCCCGACTCCCCGAGGGACACCATGACGCTGATCATCTGACCCTTCACGGACAGGTTCAGTGCGTTACCGGCACTCATGATCGCCGCGGCGTTTTTCAACTGCTCTTCGGTGTAACCCTCGACCTTGGTATCGCCGTCGATGGCAACAGCGACGGTCGGCCCGCAGGTCGCCACAGCGGACTTTGCCGGGGCTAGCAGCAGGAGCATGGTGAAGATCAGGCCAAAGAAGAGGCCGGGGATGGCAATGACTGCCACTACGCCAAGCGACTTCCGCTGCATTAGGACAGTCCCCCGTCCCGGTTGCGTACCCAGGACTCTTGGCACCGCAGGGCAACAACCCCGAAATAGAAGGCTTCAAGTTCTTGGGATGCACGCTCACGAAACTCTCCGTGCATCGGCCACGGTGTGCCGAATGCCAACAAGTCGGTCACTGCCTGCACTCCCCCAAAAAAGACATCGTTTCCACAACTACCAGCACCCGCAGACATTTCTCCACCGAGTGGACACAGCCCGCCATTCTCCACAAATTCAGAGCAAAACGCTTGTCAAAAGAGCTCTTTGAGACGGAACTAACTCCAAAACATCACTGCGCTCACTAGATCGCCTGCCCCTTTCCTATGGCTAACGCGCACCTTCTAAGACCAAGTCTAGTGCATTTAATGCATTAGTTGTAGCTGCTAGTGCATTAAATGCACTAGCATGATCGGGAGGGTAGGTAAGACAAAATAGGAGGATGCCGCGCTATGTCAGTCCCAGCTCACCGATGCCAAAGAAGCTCGCGACGTTGACCGAAATCCTTGGCATTCCCCAGCTGCGGGCAGAAATCCTGCGCTTCCTCTCGCAACACCCGGACGGGGCAACGTCCGGTGAAATAGCGGCCGCTATCGGTACCCGCTACCAAACAGTTCAACGACACTTGGAACAGTTGGAAGAGCTGAAGGCGGTAAAAGCCAGTGTGAAACCGCCGCGCCAGGGCCATCATGTTGTCTTTAAGATCAAGCCCAACGTCTTGGCGGAAGCGGTCGAGAAAAACGCTTCCTACATACAAGGCTCATAACGACACGCCGGGGTAACAGCGTCCCACTTAAGGCAATCGGATTGCTATTGGCTAGTGCTCAGTACCCCGAACTAGGAGGACCCATGGCACGGATGCATAAAGGCGATCGTCAGACCGTCACATCTAAGATTCCGCGGGCGGACGCCGAAAAGCTCAACAGGGTTGTTGAGATCACGTCCGAAAGCCGCTCCGAACTTCTTGCGCGGCTGCTGCATGACCACCTAAAGACCATTGATCTTGATGCCCTAGACGGCCAGGAGGCTTTGCCTATCGCAAAGGCCAGTTAAAAACTGAAGGCCCGCACTAAGGCGGGCCTTCAAAGCGTATGTAGTTCAGATCCGAAATCTTGGCGGACCACGATCTGAACTTTATCCAACACCCACCCAGTGGGTGGATCTTGTCGTACCCCCCGAGGAAGGAACTGGTCCTATCGTACCGCTTTTGGCATCCGCGTCAACGCACCCCAACAGCAGTGTCGGCTGCCAAGTCGCCCCTGCTGACGCCTGGGTCCTTGCTCCACTTATCGCAGGCCATGCGTCATACCGTCTTGGCCGGTGGATAGGTGACCGTTTCCAGTACCCCCGACCCAAAGCTGTAGCCAACATCACTGCTGCGCTGCCGGCGCGTCCGGCAGCTGTCATGGTCCACGGGCCAGATGGCAGCGTTGCCACACTCTGCCTCGACCTGGACACGTCGAAAGCCGTCAAAGCAGTCGTTGACGCAGACGCAGAACGCCTGCGCACCATGCTTACCACCTGTGGTGTCGTCTTTGTGGAGGACTTCTCCCCCAGCGGCGGTCGGCACCTGTACATCCCGCTCCGGCAACGCCTAGATGCGGCCGAGGCGCGCGAACTTGTAGAAGCGTTGGCCCTGACAGCAGCGAGCTTGGATCCGAGCCCGCACCAGAACGTCACCGACGGATGTATCCGCGTCCCTGGCTCGGCTCACAAAACCGGTGGCCACCAGATACTCATCACCCCCCTGTCCCAGGCATACGACGTCCTGCGGCGTAGAAACGCACCTGCAGCTATCGCGGACCTCCGGACCGCGCTAGGGCCTGAACTGGCCCGCAACCGTACCCTGAAATCGCATTGGGCCAAAACAGCTGCGGCACAGCGCACAGCGGCCCACCATCTGCTGCGGCTGCATAGTGGCAGCGAGAGCGCGCTGCGCCGAACCGCTCGCACCGGCCTCTACGACACAACACGTTACAAAAGCCCCTCTGAGGCCCGCATGGCCGTTCTCAACCACTTCAACGCCTGCGGCTGGACCCTCGCCCAGGTAGAGAACGAACTGAACGGCCAGTTCCCCGGCCTCGCCGCCCTCTACGGCACGACTGCGAAGCAAAATCGACTCATCAAGCAGGAATGGGCCAACGCCGAAGCTTGGACAAAAACTGAACCCCGCGAAGGAAGGGGAAAAGATGCACTTATTAACAACACAAGCCCCACAAAACCCACAGGGGGGGCATCCAACCGCAGCACAGCTTCAATTCACCAACTCGTGAACGACCTGGAAAATGTGCTCTACGCGGTACTCGACCACAGACTCAGAGAACGCGGCCGCGAAGGCCTCAGCCTCCGCTTCCTCATCCGCGCGCTCCTCGCCTACATGAGGACGAAGGAAACTGATCTTCTGGACATTGGATGCCGCACTCTGGCCGCAGCTATGGGAAAGCATCACGTCACGATTGCGAGGCTCCTGCCCGCCTTGGTTCAAGCCTCAGATGGCATCCTCACCAAAGTCGCTGACGCTCGCCACAAAGCAGCAGATGTATATCTCATTCAGCTACCCGAGCAGTATCAACAACTGGCCCGTGAACTCAGCTGGCGAAAAGGCAAAATTCACTCCATACGGCCCGTGTTCCGTGCCCTCGGCGACGCAGCAGCCCTTGTCTACGAGACAATCGAGCGCGGCCGCCACTCCCCCACTACCGCAGAACTCATACGAAGCACCGGAATCAGCCGCACAACCGTTGAGAAGGCCCTCATCGCAATGAAAGGGTTTGGCATGATCCACCGGGACGGCCGGCACTGGAAGATCACCGCCACAGCTAATCTTCGCGCCCTCGCGGAACGGCTGGGCGTAATGGAGGACTACCAAGCCCAGATAAGCCGCAACCGGCGGGAACGTGCTGCCTGGCACGCTTACTTGGATCGATTTTCGGACGGCCGAGTAAACGAAGGTGACCTTTACGATCCCGAGCGTGAAGAACATTGGATGCCACCCGATGACGCGGCGTTGTGGCTGGCAGCGTAGACGATACCCAGTTGTCGTCTATGGTTCGCGGGTTTCGCAAGTGAAAAAAGCATAGACAGGGAAGCCAGCTTCTCAAGTGAAACTACTGTTGCTGCCTACGTCCTGGGATCACGTCCCTTGGCGGGAAACGACTACCCCGGCAAAACGAGTACCCGGTAGATGTTGGGCTCGCGGGTTCTCCAGTCGTCGTTTATGGTCCGCTGGTTTCACAAGTGAAAAAAGCCTAGACGGGGAAGACGGGCTGGCAAGTCGAGCCCTGCTGGTTTCACATGGTTCGCTTGTTTCGCAGGGTCCGCTGGTTTCACAAGTGAAAAAAGCCTAGACGGGGCGGACAGGCTGGCAAGTCGAGCCCTGCTGGTTTCCCATAGTTCGCGAGGTTCACCCGGTTCACTTTGGTAGCAATTTCACTTGGTCCGCTGGGTTCGCCGGTTTCGCTGGGTTCGCCATTTTCACAAGTGAAGAAAGGATAAACAGTGAAGACGGGATTGGCAGTCGAATCCCTGCTGGTTTCACATGGTTCACAAGTGAAAAAAGTAAAGACACGGAAACCAGCTTCCCAAGTAGAGCCACTGTTGCTGGTTACGCTGGAATCACTTTGGAAGGGGAACATATGAAACTCGATGTGGACCGCGGTGCTCTCAGCCGCGTTATTGCGGTAATAAATGGGAAGGGCGGGGTTTTTAAGACCAGCCTGGTTGCAAACGTTGGGGGACTTCTTGCCGAGGGCGGGTCGCGAGTGCTCCTCGTGGACCTTGATCCCCAGGGGAACCTTGCCGAAGACCTTGGCTATGCCGATCAAGGTGACGGAGGTAGAAGCCTGGCAGCCTCGCTGTGCTTTGGGGGAGAACCAGATCTGCTCTTGAGCGTGCGCCCTAATTTGGACGTCATCGCCGGAGGTCCTCAACTTGATGATGCTGCCGCTTTCCTTGGAGCCAAGGCCCAGAAGGACCGTGACGCTGCACAGCTAGCTCTAGCTAAACTACTTGCCAGGGTGGCGGGTGAGTACGACCTTGTTCTGCTCGATTGTCCTCCAGGGAACGAGCCGTTGCAGGCTGCAGCTGTGGCTGCCGCCCGGTATGCGTTGGTGCCGCTCAAGACCGACATGTCCAGTCGTAAGGGCGTCGCCGCAGTCGCAGCGCGCATGGACAGCGTTGTTGGACTCAACCCGGCGTTGGATCTGTTGGGCGTCGTCCTTGTCGGGACCGGTACGAATTCTAAGCAGGTACACAAGGTCACCCGAGACCACCTCACAGCAGATTTTGGTACTGACGAAGTGCTGTTTCCGATGTCCATTCGGCATGCAGAGGCAACCGCCCAGGCGTGTCGGGAACGCGGATTGCTGGCCCACGAACTGGAACGGGAACTTAGCAAAGGACCGAAATGGTGGGAGGTCCTCCGCGGGGAAGCGAAAGCCGGGAACGCGGGGCCGAAGTCGGCTTCCAGCGTTGCCGAGGACCTCCATGCAGTTGCTATGGAAGTAACGCGCCGCATCGCTGTCGCAGAATCTCAGGAGGTCAACGCGTGAGCGCCGAAGCAACAACACCCGGCCGGCCCGCACTTGGCTTGCCTCCGAAG
Organism: Arthrobacter sp.; assembly: GCA_023264815.1. Taxonomy (GTDB): domain Bacteria; phylum Actinomycetota; class Actinomycetes; order Actinomycetales; family Micrococcaceae; genus Arthrobacter. The sequence goes on along the minus strand of JAHFUZ010000038.1, from coordinate 3,175 downwards.
CGCAATGCCGCACCCTCCACAGATGCCCCCCTGGCCCGAATGCTCCCCGGGCACCGACCCGAGGCGCCGAAAAAGGAGGAACCCAAGGATTCCGAAACAGCCAACATGACGGTGAGTATCCCCGCTGCGCTCCGCAACCGGGCGCGGGCCGCGTACAAGGCGACCAGCTACGCCGAAGGAGACAACACCTGGAGCCATTTCGTGACCAAGGCCATCGAAGCAGAAACCGCGCGCCGCGAAGCCGAACACAACCAGGGCGAGATGTATCCATCCTGGGGAGAAAAACTTCCCGGCGGCCGACGTCTCAAAGACAGCTGAACAGCACCGCTAGGTCCATAGATCGACACTGGGGTATTGCGGACTGACGGAAAAGCAGTGGGCAGGTTTATTCGTAGAACCTGGACAGGGGCTGGGTGCATCAGTGACGCTGCCAGAGGTTCGTCATGGGGGTGAACTGGGCGGACGTGTGGCAGAGCCGATCTGCTAGCTGCACCGCGACTTATCAGGCTCGCCCCGCCGAAGTGGAGACCACGCTGTCCTGCGCCGGGAAGCAACTAGTTCTGGCCGCCGTCGATCACGCGCAGGGCAGGGGCGTCTTTCGGCCACGGATACAAGGTGTCGACCCGCTCAAATCCCAGGACGCCTTCAGGCTTTTCGAGGATGACAGAGTCCTGGTGGGAGCCTGCAGCATGGGCAAGTGCCGCCAGCACAAGATCCAGCAACGCCCGGTCGAGCCCCGGTACAACGTCGGAGAGTGCAACCTGCTCATCGCCTCCAAGGGATGCCGCGATCATCAGGAATCGGTGCTCACCACCGGAAAGCCCGTCTATGTTCTCGGGGATGGCCTCGAAATCGATCCAGCTCCGGCCTTGCTCATCGCTGTGCATCCATGGCCAGCCCGCTTGGGCGAAGCGCCCGTTAAAAGCACGGAGAAGAAGTTCTGTGGCGGCTTCGCAGGGGAGGGAGCCTCGTGCCCATTCACGTAGCGCCTGGGGAGTGAACGTCATAGGTGCATCATGTCACGGCTGACTCGGCCCACGGCGTGAGCCGGCAGGTCTCCCGAGCTTAGGTCCGGTCAGATCTACTGAATGCCCGCGCGATCGCCTGGATGGGGTAAGCAGTTAGCCAGGTAATCCCAGCAAGAATCAGAAGAATCCCCACAGCGGTCAGCTGCCCGATGAACATCAGGAGCGCCACGACCAACGTTCCACCATAGGTCAGGACAAAACTCAACGTGTCCGTGTCAAAGGGCATTAGTGGTCAACAAGTCAGGGGAGGGGGAGCGAGGTGGCAGGTGCCGGTACAAGGTGGTGCGTTTCAGCCCAGTCTTGGCGGTGATCTCCTTCATGGAGAAGCCCTTGTCTCGCAGCAGGGCGGCGTGTTCGAGCTTGTCGGCATCGATCACGGAAGGCCGTCCAGTGCGGCGCCCGTTGGCAGATGCCACTGCGCGGGCATGTGAGGCGCGTTCTGCTGCATAGGTTCGTTCCATCTCTGCGAAGAGTGCCAGCATGACAACGGCCAGTTGCGCCATGGGACTGTTCGGGTTCGAAGTGTCGATGGGCAGGGGATCAGCCAGCGTCCGGACACCAACGCCGCGTTCCTTGAGTTCGTGGACCAGGTTTAGGGTGTCCCGCACTGTCCGCCCCAGCCGGTCCAACGTGTGGACCACAAGCACGTCGCCGGCTCTGGCGTGACGTAACGCGTCCTGGAGCCCCGCGCGATCGGTGGTGGCGCCGGACTTCTTGTCCGAGAAGACCGTTTCGATGCCGGCGGCCGCCAAGGCGTCCAGTTGCCGGGCCAGATCTTGTTTCACCGTTGACACACGCGCATACCCAATCTCCATGCCTAAAACCGTACCGAAAGTTGTCCCTGTGACGGGCCATTGTGGCGGGGGTTTTGGAACAACAAACGGGACAGTCAGATTAAGCGGCATCTAGACGATCCGGATCCGCGGGAGAGTGTCCCGCCAAGGTGTCCCAATTCTAATGAAGTGGGACACCCAGCTGGGGACGTTCACCGGGCAATAAATCGAGTGGGTTGCACGCCTCCCGATACCCTCCTTGGCAGGATAAGCGCGCCAATTCTTGCGCCTGGTAACAGACCGGCCTAGCTCACGGACAAGGATGGATCGAACCCTGGTGACTAATCGCGCACATTCACCGACGAACCTGACTGTCGGACGACAATAGATTGGTGAATGAACAAGACCTCCGCGGAGCGTGCCGGGCCTTCGTGAGAGCAGCGTTTGGCGTCCTTGTAGATGAGCACGTGCTGCCCACCCCCAGGTACCACCGTCATCTTGAGGTGGGACGCGACTACTTCGGGCCCGACCTGATGGACCTGGCCGAGTACAAGACGCTTGAGGCCCGGCTTAACGAAAAGTACCCGAATAGGTTTAAGGATCCGCTGACGCGGGAGCACGCCCAGTTTCCCAGTACATTCATATTCAGCTTTCTAGAGGCCGCAATAGCCCGCTGCGCTCTCTCTGGCACCTTTGACGCGAGCAGTGCCGGCGTCAGTGAATCGATTGCTGAGCTCGTCAATGTGCTCAATGCTGGCAGCCACGAGATCGTCTGTGTCAGGAGCGTGACGCACCTGACAACACTGAACGGGAACGAGATCGAAATAGGCGACATCAGGATCATTCCGGAGCCTGCACGACATGGTGACTCAATCGAATACGTCTGTAGGGAGATTCCTGGGGCCCCATCGGCTTGGAACCGGGAACTTCCGTGGCGCTTTGATCCACCACACGCGCTGCTCGTTACAAAAAAAGCTGTTGAGGACCCGGGAGACTTTTACGGCGCCGGACAAACGCTGTCGGTTCGTCTCGAACGGTTCCTGCGAACCGTGCGCCTGCTGACCTCCGGAACAGTCCAGACCACATTTGAAATTAGCGGTTCCTCGACACTCACATCTCCTATGCATCCCTATCTGCACGAGTTCGGGAGGAAAACCCTGATGGGGCCGAACCTGGTGCGCCGGGTTGTCACCCTCAGCGGTAACGAGGCTGAAGCGATCGAAGCCATCGGAAGCATCATCGACTCCGCAGAGGTCTGTTAGCGGCCATGAAAAACTGCCCGTAGGCGGCCACGGAACTGCCCACTGACGGCCATGAGAACTGCCCGTTGGTGGCCATGAGATCTGCCCACTTCCTTTACTTAGCCCTGCTGCT
>JAHFUZ010000011.1 GCA_023264815.1 Arthrobacter sp. | reverse complement strand
CCATGCCCAGGATCAGGTTGGACTTGGTCACCATGCCCAGGTCCCGGCCCTGCGTGATGACGTCCAGGGACCGCTCGTACCGGAACGCCGGCCGGATCCGCTTGAAGATCCGCGGCACGGTTTCCACGTTGTGCGCGAAGACCTCGGGCCTGGAATCGCAGATCGCCGCGATGTGCTCGGGTTTGCCGGAGAAGTCCGGGATCAGCAGCTCCACCCCGGTGCCGGGGTTCAGCTCATGGATCTTCCGGACCGTCTCGGCGTACAGCCACACGCCCTCATCCGCGAGGTCGTCACGGGCCACCCCGGTGACGGTGGCGTACCGCAGCTGCATGGCCTGGACACTGCGGGCCACCTTGGTGGGTTCGAACATGTCCACCGGGGAGGGCTTGCCGGTATCGATCTGGCAGAAATCACACCGCCGGGTGCACTCAGAGCCGCCGATCAGGAACGTGGCCTCCTTGTCCTCCCAGCACTCGAAAATGTTCGGGCAGCCGGCCTCCTCACAGACCGTGTGCAGGCCTTCTTTTTTGACGAGGTTCTTGAGCTGGACGAACTCCGGGCCCATCTGGACCTTGGCCTTGATCCACTCCGGCTTCCGCTCCACCGGGACAGCCGAGTTACGCTGCTCAACACGCAGCAGCTTCCGGCCTTCAGGTGCCAATGTCACAGGAGCGCTCCTTCGGTGTTCGCAACGAGTGCTTCTTCGTGTTTGCGGAACTCGTCCATAAACAGTTCCGCAATGTCACTGGGGTTGATGTTGGTGCCGGTTTCACGCGACATGGTGGTGACTCCGGCGTCGGTGATGCCGCAGGCGATGATTTGGGCATAGGGAGCCAGGTCGTTGTTGCAGTTAATGGCAACGCCGTGCATGGTGACGCCGTCCAGGACCCTGATGCCGATGGCGGCAATCTTCCGGTCGGGGCCCTTGCTGTCGGCCGTAATCCAGACGCCGGCACGTCCCTTGATCCGTTCGGCGTTGATGCCGTAATGGGCCATGACCGCGATCATCACGGCCTCGAGCCGTTCAACATAGTCGCGGATGCCGGAGCGGTTCTTCAGCTTGAGGATGGGGTACGCGATCAGCTGGCCGGGGCCGTGCCAGGTCAGCTTTCCGCCGCGGTCCACGGGAACGACAGGTGTGCCGTCCAACGGACGTTCGTGCTCTTCGGTGAGCTTGCCTGCCGTGTACACGGCAGCGTGTTCAAGGATCAGGACCGTGCTGGGTGCCTCGGCGGCCACGACTTTCGCGTGGATTTCCCGTTGCAGATCCCAGCCGTGCGTGTAATCGACGAAGTCCGGAGCGAGACCCACCTGTGAAAACTCAAGAGTCATGCCATCCAGCTTAGACCCCGGTTCCAAAGGGGTCCGATATAAGTGGCACACCTCTCATGTTGCCCTGGGAGGACCCGCCCTGGCATGCAGCCTGTGGATAACTTCTGCAGGCAGTCCGGGATTCGGCTAGACATGACTCATGGATCATTTCTCTGCCCCGGACGTTCCCGGTTTCCTCGTGCGACGCCTGTTGGGCCGCGGCGGGAGTTCAACGGTCTGGCTGGTCACGGAAGAAAAGACGGGCCGGGAGTATGCACTGAAATGCCTGGGCGCCATGTCTGGCGGGGGCGCTCACTCGGCTGCCTCCGGACCACACGGGGCCGCGGACCAGCAGGACGTCCGCCGCGAAATCCGGATCCTCTCGGTACTGGACCACCAGCACCTCATCAAGGCCCATGACGCCGTTCGCTTTGCACGGACGCCGGGTGAGGCAGGGACTGAAGAAGCGCACGGCGGGATTGGCCTGCTGCTGGACTACGCACCGGGTGGCTCGCTGGCAGAGCTTGTAGCCAACCGGGGCAGTCTCCCTGTGGGGGAGACGGTCACGGTCCTGACCCCCATTGCCCAGGCCCTGGGTTACCTGCATGCCAAGGGGTTCACGCACGGGGACGTCGCACCGGGGAATGTCCTGTTTACCGGTCACGGCAAACCGGTGCTGTCCGACGTCGGGATTGCCAGGATGGTGGGGGATGCTTCGGCAGTGCCTGATTACGGTACCGCCGGGTTTACGGACCCGACGCCGGTGGATGCCGTTCGGGCAGGGCTGCAGCCGGAGCGGGATGTCTATGCGGTGGCTGCGTTGGGGTGGTACTGCCTGACGGGCGAGCCGCCCCGCCGCAGTGCTGACCGCCCGCCGCTGTCACTGGTGCTGCCGGATGTTCCACCGGAGCTGACCGCGGCCCTGGAATCCGGCCTGAATGAGGACCGGCGCCTGCGGCCTACGGCCGTGGAACTTGCGACGGCGATCTACCGGAGCGCGCCGCCGTTGCCCATCGACCTCTCGTCCTCCGTGCATGCCACCGTCATCCCGCAGCTCCTGACCCAGCGGCGCGACCAGAAGCGTTCCGGCGGTGTATTGCTGACCCGGGCCGGGGCCTGGCGGCGGAAGCTCTCGACGTCCCGGTGGTCCGGATTGTTCGGGGCGCGCCAGGTGCTTCCTTTCCCTGCGGGCGGGGAAAGAACGGCGCCGCGGGGCAAGCACGCGGAGCCAGCTCCATTGGCGGACACCGCTGACGCTCCTGTGCAACGGTCAGCGTCGCATCGCATACTGCGGGGGCATCCTGGACCCGGAAGACGTGGCCGCCAGCTACCCAGGGCGGGCCGTGGACTGGGAACCATGCTGCTGGCCGCGGGTGCGGTGGCCGTTGTGGCCGGCGCCATCTGGGTGGCCGGCGTCTGGGGCCCTGCCGGGCCGCTGGCAGGCGTGGCCGGCCCTCTTCCAGAGTCAGCCGGACAGCAAACGGGCTCCCTGCGGGACGGATCTGATACCGAAGCCTCCGGGCCGGCGGCAGGCAGTGATGTGGACCACACTGCAGCGGTTCCGGCGCACGTGGATTCCCGGCTGGGCTCGGCCAACCCGGCCGAAGCCGTCCATGGGCTGGCGGCTGTGCGTTCTTTGGCGTTCAGCTCGGGCCGGCTGGAACTCCTGGACCTGGTGAACGCCCCGGGTTCCACGTCGGCGGCCGCCGATGCGCGGCTCAAAGCATCGCTGGAGGAATCCGGCCATGTCCTGGCAGGGTTCACCAGCACGGTCTCCGATGTCCAGGTCCAGCCGGGCGGTTCCGCCGAACGGGTGGTGGTGCGGGTCCGGTCGGCAACCTCGCCTTATGAGGAACGGGACGGCTCGGGCGTTGTGGTGGCCCAGGGTGCCCCGGGAACGGACCAGGTCCTTCGCCTTGCCCTGGTTTCCCTGGAGGGGCGGTGGCTGATCACCGATGTCCTTCCGGACCCCTGACCGGGGTGTCGTCCTGCCCGGCAACCCACGCGGCCGCCTCGGCCAGCGACGGATGCTTCCACTTGAATCCGGCTGCCGCCAGTACCGCAGGCTCCATCCGCTGACTGGGCAGCAGGAGCTCATCGGCGAGTTTTCCCATCGCCAGCCGCAGTGCCGGCGCCGGCACCCGAAAGACTGCCGGGCGGTGGAACGCCGCGGCCAGGGCAGCTGTCAGGCTGTTCACATCCGACTGTTCGGGGGCGCACACATTGACGGCCCCGCGGATTCCGGCGCTGGAGAGGAACACGAAGGCTGCAGCAACGTCAGGAAGTGTGATCCACGGCCAGTATTGCCTGCCGTTGCCCAACGGACCGCCCACACCGAGCCGGATCAAGGGCAGCAGGCGGCCCATCGCACCCCCGCTCCGGCTGAGTACAATCCCGGTCCGGGTTGTCACCACACGGACGCCGGACGGTGCTTCGTGGGCGGCGGATTCCCATTCGATGCAGAGGCGGGACAAAACGCCAGAACCCGGGGATGCGGTTTCGCGGAGCTGCGCCGGGCCTGAATCGCCGTAGTACCCGGACGCTGACTGGCTGATAAACGTCCGCGGAGGTTCATCCAGCCGGCCCATGGCCTCGGTCAGGGTGCCGGTAGCGCCGAGGCGTGAAGCGTACAGCTCGCTGATCCGGCGCCGCGTCAGGGGCCTGTCGCCGATCCCGGCCCCGGCCAGGTTGATGACCGTGTCGGCGCCGGCCAGCGCCAGCGGGTCCAGGCGGCGGACTGCGGGATCCCATTGGACTTCCTGGGGGGACGATGGCTTGCGGCGGACCAGGGACACCACCTCATGGCCTGCCGCGCGCAGGGTGGCGGACAACTCTGTGCCGATCAGCCCGGAGGCGCCGGCGATGACGATATGCATGGTTCATCTCACCACGACCACACTCCAACGGAACAGCCGCATCTCCCCGATACCCCGGCCACGGTTGACTATGATCGAACGATGACTTCTTCGAGCTACCTCCGGTTTCCGCATGTCCACGGCGATCTGGTCACGTTTGTCGCAGAGGACGACGTCTGGATTGCGCCCCTCGGCGGTGGCCGGGCATGGCGGGTTTCGTCCCTGCAGCTGCCCGCCCGCAACCCGCGCTTTACTCCTGACGGCAAGCGGCTGGTCTGGACGGTTATCCAGGGCACCGCGCCGGAAGTGGTATCGGCGGACGTGGACGGCGGCGGCTACCGCCAGCTGACCTATTTCGGGCACAGCAGCACCAGGGTTAAAGGCTTCACTGCCGGCGGCAACGTGGTAGTGACGAGCGCCTTCCGCCAGGCCGAAAGCCGGCACACGCACGCCTACTCCGTCCCCGTGGAGGGCGGCTGGGCCGAGGAGCTCCCGTTTGGGCCGGTCGAATCGGTGGCCTTCGGACCGGAGGTGGGGGATGAACGGCCGGTTGTCCTGGCCAGTGTCCTGTCGCGTGAGCCCGCATGGTGGAAGCGGTACCGCGGTGGCACGGCCGGCAAGCTGTGGATCGATGCTGACGGGAACGGCGAGTTCGAACGCCTGGTTCCGGAGCTGGACGGAAACCTCACCGATCCCTTGTGGGTGGGAGGACGCATCGCGTTCCTTTCCGACCACGAGGGCTACGGAAACCTGTACTCGGTGCTTCCCGGCGGCGGCGACCTCCGCCGCCACACAGACCACGAAGACTTCTACGTCCGGCACGCCACCAGCGACGGTGAACGCGTGGTCTTCGAATCCGCGGGCGAGCTCTGGGTCCTCCACGACCTGTCCGCGGAGCCAGTGCGTCTGGACATCACCCTGGGGTCGGCTTCCCAGGCCCGGCGCCCGGCCCTGCTAAAGGCCGCCAACCACCTGGGCGCAGCGGTACCGGATGCCGGCGGTGCCGCCAGTGCGGTGGAATCCCATGGCACGGTCCACTGGGTCCGCCACAAGGACGGTCCTTCCCGGGTGGTTGAAGCCGCTCCGGGAGTCCGCGCACGCCTGCCCAGGCCGCTCGACGGCGGCCGCATCGCCTACATCGCCGACCACGACGGTGTTGAGGCTATTTACGTCAAAGAAATTGCCGCCGAGGTTGCCGTCCCGGCAGGTGCCGCTCCTGCGGTTGCAGCGTTGTCCGTGGCCGTCGCGGCAGCGTCGGAAAGCATGCGTCCCGAGTCTGGTCCGGACGACGAAGCGCTGCTGCCCCGGCCAGTCCCGGCGGCGGGCTCGGCCACGGCGTCGGCTGCCGACGTCGCGATTCCCGTACCAAACGACTCCTTCCTGGGGGAATCCGCCCCGGACTCCGGTGCCGTGCCTGCCGAGGACGGCGACGGGACGGGAAGCGGGGACCATACCCCGGCTCCGGCCCGTATTGCGTTTCCCAAGCCCACGCGCGCCAGCGCCATGGAAGCCAGCCCGGACGGCACCTGGCTTGCCGTGGGAACGTCCTTCGGCGATGTCTATGTGGCCAACACGGCCACGGGGGAGCTGTCGCTGGTGGCCAGCATCGGTGAAGGATCCATCGAGGAACTGGCGTGGTCGCCTGACTCGCAGTGGCTTGCCTGGTCGGAGCCGGTCACCTCATTCGGCTCGCGCAGCAGGTTGAGGCTGGCCAGCGTGGCGAACCGGGGCGGCGGCATGGTGGAGGTTACCGACGGCCGGTTCTGCGATGCATCGCCGAGTTTTACGCCCGACGGGAAGTTCCTGGCATTCCTCTCCAACCGCAGCTTTGACCCTGTCTACGATGGCCACTCGTTCGATCTGTCCTTCCCCAGCCCCATCAAGCCGTACCTTGTGGCACTCGCGGCGGCAACGCCGTCGCCCTTTGGCCCGGCCGTTGACCTGGAGCCGTCAGCCAGCCCCGAGGCCAAGGACGGCGGCGATGCGGAGGTTTCGCCAGTCCGGGTGGACCCGGAAGGACTCGCCCACCGTGTCATTGGGGTTCCGGTGCCGCAGGGAAACTACACCGCGCTGACGGCCACGGACGGTGCGCTGCTGTGGCTGGACTGGGCACTCGCTGGTGTCACCGGCGACGGCAAGGCCAGCCGCGACGACAAGGACACCCGTCCCAGCCTGGTCCGGTTTGACCTGGCCCGGCGCAAGCCCTCCACCCTGGTGGAGGCCCTGGACAGCTACCGGCTCTCCGGCGACGGCACCAAGGTGGTGCTGATCAGCGACAAGCAGGTCAGTGTTGTCCCCTCGGCCGCCAAAGCGGACGAGGAATCCGGCCAGCTGGTCAAGGTGGACCTGGGCAGGATCAGGGTCATGATGGACCCGGTCAGTGTCTGGGGCCAGGCCTTTGACGAGGCGTGGCGCCTGCAGCGTGATTTCTTCTGGGCAGAAGACATGGCCGGGCAGGACTGGGAGTCGGTGCATAAGCGGTACCGTCCGCTGGTGGACCGGCTGGGATCGCACGACGACCTGGTGGACCTGCTTTGGGAGCTCCACGGCGAACTCGGTACCTCGCATGCCTACGTGAAGCCGGCCACGGTCACCGAGGACGGCAGCACCGGCCAGGGGCGCCTGGGGGCCGACTTGTCCCTGACAGCCGCCGGCTGGGAAATCACCCGCATCCTGGCGGGCGAATCGTCCGATCCGCTGGCCACCTCGCCGCTGACCCGGCCGGGAGCCGCAGCCAAGGCCGGGGACGTGCTCCTCGCCATCGACGGTGTGCCGCTGTCCGCCACGGTGACGCCTGCCATGCAGTTGGTGGGTGCCGCCGGGCGTGCCGTGGAACTGACACTCCGGAATGGCCCCGGCCACGGTGCTGATGCCGGGAAGCAGCGGCGCATCGCCGTCGTGCCCGTCAAGGACGAGGAACGGCTGCGCTACCAGGAATGGGTGGCATCCAACAGGCGGACCGTCCGCGAGGCGTCGGCCGGCCGCTACGGCTACCTCCACATCCCGGACATGATGGCCAACGGCTGGGCCCAGCTGCACCGCGACCTGGACACCGAAACGGCACTGGACGGGCTGATCGTGGACGTCCGGCGCAACCGCGGCGGCCACACATCGCAGCTGGTGGCCGAGCTGATCGGCCGTAAGGTGACCGGCTGGAGCATGCCACGCGGCGAACGCCCGCGCACCTACCCGCACCACGCCCCGCGCGGCCCGGTGATCATCCTGGCTGATGAATTCGCCGGGTCCGACGGCGACATCATTACCCAGGTGTCCAAACTGCGCGGAATCGGGCCAGTGGTCGGTACGCGCACCTGGGGCGGCGTGGTGGGTATCGATAACAGGTTCTCCCTGGCCGACGGCACCGGAGTAACCCAGCCGCGGTACGCCAACTGGTTTGGCGGCGGCGTGGGATGGTCCGTGGAGAACTACGGCGTGGACCCGGACATCGAAGTGACCTTCCCGCCGCACGCCTATGCAGCGGGCACGGACCCGCAGCTGGAATATGGCATCGGTGCGCTCAAGGAAATGATCCAGGAACTCCCCACGGACAGGCCCCCGGCACGGGAAGGCTACCGGCTCCTGCGGCCGGCCCCGCTCCCGGCGCGCCGCCACGGCGGCTGACGGCCGTTCCGCCACACACTGAAGGCCCTGCCTCCTGCCGGTTCAACCGGGTGGAGCAGGGCCTTCAGTGCTTGTCCGTGGCGGCGTTTGTGCCGTTCCGGATCAGGACTGGAGCGTTGCGTCCAGGGTGATGTCGATGCTGGCGAGGGCGCCGGAAACGGGGCAGCCAACCTTCGCTTCATCCGCGATCTTCTGGAATTCCTCTTCGGTGATGCCGGGGATCCTGGCGGACATGGTCAGGTGGCTGCCGGTGATGCCGGTGCCGGGAACAAACGTCACATCGGCCTTGGTGTTGATTTCCTCCGGAGCGTGGCCGGCCCCGGCAAGGGCGTGGCTGAAGGCCATCGAGAAACAGCTTGCGTGCGCTGCGGCGATCAGTTCCTCCGGGCTGGTCTTGCCCTCGGCCGCTTCGGTGCGTGCCTTCCAGGTGACATCAAAGGTGCCCAGGCCGGAGCTGTCCAGCGTGGTCTGCCCGGATCCCGTGATCAGGTCGCCGTTCCATACTGTGTGCGCGGTGCGTGTTGCTGCCATGTCCACTCCTCAAAGTCGCGTTGAACCGGGACCGGCTGTTGCCTGGCCCCGCCGGTTCCCATCCTAGGGATTCGCGGGCACGTATGCACCGGCTGTCCGCTCTCAGAGGATTATGACCCCGGCCATGCTCAAACCGCGACGGCGCCGCTCCCCGGCCAGGGGAGCGGCGCCGTCGCAGGCAGGGCAGGGGGCGATCAGTTCCAGATGGTGGCGATGGCGATGTTCACCAGGGCCAGGCCACCGACGCCGTGGGCGAGGCCGGTGGTCACCGGTTCGCCCTTCTTGACCTTGCGGGCGCCAATGACGGCCAGCACGGCCACGGCCACCCCGATGGCGAACTTGATGCCGAGCTTAAAATAGTTGGGGTCGGCGTTGGGCATAAAGGGCACGAGGCCCATCATGGCGATGCCTGTCAGCAGCTGCAGGAAGGCGCCGTCACGCTGGCGCGGGTGGATGGTCGGCTCTTTGATGGTGGCGATCCAGTAGCCCACGATCATTGCGGCGCCGACGATGTGCAGGAACACCAGGAGGCTGAACACGATAGTCATGGAATCAGCTTAGCCAGTAGCTTCTACGCCACGTAGTAAGGCGGTGGTGGAAGAGTCCCGTGTCCCACCGCCCCGGGGCGGTGGCTGGTGCGTTAAACCGCGACGGCGGCACACGCCGTCCGGAGGTTTCCCACCGGTGCGTGCACCGCCGTCGTTCGTTTGAGCCTGTGGAGGCTAGAGTCCCAGGTCGGCCTCGAAGGCGCCTTCTTCAAGGCGGGCCTTCAGGGTCTGCAGGAAGCGGCCGGCGTCAGCGCCGTCCACCAGGCGGTGGTCGTACGTGAGCGACAGGTACATCATGGAGCGGATGGCGATCGAGTCGTCACCGTTCTCGTCAGCAACCACCACGGCGCGCTTGACAATGGCGCCGGTGCCGAGGATGCCCACCTGCGGCTGGTTGATGATCGGGGTATCGAACAGTGCGCCGACGGATCCGATGTTGGTGATGCTGAAGGTACCACCGGACAGCTCGTCCGGGCCGATCTTGCCGTCGCGGGTGCGGCTGGCAACATCGGCGATCTTGCCGGCCAGGCCGGCAAGGTTCAGGCTGCCGGCATCGTTGATGACCGGAACGAGCAGGCCCTTGTCCGTATCAACGGCAATCGCCAGGTGCTCGGCGTTGTGGTACGTGATTTCCTGCTTGTCCTCGTCGTACGCAGCGTTGAGCTTCGGGTGCTGCTTGAGGGCCTCGGCCACGGCCTTGGCGATGAACGGCAGGAAGGTCAGCTTGACACCGTTCTGGGCCTGGAAGGAGTTCTTGGCCTTGAGGCGGAGCTTGGCCACCTTGGTCATGTCCACTTCGTGCACCTGCGTGAGCTGGGTGGAGACCTCGAGGGACTCGCGCATGCGGCGGGCGATGACCTGGCGGATGCGGGGTGCCTTCTGCGTGGTGCCGCGCAGCGAGGATGCTGCCGGAGCGGACGCTGCCGGGGCCGCCGCTGCGGCCGGGGCTGCTGCCGGAGCTGCCTTGGCTTCTGCGGCGGCGAGGACGTCCTGCTTGCGGATTCGGCCACCGACGCCGGTGCCGGACAGGGACGAGACGTCCACGCCGTGCTGGTTGGCCAGCTTGCGGACCAGCGGGGTCACGTAGCCTGACTCGCCGCCCGCGGCGGGCTCGGCAGCGGGAGCCGCTGCAGCAACCGGAGCGGGGGCAGCGGCTTCTGCCTTGGGAGCGGCCGGGGCAGCAGCGGGTGCCGGAGCTGCCTCTGCCTTCGGAGTGGCCGGAGCGGGTGCGGGAGCTGCCGCGGGTTCGGCGGCAGGCGCCGGAGCGGGTGCGGCAGCTGCGGGAGCAGCCGCGCCGGAACCGATGACGGCGAGGACGGCGCCAACTTCGGCGGTCTCATCCTCGTTGACGCGGATCTCCTGGAGCGTGCCGGCAACAGGGGAGGGGATCTCGGTGTCCACCTTGTCGGTGGAGACCTCGAGCAGCGGCTCATCCACGGCAACGGTGTCGCCCACGGCCTTCAGCCAGCGGGTCACGGTGCCTTCGGTGACGCTTTCGCCGAGAGCGGGGAGCGTGACGTCGTGGCTTTCGCCGCCGGAAGCGGCCGGAGCCTCTTCGGCGGGTGCGGCAGCGGGGGCTTCCTCGGCCGGAGCGGCCGGTGCTTCTGCAGCGGGGGCTTCCTGGGCCGGGGCGGCGGGTGCTTCTTCGGCCGCCGGGGCTGCTGCAGCTTCAGGAGCTGCGCCGGCACCGGAACCGTCACCAATGCGGACCAGGGGAGCGCCGACTTCGGCGGTCTCGTCTTCGGCCACGAGGATCTCCTCGATGATGCCGGCTACCGGAGAGGGGATTTCGGTGTCTACTTTGTCGGTGGAAACCTCGAGCAGCGGTTCGTCCACCTCTACCCGGTCACCTACCTGCTTGAGCCAGCGGGTGACGGTTCCTTCGGTGACGCTCTCACCGAGGGCGGGCAAGTTAACGGATTCAGACATGTCGTCCCCGTTCTCCTTATTGATCTTTAGTGCGGATGATTGCTGCCGTGTTCGAGCTTAGTGCACCCGGCAAATTGTGCCGGGTGCACCAAACCCTGATGTCTTGCGGTAAAACGGGGGCTGTTAGCCGTGCAGGGGCTTGCCCGCGAGGGCGAGGTGGGCTTCGCCCAGGGCCTCGTTCTGGGTCGGGTGGGCGTGCACCAGCTGTGCCACATCCTCGGGGTACGCTTCCCAGTTCACGATGAGCTGCGCTTCACCGATCTGCTCACCCATCCGGGCGCCGATCATGTGAACGCCCACCACGGGGCCGTCCTTCTGACGGACCAGCTTGACGACTCCGCTGGTGCCCAGGATGGAGCTCTTGCCGTTTCCGGCCAGGTTGTACTCCTGGGTTTCCACCTGGTCCTCGCCGAATTTCTCCTTGGCGCCCTTTTCGGTGTAGCCAACCGTGGCGATTTCCGGTTCGGCGTAGGTGACCTTGGGGATGTTGACGTCTTCAACGACCACGGGCTTCAGGCCGGCGATTTCCTCGGCCACGAAGATGCCCTGCTGGTAGCCGCGGTGCGCGAGCTGCACGCCGGGCACAATGTCGCCGACGGCGTAGATGTTGCCGACGCCGGTGTGCAGGCGCTCGTTGGTGATGACGAAGCCGCGGTCGATGGTGAGGCCCGCTTCCTCGTAGCCCAGGTTGGCGGTAACCGGGCCGCGGCCGACGGCGACGAGCAGCAGGTCCGCTTCGAACGTCTTGCCGTCAACCAGGGTGACCTTCACGCCGTCGTCGTTCTGCTCCACACCCTGGAAGAAGACACCGGTGGAGAACTTGATGCCGCGCTTCTTGAAGGCACGCTCGAAGTTCTTGACAATGGTGGCGTCCTCGTTGGGGACCAGCGAGGGCAGGCCTTCAACGATGGTGACGTCCACGCCGAAGGACTTCCAGACCGAAGCAAACTCGACGCCGATCACGCCGCCGCCCAGGATGATGGCGCTCTTCGGGATGTAGTCCATGGTGAGGGCCTCATCCGAGGTGATGACTTTGCCGCCGATTTCCAGGCCGGGCAGGGTACGTGAGTACGAGCCGGTGGCAAGCACGATGTTCTTGCCCCTGTAGGCGGTGCCGTTGACAGTAACGGTGTCCTGGGAGGTCAGTTTGCCTTCGCCCTCGATCACCGTGATGCCCTTGGACTTGATCAGGCCCTGGAGGCCCTTGAACTTGCCGGCGATGATGCCGTCTTTGTACGCATTGACCGCAGTGATGTCGATGCTGTCCAGGGTGACATTCACGCCGTACTTGGCGGAGTCACGGGCATGGTCGGCCAGCTCTGCAGAGTGCAGCAGGGCCTTGGTGGGAATACAGCCGTTGTGCAGGCAGGTACCACCGAGCTTGGCTTTCTCAACCAGACCAACGGTGAAGCCAAGCTGAACGGCACGGAGGGCGGTGGCGTAGCCGCCGCTTCCGCCGCCGAGTACCAGGATGTCGAATTCTTGCGCAGTTGCCTGATCGGCCACTTAGACGCTCCCTCGCGTGAACGATGACGCGAGCTTGCGCATCATCTGGTCTTGGAACTTGTACTGCCGTGATTATGCCAGCAGGCAGGTTCGCTTTCATTTGTGACTATCGTGGTTCACCTTAGCGAACCACTTATCCATGCTCCACCTCGCCGCAGCGTTTGTGGAGCGCTTGTGGTGAGTGTCACGCGGCTTTGTGTCCGACGGATCACCGCGGGGTCACAAAGCCGCGTGCCGGCCCTGCAGTGCGTCAGGATGCTGCGAGAACATCCTCCACATAGGCAACCAGGGTGCGGACGGTGCAGCCGGTGGCCTGCTTGTGGGTGTAGCCGTAGGGGCTGCCGTTGTTAAAGGACGGCCCGGCGATGTCGATGTGCGCCCACGGGATCTGCTCGCCGTCTTTGCCCTTGCCCACAAACTCGCGTAGGAACACGGCGGCGGTCATCATGCCGCCGTGGCGTTCGCCGATGTTGGCCAGGTCCGCCACCTGCGAGTCGATGCTGGGACGCAGTTCCTCGGGCAGCGGCATGGGCCACACCAGTTCGCCGGCGCGGTCGGCGGCAGCCTTGAGCGGTCCCGTGACGCTGTCCGAGCCCATGACTCCGGCCGTACGGTTGCCGAGGGCAATCAGCTGCGCGCCGGTGAGCGTGGCGACGTCGATGATGGCGTCAGGGAATTCGCGGCTCGCGGCGACAATACCGTCGGCCATGACCAGGCGGCCCTCGGCATCGGTGTTCAGCACTTCAACGGTCTTGCCGCCAAACATGGTCAGGACGTCTGCGGGACGGGACGCCCCGCCGCCGGGCATGTTTTCGGCAATGCACAGCCACGCGGTGGCCTTGACCGGGAGGCCCAGCCGGGCGATGGCCAGCACGGTGTTAAGAACGACGGCGGCGCCTGCCATGTCGCTCTTCATGTCGCCCATGCCGAGGGCCGGCTTGAGTGAAATGCCGCCGGTGTCGAAGGTGATGCCCTTGCCGACGAGGGCGATCTTCTTCGCCGCCCTGGCGGGGGCGTATTCGACCTTCACCAGGCGCGGCTGGCGGGTGGAGCCCTTGCCCACGCCCATGATGCCGCCGAAGCCTTCCTTCTCCAGTCGCTTTTCGTCCCAGACGGTTACCTTCACCGGGAGGCCCTTGGACAGTTCCTTTGCCGCTTCGGCGAAGGATTCAGGGTAGAGATGGCTTGGCGGCTGGTTGACCAGTGAGCGTGTGGCGTTGACTGCCTGGCCGATCAGGCCGGCCCGGGTCAGCGCAGTGGTAAGTTCGTCGGTTGCGGCCACGTCTGTGTAGATCACTGCATTGCGGACCGGATCCTTCAGCCCGTCAGTGGAGGACCGGTGCTCCGTGTATGCGTAAGCGCCCAGCGCGGCACCCTCGGCGACCGCCGCGACGTCGGCGACTCCCGTCGTCGGGAGCGCCAGGACAACGGTGGGCAGCCCGGCAAGCTGGCGGACTGCGGACCCTGCGGCACGCCGGAGCGCTTCTGCGGACAGCGGCTGGCCGGCGGCAACTTTGCCCACGCCTGCCAGCACGAGCACGCCGGCGCCGGTTTCGGGCAGGCCGGGAAGCCTGACCGTTTGATCTGCCGCGCCGGTGACCCCCAGGACTTTGAGGGAATCTGTCAACGCCTCGGCAGACTTCGCGGTCAGCGGGTTCCGGAGCAGCACCGGGCCGTCCGTGCCCTGACCCACGCCGATGACCACGGCGTCACTGGGGGTCCGCTTCAGGTCCCTGGCGAGGGTACTAAGGTTAATTTCAGTATTCTTGACCACGGGGTAAGTCCTCAATTCTCGAAAAGGCTTTTCGCGCAGGAATGGATGTCCGGCGCTGGCGATGAAAATCCGGCGGCCGTCCGATCAGGACGAGGCCGGGGCGCCGGCAAACACGCCCGGCAGGCCATTTGTCGATCGTAGCCGCTGGCGGCCGCCGGAGCGGAATCTTCTGAGACCTGCGCCACACCCGCCTGTGGAATGCGTGGCGGCCCGGCAGTGTTGTACAACGTATCCACCCGAACCTCGAAAGGAAGACGCCGTGCTTGAACGGATTTCCGGCTCACTGCTGGACCCCGATGCGCTCTATGCGAGCAACATCGAGCTGTTCCACAGCCCGGCCCTCCGCGGGCTGAACCTGGTGATGGGATTTACGGGCTTCGCCGATGCCGGCCACGTGGTGAAGCAGATCAACGCGGAGTTGCTGGACACCCTCGACGCCGAAACGGTGGCAGTATTCGACGCCGACCAACTCATCGATTACCGGTCCCGCAGGCCGCACATCTCCTTCGTCGAAGATCATCTGCAGGACTACCAGGCGCCGAAGCTGGCCCTCTACAAGCTCAAGGACGGGCTGGGCAACGCTTTCCTCCTGCTGGCCGGCTTCGAACCGGACCTGCAGTGGGAGCGCTTCGCCCGCGCCGTCGTTGGCATCGTGGAGAAGCTCGATGTGAACCTCGTAACCTGGATCCACTCGATCCCCATGCCCGTGCCGCACACGCGGCCGGTGGGGGTGACCGTCCACGGCAACCGCCCGGAACTGATCGAAGGAATTTCCGTCTGGAAACCCACCGTTGACGTCCCGGCAGCAGTGGGCCACATCCTGGAACTGCGGCTGGTGGACGCCGGGCGCAACGTTGCCGGCTACGTGATCCACGTTCCGCACTACCTGGCCGAGGCGGAATACCCCCCTGCTGCGGTTGCCGGGCTCGAATTCCTTGGTGCA
This sequence comes from Arthrobacter sp., assembly GCA_023264815.1. Taxonomy (GTDB): domain Bacteria; phylum Actinomycetota; class Actinomycetes; order Actinomycetales; family Micrococcaceae; genus Arthrobacter. Next base: position 101,343 of record JAHFUZ010000011.1, on the reverse strand, counting down.
GCCACCTCCCTGATGCTCCCCACCGACAGGCTGCGCGAAGCCGGCCGGGAAGTGGCCCGCCAGATCGCCGAACAGGTGGAGGCTTCGGACGACGTCCGGCAGGTGGTGGCCCGCCTGGAGGAACGGTACGACGAGAAGGCCGACGGCACTGTCCGCCGCTCACTGCTCGCGGATGAAAACGACGAACTGCCCAACGGCGACGAACTGGGCGCCGCCGTGGAGGCCTACCTGGCCCGCGAGAATCCCGGCCTCTGACCTGGCTGGTAACCGGCCCGTCCGCCGGAGCGGGTGTGTCCGCCTGTCAGGCATATGCCCGGGTCCGGAACCCGGCCCGGGCATAATGAGGACGTGACTTCTCCCCGCGCCTGGCTGATCTGGACCATCGGTATCTTCGCGTATTTGGTGGCAGTCTCCCAGCGGACGTCCTTCGGGGTGGTGGGGCTTGAGGCCACCGAACGCTTCAACGCCAGCGCCTCCGCCATTTCCTTCTTTACTGTCCTGCAGCTGCTGGTTTATGCGGGCCTGCAGATCCCGGTGGGGGTCCTGGTGGACCGGTTCGGCTCGCGGGCCATGATCGCCGGCGGCGCCATCCTGATGGGTCTCGGGCAGCTTCAGCTGGCCTTTGCGGACAGCATCCCCGGCGGCGTGGCGGGCCGGGTCCTGGTGGGTGCCGGCGATGCCATGACATTCATCTCCGTGATCCGCCTGATTCCGTTGTGGTTCGCGCCGGCACGGGTTCCCCTGGTCACCCAGCTCACCGGCATGTCCGGCCAGCTGGGACAGCTGTTCAGCGTCCTGCCCTTCGCCTTCGTCCTGCACACATTCGGCTGGACGCCCGGGTTCCTGATGCTCGCCGGCATGTCCGGGCTGGCAGTGGTCCTTGTGGTGTTGCTCCTGCAGGACCAGCCGCCCGGAACGGACCGCCCGGAAGTCCAGCGGGGCCTGCGGGCCACCGGCATCTCCCTCGCCGCCGCCTGGCGCCAGCCCGGGACGAGGCTGGGGATGTGGAGCCATTTCACCATCCAGTTCAGCGGTACCGTCTTCGCCATGACCTGGGGCTATCCGTTCCTGATCTCCGGGCAGGGCCTGGAGGCCGGAACGGTGGCAGGGCTGATGACCCTCTATGTTGCGGCCGGGCTCTCCGCCGGACCCTTCATCGGCAGCTTCGTGGCTCGGCACCCGCTCCGCAGGTCCACCATGGTGCTGCTGATTTCCGCTGCCACGGCGGCGTCGTGGGCCGCAGTCCTGCTCATTCCGGGCCGGTCGCCATTGTGGCTCCTCGCTATCCTGGTGGTGGTCCTGGCCATCGGCGGACCGGGGTCCATGATCGGTTTTGATTTTGCCCGGACCTTCAACCCGGCCCACCGGATTGGCACCGCCACGGGCATCGTGAACGTCGGCGGATTCATCGCGGCGCTGGTGGCGATCTTCCTGATTGGCCTGGTGCTGGACGTTCTGCTGGCCAGTGGCTACTCCCGCGGTGAACTGTACGGGCTGGAACCGTTCCGGATCGCTCTGAGCGTGCACTTTGTGCTGCTGGGGTTCGGTGCGGCGATGATGGTGGTGTGCAGGCGCAAAGTGCGGCGGCAGATGGCGGCGCAGGGCGTTGTGGTTCCCCCGCTGCTTCAGGCCATGGCCCAGCAGCGCAGGGCCAGCCTGGCCCAGCGCCGGGAGCGCGGCAGCGCCGACCAGGACAGGCACTAGTCCTCAACAGTTCCCCTTCAGGCTGGTTTGTCCACTTAGGGATACTGGGGGCTGGAGGCGGGTTCGGGCGTCGCCAATGCTGGGGAGATGACACTTCCAGAACACCTGACCGTCCGGGGCCCTGAAGACGTCCTCGGTTTCATTCCGCACTCCCTGGGGTACTGGCCTGTGGAGAGCCTGGTGGCCATGACCATGCACGGTAAACGGCTCGGGGCCACCCTGAGGCTGGACCTCCCCGGGCCGGAGACCCTCGCGGACCCGCGCGGGTACGCGCGCACCGTCCGCACCTACCTCGGGGCCGACCGGAATGCGGACGGCGCCCTGCTGGCCCTCTTCACCAACAACGGCTGGATGGAACCGCCCGGGACGTACCGGGGACTCCTGGCCGCACTGGAAAATAGCCTCGACGGCGCGGGGATGCCGGTGCGTGAGGCCTGGTATGTCGGCGACGAATACTGGCGTGAGGCCAACTGCACCGATGCCATCTGCTGCCCCTCGCCAGGCAGGCCCGTGCAGGTCATCCGCGACAGCACGCTGAACGCCGAAATGATCTACCGCGGCAGCAGCGTGGGGCCCGCGCCGGAGCAAGGGGCCCTGTCCGCGCCGGCGGTGTCCGGGGACGTGCGTGGCGCCATCCTTGCCTACGAGGAGGCCTGGGCGGCGCAACTGGACAGGCGGCGGGGGAGCAGGGCCCAGTTCGACACGATTCTGGGCCTGTGGTCGGCCGCGCTGGCCAACGCTCCGGAACAGGCGTTGCCGGCCAACGAGGCCGCGTTCCTCCGCGCCTCGCTCCGTGTCCCCGCCTGGCGGGACGCGGTCCTGGTCATGGCAGCCGCGGGCGCCCCTGCTGCCCTCGCCGGGGCCGATACCTTCGACATCTTCGAACCGGGCTGCGGCCTGGCGCCGGTAGGCCCCCTCCTTCCCGGGCGGAGGAGTGTCACCCCGTCCGAAGTGCCGCCTGAAAGCCGGCATGATGATCTACCCTCCGGCCCAGGACCGCAGGACGTTGCGGGTGCGGACGCCTGCCAGGGTGGAAACGTGCCTGGATACGGCGAGGTCCTGTTGGGCCTGGAGCCCGAAATTCCCGATTGGCACCGCCTGAGCAGCCTGGACGCGGTCCTGGCACAGCTCGCGGCCTGCGGCGGGCAGCCCGGCGCGGCTGCCCTGACCGGGCGGGGCTGGATCGCCTGGTGCCAGGGGAAGGGATCGTACGCCGCCGTGTACCTCGGCGCCGCCCTTGATGAGTCGCCGGGCTACCGGCTGGCCGAACTCATGCTCGAGCTCGTGCGGCGTGGAACGCTGTGTGGCTGGGCTGCGCGGAAGGACGCTGCCTGGCGCCGGTTCGAGCCCGATGCAGCCTGACCCCAGCGTCATCCTTGAGGCCGGACTTCGAAAACCGTGAGACAATGGTTGCCGAGACCCGGTTGGGTCCGTGTATCAAGTGCACGTAATGGCCCTGACGGGAACATTACAGCCGCCCCGGCAGTTCTATCTATAGACTCTGCTGTCCGTGGTTGCACCTGATGTTGATCACGGACTTGACAGGGTCATAGTGGTGTTGCCCGTATGGTGATTCCACAGACCGCCGCTAGAAAGGTTTTCTGTGACCCCGTCTTCCGCGAAGAAGGAACCCGCCGCCCAGGACGTTTTGTCCCCTGAGGAGAAGCAGGCTGCAACGAACGCCAAGCGAGCAGCGACGCGGGCAGCCAACAAAGCTGTCAAGGACGCCGCTGGTGACACTGGCGTGGACGGCAAGCCCGAGCCCAAGAAGCGCGGGCCCAAGCCCGGTGCCAAGGCCGCTGCCGAGGCTGCCGGCAAGGCCGCACGCGGCGCCTCGGATACCGATGAAGATGACATCGAAGACCTTGACGACATCCTCATCGAAGGTGCCGATGCCGGCGATGACGCCGAGATCGACGCCGCCAAGGCCGCAACGGCCGCCACCGGCAAGGGCTTTGTCTACTCGGATGCCGATGACGACGATGCCCCGGTCCAGCAGGTTATGTCGGCCGGTGCCACGGCGGACCCCGTCAAGGACTACCTCAAGCAGATCGGTAAGGTTGCGCTGCTCAACGCCGAGCAGGAAGTGGACCTGGCGCTCCGGATCGAAGCCGGACTGTTCGCTGAAGAGAAGATCGCGGCCGACGACGGGTCCATGGACCCCAAGTTCAAGCGCGAACTTGAGTTCGTCATCCACGACGGCAAGCGTGCCAAGAACCACCTGCTCGAAGCCAACCTCCGTCTGGTGGTGTCGCTGGCCAAGCGCTACACGGGCCGCGGCATGCTGTTCCTGGACCTTATCCAGGAAGGCAACCTGGGCCTGATCCGCGCGGTGGAGAAATTCGACTACACCAAGGGCTTCAAATTCTCCACGTACGCCACCTGGTGGATCCGCCAGGCCATCACCCGCGCCATGGCCGACCAGGCCCGCACCATCCGTATCCCGGTGCACATGGTGGAAGTCATCAACAAGCTGGCCCGTGTCCAGCGCCAGATGCTGCAGGACCTCGGCCGCGAACCCACACCGGAGGAGCTGGCCCTCGAACTGGACATGACCCCCGAAAAGGTCGTGGAGGTCCAGAAGTACGGCCGCGAGCCCATTTCCCTCCACACCCCGCTCGGCGAGGACGGCGACTCCGAGTTCGGTGACCTCATTGAGGACTCGGAAGCTGTCGTCCCGGCCGACGCCGTGAGCTTTACGCTGCTACAGGAACAGCTGCACTCGGTGCTGGACACGCTGTCCGAACGCGAAGCCGGTGTGGTGGCAATGCGGTTCGGCCTCACCGACGGCCAGCCGAAGACTTTAGACGAAATCGGCAAGGTCTACGGCGTCACGCGTGAGCGCATCCGCCAAATCGAATCCAAGACCATGTCCAAGCTCCGCCACCCCTCGCGGTCGCAGGTGCTCCGGGACTATCTGGACTAGGTCCAGGACCCACCACGCAGGCGCGGGGCCAGTTCCCGCCCGGCATCCACGGATGTGCGGGCAGGAACGGGCCCCGCGTTTTCGTTGACGGGCCGGGCGCAATGAATAGGGGCTTAACGCAAAGCAGGACCCCCTCCCGGGGGAGGGGGTCCTGCAGGTTCGATGCGCCGGGTCAGTCGACGGGGGCGGGAGCCTTCTCGTGAAGCCTGCCGGTCTCATCGTGCCAGTCCGAGCTCTGCGGCCTGAGTGTTGCTTCGACGGCACGGGCGTGGTGGCCGCAGAAGAGCAGCTCACCGCCGGAGGTCTCAAGTACAACGCGGACGTATGCCTGAGCTCCGCAACGATCGCACCGGTCCAGTGCGTTGAGTGTGCGGTCTGCCACTGCTGTTGTCATGTCGGCCTCCTTAGTAGATCTGTATGTCTATATAACCAGCATTCGTATCAATCCCATCGCAAGGACGGGTCAAGTTCGCTGTCCGCGTAGCTACAAGAATGACTCAAGCCGCCGATTTTGGTCACGGAATGGTCTCGGGTGGCCCGGCCCACAGCCCTGATGACGTGTGGCAGCGGGCCGTCCGCGGCCGCGCCGACTAGGCTTGAACAAGCGTCCGCAGCGCCAGCTGTTCACTGAAGGAGTTCATCACCCGTGGCACCAAGTTCTGATTACACCGCCCGGCACCTGTCTGTCCTGGAGGGCCTCGAAGCCGTCCGCAAGCGCCCCGGCATGTACATTGGTTCCACCGACTCGCGTGGGTTGATGCACTGCCTGTGGGAGATCATCGACAACTCCGTGGACGAAGCGCTGGCGGGCTTCGGGCACGACATCAAAATCATCCTGCACGCCGACAACTCGGTGGAAATCCACGACGACGGGCGCGGCATTCCCGTGGACGTGGAACCCAAAACGGGACTCACCGGCGTCGAAGTGGTGTTCACCAAGCTCCACGCCGGCGGCAAGTTCGGCGGTGGGTCCTACACCGCCTCGGGCGGCCTGCACGGCGTGGGCGCCTCCGTGGTGAACGCGCTCTCTGCCCGCCTGGATGTTGAAGTGGACCGGGGCGGCAAGACGTACAGGATGTCTTTCCGGCGCGGCGAGCCCGGGCGCTTCCAGGACACCGGAAGCAGGATCGATCCGGCAGCCACGTTTGCGCCTTTTGTGGATGGCTCTGTTCTTGACGTGGTGGGCAAAGCCAAGAGGGGCGTGACGGGTACACGCATCCGTTACTGGGCCGACCGCCAGATCTTCACGCCGGACGCCAAATTCTCCTACGACGAACTGGCCGCCCGGGCACGGCAGACGTCCTTCCTGGTGCCCGGCCTGAAGCTCACGGTCCGCGATGAACGCAGGCTGGCCGGCACGCCCGGCGAAGCGGCACCCCACGAGGAAATCTTCCACCACGACGGCGGCATTTCCGAGTTTGTCGAGTTCCTTGCCGCTGATCCCGCCGTGACCGACATCTGGCGGCTCCACGGTTCGGGAAAGTTCAAGGAAACCGTGCCTGTCCTCGATGAGCGTGGCCACAGCCAGCTCGCCGAGGTGGAACGGGACTGCGAAGTGGATGTGGCTCTGCGCTGGGGGATCGGCTACGACAGCACGCTTCGCAGCTTTGTGAACATCATCTCCACACCCAAGGGTGGCACCCACCAGTCGGGCTTCGAGCAGGCACTGGTCAAAACGTTCCGGAAGGCTGTGGAGACCAACGCCCGCAAGCTCAAAGCAGGCAACGACAAGATCGAGAAGGACGACATCTTCGCCGGCCTGACGGCTGTCCTGACCGTCCGGCTGGCCGAACCGCAGTTTGAAGGCCAGACCAAGGAGATCCTCGGGACCTCTGCCGTGCGGGCCATCGTCTCGAAGGTGGTGGAGCAGCAGGTCACCGCCAAACTGAACTCCGCAAACCGCAACGACAAGGCCCAGTCTGCGCTGCTGCTCGAGAAGATCGTCAGCGAGATGAAGTCCCGCATTTCCGCGCGGGTCCACAAGGAAACACAGCGGCGCAAGAATGCCCTGGAAACGTCCTCCATGCCCACCAAACTTGCGGACTGCCGCACGGACGACGTCGAGCGTTCCGAACTGTTCATCGTGGAGGGCGACTCGGCGCTGGGCACGGCGAAACTGGCGCGGAGCTCAGACTTCCAGGCGCTGCTGCCCATCCGTGGCAAGATCCTCAACGTCCAAAAGGCATCCGTGGGGGACATGCTCTCCAACGCTGAATGCGCCGCCCTGATCCAGGTGGTGGGCGCCGGTTCAGGCCGCAGCTTCGACATCAGCGCCGCCCGGTACGGCAAGGTCATCCTGATGACGGACGCCGACGTGGACGGCGCCCATATCCGGACGCTGCTGCTCACGCTCTTCTTCCGCTACATGCGGCCCATGATCGAGGAGGGCCGGGTTTTTGCCGCGGTCCCGCCACTGCACCGGGTCGAAGTCATCAATGCGGGCCAGAAGGCCAACGAGATGATCTATACCTACTCCGAGGCGGAGCTGCACGTCCTGCTGGCCCGGCTCGCCGCCGAAGGCAAGCGGTACAAGGAGCCCATCCAGCGGTACAAGGGCCTGGGTGAAATGGACGCTGAACAGCTGGCGGAGACCACCATGGACCCGCGGCACCGGACGCTGCGCAAGGTAGGCATCGAGAACGCCAAGCAGGCTGAGGAAACTTTCGACCTGCTGATGGGCTCCGATGTGGCTCCCCGCAAGGACTTCATCATCGCCGGCGCCTCCAGCCTGGACCGGGAGCGTATCGACGCCTGACGTCGTTTGTGCCATCGATTGCTCCACACCGGTCCTTTTGGGCGCCCAAAACGGCGTTTGCGGAGCAATCGATGTGGGCCTCGTCGTTGGCCGGGCGGCCCGAGCAGGCCGGCCGCGTTCAGCCCAGCAGGCCGGGCACAATCAGCAGGGCGGTCGGCAGGGCAAGCAGCATGATGCAGCCGGCAAGGACCGCGCCGCGGACTGCCGCGGACAGCTGAGGCAGCGGTGAAAGCAGCCGGCTGACCCGTGACGCGGTAGTGCGGGCGGAATCGGAGCCGGTCACACCCGCGGCCGCCTCCAGCCCGTCGAGGGCCAGGCTCGCCTGGGCCGCGGGGCGGAAGGCGCCGGCGCCGGCCGAGCCGCTGGCCACGATGGCTATGGCCTTGATGAGGGTTCCCCGGCTCTCGGTCTTCAGCGCCACGTCATCAGCCAGCATCTCGATCAGTGAGTTCACGGATTCCTGGGCCAGCCTGGTGGTGGGCAGCCAGGGGAGCGCCTGGCGCCAGGCGGCGAAGGCCCACAGCAACAGGTGGTGGCGCTGGTTAAGGTGCGCGTTCTCGTGGATCAGGACCGCGCGCAGCTCGTCCGGTTCGAGGGCTGCCATCAGGCCGTCAGACAGGACCGTTACCGAGCGTGCCCCGCCGGGCAGGCAGTAGGCCACGGGCGAATCGTGGCTGATGACCACGGTGCCTGCGGCCCCCTCGGACGGCGAGGCCAGCAGGGCCAGCAGTTCACGGTGGCGCCGGCGCTGGCGCTCGATTTTGTAGTACGTGAGCAGCAGTGTGAACACCAGGTGAGCGGTCAGGAGTGCTGCCGCGGAGAGGGCAAAGAGATGCCAGAAACCGAGTGCCGTGGTGGGCGCATTAAAGAGGACCATGCCGGCAAGGGCGCGCAGGCCGGCGATCAGGTTGTCGCCCACCGGCTCGAGTCCGTACACCAGCATCGCGCCGATCATCGACAGGCCGCCGGCGAGGGCGATGGCCTGCCAGAGGAGCATCGCGGTAAAAGGCGAACGGGCCGGCCACTGGGCGCGGGAGAGAAAGATAGGCACCGGCCACGCCAGGACTATCGCAAGGACCGCCAGCAGGTATGAGGTCCAGAACATGGACTGCTAGACGTGGCCAAGCAGTTTGCGCAGGGTTTCGGCTTCGCTTTCCGTAACGGACCCGATGAACTGCGCCAGGACCGCCGCGCGGTCCGGCGCGGAGCCCAGCACTTCGTGCATCAGTTCCGCGGTGTGCTCTTCCCTGCTGGAAACAGCCTGGTAGCGGTGCGGCCGGGTGCCGCGTTCCCGCTCCACAAGGCCCTTCTTTTCCAGCCGTGAGAGCACCGTCAGGACGGTGGTGACGGCGAGTTCCTTGCCCTCATGGCCCGCCGCGTCCCCCTTGGCCTCGGTGCTGGTTGCCAGCATGTCGCGCAGGGTATTTGCGGTGGCTGCTTCGTGGCCCGCCCAGAGCAGATCCATCACTGCCCGTTCCAGTTCCCCAAGACTTGCCATTGCCTACATCCTTCGATTCCGCCCACCTGCCGGCCGGTCGCCGTGGTGACTGCATTTGGTGCTACAGATACAAAATCAAATTTACCTGTTTTTTGGCTGAGTTTCTACATGCGGTAGAACTCCCGGCGTGGCGCGGCCTTGTGGGTGCCCATGTGACGTGGAACTCTTGGTTTACAGTGCAAGCGGCATTGTTCTACACTCGGTAGAAATCATTGTTCTACGGATCGTAGAAAAGTTGAACGCCAACCCGAGGGACTGCTGTGGAAGCTCTGGAAATCGCACGCTGGCAATTTGGCATCACCACCGTTTACCACTTCATGATGGTTCCCCTGACCATCGGGCTTGGCCTGGTGGTGGCCGTGATGCAGACCATCTGGCATCGCACCGGCAAGGTCGAATACCTCCGAATGACCAAATTCTGGGGCAAGCTGTTCCTCATCAACTTCATCATGGGCGTGGCTACCGGCATTGTGCAGGAATTCCAGTTCGGCATGGCGTGGAGCGAATACAGCCGGTTCGTCGGTGACGTCTTCGGGGCTCCGCTCGCACTGGAGTCGCTGCTGGCGTTCTTCGTCGAATCCACGTTCCTGGGACTGTGGATTTTCGGCTGGAAGCAGCTGAAGCCGGCAATCCACCTCGCCTGCCTCTGGATCGCCGTGGTGGGATCGGTCTTTTCCGCCTACTTCATCATCGTGGCCAACAGCTGGATGCAGCACCCCGTCGGCGCTGAGATCATCGACGGCCGGCCGGTCATGACGGATGCCTGGGCCGTGTTCACCAACAACACCGCACTGGTGGCCTTTCCCCACACATTGCTGGGGGCCCTGGCGGTCGCCGGCGGATTCCTGCTGGGTATTGCCTGGTACCACCTCTGGCGTCGCCGCAAGGACGGCATCGACACCGTCGGAGCTGACGGCAGGGTGGTTCCCGGCGAAGCTGCCGTTCCCGGTCGTGACCTCACCGACTACAAGGTCTGGATCCGCTCGCTGCGCATCGGCGCCGTCGTTGCCATGATCTCCTTCGCGGGCACCGCCATCACCGGCGACCTGCAGGGCAAGCTGATGTTTGAGCAGCAGCCCATGAAGATGGCTGCGGCGGAAGGCGCCTGCCACGACGGCACCGGCTTCTCGGTCCTCAGCGTCGGAAACCTCGGTTCCAAGAACTGCGATGACATTGTGGCCCTGATCGAGATCCCCGGCATCCTGTCCTTCCTCGCCAACGGCGACTTCACCACCGAGGTCAGGGGAGTCAACGGCCTCCTGGACCAGTACAAGGCCGACTACGGAACCCACCTGCCGGACAGCCCCATCTACGGGGAGCGGGCCGGCCAGGAAATCGAGTACGTCCCGGTCATGGAAGTGACCTACTGGGGCTTCCGGATGATGATCGGCTTTGGCGGACTGGCGGCTCTGGCTGCGCTGGTGGCCCTCTGGCTGACCAGGAAGGGCACCGTCCCCGCATCGCCCTGGCTGATGCGCCTGGCAGTGGCGGGCATCCTCGCTCCGTTCGGAGCAAACGCTGCGGGCTGGATCTTTACGGAAATGGGCCGTCAGCCGTTTGTGGTGGCCCCGAACCCCGACCTGAACGGCATCGACCAGGTTTTCATGTTCACCGCCGCCGCCGTTTCCCCCGGAGTGTCGGCCGGGGAACTGCTGACCTCGCTCATCGTGTTGACCCTTGTCTATGCCGCCCTGCTGGTCGTGGAAGTCAAGCTCCTGGTCACCTATGTCCGCGGCGGAGTAGTCTCCGCCATGCCGGAACTGGCGCACGTACCGGCGGATGAAAACGAAGGCGCCACGCCGGGCCCAGGTGGCAGTGGCACTGACAAACCCGCTGACGACGTCCTGGCATTCGCCTACTAAGAAGAGCAGAGGATATTCGAGATGGAACTGCTGCCCACTATCTGGTTCATCGTCATCGCGGTGCTCTGGACCGGCTACCTCTTCCTGGAAGGCTTTGACCTTGGGGTGGGAATGCTGATGAAGCTTTTCGCCCGGAACAACACCGAACGCAGGGTGCTCCTGAACACCGTCGGGCCCGTATGGGACGGCAACGAGGTCTGGCTGATCACCGCCGGGGCTGCCACTTTTGCCGCGTTCCCGCTGTGGTACGCGTCGCTGTTTTCCGCACTGTACCTCCCGCTGCTGGTGGTCCTCGTGGCCCTCATCTTCCGTGCAGTCGCGTTCGAATACCGCGGAAAAGTGGACAGCGACAGCTGGCGTGCGCGCTGGGACTGGGCCATTGCCCTGGGCTCATTCTTTGCTGCCTTCGGCGTCGGCGCCGCCTTGGCGCTGACCACCACCGGCCTGCCGCTTAATGCCAACGGCGACCGCGAGGGCGGTGCCATGGCCTGGTTCAGCGGCTACGCTGTCCTGGGCGGACTGGCCGTAGTGGGGTTCTCCCTCTTGCATGCGCTGGCATTCCTGGCGCTGAAGACCGACGGCGATGTGCGGCACCGGGCCCGCGCCTGGTTCGTCCGGCTGCTCCCGGTCCTGTTGCTTCCGCTGGCGGCCTGGGCACTGGTCATCCAGTTCCTCGAAGGCAAGCCGTGGACCTGGGCGGCGGTCATTGTGGCCGTCGTGGCAGCAGCCGCCGCCTGGTTCCTGGCACGCGGCGGCTCCGAAGGCAGGGCCTTCATGGCCATGGGCGGGTTCCTGCTCCTGGGCAGCGCATCAATCTTCGGTGCGGTTTTCCCTGTGGTGCTGCCCTCCACGCTGGATCCCGCCTTCGACCTGACCATCGCCAACGCCTCATCTTCCGATTACACACTCGGACTCATGAGCGTGGTGGCGGCCGTGGGCCTTCCCCTGGTGATCACCTACCAGGCATGGACCTACTGGGTGTTCCGCCGCCGCGTCAGCGCTGCGCATATCCCCGCAGCCCACAGCTTCCTGCCGGCCATTGCCGCCAGGGCCTTCACCACAAAGGGCTGACCCGGCGTGCGCCCAGACTTTCCTTCCGGACCGGCCACCCGTTCCGCCATCTACTGGCTCGGCCTGCTGGCGGCACTGAAGGCACTCTCGCTGGTCCTTATGGGGCAGGCCGTCGCCGGCATGCTCGCCGGGCTGGCCACCGGCAGCGCCGCCTGGCAGGACCAGCTGCCGTGGGGACTTGCGGGGGTGGTGCTCCGGTCCGCCACGGTCTGGGCGCAGGGGATCGCCGCCCGGCGGGCCGCCCTGGGGATCAAGGAAGAACTCCGGTCCGAACTGCTGGCCCGTGCCCTGCGGAACGGTGCCCGCAGCACCGGGCCCGCCGACGGCGGCCTGGCCGTCCTCGCCACCCGGGGCCTGGATGCGCTGGACAGCTACTACACGCAGTTCCTCCCGGCACTCGTGAACTGCGCCACCATCCCGCTGCTCATCGGGACCCGCATCCTGTTCGCGGATTGGGTGAGCGCTGTGGTGGTTGTCCTGACCGTTCCGCTGGTCCCACTGTTTATGGTGCTGATTGGCCGATACACCGAAGACCACGTCCGTGAGGCCCAGGAAACCCTGACCCGGCTGTCCGCCCACATGCTGGAACTGGCCAAGGGGCTGCCGGTGCTGGTGGGGCTGGGCCGGGCCACCGCGCAGCGCAAGGCCCTCGAGGAGATCTCCGAGGACTACCGGACCAGGACCATGGGTACCCTGCGCACCGCGTTCCTCTCCGCCCTCGCCCTTGAACTCATTGCCACCATCTCGGTGGCCGTGGTGGCCGTTTTCATCGGCGTCCGCCTGGTCCACGGTGACATGGCCCTGGAAGCCGGGCTGCTGGCCCTCATCCTCGCTCCCGACTGCTACCTTCCGCTCCGCGAACTGGGCACCGCACACCACGCCAGCGACGACGGCCGGGCAGCACTCGCGGCAACCCGGGCCGTGACCGGGGCGCCCGAGCCGCGGCCGCTGCCTGCCGATGGCCCGGAACCGGCCGGGGGTGCGGCACCTGCCGCGCCCGCGGACGACGGCGGCGGGCGGCATTCCGCGCCCGACTCCCGGGGAGTGACCGTCACCGGGCTCACGGTCACCTACGCAGGACGGTCCGCCGCCGCCGTCGGGCCCCTGTCCTTCACCGCGCCGCACGGCCGGATCACCGCACTGGACGGTCCCAGCGGCGCCGGCAAGAGCACCATCCTTGGCGTCCTGGCCGGAACCGTGGGGGATGGCGGCGGTACCTCAGTATCCGGCCGGATCGCGGGCCTGGACCGGAGCGCCATTGCATGGGTACCCCAGCACCCGGTCATGGTGGCCGGCTCCGTTCTGGACGAGGTTATCCTCTATGTCCGCGGCGGATCAGGCCGCAGCGGAACGGCCGGTTCCGAACACGACCAAAGAAACGCTGTAGAAACCGCCCGGGAATGCCTGGCATCAGCTGCTGCCGGCCACCTGGCCGGCAAGCATCCGGCAGAGCTCAGCCCGGGGGAGCTGCGGCGCGTGGCGCTGGCCCGTGGCCTGGCCAGGCTCCGGGCCGGCGCCACGGTCCTGCTGCTGGACGAACCCACCGCCCACCTGGACGCAGCCTCGGCTGCGATCGTGCAGGATGCCATCCGCGCCCTGCACGGACAGGCCACCGTGATCATGGTGGCGCACGACCCCAAAACCCGCGAACTGGCAGACCATCTGGTGCCCGTTTCCAGCCACGGCCTCACGGTGCGGAAAGCGAGCCCCGCAATGCCGGGTGCGGCCATGCCCGCACCCGCACCGGACAGTGGAGAAGACCGCGCGTCCGCCGATGGGCCATCCCCCGAAACTGCCCGGACGAAGGCGCCCCTGCCCCCGGCAGGCGACGGGACGGCCGCCACCACCCGGCTCCTGGCCAGCCTGCTGGCACCTGTGTCGGGCCGGTTTACCGCCGCCGCAGTGGTGGGAACCTTCGCCGCCCTCTTCGCGGTGGCTCTCTCCGGGTTGTCCGGCTGGCTCATCATCAGGGCCAGCGAACAGCCCCCCATTCTCTACCTGCTGACCGCCATCGTCGGCGTGCGGTTCTTCGGGATCGGGCGCGCCGTGCTCAGGTACTGGGAACGCCTCCTGCTGCACGACGCCGTCTTCGGCGCCCTGACCAGGCTCCGCGGCCGGCTCTGGGAGTCGCTGAGCCGGAAAGCCCTGTCGCTGCGGCGGCTGTTGCAGGGCGGCAACGTCCTGGGGACGGTGATCGACGACGTCGACACTGTCCGGGACCTGCTGCCGCGGGTCGTCCTGCCGCCCGTCACGGCCCTGGCGGTGGCCGGTTCGGCACTGCTGGCCACCACCCTGGTGGCGCCGGCAGCGCTGCCCGCAGTTGCGGTCGCGGCGATAGTGAGCCTGGTCGTGGCGCCTGCCGCGGCACTGTGGGGCGACCGCCGGTCAGCCACGGCCGAGCAGCAGCTGCGCGCCGGCGTCCTGCGGCGCATCTCCGCAGCGCTGGACGCCAGGGCGGAACTGCACGCGAACGGTATTGCCCGAACAGTCCTGGACGCCCTCCGGGCCGAAGACCGCACGGCAACCAGGGCGTCACAGCGCTCGGCCTGGGCAGAGGGCCTGGGCCAGGCCATCACGGTGGCTGCCTGCGGTACGGCGGCACTGTCGGCCGCGGTGCTGACGGCTCCGCCGGTCATTGCCGGTGCCATGGAGCCCGCAACGGCAGCGGTGATGGTCCTCCTGCAGCTGGCGCTGGTGGAACCTTACGCTGCCATGACGACGGCGGTCCGCCAGTATCCTGCCCTGCGCGAGGTCATGCAGCGCATTGCGGTGTCCGGGGTGCTGGACACCGGCGGCCCCACGAACGCGGTCACCGATGACGGGCTGCACGCCGTCCCGCCACGCGCCGGCGCGGCCGCCGGTATGGAGCTCACCGAGCTCGAAGCGGCATGGCCGGGCGGCGGAACAGTGTTCTCCGGGGTATCGGCCACTGCCGAACCTGGTACCTGGCTGGCAGTCACCGGCCCGTCGGGCGCCGGAAAGTCCACCCTGCTTGCCGTGCTGCTGGGTTTCCTGCCGGCCTCGGCCGGCCGGGCCCACGTTACCGGGGCGGCGGCCTGGTGCCCCCAGGAAGCGCACCTGTTCGATTCGACCCTCCGCGGCAACCTGTTGCTGGGACTCCCGGTTCCGGCACCGGGGGACAAGGCCGGGCCGGAGCAGGACGGATCAGCGGACCCGGAAACTGAATCGACCACCGCCCGTGACGCCGAACTCGCGGCGGCCCTGACCGCCGTCGGACTGACTTCCCTGGTGGCCCGGCTGCCCGAGGGGCTGGACACCCGGATCGGCCCGGGCGGCTCGTTCCTCAGCGGCGGTGAACGTCAGCGGCTGGCCGTGGCACGGACCCTCCTGACCGGAGCTGACGTGATCCTGCTGGACGAACCGACGGCCCACCTGCACGCCGAAGCGGGCAGGGCCATGCTGGCCGACCTCCGTGCCGGGCTCAAGGACCGCACGGTGGTCATGGTGACGCACAACCCGGCCGACATCGGCCCGGCTGACACCCTCCTGGACCTGTCGGCGCCGTCCCGGAGCGGAGCGGACAGCGCCACACACCCGCTGGCCGAAGGAAGCCTGCGCTAAAGGGGCTCCAGTCAGCCGTCCACGTCGTGGAGGTGGTGGACCACATCATGCAGGAAATACTGGGCCAGCGTCAGGACCGTGAACTCCGAACCGTTGCTCCGCAGCCCCTTCCGGTCCCAGTCGTCTTCGTGGACCCGGGCGAATGATGCCGCAACCTGTTCGCCTTCGGCCGTCAGCTCGGTGCTGACCACCGCCGGATCTGCGCTGGCGTAGTCCTTCTCCACGGCAGTCCGGTCCTGGTCCCAGTTCTCAAACCGGGCGTCCTCGGATTCGAGCATCAGGTTCAGCCGCTGGTCGAAGAGGGAAAAGACGTCGCGGACGTGGCAGGCGTATTCCAGCGCCGACCACGTCCCTTCATCCGGGCGTTCGGCGGCCTCTGGGCGGCGGAGGACTGCCCGCCAGCGCGGCAGCATGTTGGACACACTGCCGGGCACTGTGGCAGGGGTGACGGTGGACGCATCGAAGGAGCATTCAGGGCAGGGCCGGGAGAGTACCCAGGTCCAGTCCTTCTGGTCAGGAACGATAGGCATGGCAGCAGTCTAGGCCGGATCGGCCCACGCCATGGCAGGTCCCACCGCATCCACGGCCTGGGACAGGGGAACACCGGAACCATCGCGCCGGCCGTGCTCCTGCGGCAGCGACCTCGCCACGCCGGCCAGTGAGGATGCCTTCGCGGGCCCATGGCCGGCCCAGCCGAGCAGGAGGGTGTCTTCGCCCTTGAGGAACCTGTGGGCGCGCACACCGGCTGTGGCGCGGCCCTTGGCCGGGTATTCGGCGAAGGCCGTGACCTTGGCCGTACCGGGCGCGGTGCCCGGCAGGGCACCGGTGGTCCCCGCGATGGTCACCACCACGGCGGCCTCATCGTTCGGAGCCACTGCGCCAAAGAACACCACCTGGTCGCCCGCGGCGAGCTTGATGCCCGCCATGCCGCCCGCCGTCCTGCCCTGGGCCCGGACGGCGGCGGCACTGATCCGGAGCAGTTGCGCTTCGCGGGTCAGGAACACCAGCTCGGTATCATCCGAACCCGCCGGTGCCACGCCCACCACCTCGTCTTTGTCCTTGAGCGCAATCACGTCCCAGTCCTCGCGGTTCAGGGGATAGTCCGGCTGGACCCGCTTGACCACGCCCTGGGCGGTACCCAGGGCCAGGACCTCGTCCAATGGGGCAAAGGCCACCAGCACCTCACCGTTCTGCAGCGTGATGAAATCCTTGGCCGGGACACCGCCGGCAAGATTCGGCAGTCCGGACATCGGCGGCAGCACCGGCATGTCCATGACCTGGAGCCGGAGCATCCTGCCCTGGGACGTGACGGCGGCGATTTCGCCGCGGGCGGAGGTCTTCACCACGGAGCGGAACACGTCGTGCCGGACGCGCGGACCGGACTCTGCCAGCGGTTCCTGGTTGGACGTGCGGGCAATCTGGCCCGAGGCGGTGAGGATAACCCAGCATGGATCGTCCGCGATTTCCAGGGCCAAGGGTGCAGCCTTGCCCTTCGCCCCGGGGGCCGCGGCCAGGGCGGCGGCCACAGTCGGTGACACGGCTTCGGATTCGAGGAGCACCGTCCGGCGCGGGGTGCCGTACTTTTCGGCGATCTCGCCGAGTTCGGTGGAGACGAGTTCGCGCAGCCGCTGCTCCGAGCCGAGGATGGCTTCAAGTTCGGCGATTTCGCGGCGGAGCTCGTCCTGTTCCTTCTCCAGCTCGATCCGCGAGTATTTGGTCAGCTGGCGGAGCCGCAGTTCCAGGATGTAGTTGGCCTGGATTTCGGACAGATCGTAGATGGACATGAGCCGTTCGCGGGCGGCGGCGGCCTCATCCGAGGACCGGATGATCTGGATGACCTCGTCAATGTCCACAATGGCAATCAGCAGGCCCTCCACCAGATGCAGGCGGTCTTTCTTTTTGCCCAGCCGGAACGAAGTGCGGCGGCGGACCACATCGATGCGGTGGCCCACGTAGACGGCGAGCAGGTCCACCAGCCCGAGGGTCTGCGGCTGGCCGTCCACCAGGGTCACATTGTTGATGCCGAAGGAGTCTTCCATGGGGGAGTAGCGGTACAGCTGCTGGAGCACGGCGTTCGGGTTGAAGCCGTTCTTCAGCTCGATCACCAGCCGCAGCCCGTGCTTGCGGTCCGTCAGGTCAACGATGTCGCTGATGCCGGTCAGCTTCTTGCCGTTGACCGCGTCCTTGATCTTCTCGATCACCTTTTCCGGACCCACCATGTACGGCAGTTCCGTGACCACCAGGCCGGTCCGGCGGGCCGAGAGCTGTTCGATCTCCACTTTGGCCCGGGTCTTGAAGGACCCGCGGCCCGTTGCGTAGGCGTCCCGGATGCCGTCCAGCCCCACGATCCGGCCGCCGGTGGGAAGGTCCGGCCCGGGGACAAACTGCATGAGGTCATCCAGCGTGGCGTCCGGATGCGCAATCAGGTGCCGGGCAGCGGAGATCACTTCCACCAGGTTGTGCGGGGCCATATTGGTGGCCATGCCCACAGCGATGCCCGTGGCGCCGTTGACCAGCAGGTTGGGGAACGCCGCCGGCAGCACGTCCGGCTGGGTCAGCTGGTTGTCATAGTTTGGGACAAAATCCACCACGTTTTCATCGAGGTGGTCCGTCAGCGTCAGCGCGGCCGCCGCGAGGCGGGCCTCGGTGTACCGCGGTGCGGCCGGGCCGTCGTCGAGCGAGCCGAAGTTTCCGTGGCCGTCGATGAGCGGCAGCCGAAGCGAAAAGTCCTGGGCCATGCGCACCATGGCGTCATAGATCGCGGTATCGCCGTGGGGGTGGAGCTTGCCCATGACCTCGCCCACCACGCGCGCACTCTTGACGTGGCCGCGGTCCGGGCGCAGGCCCATCTCGCTCATCATGTACAGGATCCGGCGCTGCACCGGCTTGAGGCCGTCCCTGGCATCGGGCAGGGCCCGGGAGTAGATCACCGAATACGCATACTCCAGGAAGGAACCTTCCATTTCGGACGTGACATCGATGTCCACGATGTTCTCGACGAAATCCTGGGTGGCTTCCCCGGCGGGGGCTGGGCTTTGGCGGCGGGCCATGGGGCTGGTGGATCCTTCTGGGTTACTGGTGGCGCTCAGGTTCGGAACAGGTAAGACGGAAGTTTCCTTCGCCGGTTCCTGCCACAGGGCCTGTTGAGTCGGTTTGTGGTTAGGCTAAGCCTATGGTGGATCAGCCCGGGGACGGCGAATATCCGGAACATTGGGAAGCCGATGTCGTGCTAAGGGACGGCGGCACCGCGCACCTGAGGCCCATTCACCCCAGTGACGCGGACGCCGTCCAGGCCTTCCACGCCGGACAGTCGCAGAATTCAATCTACATGCGCTTCTTCACCTTCAAGGCCCGGCTGTCCAGCAAGGAGCTTAAACGGTTCACGGAAGTGGACTACCGGGACCGGGTGGCGCTGGTCATCACCTTCGGCGGCGAAATCCTGGGGATCGGCCGCTATGACAGGCTCGATGACCCTGCGGAGGCGGAGGTGGCGTTCAACATCGCCGACGCCCACCAGGGCCGCGGCATCGGCTCCATCCTCCTGGAACACCTGGCGGCAGCCGCGCACGAGAACGGGATCCGCCGCTTCACCGCCGAAGTACTGCCGGAAAACCGCAAGATGCTGATGGTATTCGCCGACGCCGGCTACGACGTCAAACGCCATTTCGACGACGGCGTGGTCAGCCTGGAGTTCAACATCGGGCCCACTGAAAAATCCCGGGCCGTGATGGAGTCACGCGAGCACCGCGCCGAGGCGAAGAGCGTGCGGGACCTCCTGACGCCGTCCTCCGTTGCGGTCATCGGTGCCAGCCGCCGGTGGGGGACCGTGGGCTACCAACTGCTCGAACACATCATTGAGGGCGGCTTCGCCGGGCCCATATACGCCATCAACCCCGAGGCGCTGGAACTGGCCGGCATGATGTCCTACGGGCGGCTCGCCGAAGTTCCGGAGCCGGTGCAACTTGCGGTCATCGCCGTTCCGTACGAGGAAGTGGCCGGCGTGGCGGACGAGTGCGCGGCGGCCGGGGTCAAAGGACTGGTGATCGCCACGGCGGGTTTCGCGGACGACGGCGAACGCGGCCTGGCGCGGCAGCGGGACCTGGTCCGCAAAGCCCGGGCCAACGGCATGCGGGTCATTGGGCCCGCCTCGCTGGGGATCGTGAACACGCATCCGGACGTCCGGCTGAACGCCTCCATGGCTCCGGCCATGCCGGGGCGCGGCGGCCTGGGGCTGTTCAGCCAGTCCGCGGCCATCGGTGTGGCCCTGTACGCAGCGTCCAGCCGGCGCCGCCTGGGGCTCTCCACGCTCCTCTCCTCGGGCAACAGGGCCGACGTTTCCGGCAACGACATGATGCAGTTCTGGGAGGACGACGCCGATACCACCGCCGTGGGCCTGTACCTGGAGTCCATCGGCAACCCCCGCAAGTTCTCCCGGATCGCCCGGCGCCTTGCCCGCACCAAGCCGGTGGTGGTGGCCAAGTCCGAGACCATGGGCCTGCGGCTGCCGCCCGGCCATGCCGTCCGCACCACCCAGGCACCCGCCGGGGCCCTGGACGCGATGATGCGCCAGTCCGGCGTCATCCGGGTGGAGACCATCGAACAGCTCATGGACGTGACCCAGATCGTGGCGGGCCAGCCCCTCCCCGCCGGGCCGGGGCTGGCCATCTTCAGCAATTCGCTGGCGCTGGGCAAAGTGGTGGCGGACAGTGCCGAAGCCCACGGCCTGGCCGTGGGCAACATCGTCACCGATGTGGATCTCGACGCCGGAATGTCCGTTGCGCTGCCTGCCCTCCGCCGCAGCCTCGCGGCCGCGCTCGCTTCCGATGCCGTGCATGCCGTAGTGGCCGCACTGCTGCCCGTCCGAGGCGTCACCGTGGAAAGCCTCGCCGGGGTACTCGCTGAATGTTCCGCCGCGGCAGGCAAGCCGGTAGTGGCGGCCTTTACGGGAATCCTGGATCCGTCCGTGTATGTGGAGGGCATGGTGGGGACTGAGGGCCGGACCGTGCCCTGCTACTCCAACGCAGGCGCAGCTGTGGCGGCGCTCGCCGCCGTGGTGCGTTACTCGGAATGGTTGGCCCGTGATCCCGGCCATTTTGTGGAGCCGGCCGGCTGCGATCCGGAAAGCGCAGATGCCCTGCTGGACGGGCTGCTCCACGACGTCCACGGCGCCGAACTGAAGGCCCTGGATGCGGGCTCCACGGCGTCGCTGCTGGGCTGCTACGGCATCAGTGTGCTGCCGTCCGCCGGCTTTGACTCTCCGGACGAAGCGGTTGGGGCCGCGGACCGGCTGGGTTGGCCTGTTGCCCTGAAGACCACGGACCCCACCCTGCGCCACCGCCTGGACCTGGGCGGCGTGCGCCTGGACATCGAGGACGCCGAGTCGCTGCGCCGGAACATCGTCCAGATGGGGCGCTCGCTGGCCCCCTACGGCTCACCCGCCCTGGAAGTGCAGTCCATGGCTCCCGTGGGGCAGGCCTGCACGTTCCGGGCCATTGAGGATCCGCTGCTGGGGCCAGTGGTGTCCTTCGGCCTGGCAGGGGACGCCGTCAACCTGCTGGATGACTGGGCGCACCGCGTACCGCCGCTGTCCGCCGTCGACGTCAAGGACTTCATCCGCGGGCCCCGTGCCGCCCGCAAGCTCCTTGGCTACCAGGGCCTGCCGGCCGTTGACCTGGACGCCCTTGAGGATCTCGCCGCCCGGCTCGCCTGGATGAAGGACAACCATCCGGAAATAGCCCTGGTGGAATTCAACCCCGTCCTCTGCGGACCCCTGGGGCTGTCCATCCTGGCGGCAGAGGTCCGGATCGGCAACGCCGCGCGTCGCACCGACAGCGCACGCCGGGCCATGCTGGGCTGAGCGTGGTTAGCAAGTCCCCGGCCGATCTGTGAAAATGGGGGCATGAGCTCACAGCCTTCCCAGTCGACGCCATCCACGCCCGGCAGTGACAACCAGGCACCCCGACCGCACAGCTCACACAGCCACACGCCGCAGGCCCAGTCCCTGGACGGTGCGCTCCAGAAGGCCGGCTTCTACCCGCGCCTGGTGGCCGACGTCGTTGACGACGCCCTGGACGGCCGCGAATGCGTGGCCCATCTGGTGCACCTTGAAACGCATTTTGACCGTGCCGAGGTACGCCGCCACATCACCGTCCTGGTCCTGACGTCCGACATGCTGGTCATCACCCATGTGGACGACCAGCAGTTGGATGAGGCCGGGGAACAGATTGTTGCCCAGATCTCCACGGAGTCCGTGCCGGTGGCGCAGATCCGTTCGGTGGTGCTGAGCTACATGTATTCGCAGCCACAAAACTACAAGCCCTCGGATCCGGTCCGGGAGGTCACGCTGGCCATCGCCTGGTCCGGCGGCCAGCGGCTGGATATGGGCCCGGCGAGCTGCGGCGATCCGCAATGCGAGGCAGACCATGGCTACAGCGGCACCATTGCCCAGGAAGACATCGTCCTGCGCATCAGCGCCGAGGCGGACGGTCCCCAGGCCGTCCAGGACGCCAAGCTCTTTGCCCGGGCCCTGCGTGCGGTGAACACCGGTTCCACCGCGCCGGTGCTCCATAACGGCCAGCCAATGCAGCCGCGGCCCCGGACCGGAGTTTTCGGCAACCGGCTCAGCCGCGGGCACCAGCGCTAAGATGCCGGGTCAAGGCAAAACAGCCGCCCCTTCCGAGGCGACAACCAAGCAACTGAACGTGCCGCCCGCGCCAGCCTTTGGCCAGCGGACCGTCGCCGAGGTCCTCACCAGTGCCGCAGCCTGCCTCGGCGTTGACGGCTTCACCAACACCCTGGGGCTGCCGCCGGCATCGCGTGTCTGCGTGGTCCTGGCGGACGGGCTGGGCCGGAACCTGCTGAAGCAAAAGTCCGCGCACACGCCCTTCCTGCGGTCCGTGATGCAGGCCGGACAGGGCGAGGTACCGGTGTGGCTGGACTCCGCCTTTCCGTCCACCACCGCGGCGGCACTGGCCAGCTTTGGCACCGGCCTGCCGCCAGGCCAGCACGGGATGGTGGGATACGACGTGCTGGACCCGGAGCAGGACAAAGTGGTCAACATGCTGGGCAACTGGGACGCCAAAGTGGACCCCCTGGCCTGGCAGCCGTTCCCCACCGTGTTCGAACGGGCAGCCGGATCCGTTGCAGTGACCACGGTCAGCCTCCCGCAGTTCGGCAACTCACCGATGACCCAGGCAGCCCTCCGCGGCGGCAACTTCGTCTCGGCCGTCACGTCCCACGCCCGGACGGCGGCCGCCGCCGAGGTGATGGCCGGTGCCGGGCCGGCGCTGATGTACTTCTACGTCAACGAACTGGATAAGGCGGGCCACCGTTACGGCTGCCAGTCCGAACAATGGGAACACCAGCTCGAAGAGCTCGATGCCACTGTTAAGCGGCTCAACGCGTCCCTGCCCGCCGGCACCACCGTGCTGCTCACCGCAGACCACGGCATGCTGGACGTCCCCGAAAAGCAGCGGATTGACTACTCTACGGACCCTTCGCTGGTCCAGGGTGTGCGGCATACCGCGGGCGAGCCGCGGATGGTGCATCTGTACCTCGAGGATCCGGACGATGTCACGGGCCGTGAACGCGTGTTGGAGGCCTGGCGAGCCCGCTTCGGCGACAGGATCTGGGCTTTCACCCGGGACGAGGCGGTTGCTGCCGGGCTGTTCGGGGAGCTGCGTCCCGCCGTCGGGCCCCGGATCGGCGACGTGATGATTGCCGCCCGGGACGCACTGGCCCTCTACGACACGCGCCGGGTGCGCCCTGCGGCCATGGAGGTGGTGGGCCAGCACGGTTCGCTGACCAAGGTCGAACGTGAAGTGCCGCTCCTGTGCTTCACAGCCGAAGGAAGATCCAGGGGACGCTGAGGCGCTACTCCCGCTTGGTTCCAAAGACGATCTCGTCCCAGCTGGGGACCGTGGACCGCTTCGGTTTGGCGGGCTGGCGCTCGGGCTGGTCCGCGTCGTGGTGGCCTGGTGCCGAATCATCAGGGCCGGCCGCGTAGGCCGCCCGCCGTGGACTTCCGCCAAGGAGTTCGTCCAGGCCCGCGCTGGGTGCTCCCTGTCCGGACTCTGACGATGCCTCCGCCGCGGCACCCGTCCCGGCCGGACGAAGGGGGGACGCCACAATGGTGATTTCCCGCGTTTCGGTGCTGACGCCGTCGTACAGTTTCAGGACGTCGTCCTCGTCATCCCCGTCGCGGTGCGGCGGAATGAGGCTGAGGCGGGACAACATGGACGGACGGCCGTCACGCTTGCGCGTCAGGGGATCCGCCGGGGCCGCCGGCGCGGTGTCCTCCGTCTCCGGGGTTTCCGCCGGCGGGGCATCCTGGTTGTCAGTGTCCTGGCCGGCCGCGGGCCCGCGTTCCGCCGCAAGTTCGGAGGGGCGGGGGTGTGCCGCGGGAACTCCGTGGGTCAGGAGCAGCGCCAGGGCGTCGTCCGCGTCCTCGTCCACTCCCAGCCGCTGGCCGCGGCGGGAACGGAGCATGTCCAGCAGCCCGTCCGATTCCTTGGCCGGCACAATCGGGTGTGGGCCGGTCGCGTTACGGGCCGCTGCCTCGGCGTCGGTTTCAAAGTCGAAAGGCCGGTCGGACACGGCCGTGAGCCGCCGGGCGGGGACGGGGCCGTCCAGAGGCTCCAGTTCGCTGAGCTGCTGGGCCCAGCGGTTGGTGTTCTGCAGTGACTTGCGGGCGGGGTTGAACGTCCACAGCGCCGGTGGTGCTTCACCGATGCCCGGGCCCTCGTTCTGGGGTTCGAAGTGGGCCGCCACCGTCCAGCTGCCGTCCTGGCGCCGCCACGAATCCCACTCCACCGATTCCGGTTCAATTCCGTGCGCTGACAGCCGGTGGTTCACCATGTCGTTCAGCGTGGCGGGGTTTTCGCCGAAAACAGACCGGTAGGCGTCCTGCCCTGGGGAGGGCGAAGCTACTTCCACCTTGCGCGCCTGCTGCGCCACATACTCCCGCTCGGCAAGGACCGGGCCCTCGTATCGCTCCACTTTGGCGAGAGGCAGTCCGGAGAGCTCCGCGACATCGGCTGCGGTGGCACCGCTGCGGATACGGGCCTGGATGTCCCGCGGGGACATGGCAATGGGCGCAGCCGCGTTCGCGGCCTTCGCCGAAGACCGGCTGGCCGCCCGCAGCGCTTCATCGATCGGCAGCTGGAACATCTCGCCGCCGGCCCCGCTCAACAGGAGATGCTTCCCGTCGTCGTGTACGCCTACAAGCCGTAGATCCTGCATACAAATCCTCCACCCTGGCATTACTATCAATCGAAACTCTGCCACCGAAGGGCACCAATTCGGGGTAGGAGCAAGGGCGCGCCGCGATATTCAGGACTTTCAGGCGCCCGGGGCACAAACCTGGCCTGCGCCGCGTTATCCAAGGTGATACCCGCTGACGCGAAAGGAACGGAGCTGAGCGGAGATGGCCACCGACTACGATGCGCCGCGCAAGTCTGAAGAGGACCTCGGCGAGGACTCGCTGCAGGAGCTGAAATCGCGGCGGACGGACAAGCCGGCAGCCGTGGCGGAGGAGGACGAAAGTGAGCTCGCCGCCGGTTACGAGCTGCCGGGTGCGGACCTCTCCGGCGAGGAGCTGCTGGTCATGGTGGTTCCGCCTCAACCGGACGAGTTCACCTGCTCCTCCTGCTTCCTGGTCCGGCACCGGTCACAGATAGCCCGGGAAAAGGACGGCCATTTCTACTGCAGGGAATGCGAAACCTGAACCGACGCAACAGGCGGCCGGCGCAGCTATTTCGTGGTCAGCGCCGCAGTGAGTTCCGCGGGCCGCCGGGTGGAGGTCAGCCAGTAGGGCGTCCGGTCTGAGAGGTCGGTGATCTCGACCTTCACGACGGGGTCGATCCAGCCCCGGATGCACAGGTAGGCCAGGCCGTTGAGCCGGGTGCCCCGCTCGGCGGTGGCTTCTTTGTCCTCGAAAGGTTCCACGGCGCCGACGAACCGGCGCTCGATGGTGGCACGGCCCACGGTAAGGGTCTCCGCCGTGACCACGATGGTGGGGGTGGAGAGCACCAGCAGGACGGCCATGATGGCAAACAGCACACCTGCGGCCGTGAAGCCGGCCCCCATGCTGATCGGGGCGAAGACGAGGATGCCTGCACCGGAGATCCCGGCCGCAATGATCCAGATCCAGACATTGGGCCACAGCTTCTCCCGGAAGAGCGGCGGGATGCCGGCGGACGGTGTGTTAGGGACAGGTGCGGCGGAACTGGATTCGGGCATGCCATCAGCTTTCCATCTTTGCCCGGCTAATTCACCTTGGCGGTCCCCGGGATCCCCTGCACGTCTAGGTTGGAACCGCAGCTGGGCGTTAGAGTGAGTGACTGTGACCGACGAACTTGCCACTGTTGAAACCATCCCTGAGAACGCCCCCTCCGGCTCCGCGCCGGGAGCAGCCGTGGCTTATGGTGCCCCCACCCTGCAGGTACACCTGAAAATGCTCGACGACGGCCTGGAAGCGCCATCGTACGCCCACCCCGGCGATGCCGGTGCCGACCTCCGGGCCAGGGAAGACGTGGTGTTGCAGCCAGGGGAGCGCAAGCTTGTCCCCACAGGCGTGTCCATCGCGCTCCCGGACGGCTTTGTGGCGCTGATCCACCCGCGCTCCGGTCTTGCCACGAAGCACGGGCTGACCATCGTCAACACCCCCGGTACCGTGGACGCCGGGTACCGCGGCGAAATATCCGTCACCCTGCTGAATACCGACTCCCGGCACGCGATCGAGCTGCGGCGCGGCGATAGAATTGCACAAATGGTGATCCAGCGCGTGGAGTACGCACAGTTCGTCCCTGTCAACGACTTGAGCGAGTCGGCCCGGGGGGTTGGCGGATTCGGTTCCACCGGCGGCTTCGCACCGCGTAACGCCTGACACCTGCCACCGTTGCGGCCTTTCCGGGCAGCCTGCGGCAGCGATGATTTCGGCGGGACCCCCGGGCCGGCCAGTCACTTTCACTACTAAGGAGACAACCCATGGTTTTTGGGCTCGGCAGGAAATCCAAGAAGGACCAGGCGGCCGAACCGGATGAATTCCCCGTCGCTCCGGAATCTGATGATTCCGGCGCGGCCGCGGAGGTCACCGGGCTGCGGGCGAACGGCCCCTTCGATGTTTCGGAAATCTCCAGCCGCGACGGCTTCGTTGACCTGGGTGCGCTGCTCATCGCGCCGAGCGAAGGCCTCCAGCTCCGGCTTGAGGTGGAAGAAGCCACCCAGCGGGTGGTGGCGGTGACCATGGACCTGGAGGGCTCGAGCCTCCAGCTGCAGGCCTTTGCGGCGCCCAAATCGGAGGGCCTCTGGGACGAAATCCGTGAGCAGATTGGCCAGTCAGTGGGAAGCCAGGGCGGCCAGGTCGAGGAAATCGAGGGTTCCTTCGGGACCGAGCTGGTGGCCAAACTGCCCGCCGGCGCCCCGGACGGAAGCCAGGGCTACCGTGTGGCGCGCTTCATTGGGGTGGACGGTCCACGGTGGTTCCTGCGCGGGGTGCTCGGCGGGGAGGCTGCCATGGAGCGGGCGGCCGCAGCTCCGCTGGAGGCACTGTTCCGCCGGATCGTGGTCATCCGTGGCGACAGCCCCATGCCGCCGCGCGACCTTCTGCAGCTGCGCCTGCCCAAGGACGCCAGTGTGACGCCACCGCCCGGCGCGCCCCAGTTCACCGAGCCCGAGCGCGGCCCGGAGATCACGCAGATTGGCTGATTCCGGACGGGCGTCCCCGGATCCGTCCCGGCACGCAGGGGTTCCGGTAAGCCGGCTCCCGGAACGGGGCCGGGTGCTATGCCACGGCTTCATTGAATCCGTCACCTACCTGCCTGCCGATCAAAACGCGGCGTTCACCGCCATGGTCATTGATGCCGAGGATCAGCGGTCCGCTGCCGGTGCCGCACCCGGCAGGGGAAAGCGCCTCCGCGTGGTCTGGCTCGGGCGCCGCAGGGTGCCCGGGATCGAAGCCGGAACGGAAGTCCGGGTGGAGGGCATGCTCACTCAGAGCCACGGCCTGCCCACCATCTTCAATCCACGCTATGAAATACTTTCCCGCCAGGAGCATGAATGAACCCGTCCCAGCTGCCCGAGCCGCCCAACGGACCCGAGGGGCACCAGCCGGAACCATCCCGTCCCGAGGCGTCCCGCAGCGAACCGTCGCCGTTGGCGGGACTTGCCGGGGACTACGCGGCCAAGGCCGGCCTGCACCGGACCCACGACGGCCGGGTGGACGTTCTGAAGACGGCCGGCGGCGTCCAGGGAATCGCGGAGAGCATCGTGCCGGGCCTGGTTTTCCTGGTGGCCTTCACGGTCACCCGGGACCTTACCCCGGCGCTGGTGGCTGCACTGGCGTCGGCCGCAGCCTTTACCGTGGTCCGCCTGGTCCAGCGGCGCCCGCTGACCCAGGCACTGGCCGGAGTGGTGGGCGTGGGCATTTCAGCCTGGTTCGCCAACTCCACGGGCAAAGCGGAGGACTTCTACCTGCCCGGCTTCTTCACCAACGCCGCATACATCGCCGCCATGGTCATCTCCATTGCGATCAAATGGCCGGTGGCCGGCCTCCTGTTTGGCTTCATCCGCAACGAAGGCCTCGAGTGGCGCAAGGACCCTGCCCGGCTGAGGGCCTACCGGCTGGGCACATGGGTCATTGTGGCGGTCCTGGTCCTTCGGTTGGTGGTCCAGGTTCCGCTTTACCTGATGGGGGAGGAGGGACTGGCGGCCCTCGCCACCACCCGCCT
This sequence comes from Arthrobacter sp., assembly GCA_023264815.1. Lineage (GTDB taxonomy): Bacteria > Actinomycetota > Actinomycetes > Actinomycetales > Micrococcaceae > Arthrobacter. Next base: position 73,217 of record JAHFUZ010000011.1, on the reverse strand, counting down.
GATCATGGCCGCCCCGCTGTACATCCTGGGCGTCTGGATCGCCTGGCTGCTGACCCGGCCGGCGCCGGCGGACGCGGAGGCTCAGCCGTCGAAGCCGTCGTCCTCCGGCGCCTGAGCTTCGGCAGGCTGCGCGGCCCCGGCTCCGGCGGCGTCAGCGGTCCCGGCCGATTCCGGTGACAGCAGCGCCCGCAGATCGTCTTCCGCGGCGATGGTTGTCACGAAGAACAGCTCGTCGCCGCCGTCGATCACGTCGTCGCGGCTGGGCGTAATGGGCGCGTGGTCCCGGAGGATGGCCACCAGCGTGGAGTCCTCCGGCCAGTGGATGTCCCCTACAGTCAGTCCGATGACGTGGGAATCGTGCGGGACGGTGAACTCCACCAGCGACGAGACCCCCGTCTGCAGGGTCAGCAACCTGACGAGGTCACCGATTTCCACTGCTTCCTCCACCAGGGCCGTCATCAGCTGCGGGGTGTTGACGGCCACGTCCACACCCCAGGAGTCGTTGAACATCCAGTCGTTCTTGGGGTTGTTGACCCGGCCCACGGTGCGGCCAACGCCGAACTCGGTCTTGGCCAGAAGCGAGACCACCAGGTTCACCTTGTCGTCGCCTGTGGCGGAGACTACGACGTCGGCGTCCTCCACTTTTGCGCCCTGAAGGGTGCTGAGCTCGCAGGCGTCTCCCACCAGCCAGTGCGCCCCGCGCAGTCCGCTGCGTCCAATGACCTCAGGCTTGAGGTCGATCAGCAGGATTTCGTGTTTGTGGGCCAGGAGTTCCCGGGCGATCGATGATCCGACGCTGCCGGCACCGACAATAACAACTTTCACTACAACTCCTTGGCGGGTGCTTTGGCCAGGATCTGGGCGACCTGGGAGCTGCGGTCCACCGGCAGCATGGCATGGACGGTGTCGCCGTCCTGGTACAGCGTGCCGGCCTCGGGCAGCATGCCTTCGCCGAACCGGGTGAGGTAGGCGACACGGATGGTAGCGGCTTTTTCGATCCCGCTGATTTTGTGGCCGATCCAGCCGGGGTCAAGGTCCACCTCGGTGAGGACCAGCCGGCCGGAGGGCTCGCGGAAATCACCGGCGAGGTGCTGTTCGGGGAGGATGCGGCGCAGCACCTGGTCCGCGCTCCACCGGACCGCGGCCACTGTGGGGATACCCAGCCGCTGGTAGATCTCGGCCCGGCCCGGATCGTAGATGCGGGCTACAACATGGGGAACATGGAAGGTTTCGCGCGCCACGCGGGTGGCCAGGATATTGGAGTTGTCGCCGCTGGAAACTGCGGCGAAGGCATAGGCCTCTGCCACGCCGGCCTGCTGGAGCGTGTCCCGGTCGAAACCCACACCGGTGACCTTGCGTCCGGTGAAGCCCTGCCGGAGCCGGCGGAAGGCGCGATCATCCTGGTCGATAATGGCGACGGAATGGCCGGCGTCCTCCAGCGTGTGCGCCAGGGTTGCCCCCACCCGGCCACATCCCATGATCACGAAATGCGCCACTGTATGTCCTTACCTTCGGTTGCCTTTTGCTGCTGCTAGAACTCTACCGGCAGGCCGCGTTCTCGGGCCGCCCCGACGCCGTCATGACATGGGACGCGAATCAGACTAGCTTTGTGGAGTGCTGACAATACTGAACGCGGTAAAACGGGTGCTGGTGGGCAGGCCCTTCAGGAATGACAGGCTTGCCCACACCTTGCTGCCCAAACGGATAGCACTCCCGATTTTCGCCTCCGACGCCCTGTCCTCCGTGGCCTACGCCCCGGACGAGATCCTGCTGACGCTGGCCCTTGCCGGCGTCAGTGCGGTTGCCTTTTCACCGTGGGTGGGTCTGGCTGTCATGGTGGTGCTCCTGACCGTGGTGGCGTCGTACCGGCAGAATGTCCACGCCTACCCCTCCGGCGGCGGCGACTACGAGATTGCCAACGACAACCTCGGCAAGTTTTCCGGGCTGACCGTAGCGTCGGCCCTCCTCGTGGACTATGTCCTGACAGTGGCCGTCTCGATGTCCTCGGCAGCAACCTACCTCACCACCGCGATTCCCTCCCTGCACGGCCAGCAGGCCCTCCTGGCCACCATCGGCGTAATCATCCTGGCACTGGTCAACCTCCGTGGTGTCAAGGAAGCAGGCACCGTCTTCGCCGTTCCCACGTACATCTTTATGGCCTCGATCCTTGGCATGACGGCGGTGGGCATTTTCCAGGCCGCCACCGGCCAGTTGGGCCAGGCGCCGTCCGCGGACTTTGAGATTGTGCCGGCTCCCGGCTTCGATGAAGGGCTCGTGGGCCTGGCGGGCGCCTTCCTGCTGCTGCGGGCCTTCTCCTCCGGCGCCGCAGCCCTGACCGGTGTGGAGGCCATCAGCAATGGTGTGCCCAACTTCAAAGTGCCCAAGAGCAAAAACGCGGCCACAACCCTGCTGCTGCTCGGCGTCATTGGAGCCTCCATGCTGGCCGGCATCATCTACCTGGCCAACGCCACCAAGGTCCACATCGTGCTGGACCCGGCCACCGAGTTCCTCCTGGACGGACTGCCCCTGCCGGAGGACTACATCCAGACCCCTGCCATCAGCCAGATCGCGCAAACCATCTTCGGGCCCGGGTCCATTCCGTTCTACATTGTGGTGGCCGCGACAGGCGTCATCCTGGTGTTCGCCGCGAACACCGCCTTCAACGGCTTCCCTGTGCTGGGCTCAATCCTCGCCCAGGACGGCTACCTTCCCCGCCAGCTGCGGACCAGGGGAGACCGCCTGGCCTTCAGCAACGGTGTCCTTGCACTGGCCGGCGGAGCCCTGGTGCTGATCCTCGCCTTTGACGCCGATGTCACCAAACTGATCCAGCTCTACATCGTGGGGGTCTTTATCTCCTTCACGCTCAGCCAGTTGGGGATGATCAGGCACTGGGGGCGGCACCTGAAGCTCGCCAAGGACAAAACTGCACGGCTGCGGATGATGAAATCCCGCACCATCAACAGCGTCGGCTTCGGCATGACGGCCCTGGTGCTGGCCATCGTGCTGATCACCAAGTTCACGCAGGGGGCCTGGATCGCACTGCTGGCCATGGTGGTCTTGTTCCTGATCATGTGGAGCATCCGGGCGCACTATGACAATGTGGCCAAGGAACTGGCCGTGGACGAGGACTCCTCGCCGCGGGCCCTGCCGTCCCGGGTGCACGCGGTCCTGCTGGTCTCCCATGTGCGCAAACCTGTGCTCCGCGCCCTCGCCTATGCCCGGGCTTCGAGGCCCTCCAGGCTGGATGCCATTACCGTGGACATCAACGCCGAGGAAACGGCGCATACGGTGGCTGACTGGGAAAAGCTGGAGATCCCCGTGCCGCTCACGGTCCTGGCAAGCCCCTACCGCGAAACCATCACGCCCATCATGGAGTACGTGAAGAACATGCGCCGCGATTCCCCCCGTGACCTCGTGGTGGTCTACATCCCCGAATATGTGGTGGGCAAATGGTGGGAGCAGCTGGTCCACAACCAGACCGCACTGCGCATCAAGACCCGCCTGCACTTCGAACCTGGCGTGATGGTGGCCAGCGTCCCGTGGCAGCTCAAATCGTCCGAAGAAGCAAAGAACCTGCAGGATATTCAATGACCCCCCAGTCCCACACCCCATCCGCCACCGCTCCCGCCACGGAAGCCGCCGTTGAGCTGGTGCTCGACATTGGACCGGTGGCCCATGGCGGCCACTGCGTTGCCCGGCATGAGGGCCGGGTGATTTTTGTCCGGCACGGGATTCCGGGCGAGAAAGTGCGTGTCCGCCTGACCGGGGCGGGGGAGTCAGCCAAATTCTGGCGGGCCGACGTGGTGGAGGTCCTGGCCGGGTCCCCGGACCGCGTGGACCACTTCTGGCACGCCGCGGACTCCGTCCGGTCCTGGCAGCACGGGCATCCGCCGGTGGGCGGTGCCGAGTTCGGACACATCTCCCTGGCGCGCCAGCGCGCACTCAAGTCGGCGGTGCTCGCCGAACAGCTCAAGCGGCTTGCCGGCGTCGAGCACCTGCCCGGCGGTCCCGACCTGGCGAACGTGGTGGAAGCCGTGGGTGCCGCCCCAGGCGCAGACGCAGAGTACGACGCCGGCACGGGGCTGGGGTGGCGGACGCGGGCCAGTTTCTCGGTCACCTCCGCGGGAAAGCTGGGCATGCATGCCCACCGGTCAGACCACATTATTCCCGTCCGGGAGATGCCCTTGGCCTCCGCACGCATCAACGGGCTCCGGCTGTGGGACCTGGACTTCCAGGGCATTGACCGCGTGGAGGTGGCGGCGCCGTCCAACGGTTCGCGGCCCCTGGTGCTGCTCGCCCCCGCCGCCCGGACCAGTCCCAAGAGGCTCAGCGCCGTGGCCGCTCAACTCCCGGGCGACGCTTCAGTGGCCTCCTTCGATCCCCTCACCGAGGAAGTCCGCCAGTTGCGGGGCCGGACCTGGGTGCAGGAGTCTGCGGCAGGCCACGAGTACCGGGTGACCGGGGCCGGCTTCTGGCAGATCCACCGCGACGCGCCCGGAACGCTTGTGGGGGCTGTCACAGAATTCCTGCAGCAGGGCGGGTTCCTGGCGCCGGGCTCCGTGGTGGCCGATCTCTATGCGGGGGCCGGGCTGTTCACCGCACCGCTGGCTGATGCAGTGGGCCAGACGGGGGCCGTGCTGTCCGTGGAAGGCGCTCCGGGCACCAGCAGGGACGCCCGCAAAAACCTTCATGAAGCCCCGCAAGTGGAGATTGTGCAGGGCCGGGTGGAGCGCGTGCTCCGCCAGAAGCCGCGGAATTTTGATGCGCTGGTGCTCGACCCGCCCCGGGCTGGAGCGGGGAAAGCCGTGGTCAGCCAGCTGGTGGCGGCGGAACCCCGCGCCATCGCCTACGTTTCGTGCGACCCGGCATCGTTTGCCCGCGACGTCGGGTACTTCCAGCAGGCTGGTTGGTCCCTGGCCGGACTCCGTGCGTTTGACCTGTACCCGCACACCCACCATCTGGAGACGGTGGCCTTGCTGACGCCGGGCCAGTGATGCTACTAGGATGGCGGTAGTAATCCCACGTCGCGCACCGTATTTCCGGTTGAGTATTCAGGGTTGGCCGCTGCATCTTTCCGGCCAGCACTAATTAGGCCTGCCTAACTAGCAAGCGGTCTACCGCGCGACAAAGATGAAACTGTTGCGAGAGGAGTCCTGCGATGAGCACAGTGGACAGCTTCGGTTCAAAAGGCAAACTTAATGTAGCCGGAACCGAATACGAAATTTTCCGGTTGAACTCCGTTGAAGGTGCAGAAAACCTTCCGTTCAGCCTCAAGGTATTGCTTGAAAACCTGTTGAGGACCGAGGACGGCGCGAACATCACTGCCGATCACGTGCGTGCCTTGGCCGGCTGGGATCCCAATGCCCAGCCCGATACAGAAATCCAGTTCACGCCTGCCCGCGTGATCATGCAGGACTTCACCGGCGTCCCCTGCGTGGTGGACCTGGCGACCATGCGTGAAGCGGTCAAGGAACTCGGTGGTGACCCCAAGCGGGTCAACCCGTTGGCTCCTGCGGAAATGGTCATCGACCACTCCGTCCAGATCGACGCCTTCGGTAACTCCGGCGCACTGGAGCACAACATGGAGATCGAATACCAGCGGAACGGCGAGCGTTACCAGTTCCTGCGCTGGGGCCAGACGGCCTTCGATGACTTCAAGGTTGTTCCCCCGGGAACCGGCATTGTGCACCAGGTCAACATCGAATACCTGGCACGCACCGTCATGACCCGCGAAGTTGACGGTGCCTTGCGCGCGTACCCCGACACCTGCGTGGGCACCGACTCGCACACCACCATGGTCAATGGCCTGGGTGTCCTGGGCTGGGGCGTTGGCGGCATCGAAGCCGAAGCGGCCATGCTCGGACAGCCTGTCTCCATGCTGATCCCGCGCGTTGTGGGCTTCAAGCTGACCGGGTCCATCCCGGCCGGCGCTACCGCCACCGACGTGGTGCTGACCATCACCGAACAGCTGCGCAAGCACGGGGTCGTGGGCAAGTTCGTGGAGTTCTACGGCGAAGGCGTTGCCGCCGTGCCGCTGGCCAACCGCGCCACCATTGGCAACATGAGCCCCGAATTCGGCTCCACCGCCGCAATGTTCCCCATCGATGACGTCACATTGGACTACCTGCGCCTCACCGGCCGCTCGGAAGAAAACGTGGCCCTCGTGGAGTCCTACGCCAAGGAACAGGGCCTCTGGCACGATCCTTCGCGTGAGATCAAGTTCTCCGAGTACCTCGAACTGGACCTGTCCACGGTTGTTCCGTCCATCTCCGGCCCGAAGCGTCCCCAGGACCGCATCGAGCTCACGGATGCCAAGGAGCAGTTCCGCAAGGACATCCACAACTACGTCGCCATCGAAGACGGCAGCGTGGACGAGTCCCTGGACGAATCCTTCCCGGCCTCCGACGCACCGTCCTTCACGCACGCCGACTCGCACACCACCGAGACCAGCCGTGTTGTGTCCGCCGCGAACGGCGCCGGCGGGCGTCCAAGCAACCCGGTGCACATCAAGACCGAAGACGGCCGCGAGTTCGAGCTGGACCACGGAGCAGTGTCCATCGCCTCCATCACGTCCTGCACCAACACGTCCAACCCCTCCGTGATGCTGGCCGCCGCCCTGCTGGCACGCAACGCCGTCGAAAAGGGCCTCGTCGCCAAGCCGTGGGTCAAGACTTCCGTGGCCCCCGGCTCCAAGGTAGTCACCGACTACTACGAAAAGTCCGGCCTGACCCCGTACCTGGAGAAGCTCGGCTTCTACATCGTGGGCTACGGCTGCGCCACCTGCATCGGCAACTCCGGCCCGCTGGACACGGAAATCTCCGAGGCCATCCAGGCCAACGACCTTTCCGTCACCGCAGTGCTCTCCGGTAACCGCAACTTCGAAGGCCGGATCAACCCGGACGTGAAGATGAACTACCTGGCCTCCCCGCCGCTGGTCATCGCCTACGCCCTGGCCGGTTCCATGGACTTCGACTTCGACACTGACTCCCTCGGCAAGGACGAAGCCGGCAACGACGTCTTCCTCAAGGACATCTGGCCCAACCCCGTTGAGGTCCAGCAGGTCATCGATTCCTCGATCGACAAGGACATGTTCGCCCGCGGCTACGAGGGCGTCTTTGAAGGCGACGACCGCTGGAAGGCGCTCGACACCCCCGCCGGCGACACGTTCGCCTGGGACGAGAAGTCCACGTACGTCCGGAAGCCCCCGTACTTCGAAGGCATGAAGGCCCAGCCGGAGCCCGTCCAGGACATCACCGGCGCGCGCGTGCTGCTGAAGCTGGGCGACTCGGTCACCACCGACCACATCTCCCCGGCCGGTTCCTTCAAGTCGGACACCCCCGCCGGCCAGTACCTCCTGGCCAACGGTGTGGAGCGCAAGGACTTCAACTCCTACGGCTCACGCCGTGGCAACCACGAAGTCATGATCCGCGGCACGTTCGCGAACATCCGCATCAAGAACCAGATCCTGGACGGCGTCGAAGGTGGCTTCACCCGCGACTTCACCCAGGCCGGCGGTCCGCAGGCCTACGTCTACGACGCCGCGCAGAACTACCAGGCAGCCGGTACGCCGCTGGTGGTCCTGGCAGGCAAGGAATATGGCTCCGGATCCTCCCGTGACTGGGCCGCGAAGGGCACGGCGCTCCTGGGCGTCAAGGCCGTCGTCGCCGAAAGCTACGAGCGCATCCACCGCTCCAACCTGATCGGCATGGGCGTCCTGCCCCTGCAGTTCCCGGCCGGCGAATCCGCCGCAACCCTGGGCCTTACCGGCACGGAAACCTTCTCGGTTGAGGGCGTCACCGCGCTGAACGAAGGAACCACGCCCAAGACCCTTAAGGTCACGGCCACCGCAGAAGACGGCTCCGCAAAGTCCTTTGATGCGGTTCTCCGCATCGATACCCCGGGCGAAGCCGACTACTACCGCAACGGCGGCATCCTGCAGTACGTCCTGCGCCAGATCTCCGCGAACTAGCTGGTATCTGAACACACGCAGCACCCTCCGAAGCCCCGGCCGGTCACCGACCAGCCGGGGCTTCGGCTTTGCATTTCACCCAAGGCGTTAGAGTTAATAGGCACGTCTACCACCCGAAGGAGGGGTCATTGGGAATCTTGGACACCATCCGGAATCCGCAGGACCTGAACGGGCTGTCCCAGGGGCAGCTCGAAGAACTGGCTGATGAGGTCAGGAGTTTCCTGATCACCAATGTCTCCCAGACCGGTGGTCACCTCGGCCCCAACCTCGGCGTGGTGGAACTCACGCTGGCCGTGCACCGCATCTTCGATTCGCCGCGGGACAGCATCGTGTTCGACACAGGGCACCAGTCCTATGTCCACAAGCTCCTCACCGGCCGGCAGGACTTCAGCACCCTGCGCCAGCAGGGCGGCATGTCCGGCTACCCGTCCCGCGCCGAGTCCGAACACGACATCGTGGAAAGCTCGCACGCGTCCTCCTCCCTCTCCTGGGCGGACGGAATCTCCCGCGCCCGGCAGCTCACCGGCGAAGCCGACCGCTACACCGTCGCTGTAGTTGGCGACGGTGCCCTCACCGGCGGCATGGCCTGGGAGGCCATCAACAACATTGCGGCGGACAAACGCCGCCGCGTGGTCATCGTGGTGAACGACAACGGCCGATCCTACGCGCCCACGGTGGGCGGCTTTGCGGACTACCTGGCCTCGCTGCGCCCCACCATCGACTCCTTCCGCGCCGCCCCCGCCTACGAGGGCACCCTTGACTGGTGGAAGCGGAAACTCCAGAACGGCGGCCCGGTGGGCCAGTTCACCTACAAGAGCCTGCATGCCATGAAGAAGGGCATCAAGGACTGGTGGGCGCCGCAGGGGATGTTCGAGGACCTCGGCATGAAGTACATCGGCCCCGTGGACGGCCACAACCTCCAGGCCATGGAGCATGCCCTGTCCACGGCCAAGCACTACGCCGGTCCCGTGATTGTTCACGCCATGACGGAAAAAGGCCACGGCTACGCCCCCGCCCGGGCACACGAAGCCGACCAGTTCCACGCTGTGGGCATCATCGATCCCGAAACCGGCGAACCCACCGGAACCTCCGGTGCGCAGTCGTGGACGTCCGTTTTTGCCGATGAGATTGCAGTCATCGCCGATGAACGCGCCGACATCGTAGGTATCACCGGCGCCATGCTCATCCCTGTGGGACTGCACAAGTTCGCCGCAAAGCACCCCGACCGGGTCATTGACGTCGGCATCGCCGAGCAGCACGCCCTCACCTCCGCCGCCGGCATGGCGTTCGGCGGCCTGCACCCGGTAGTGGCCGTTTATGCCACCTTCCTCAACCGTGCCTTCGACCAGCTCCTGATGGATGTTGCCCTGCACAAGGCCGGCGTCACCATCGTCCTGGACCGTGCCGGCGTGACCGGCCCGGACGGCGCCAGCCACCACGGCATGTGGGACATGGCCATGGTCCAGATTGTGCCCGGGCTGCACCTCGCCGCCCCCCGCGACGCCTCCCGCCTGCGCGAAGAACTGCGCGAAGCCGTGGCCATCAGCGACGCCCCCACCGTGGTGCGCTTCTCCAAGGGCACCGTTGGGGCCGAAGTGGAAGCCATCGAGCGCCTCAGCGACGGTGTGGACGTGCTGGCCCGCCGCCCCGCCGGCTCCAGCGAAAACGACGTCCTGATTGTCAGCGTCGGCGCGATGTCCGAACTTGCCCTTGACGTCTCCAACCGGCTCGGCGCCCAGGGCATCAGCACCACCGTGGTGGACCCCCGCTGGGTGCTGCCGGTTCGGCGCTCCATCATTGCCCTGGCCTCCCACCACCGCCTGGTCATCTGCATTGAGGACGGTGTTCGGGCCGGCGGTGTGGGATCACGGATCCGGCAGGAGATGCGTGCCGCGGGAGTGGACACGGCCCTGAACGAAGTGGGCCTGCCTGCCGAGTTCCTGGACCACGGCACGCGGAGCCAGGTGATGGAACGGGTGGGGCTGACCGCCCAGCAGATAACGCACGACGTCGTCGCCCAGGTTTTGGGGACAAAGGTCCCGTTCGCGCGGCCGCTGCCCGGCCAGGAGCACCCCACCACCGGCAGCCTTCCGATTCTGTGAGGGACGAAGACGCCCTGAAGTTCCCGGTGGCTGCCGGGGACATGGGACCGGCCATCCACACCAGCACCACCAGGGTTCCCGCGGGCCTGCAGCCAGGCCAGCTGGTGGTGGCGCGGAACAGGAAATGGAACGGCAAAGCCCACTGGGTGGTTCCGGGACGCTACCTGGGGGAGGACCGGCACGGCTGGTGGATCTTCCAGGGGACCAACGAATTCTGTTCGCGGCCGGGCGCCGCGTTCTACACCCGGTCCGATGCCGTGCTGCTGGTGCCCCGCTCCGGGGACTGGGTGGCCACCTTCTACGACGACGCCCATCCCAACGGGGTCCGGGTCTACGTTGACCTGGCGGTCGCCCACGAGTGGACGCAGATCAGGCCCGCGGTCACCGAATTCCACGTGATCGACATGGACCTGGACGTCATCCGGATGGCAGGCCGGGGCGTCTTTATTGACGACCAGGACGAATTTGCCGAGCACCGGGTGGCCATGAACTATCCGGACCAACTGGTGGACGACATCCAGGCCGCCGCGGATGAGCTTTATCACGCCGTCAAGGCACAACACGCACCGTTCGACGGTACCGACGTCGAATGGTTCACGAAGGGACGGTCATGAGCGGAATCATCAGGGTCTACAAACGGGACGATGAGGGAGTGCTGCACTTCCGCGAAGGCTGGTTCGACGAGGACTACAGCCAGTTCGTGATGAACTACGGCGTGGTGGGCCACCAGAGCAAAACCGAGGAGACCGACGCCGATGCCGAGGCCGCGGAGGGGCTGATGGATGCCTTCGCTGCCCAGTGCGCCGAGGACGGGTACACCGAAATCCCCGACGAAGAACAGTTCTGGGTGGTTGCCCAGTTTGCCCTGAAGACCAGGGAAGGCACCGACCGCGACCGCTACCTGGAAGAAAAAGCAAAAGATGCCCTCATCAGCCACCTGGCGTGGCGCGGACTGGGCACCGTGGAACGATCGGACTTCAGCGACTACAAGCTGAACATCTACTGCCTCTGCCCCGAGGTCAACAAGGCCGTCAACGCCATCAAGGTGTGCAGCCGCGGCGAGGACCTGGACTTCACCAAGCTCAGCATCGGCGCGGCAGCCTTCACCGAACCGGACAACTTCAAACTCAAGCACTCGGCGAAGCCTGCCAACAGCTTCAGCGTTTAGGGGAACTTTGTGACTGAATACCGCCGTCTGGGAAAGTCCGGGCTGACCGTCTCCGTGGTGGGGCTCGGCTGCAACAACCTTGGCCGCGCCAGGACGGTGACCGAATCGCAGGAGGGAACTGACGCCGTCGTGCATGCCGCGCTCGACGCCGGGGTGACCCTTTTCGACGTCGCTGACAACTACGGCAAGGAACCAGGGCTCAGCGAAACGATGCTGGGCAAGGCACTGGCCGGCCGCCGCGACGAGGCCGTGGTGGCCACCAAGTTCGGAATGGACATGCGCGGCGCCAACGGGCCGGACTTTGGCGCCCGCGGCTCCCGCCGCTACATTGTGCGCGCAGCGGAGGCTTCGCTGCGCCGGCTCGGCACCGACTGGATCGACCTCTACCAGTTCCACACCCCGGACCCGCTGACGCCCATAGAGGAGACGCTCTCGGCGCTCGATGACCTCGTCACCAGCGGCAAGGTCCGCTACGTCGGGCACTCAAACCGCGCCGGCTGGCAGATTGCCGAGGCCGAGTTCGTGGCCCGCGCAGCCGGGGGCACGCGGTTTATCTCCACCCAGAACCATTACAACCTCCTGGACCGGCGTGCAGAACTGGAAGTCACGCCGGCAGCCGAAGCCTACGGCCTGGGCGTCCTGCCGTACTTCCCGCTGGCCAACGGGCTCCTCACCGGCAAATACTCGCCCGACACCGCGCCGGAAGGGTCCCGGCTCAGCCATACCCGCACCCACATGGTGCACGACGCCGACTGGGACCAGCTCCAGCGTTACAGCATCTTCGCCAAAGAACGCGGGCTGACGGAGATCCAGGTGGCTTTCTCCTGGCTAGCGGCGCAGCCCTCCGTCAGCAGCGTGATCGCCGGGGCCACGAAGCCCGAACAGATTCGCCAGAACGCCGCGGCCGTCGCCTGGGTGCCGACGCCGGCGGAACTGGGCGAACTGGATGGAATCTTCCCTGCCGTCCCCAAAATCGCACTCTTCTAGGGGGCCGCAGATGACCAGGCTCCTGCTGGACGTTGACACCGGGATCGACGACGCCCTGGCGGTGGCCTACCTGGCCTCGCTGCCCGATGTGGAGTTCGTGGCAGTTACGGCCTCGCCGGGGAACGTGGACGCACAGCAGGTGGCGCGCAACACGCTCGCCATGCTTGAGTTGTGCGGCCGTACCGGAGTGGAAGTGGCCGTTGGTGCCGAGGGTCCGCTCGCCATCCCGCTGGTCACCACGCCGGAAACCCACGGCCCCCAGGGCATCGGTTACGCCGAACTGCCGCCGCCGGCCGGGACGGTATCGCCACGGCACGCCGCAGACCTGTGGGTAGAGGCGGCCCGGGCGAACCCGGGGGAACTGACGGCCCTGATCACGGCACCGCTGACGAACTTCGCGCTGGCCATCCGGAAGGAACCGCGGCTGCCCGAACTGCTGGGCAAAGTGGTCATCATGGGCGGCAGCTTCTACCACCAGGGCAACACCACCCCCACCGCCGAGTGGAACACCCACGTTGACCCGCACGCGGCCAAGGAAGTCTATGCGGCCTACCGCGGCCTGCCGGCGGACCGGCTGCCGATTGTCTGTTCCCTGGACACCACGGAACGGATCGAACTGCGGCCCGAGCACGTGCTCCGGCTGGCGGAGGCTGCCGGCTGCGCCGACCGGGAACTGGTCCTGCCCAAACAGCCTGAAGGGCTCAGGAGCGCAGCGGACAGCCCGCTGATAAAGCACCTGTCTGATGCCCTGCGCTTCTACTTCGAGTTCCACCGGCTCCACGGCCAGGGCTACCTCGCCCACGTCCACGACTACTTCGCCGCCGGAGTGGCGGCCGGGACCCTCGACTACGCAACCCGCCTGGCCACCGTGGACGTCGAAGTGGATTCACCGCTGCTGATGGGCACCACCGTGGCGGACTACAGGAACCTCTGGCAGCACCCGCCCACCGCGAGGATCGTGGCGGACAACAAACCCGACCAGGCCTTCCGGGAACTGATCCGGTCCATCGGGGGCCTCGCGGCACGGCTGCGCTAAGCGGGCCGCCGGAGCCCGTCCCTACAGCGGCACGTCCCCAGGCACGTCCACCTCCAGCGCCAGCAGGGCGTTTTCCACCACCTCGGTCAGCGCCGGGTGGATCCAGTACGGTCCCCGCGCCAGCGTTGGCACAGGGGTGGAGAAGGCGATCGCCTGGACCAGCGGCTGGATCAGCATGGCGGCCTCGTGGCCGAGGATGTGGGCGCCCAGCAGCCGGCCGGTGGACTTTTCCGCGATCAGTTTCACGATCCCCTCGGAGTCTTCCATGGCCCAGCCATAGGCGGTGGTTCCGTAGTCCTGGACAGCCACCACAATGTCCTCCGCGCCTCCTGCCCGTGCGCGTGCTTCCTCTTCCGTCAGCCCGACGGCGGCCAGCTGCGGCTGTGTGAACACCGCAAAAGGCACCCCCGTGTAGTCGATGCTGCGCAGGCGTTCCGGGTGTTCGAGGTTGTGGGCCACCACGCGCGCTTCGCGGTTGGCCACATGTTTAAGCTGGAAGCGGTTGGCGACGTCGCCCAACGCATACACGCCTCCAACCGGCTCTCCGTGCGAGAGCACCCGCAATTGGGGGTCAACGGACAGGGTCTTGTCTGGGGCAAGGTCGAACCCCGCAGCGCCGACGTCGAGCTTGTCCGTGTTGGGCACGCGTCCGGTAGCCATGAGCACAATGTCAGTTTCCAGGCGCAACTGCTTGCCGTCGCCGTCGTCGAACACGGCCGTGACCCGGCCATCCCCGGTGTCCTCCACTGCCTGCAGCGAAAACCCCAGCTCCAGCTTCCAGCGGCGGGCGGCAGCCTCGGCGAACCGCCGGGCAATCTCCCCGTCATTGCCGCGGAGAAGGCGGCCGGAGCGGTTGACCTGGACCACCTCGGACCCGAAGCCGTGGAAGATAGCCGCGAATTCCGCGGCGATGTAGCCGCCGCCCACCACCACAACCTGACGCGGCGGGCCGTCGATGCGCATCACGGTGTCCGAGGTATGCACCTGGGGGAGGTCCATGCCGGGGACATCGGGCTTTACGGCCCGCGACCCGGCAGCCACTGCCACCTGGTCGGCGGTGATCCGTGTCCCGGATTCGGTCTGGAGGGAACGGGGTCCCGTGAAACGGACAAATTCCTGGTACAGGTCCACGTTGTCCAGCTCCTCGGCGCGATAGCGCCGGCCGGATTCGGAGATGGCATCGATGCGGCCAAAGATCCGGTCGCGGATCGCATTCCACCGCGCGCTGTCCAGCGTCAGGTCCACGCCGAGGCGCGATGCTTCGGCAGGGACCGCGGCCAGGGCCGCCGGGTAGGCGAACATTTTCGTGGGGATGCAGCCGACGTTGACACATGTGCCGCCGAAGACACCGCCGTCGATGAGGGCCACCCGCTTGCCGGCCCAGAAGGGGGAAATCAGCGAGTTACCCGATCCAGAACCAATGATGGCGAGATCGTAATGGGGCATGGGTAGGCCTTTCGGAAGGTCAGCGGCGTGCAGCGGCGGGTCCCAGGGAGTCTACTCTCCATCACGGGCCCAGCTCGGTCCCGCGGATCCCAGGACCGGTAGACTGGTCCCGGACCGGGCCGGCGCAGTTGCCCCCGGCTGCCGCCGAGGTGACATAGGCGGTGTTCCGCCCCCGCCCGGGCCTTCCGGGCGGCAGAGCCTGTATCCCCCAAAGGAACGCCATGTCATCGCCATCCCTCACGCTGCCGCCGCACACGCCGGCCACGGCCCGGAACCGCCGCCTCCTGGAAATCCTTGGAGCCCTGGCCATAGCAGGGACCTATATCTACCTGGTCCTCAACCAGCCCGCAGACATCACGGGCGGGCCGGGCAGCGCAGCGGCCCTGATCGCCCTCTCCGGCTTCCTCGTAGGCGCTGTCCTGCTGATCGTGGCCGTGCTGCCCACCCTGCCCGTCTCCACGCTGGTGCTGATTCCGGTGGCGCTGGTGCTGAACATCGTCCTGGGACAGTTTGTCGGCAGTACCCTGGTGCCTTTCTACCTCGACGCCATCGGCACGGTGCTGATCGCTGTCCTCGCCGGCCCGGCGGCCGGAGCGGCCACCGGAGCCCTGAGCAGCATCGTCTGGTCCTTCTTCAACCCCACAGTCCTGCCGTTCGCCGCCGGCGCAGCCCTGATCGGCTGCCTGGCCGGCCTCGCCGCCCGCTACGGTCTCTTCCGCCGTTTCTACCTGGTCCCGGTGGCCGGCTTCGTCACCGGCATCATTGGCGGCGTGGTCTCCGCCCCCGTAGCAGCCTTCGTGTTTGGCGGCACGTCCGGCCTGGCCACAGGAGCGATCGTCAGCGCCTTCCGGTCCATGGGGGACAGCCTGCTGGCCGCCATCACTAAGCAGGCCCTGATCTCGGACCCCATGGATAAGGCCATTGTCTTCACCCTCGTGGCCCTCCTGGTTTACGCACTGCCGCGCCGCACCAGGCTGCAGTTCCCCTTTGTCCGGCGGCACCGTGTGCTGGCCGGGCAGGCGGCGCAGCCCGGAAACGATGAGCTGCCCGGAAACGCCGGGCCAGCCACCCCGTCCACCGGCCAGGGCTCCTAACCGCCCAGATGCGCCTCCACCCCCTGACGGCGCTGGCGGCCGCCGGCAGTACCGCACTTATCACGACGGCGGCTGCCTGCTGGCCGCTGTCCGTCGCCGTAGGTGCAACTGCCGTGGGGCTGTCCGTTGTGGCCGGAACTGCCCGGCGGATGCTGCCGGCCGCTGCCGCCGTCGTGATTCCCCTGGGGGTGTCCCTGCTGCTGCTTCACGGGTTGTTCTTCCCTGAGGGCGCCACCGTCCTGGCATCGTGGGGACCTGCGCGGGTGACGGCGGAGGGCCTGCAGTTTGGTGCAGAACGGACAGCCCAGCTCTCGGCCGCCGTGCTTGCCATGCTGCTGTTCTCTTTCAGCGTCAGCGTTCCTGACCTGGTGGCGGCCCTGTCCTCGCGGGGAGTGAAAGGCCGGTTTGCCTTCGTCCTCGCCTCAACGCTCACCCTGGTGCCCGCCATCAGCGCGCGCGTGCAGCGGATCCGGCAGGCGCAGGAAGCCCGCGGCCTGCTGATCCGCCGGGGCTGGGCCCACCGTGTGGCCGCCTTCCGGCTGCAGGCAGTTCCGCTGGTCCTCTCGCTCGTGGATGATGCAGGGACCCGGGCCCAGGCCCTGGAGGCCCGCGGGTTCAGCAGCCCCGGCCCCCGCACCAGCTACCGGGAGGTTCCGGATCCGCCACTCCAGCGGGTTCTGCGGCTGGTTTTGCTACTGGCCGCGGCGGCGGCAGTGGCCGCCCGGCTGGTATTCCCGACGGCGGGCGCGTAGGGAATGCGCGGCACGTTGACTCCGGTACTGGCCGCGCGGGTGGGACGTTTTACCTATCACGGTGAGGTGGCTCCGGCGCTGGCTGGCACCGGCCTGTCCCTGGCACCCGGAACGCTGACGGCCATCCTGGGCGGTTCGGGCAGCGGCAAATCAACTCTGGGGCGGCTCCTGGCGGGCTGGCTCCGTCCTGGCAGCGGCGGAGTTTTGGAAGGGTACCTGGAGCTGGCCGGTACCCGGCTCGATTTCCGCGGCGCGCCGGAGGACCCGCGCATCGACCCCGCAGCCTGGTGCCGCCACGTGGGCTTTGTCCCGCAGGATGCTACGGCCGCGTTGTCCACCGTCCGCGCCACCGTGGCCGAGGAACTGGCGTTTGGACTCGAAAACCTGGGGACGGTGCGCGCTGACATGGAGCGCGCCGTCCAACGGGTGGCGGCCCTCACCGGGCTGGCGGATCTCCTGGACCGTGACCCGGCGAGGATCTCAGGGGGCGAACGCCGGCGCCTGGCCATCGGCTGTGCCATCATCGGCCAACCAGACGTCCTGCTCCTTGACGAACCTTTCGCCTCCCTGGACACGGATGGCGCAGCACACCTGACAGCCCTGGTGCGGAGCCTCGTGGCCGGCGGGACCGCCGTGGTGGTGTTGAGCCAGGCGGTGGATGCCCTGGTGCTGGACGCCGGGCGTTGGATCCTGCTGGACAACGGTACGTGTGTTGGCCACGGAACCCCGGCGGAGCTGGCAGCGTCGCCGCGGTTGGCAGCCGCCGGAGTCCTCGGGGCGGATGCAGGAGAGGCGGACCTGTCGCCGCAGGGTCCAGCCGTTGGCGTCCGTTCAGCTCCGGCGTTGCCAGCTTCGGCCCGGCAAGTTCCGCCCCGGCAAGCTCAGGCCCGGCCGGCCGGCGCTGGGTCCCGGCAGGGAAAGGTTGCCGCGCTGGAGCTCCGCGACGTCAGCTTTGCCTACGAACAGCCACATAGTCGGAGTCTATTCCGCCGGACGGCCTTGTGTCCGGCGGGGCCGGCCGTCCTGAATGGCGTCAGCCTGGCAGTCCATCCGGGTGAGATTGTGGCCGTCCTGGGGCCGAACGGCGCCGGAAAATCCACGCTGCTGCGCCACCTGAACGGGCTGCTCCAGCCGCAGGCCGGCAGTGTCCTGGTCAACGGGCAGGACATCGCCGGCCTGCCTCCGGGCACGGTGGCCGCGGACGTCGGCCTGCTCTTTCAGGACCCCCGCGACCAGCTGTTCGAGCGGACAGCGGAACGGGAAATCGGGTTTGGGCTGGTGGCTGGACCGGCGGCCGCAGCCTCGGTCCGGCGTGCCTTGTCCGCCGTCGGCCTGGCGGACGCAGCCGGGAAGCATCCCGCCGAACTGCCCGCTTCCCAGCAGAGGCTCCTTGCACTGGCCACGGTCCTGGCCAGGCAGCCGCGCGTTATGGCCCTGGATGAGCCGACTGTCGCCCTCGACCGCCACGGCCTGGCCCGGTTGGACACCGCGGTGCGGCAGGCAGCAGGGGAGGGCACCGCCGTCGTCCTCGTGACACATGACCTGGCCTACGCGCGGACCCTGGCACACCGCGTCGCAGCTCTCGACGATGGAAAGTTGAGGGCAGTTTGACCGGGCCCCTGCCCGGTCAAACTGCCCTATGCTTTTGGCTCAGGCCCGCTGCGCCTAGGCAGCGGCAGTGCTCGATGCGGCCGTGCTGGAGGCCGCCCCCGGTGCATGGAAGCGCCTGCCGTTCACCCGCTCGGAGGCTCCAACACGGTCCAGGTACGGCGTGATGCCGCCAAGGAACATGGGCCAGCCTGCGCCGAGGATCATGCACAGGTCGATGTCCTCGGGACCGGCCACCACGCCTTCGGCCAGCATCAGTCCGATCTCCTGGGCCAGGGCGTCCTGCACCCTTCGCAGCACGTCCCCGCCGGTGGAGGGGGACGTGCCGAAGGACAACAGCGAGAGCGTGGACGCGGGTATTTCCTGCGAGCCGTCAGCGGCCGGGGCCCACAGCGACCTGACGCCGTTGTCGATCAGCTTCTGCAGATTGGCGGACACCTCGAACCGGTCGCCGAAGGCGGCGTGCAGGGACTCCTGGACGTGCTGGGCCACCGGCAAACCCACCATGGCGCCCAGCGTAAACGGGGTCATCGGCAGGCCCATGGGACGCAGCGCGTTGTCCGCAACGTCGGCCGGCGTGCCCTCGTCAAAGGCCGCCACCACCTCGCCCATCAGCCGCAACAGGATCCGGTTGACCACAAACGCCGGCGCATCCTTGACCAGCACGGCCGTCTTCTTCAGTCCCCTGGCCAGCTCAAAAGCTGTGGCCAGCACGGCGTCCCCGGTCTTGGGTGCGCGCACGATTTCGAGCAGCGGCATCACCGCTACCGGATTGAAGAAGTGGAATCCCACCAGGCGTTCCGGATGTGCCAGGTCCGCCGCCATGGCGGTGACAGACAGGGACGAGGTGTTGGTGGCGAGAATGCACTCCGGCGAGACGATGGCTTCCACCTCGGCGAAGACCTGCTTCTTGATGTTCAGCTCTTCGAAGACAGCTTCAATCACAAAGTCGGCGTCCGCGAATGCCTCCTTGGAAACCGAGCCCGTGACCAGGGCCTTGGTGCGGTTGGCCGCATCCGGGCTGATCCTCTTCTTGCCCAGCAGCTTGTCCACTTCGGCGTGGACGTAGCCAACGCCTTTGTCCACACGGGCCTGGTCGATGTCCGTCATGACCACGGGGACTTTGAGCTGGCGGGCAAACAGCAAAGCGAGCTGGCTTGCCATCAGGCCGGCACCCACCACACCCACCTTGGTCACAGGGCGGGCGAGCTTTCGGTCCGGTGCGCCCGCCGGCCGCTTGGACCGCTTCTGCACGAGATCCAGGAAGGCGTAGACCGTAGCGCGGAATTCGTCGGTCTGCATCAGCCCGGCCAGGGTCTCGCATTCGAGCGCTGCGGAGTCAGCCTGGCTCATGGTCCGGTTGGCTTCGAGGATGTCCAGCACCTTGGCAGGAGCAGGGGAGGCATTGGATGTTTTGGCTTCCACGAAGGCGCGGCCTGCGGCTACTGCCGAATCCCACCGCCCGGCGACGGCGGGGTCCGAAGGGTCGACGGCGTTGGCCCGGTCCGGCGCCACCTCGCCGGTGATGACTTTCGCGGCCCAGAGGAGGGACTGCTCCAGGAAGTCGGCCGGTTCGAGCAGGGCGTCCGCTATGCCCAGCTCGAAGGCCTGCGGCCCCGTCAGCGTGCGGTTGTTGCTGAGCGGATTTTCGATCATCACCTTAACCGCATTCTCCGGACCGATCAGCCGCGGCAGGATATAAACGCCGCCCCAGCCAGGGACCAGGCCCAGGAGGGCTTCAGGAAGTGCCAGCGCTCCGGCAGCGGTGGAGACGGTGCGGTAGGTGGACTGCAGGGCGATCTCCAGGCCGCCGCCCAGGGCAACGCCGTTGATAAACGCGAAGCTGGGGACGCCCAGGTTTGCCAGGGTTGCGTAGACATCGTGGCCGAGCTGGGCCATCCACAATCCATGCTCCCGGTCCTCCAGGGACTTGACGGCGGACAGGTCCGCGCCGGCCACCAGGAAATACGGCTTGCCGGTCACCCCGACGCCCACGATCTCACCGCGGGCGGCGCGGTCCTTGAGGCCCTCCAGCACCGTGCCCAGTTCAACCAGGGTGTTGGGCCCCAGGGTAGTGGGTTTGGTGTGGTCCAGGCCGTTGTCCAGGGTGATCAGCGCAAAGGTTCCGGGGCTCGGCTGGCCGGGGGCGGCCGGAAGCTCAATGTCCTGGACGTAGGAGTGCGTGACGGTCTCGTTCGGAAAAAGATCGGCGAGTCTGGTGAAATCTGCGGCGCTCATGCGGCGGCTCCTTCGGTGGATTCTTCGTGGGCGGCGCCGCTGTACTCGGCATGATGAGGGTTTTCCCAGATGACAGTGGCGCCCATGCCCAGGCCGATGCACATGGTGGTGATGCCGTACCGGACGGACGGGTCTTCCTCGAACTGCCGGGCGAGCTGGTTCATCAGCCGGACGCCGGAGGATGCAAGCGGGTGGCCCACCGCGATGGCGCCGCCGTAGCGGTTGACCCGGGGGTCGTCGTCGGAGATTCCAAAGTGGTCAAGGAAGCTTAAAACCTGGACGGCGAATGCTTCGTTGATTTCAAAAAGCCCGATGTCCGCAATGCTGAGGCCGGCGTTCTTCAGCGCCTTTTCGGTGGCTGGAACCGGCCCGATGCCCATCACTTCCGGTTCCACGCCAGCGTACGCGTAGCTCACCAGGCGCATTTTGACGGGAAGGCCCAACTCCGCGGCGGCCTCCGAGGAGGCCAGCACCGCTGCGGTGGCGCCATCGTTCAGGCCGGCGGCGTTGCCGGCCGACACGCGGCCGTGGGCGCGGAAAGGAGTCCGCAGGGATGCGAGGTCCTCCACCGTGGTGCCCGGGCGGGGCGGCTCGTCAACGCTGTTCAGCGTCCAGCCCTGTCCCGGCTTGAGGGTGGCCACTGGCACGAGGTCCGGCTGGATCTGGTCCCGGGCATATGCCTGCGCCAGCTTGTCCTGCGAGGCGACGGCGTAGGCGTCAGTGCGCTCCTTGGTGATGGCGGGAAAGCGGTCGTGCAGGTTTTCGGCGGTGTTCCCCATGTTCAGGGCGGCCGGGTCCACCAGCCGCTCGGACATAAAGCGCGGGTTGGGGTCGGCGCCGGATCCCATCGGGTGGTTGCCCATGTGCTCCACTCCGCCGGCAATCACGACGTCGTACGCTCCGAATCCGATGCCGCTCGCCGTGGTGGTTACTGCGGTCATGGCCCCTGCGCACATGCGGTCGATGGCGAAGCCGGGTACCGTCCGGGGGAGTCCGGCCAGGAGGGCAGCCGTGCGGCCGAGGGTGAGGCCCTGGTCGCCGGTCTGGGTGGTGGCGGCAACCGCCACTTCGTCGATCCGGGCAGCCGGCAGGGAAGGGTTGCGGCGCAGCAGTTCGCGGATGCACTTCACCATCAGGTCATCTGCGCGCGTTCCGGCGTAGATCCCCTTCTCACCTGCCCGTCCGAACGGTGTGCGGACGCCGTCAACGAAAACGACATCGCGGACGGTGCGCGGTGATCCGCTGCTGTGTTCTCCGCTGGTGCGGGCTTGGCTCACGTTTACTCCTCATCGAGACGTTGGCACCGGCCGGCGGGCGCGTAGAGCTGTTGTCCAGATAATGCGTGACAGCGTGCCCTTTCGGGCGATTATCCGGACAAAACTCCGGCAGCACTCAACCGGACGGCAGTAAACGCTATGTTACTCATCAGTAACATACAGTGCAAGGCCCGGCAGGGTGACCCTACCCGTCTGCTTTTGTTTCCTTGGGCGGAAGGGGCTTCGGGTGGAGGAACGCCTCGGTGATGAAGGGTGTCACCAGGCCCACCTGCCACTCCCGGGCGCCGAGGGCGCGCAGTTCCGTGGCAACCGACTCTTCGGTGATGTCGGCCGGCGGACGCCAGGCCACCCGCCGCAGGTAGTCCGGCGTCAGCAGGTTCTCCATCGGCAGGTTGAGCTCCTCGGCCTTTGCCTGCAGGAGCGGACGCGCCGTGGCCAGCCGCTCGGCGGCCTCGGGATCACGGTCGGCCCAGACCCTGGGCGGAGGCGGGGCGTTGGTGGGCAGGTGGAGCGGCGGAAGCTCGTCCAGGTCCCTGGCTGCAGCGATGCACCGGAGCCAGCGCGGTGCCTCGCGCTGCGCCGCGCGGCCATGGAAACCCTTGGTGCCCAGCAGCTGGGGAACGGTGGAGGGCATGGCCTTCGCCGCGGCCACCAGGGCGGAATCGGGAAGCAGCCGGCCCGGAGCCACGTCCCGCTTCTGTGCCAGCGAATCACGCTCCAGCCACATTTCGCGGACCGCCGCCAGCTGTCGCCTGTCCCGGATCTGGTGCAGGCCGGACGTCTTGCGCCAGGGATCTACGCGGGGGGGTGCCACACCGGAGGCGAGGATCGCAGCGAACTCCTGCTCCGCGTACTCCAGCTTGCCGTCAGCCTGAAGCAGCTCGATGAGTTCCTCACGCAGCTCGGTGAGGACTTCCACATCCAGGGCGGCGTAGCGCAGCCACGGTTCGGGCAGGGGCCGGGTGGACCAGTCGGCCGCTGAATGTTCCTTGGCCAGGCCAAAGCCAAGCAGCTGTTCGATGACGGCGGCCAGCCCGACTCGCGGCAGGCCGGCCAGCCGTGCGGCCAGTTCCGTGTCAAAGAGTTTGTCCGGCCACATGCCCAGTTCCAGCAGGCAGGGCAGGTCCTGGCTGGCTGCGTGCAGGATCCATTCCACACCCTTGAGCGCATCGTTGATGATGGCAAGGTCACCGAACGGTTCGGGATCGATCAGCCAGGTGCCGGAGCCTTCCCGGCGGATCTGGACCAGGAAAGCCCGCTGACCATACCGGAAACCCGAGGCGCGTTCGGCATCAACCCCGGCCGGGCCGGTTCCGGCGGCGATGGCTGCGGCGCACCGTTCCAGGCCGGACTGGGTTTCGATGACCAGCGGGACGCCATCGCGCGGTGCATCGAGGTCAATCACCACGGGGACCTGGCTGTCGAAGCCCTCCACCGTGATGTGGGACGTGGTCTCATCAGCCGGGGCGCCGGCCGTGGTGTTATCCGAAATGTGAGGGGTCATGGTGACTGTAGTCTACCGATTCTGCGTCCGGGACCGGGTCAGGGCTGGTTCCGGCGGCGCGGGAGTGCGGAGACGCCGTCGGGCAACGGGGGGAGGCCGGCAAACGTGCACACCATGTCGGACCAGGCTTCAAGGTGCGCTGCAACATCGGATGAGGCCGGCGTCCACGAGGCGCGCAGCTCGATGTCGATGGATCCGGGCCGGTCGGACAACGTTCCAAAGCTTTCCGACAGGACCCGGGTGGCCGTCCCGCCGGCCGCCCGGTAGGGGGCCTTATGGTTCTCGAGGGCTTCAACCAGCCAGGTCCAGGCCACCGAACCCAGCATCTCGTCGTTACCCATTTCGGGCTCGAGCTGTGCCCGGATGTACGTCACAATGCGGAATTCGCCGTCCCAGACCGCGGAGCCTTCGGGGTCGTGCAGCAGGATGAAGCGGCCGGTTGCCAGCTCGGTGTCCTCGTCGTCCTCCGTGCCGGCCGCGGCAGCCAGGGCCATGGCTGCCGGCCCGTGGGCCGGGGTGGTGCCCGTGCCGGGACCATGCGCCATCACCTCGGCGCCGAGGGCCACAGCGTACGGCGCCAGCCGGGCCGGCGCCGGTATTTCCGCCAAGCGGAGTTCACCGCGGCAGTTGGCCTTCCTGAGGGTTCCCAAGGCGTGGAGAAATTCCGGGGGAACCTGGGCGAGTGAGTTCACCATCGCAGATTACGCAACAGCACCGGGCGCACACTGCAGGCTCGCCGTCGGCCGGTCCATGCTACGTCGCCGCCCCCGCAGAGTGGGCCGCAAGTTCCCGGCGGATCGCGGCCACAAAGTCGTCGATGTCAGCTTCGCTGGTGTCGAAGGAGCACATCCATCGGACCTCGCGGGCCGCCTCGTCCCAGTCGTAGAAACGGAAGGACTCCCGGAGCCGGTCAGCCACCCCGGGCGGCAGGATGGCGAAGACCCCGTTGGATTCCGTCTTCTGGGTGGGCCGGACGCCGTCGATCGTTTCCACAGCGGCCCGCAGCCGGGCAGCCATGGCGTTGGCGTGTTCCGCAGACCGCAGCCACAGGTCACCCTCCAGCAGGGCAATGAACTGGGCCGAAAGGAACCGCATTTTGGAGGCGAGCTGCATGTTCATCTTCCGCAGGAACACCAGGCCATGGGCGGCTTCAGGATTAAGCGCAACCACCACTTCGCCGTAGAGCAGTCCGTTCTTGGTGCCGCCAAACGACAGGATGTCCACGCCCGCGTCGCGGGTGAAAGCCCTCAACGGCACGCCCAGGTGGGCTGCCGCATTGGCCAGCCGGGCGCCGTCCATGTGGAGTTTCATGCCCTTCGAATGGGCGTGATCGGCGATGGCACGGACCTCGTCCGGGGTATAGCACGTGCCCAGTTCGGTGGTCTGGGTAATGGACACAGCCAGCGGCTGTGCGCGGTGCTCATCGCCAAAGCCCCACGCCTCGCGGTCAATCAGCTCCGGCGTCAGCTTGCCGTCGGCCGTGGGGACCTGCAGGAGCTTCATCCCGCCGATCCGCTCAGGCGCACCGTTCTCATCCATGTTGATGTGCGCTGTTGACGCACACACCACAGCACCCCACCGGGGGAGCAGGGACTGCAGGGACAGCACGTTGGCGCCGGTGCCGTTGAAGACCGGGAAGCATTCAATGCCGGAGCCGAAGTGTTCCTCCATGACCTCCTGCAGCCGGGCCGTGTAGTCGTCTTCGCCGTAGGACACCTGGTGGCCCCCGTTGGCGGCCGCCAGTGCGGCCAGGACCTCCGGGTGGACGCCCGAGTAGTTGTCCGAGGCGAAGCCCCGGACGGACGGATCGTGCAGCCGTGCGGTGGCGCTGGACGGGCGGGCGGCGGGTGCCGTGGTAGTCATTTCTTTGCTCACGTTCTCAGTCTAGGTAAGTCAGATCCGCCGCGGCGGGGGACGGGAGGGCAGGGGCGGGAGGCAGACTGATCCGGCGCCCGTTCAGTTCGGTTGCCGGCCGGCTGAAGAGGCCGACGACGGCGGCCGCCAGGTCCTCGACGTCGGTGGCGCCGGGGAAGGTCCGCCCGGGGTGTGCCTTCCGGCGTCCGGCGTCCACCAGCGCCTGCACCACCAGCACGACGGCGGCGCTGCGCAGTTCGGCGGGGCCACCGGCAGCGCGGGCCAGGCCTTCGGCCATGGCCATGGTCCAGGCTTCGGCGGCGGCCTTCGCGGCCACGTAGCTGGCCGTCGCCGCCGTCGGGTCCGCCACGGCGGTGGAGGACACGATGGCGAACCTGCCCGCGGCGGACGCTGCCAGGTCGTCGTAAAAAACCCGGGAGACGTTGCGGACCGTGGTGATGGCGCCGCGTTCGAGGAAGTCCCAGTCGGCGTCGCTTTGGTCGGTGATGCCGTGTGCCCCGCGCCAGCCGCCCACCAGGTGGATCACGGCGTCCATCGTTCCGGCAGCGTCCGCCAGCACCTTGCGCAGGGCACGGACGGCTTCGAGATCCGCGAGGTCGCACACCAGGGGCGTGACGCCGTCGCCTGCTTCGGCGGCAGCGGCTTCAATCCGGGCCCGCTCCGAGCCCACCACGAACACCCGGAAGCCGGCTTCCCGCAGGGCCCTTGCCACCGCAATCCCGGACGGTCCGCTGCCGCCCGTGACCAGGACGTTCAGGGCACTGTGGCCGCTCACAGCGTGGTGGCCCCGGTGATGCCGGCCGTGGATTCGATGACGGGGCGCATTTTCTTCTCCAGGGCCTCGTAGAACATGGACAGCGGGAATTCGTCGTCGAGCACCTGGTCCGTCAGGCCACGCGGCGGGCCTGCCACCGGGAGGGCGGCCGGGCCCTTGGCCCAGGCGGATGCAGGGTTGGGCGTGAGCGTCCCGGAAATCAGGTTGTAGGCGGCCAGCCAGTGTGCCGTCTTGGGCCGGTCGATCGAGCGCCAGTACAGGTCATCGATGGCGGTCCCCAGGGCGATCACGGCGTCGGCCACCTGGTCCCAGTCGACGCGGAGCCGGGTGTCGGTCCAGTGCAGGACGTGGTGCTGGTGCAGCCAGGCGAAGAGCAGCTGGCCCCCCAGTCCGTCGTAATTGCGCACGCGGCTGCCGGTAATCGCGAAGCGGAAGATCCGGTCGAAGATAATGGCGTACTGCACCAGTTTCGCGTGCCGGCGGGCTTCGGGACTGGCGTCGTCGTCCTTCTCAATCCGGACGGACTCCCGGAACGCGGTGAGGTCGCAGCGGAGTTCCTCCAGTGAGTACAGGAAGTAGGGCATGCGCTGCTTGATCATGAACGGGTCGAAGGGCAGATCTCCGCGCATGTGGGTCCGGTCATGGATCAGGTCCCACATCACAAAGGTGGCTTCAGCCAGTTCCTGGTCAGCCAGAAGATCTTCGGCGCCGGCCGGAAGGTCCAGGGAGGTGATGTTTGCCGCCGCCTGAAGGACCCGCCTGAACCGGGCCGCCTCGCGGTCCGCGAAGATGGCGCCCCAGGTGAAGGTGGGCGTTTCCCGCACGGCCACGGTCTCGGGGAACAGCACCGCCGAGTTGGTGTTGTAGCCGCGGGTGAAGTCCAGGAACCGGATGGGCACAAAGAGTTTATTGGAGTACTCGCCGGCCTCCAGTTCGGCCACGAACTCCGGCCAGATGACCTCCACGAGGACCGCTTCAACCAGCCTGCTGCTGCTGCCGTTCTGCGTGTACATGGGGAAGATGACCAGGTGCGCCAGGCCGTCCTGGCGCTGCAGCTGCGGCTGGAAAGCCAGCAGGGAAGCGAGGAAGTCCGGCACTCCGAAACCGGCCTGTACCCAGGCGCCGAAGTCGTCCACGACTGCGTCCAGGTAGGCCGCGTCGTGCGGGAACAGCGGTGCAAGCCCGGCGATGGCCTCCGTGATGCCGGCTACCTCACGGGTGGCGGCCGCATGATGGCCGGGGTCAGGGATTGACCCGTCCTGGATCTGGAGGGCCTGCAGTGCTTCTGCGGCAGCCCTGAGCCGGAGCCAGGCAGGATTCTCCGCACTGATCCGGGCAGGGGCGGCGGTCACGGTGACGGTCATTGACGACGGCCTTTCTTACTTGCTTGGGCATCTACGGCGAGCGTAGCAAGCAACCAGAGTCCCTAACTCCAAAGAATCCTAAGCGTAAGGAAGTCTCATGCTTAGGGCGGATAAATGCAGCGCCAGATGCGGGTCGGGCCCGTGGATGGCGGGGTCAGGATTCGGCCGGGGCGGGCTCCCGGGTGCTCCGCGGAACCAGCTTCAGGGAGACCGAATTGATGCAGTACCGCTGGTCAGTGGGGGTGCCGTAGCCCTCGCCCGCAAACACGTGGCCCAAATGGGAATCGCAGTTCGTGCACCGCACCTCGACGCGGTCCATGCCGAGCGTGCGGTCGTGGATGTAGCGCACTGTCCCGTCAGCCAGAGGCGCCCAAAAGGACGGCCAGCCGCAATGGGAGTCGAATTTTTCGTTGCTCCTGAAGAGCTCAGCCCCGCAGGCACGGCATTGATAGACGCCCTCGGTGTGTGTGTCCACATACTCGCCGGTGAAGGGACGTTCAGTTCCCGCCTGCCGGAGGACGTGGTACTCCTCCGGCGTCAGTTCACTGCGCCACTCGTCGTCCGATTTCCGGACCGCCGGTCCCGGAGCGCCCGTCCCCGCTTCCGGGGACGGTGTGGGAATGGAATCGGTGGCCTTGTTTCCAAAAACGCTCTTTCCAAAGATGCTCATAGTCTGATCAACGCTCAGGAGTCACCGATAAATCCCGAACCGGCGTACAGGTGAAGCACCGGGAGGCCCAGCTGGTCCTGGGCCTTGTTGGCCCAGTCCGTATGGAAGGTGTCTGCCACCGCATGGGGCCGGGTAATCACCACGGCCTGGGCAGCACCCAGTTCCTTGACCTTGGCCACGAGGCCATTGACGGCCCCGCCATCCACAACCTCGCCGGTGACCCCGTTACCCAGTCCCTCCAGGGCAGCCAGGGAGACGGCCAGTGTCTCTGCGGCCTCGGCCCTTTCCGCGCTGGGGTCAGGGGCATGCGCGGTCAGCTCCCGGAAGGCCTTGGCTACCTCCAGCATTGACAGGTTCTCGAGGAAATCCACCAGCAGGTGGCGCTCGGTGTTGGCCGGGACCAGCAGGACAAGGTTTGTGTCAGAACCGTTCACCAGCCGTTGGATGTTGACACGGTCGTCCGCACCCAGGGGTTCTTCGGTCAGAATGACGATTGGATCGCTCATGGCATCAGCCTAGCCGGGCGCAACCCTGCCTGCACCCCCCTTGGCCGCGCCACACGCCGGACGGAGTAGGGCCAACGTGGCCGCGGCGGTAAGAATGGTTCCATGGCACCTTCCACCCGCACCACCACGCCGACACCATCGATCCAACCCGCCGGCGGCATGTCACTGCGCGCCAAATGGGCCGTCGGCGGGGTCATCGGCGGCGGTGCCGTGGCCGGCCTGCTGGCCACCGGGTCATCGGCCCTGGCGCTCTACTTTGCCCGGCGCGTGATCACGCCGGTGCGGCAGCGGGCGTCCGACCAGGAAGTCCTGGCGGTCCTTCGGGACAACGGGAGGACGCGGGTCATCCTGGCCGCCACGTCCGAGACCACCGTGGAGGGTGTCTACGGCTTCTTCTTCGACGGCGGCAAAGGGCACGCCCGGATCGGCCCCATCGTGTCCTACTCGCCGATGGACGGCACGGTCCTGCGGGAAGTGGAAGCCGTCTACACCGGCAACTTTGATACCGCGCGCCGCGGGTGGTGGAGCGGGGCGCTCTATCCGGATCCCGCTGCCGCCGGCATCGCCGCAGAGGATGTGCTGATTGACGTGGACGGCGGCCAGGCACCGGCCTGGCTGGTCCGGGCCGGGGGCGCTGCCCGCACCTGGGCCGTCATGGTCCATGGCCGGGGAGCCACGCGCCAGGAGGCGCTGCGTGCTGTTGCGCCCGCCAAGGAACTTGGGCTCACCAGCCTGCTGGTTTCCTACCGGAATGACGGACTGGCCCCCTCAGCCGACGACGGCCGGTACGGCCTCGGATCCACCGAGTGGCACGATGTGGAGGCTGCCATTGACTATGCCCTGGCAAACGGTGCCGAGGAGATTGTCCTGTTCGGCTGGTCCATGGGCGGCGCCATCTGCCTCCAGACTACGGACCTGTCACGCCACCGCCACCTGATCCGGGCCATGGTCCTGGACGCACCGGTCATCAACTGGGTCAATGTGCTGGCCCATCACGCGCAGATCAACAGGATCCCGTCCCTGGTGGGCCGGTACGGGCAGCTGATGCTGGGCCACCCCTTGGGCAGGCGGCTGACCGGCCTGTCGGCACCGGTGGATCTCAAGGCGATGGACTGGGTGGCGCGGGCCGTCGAAGTCCGCACTCCCACGCTGGTCATCCACAGTGTGGACGACGAGTACGTCCCGTTTGAGCCCTCCGCGCTCCTGGCCGAACGGAACCCGGACATGGTGACGTTCGAAACATTCAGCCGGGCCCGGCACACCAAGGAATGGAACGTTGACCCGGAGCGCTGGGAAAGCCTCGTCAAGGCGTGGCTCCGGGCGCAGCTGGCCCCGCGCGCCAACCCGGGCCAGCACCGGGCGGAGGAAGTCTAAGGCAAGGGCGTGCGCGTGCCGATGGTGGCCGTGGCTGCGGACGTCAGACGGATCAGATCCGCGGCGGCCAGTTCTATGTCCAAGCCGCGCCTGCCGCCGGATACCAGCACAGTCCCGAGGGCCAGGGCACTGCCGTCAACCACGGTGGGCGAGGTCTGGCGCTGGCCGAGCGGCGAGATGCCGCCCAGGACGTAGCCGGTGCGGCGCTCGGCAGCCGCAGGGTCAGCCATGGAAGCCTTTTTGGCGCCCAGGGCGGCGGCGAAGGCCTTGAGGTCAAGGTTCCCGCTGACCGGCACCACGCCCACGGCCAGCCGGCCCTCCACCTCGACCATGAGGGTCTTGAAGACCCGTTCCGGGGCGATGCCGAGGGCTTCGGCCGCCTCCGTGCCGTAGCTGGCGGCCGACGGATCGTGGACATACGAATGAAGCACAAAGGGAACGCCGGCGGCAGCCAAAGCTGCTGTTGCCGGCGTTCCCTGCGACGAGGTTTTGCGTCCCATGACTGTCAGTTGCCGGCAGTCACTCAGAACTCGGGCCGGATACTGGCGGCGACCTTGCGCTTGATCCGGCCCAGCATCGCGGTCATGCCGCGCATCCGGAGCGGGGTGATGGCACGCGTGAGGCCGAGCAACTCCGGCATGTCATCCGGAACAGCCAGGATTTCCGCCGCGCTGAGCCCGTCGAGTCCCTCATGAAGCACCCCGGCGAAACCGCGCGTGGTGGGGGCCTCAGGCGGCGCCTTGAAGTAGATCCGTATGGCACCGGGCGCGCCGGCGTCGTCCTTTTCCGTCTCAATGGTCAGGAACAGCGGCGACTGGCACTCGACAACCTCCTCCAGGAGTTCCGGGTGGTCCTTCAACCGGTCCGGAAGCTCGGGAAGCCCCTGGGAGAATTCCAGCAACAGTTGGAGCCGCTCGGGTTCGGTGAGGGCCTGGAAGTCATCGATTATTTCCGCCAGCGCGGCCGGAATGGCTTGGGTATTCATCAGGTCCAGTTTACGCCGGGACGGTGCCCCGCTCGGTTCCCTTGGCGATCGGTACACGGACGGCGTTGCCCCACTCGGTCCAGGAGCCGTCATAGTTGCGCACGGTCTCGAAGCCCAGAAGGTACTTCAGGGCGAACCAGGTGTGGCTGGAACGTTCGCCGATGCGGCAGTACGCCACCACGTCGTCCCCTTCCTTGAGCCCTGCCTCGCCCAGGTACAGCGCCTCGAGTTCGCCGCGGTTGCGGTAGGTTCCGTCGCCGGCTGCCGCACGTGCCCATGGGATCGACGCGGCCGTCGGGATGTGGCCGCCACGCAGCGCGCCTTCCTCGGGGTAGGCGGGCATGTGCGTGCGCTGGCCGGTGTACTCCTCGGGGGAGCGGACATCGATCAGCGGCTTGCCGAAGTGCGCCAGGACATCTTCCTTGAAGGCACGGATGGGAGCGTCGTTGCGCTCCACCACCGGGTATTCACCGGCGGCGGGCTGCGGTACCTCGGTGGTCAGTTTGTGGCCTTCGGCGATCCACTTGTCCCGGCCGCCGTCGAGCAGGCGGACGTCCTCGTGGCCAAAGAGGGTGAAGACCCACAAGGCATAGGCTGCCCACCAGTTCGACTTGTCTCCGTAGATGACCACTGTGGTATCGCGGGAGATGCCCTTGGAAGCGGCCAGTGCAGCGAAGGCTTCGCCGTTGATGTAGTCGCGGGTCACTTCATCGTTGAGGTCGGTGTGCCAGTCAATCTTGACCGCGCCGGGGATATGGCCGGTCTCGTACAGGAGGACGTCCTCATCGGATTCGACCACTACGAGGTTGCCATCGGCAACGGCGCCTGACTCCAGCGCCGCGGCCAGCCATTCGGTGGACACCAGGCGTTCCGGATTGGCGTACTCGGCGAACTTTTCGTTCTGTTCAACGGGGTAGGACATGGTGACGGCCTTTCACTCAGACATACGGCGGACCTGCCGCGTGGTGGAATCCTCCTTCCACCCTAGCCATGGCGGGCCACCGTGTCCGCACTGCGTTAACAGAGGGAAATGTGGGCTTCGTCATGTCCCGGCCCTGCCTGGCCGCCGGGCAGGGGAGGGCCGCGTAATGCCGGTATCCTTTCTGGGGACAAACAACCAGCAGAACGGACCACCTTGGTACAGATCGAACAGCTTGCTGCCCGCACTCCGGCGGTGTCGGTGGATGAGCTCCTCAAGGGCTTTTTCCCTTCCCCGCGGTTCGGCCAGGTGTCCTTTGCCAGCTACCGTCCCGATCCCAACCAGCCGTCCCAGGCTGCGGCCGTCAGGGCGCTCGAAGGGTTTGCCGCAGGCGTGGGTGCAGGCGGCGGCGGGGGCCTGTTCAAGAAACTCTTCGCCAAGAAGGTCGATACCAGGGCCGGGATCTACCTGGACGGCGGCTTCGGCGTCGGCAAAACCCACCTTCTGGCCTCGCTGTGGCACGCAGCGCCCGGGCCGAAGGCATTCGGCACCTTCGTGGAATACACCAACCTGGTGGGCGCCCTGTCCTTCCGCAAGACCGTGGAGGCCCTGAGCCACTACAAACTGGTGTGCATCGACGAGTTCGAGCTCGACGACCCGGGAGACACGGTCCTGATGTCACGGCTGATGCGTGAACTGGCCGACGCCGGCGTGAAGCTCGCTGCCACCTCCAACACTTTGCCGGGCTCGCTCGGTGACGGCCGCTTTGCCGCCGTCGACTTCCAGCGTGAGATCCAGGTTCTCGCGGACCAGTTCGAGGTCCTCCGGATCGATGGCGAGGATTTCCGCCACCGCGGCCTGCCGGCCGCGCCGGCGCCGTTGAAGAACAGCCAGCTCTCGGCGCAGATGAAGGCCGAGTTCGACGGCAAGACGGTGGCCCAGGACGAATTCAGCTCGCTGATCGGACACCTCGCCGGGGTGCACCCGAGCCGGTATCGCCAGCTCATTGACGGCATCGACGGCGTGGTGTGGCGGAACGTCGAAACCATTACCGAGCAGGCTGTGGCGCTGCGTTTTGTGGTGCTGGCGGACCGTCTCTATGACAAGGATGTGCCCATCCTGGCCAGCGGTGTCCCCTTCGACAAGCTGTTCACCGAGGAAATGATGACAGGCGGCTACACCAAGAAGTACTACCGTGCGGTGTCGCGCCTCACCGCCCTGGCACGCGAGGGCCAGAACCACGAGCCGTCCTAGGCCGTTGCCGGGGCGGCCTCGCGTTTTCCCCGCCTAACGGACATTTCCCTGCTGCGTTTCGTAGGGATTTGTCCATATTAACCGGGAGGGCCGGTGCGCTCCGGCGCCGTTAAACGCCAAAGGTGCGGGTGCCGCCTCCCGGCGGGACCCACACCCCCTTGACGTACCAGGGCAACGCCCCGGTCAAATCCTGTGTTACGGAGCCTTGTTGACCGGCGGAGCCGGGTCAACCGGCGGGACCTGCCCGGTGGCAGGAGCCTCGCCCGGTGTTCCGTCACTCTTATCAACGAGCCTGGAAGCGCCATCCTGGATCTTGTCTACCTGCTCGGCGTACTTGCCGCCGGTCTTGGAGTCGACAAAATCGCCGGCCTTGGTGATGCCGTCCTTGATGGCCTGCTCGTTGCCTTGGATAAGACCCTGAGCCTTGCCCTTAAGATCGTCAATCAGTCCCACGGGCACCTCCCTTCAATCACGGAGCCAGGTCGCTCCTCCGAATTCGATCCTAGCCTTGTCCTACTGGGCGTGCCAAGGAAATGAGGGGCCAGGAACGTTCGCTTGAAGCGGAGCGGGAACGGACCGTTATGCGGGCAACAAAAAAGCAGCTCCGGAGGAGCTGCTGCTGTGGGCGATACTGGGATCGAACCAGTGACCTCTTCCGTGTCAGGGAAGCGCGCTACCGCTGCGCCAATCGCCCGGAACCGGAAGTCCGGCTTGGTGGGTTTATCTAGGGAGAAGAGAGCGGACGACGAGATTCGAACTCGCGACATCCACCTTGGCAAGGTGGTGCTCTACCAGCTGAGCTACGTCCGCGTATGAAGCACCTTCGGCCCTGTGGCCTTGAGTACTGCATGAAGCAAGTTGCCTTGCTTGGTGGGCGATACTGGGATCGAACCAGTGACCTCTTCCGTGTCAGGGAAGCGCGCTACCGCTGCGCCAATCGCCCATTGCCATCCGGGTTGAACCGGAAACCATGGTTTTCACCGAGGTGGGTACGGGATTCGAACCCGTGTATACGGCTTTGCAGGCCGCTGCCTCGCCTCTCGGCCAACCCACCGTGTAAGCCCCGATTCCCAGGGGATTCGTTGCCGTGACAGTGTCCTGCGAGCGGACGACGAGATTCGAACTCGCGACATCCACCTTGGCAAGGTGGTGCTCTACCAGCTGAGCTACGTCCGCATGTTGGTTGCTGATTCCTTGCCGTTTCGGGCATTTCCTCGCGTTCCAACGAGTAAGAACTCTATAGGAGGTTCAGGGAATCTCCAAATCGGGCAGCCGGAAGGGCTGATGACGGCCGCGGATCCCTGCAATCTAGGGGTTTTTTCGAATTACAGCTCTGTAATTCGAGGCTGGCGCGGTCCCGATTTCCATAAACCCCGTCCGGTCAGCTAGCATTCAAAGGCATCGGGGCGATTGGCGCAGTGGTAGCGCGCTTCGTTCACACCGAAGAGGTCACTGGTTCGAACCCAGTATCGCCCACCGAGGAACCAGGTCCGTTTCCGCTCACATCGAGCGGGAACGGACCTTTTTTGTGCGCCCCCCTTTTTGTCAGTCCCTTGTGAAAGAGTCGTTGTATGACTGATCCACTCCTTGCCCACGCCACGGAATACGGCCGTATGTACGCGCGGTCCACCTCCGAACAGTTCTCCGTTCCGTCCATCACCACCGTGATCGGCCAGCAGCCGCATGGGCTGGACGGCTGGTTCGGTTACATGGGTGCCAGCAGCCTGGCCAAGGATCCGCTGCTCGCCGACTCCCTGGGCAGCCCGGCGAAAATCCGGCAGGCCGTCAACCGTGCCTCAAGAGCGGCCGAGACGTACCGCGATGACGCCGCCAAGCGTGGTGACCGCGTCCACAACTACTGTGAGCAGGTTGCGCTCCGGGCGCTGGGGCGGCCCCATGCCATGAAGGAGACACGAGAGGCCCTGGCAGCAAACGGCGAGGAAGCCTTTGCGCTCCGCTTCGACGAGTGGTGGGACCTCTACGACGTTGAACCCATCGCCCCGGAGATCACCGTCTGGAACAAATCGGTGGGCTACGCCGGGACGCTGGACCTCGTGGCGCGCATCAATGGACGAATATGCCTCATCGACTACAAGACCAAGGGCACCACGCGCGACGGCACCGTCAAGCCGCTGGATGACAAGGTGGTAATGCAGCTCGTGGCCGGGATGAAAGCCGAAGAAAGCCTGGTGGACCCCGTTGCCGGCGAATGGGAGCCCTGGAAACACGGCGAAAACCCGCTGCTCCTGGCCGTGGCCATCGGCGAAACGGAGGTCCGGCCCGTCCGGGCCAATCCGGACGTACTGAAACATCACTGGTGGAAGTTCTGCGCCCTGCGGCGCGTCTGGGAACTCTCCGCGGACACCCTGGCCGCAGGCACGGCCCTCCTTCCGGTAGCTCCGCCCCCTTCGGCGCACGCCCGCACCGCCTAGCCGGCCCCTGCACCTAAACTGGATAGGTTCGCCAACGCCCACCGTGAGGAAAGACAACAGATGGCCATTCTGAATATCCGCATCATTGGAGATCCCGTGCTCCGCACAGTGGCCGATCCTGTGACGGAATTCGGGCCTGAGCTCGCAAAGCTCGTGGCGGACATGACCGAAACCATGGAGGACGTGGACGGCGCAGGACTCGCCGCCCCGCAGATCGGTGTGAGTAAGCGGGTCTTTACCTACCGTGTGGGTGGCGTCGACGGGCACGTTATCAACCCGGTCCTGGAAAACAGTGACGACTACCAGCCCGACCAGGTGGAAGGCTGCCTCTCCATCCCGGGGCTGGGATTCCCCGTCCGCCGGTTCAGGGCAACCAGGGTCACCGGCGTGGACCTGCACGGAAACCCCGTCACCATCGAAGGCGAAGGCATGCTGGCCCGCTGCTTCCAGCACGAGACCGACCACCTGGATGGCATCCTCTATACGGACCGCCTCGAAGGGGAGGACCGAAAGGCCGCACTGCGTTCCATCCGCAACGCGAACTATGACGCCATCACGGAACGCACGACGGCGAAACGCGCCAAAACGGTCGGGTCCAGTTTTGGTGGTGCCAGCTTTGGCGGTGCGAACCCCTCCGGGTCCAGTTTCGGTGGCGGCGCCACCTCATGAGGGTACTTTTTGCCGGCACCCCGGCCGTAGCCGTCCCGTCGTTGGATGCCCTGGTCAGTGCCGGCTTTGACGTGGTCGCGGTCCTGACCCGCCCGGACGCGCCGATAGGCCGCAAACGCGTGCTGACGCCGTCGCCCGTTGCTGCCCGCGCCGTTGAGCTGGGGATCGACATCATCAGGGCCACCCGGGTGGATGACTCCGTCACGGCGCAAATCGCCGCGGCCAGGCCGGATGTCGCTGCCATCGTGGCGTACGGGGGGCTGATTCCCCGGGCCGCGCTTGACGTTCCCCCGCACGGCTGGATCAACCTGCACTTCTCCCTCCTGCCCGCCTGGCGCGGCGCGGCACCCGTGCAGCGGGCCGTCATAGCCGGCGATGACGTCACCGGCGCCGTGACCTTCCTTTTGGAAGAAGGGCTGGACACCGGACCCGTCTTCGGGACACTCACCGAAAGCGTCACACAGGACGACACCGCAGGCGCCCTGCTGGAGCGGCTGTCCCACAGCGGGGCCGTCCTGCTCTCCCAGACCCTGTCTGCCGTGGAAACCGGCAGAGCGGCGCCCCGGCCGCAGTCCGGGGAGATATCGCTGGCCCCCAAACTCACCCTCGATGACGGCCGGCTCGACTGGAAGCAGCCGGCACTGGCTGTCAACAGGCGGGCCCGGGGCGTCACTCCCGAGCCCGGCGCCTGGACCACCCTGGATGGCCAGCGCGTCAAGCTGGAGCCGGTCCGGCTCCGGCCTGACAATTCCGGGCTGGCGCCCGGCGCGGTGGTTCTCGAAGGAAGAAGCGTGCTGGTGGGCACCGGCTCCCACGCGGTGGAGCTGACGGGGATCCAGCCGGCCGGCAAGAAAATGATGGCCGCGGCCGATTGGGCGCGCGGCATGGCAACACGTGAAAGTTTGGTGTTCGAATGAGCGAGTCCGGCGGTAATGCAGGCGGCCGTAGCAGGGGTGGCAGCGGAAGCGGCCGCGGCAAGGGCGGACCCCGCGATGCAAGCAGGCGCAACGCCCAGGGCCGCGAGCGGAACCGAAGCACCCAGAAGAGCTTTACCGAAAATGCCCCCGCGCAGCGCACCCGGCGGGCAGATCCCGCACGCCTGGTTGCCTTTGAAGTCCTGCGGGCAGTGGCTGCCGAGGACGCCTATGCCAACCTGGTGCTTCCGTCCCGCATCCGGCATCATGGCCTCGACAAGCGGGACGCCGGGTTTGCCACGGAACTGAGCTACGGCGCCCTGCGCGGGCAGGGCACGTACGACGCCGTCCTGGCCCGCTGCGTTGACCGCCCGCTGGACCAGCTCGACCCCGCCATTCTCGACGCCCTGCGGATCGGGGCCCATCAGCTGCTGGCCATGCGCGTTCCGGCACACGCGGCCCTGGACCAGACCGTCGGCCTGGCCCGCGCTGTGATTGGCGCCGGCCCGTCCGCCCTGATCAATGCGGTACTGCGCAAGGTCACGGCACACACCCTGGACGAGTGGCTGGAACTCCTGGTTGCGGGCGAAAGCGACGAAACCAAGATCGCGTCCATCCGCTACGCCCACCCGGAATGGATTGTCCGGGCCATGCGCCAGTCGCTGGTGGCACACGGACGGTCCGCCACGGAAATCAACGACCTCCTGGAAGCCGACAACGCCGCGCCGGTGGTCAACCTGGTGGCGCTGCCGGGCCTGGGCAGCCTGGACGAAGCCCTGGAAAACGGGGCCACGCCGGGTGAACTCGTGGAAGGGTCCGCGCTCTCCAGCGGCGGAGACCTCGGCCGGCTTGCCTCGGTGCGGGACGGCAGCACGCGCGTCCAGGATGTTGGCTCGCAGCTCGTGGCCCGTGCCATGGCTGCTGTGGACCTGGGCCCCCGTCCGGCGGGGGCCGGTGCCGCTGACGAAGCCTGGCTGGATCTGTGCGCCGGTCCCGGCGGCAAGGCTGCCCTGCTCGGTGCCCTGGCCAACGAACAGGGTGCCACGCTGCTCGCCAATGAGCCGGCGCCGCACCGGGCCAAGCTCGTCAGCCAGGCCCTCTCCGCAGTGCCCAAGGATATCTGGCAGGTCCGGACGGGCGACGGCCGCGAGGTAGGCACTGAACAGCCCGAGGCTTTCGACCGTGTCCTGGTGGATGTTCCCTGCAGCGGCCTCGGAGCCCTTCGCCGCCGGCCGGAGTCCCGCTGGCGCCGTACACCCAAGGACCTGGCCGATCTGGGCCCGCTGCAGCGTGCCCTGCTCAAATCCGCGCTGGACGCTGTGCGTCCCGGCGGGGTCGTGGCCTATGTGACATGCTCGCCGCACCCGGCCGAGACTACCGCTGTGGTCAGTGACGTGCTCCGGAAGCGCGATGACCTGGAGCTGCTGGATGCCGGGGCAGCGCTGGACAGCGTGAGCCTCACCGGCAACCTGGGCGCCGGCCACGACTCCACCGCCCAGCTCTGGCCGCACATCCACCAGACCGATGCCATGTTCCTGGCCCTCATCCGCAAGAAGGCCTGACCCCTGAAAGGTTCACCCATGCCGCAATGCTGCATCAACCCGAGCATCCTGTCCGCCGACTTCGTCAACCTCGAGGCTGAACTGCAGCGGATCAGCAACGCCGACGCCGTCCACGTGGATGTGATGGACAACCATTTTGTCCCCAACCTCACCATCGGCCTGCCCGTGGTCCAGCGGATCCAGGCTGTCAGCCCCGTCCCGTTGGATGCCCACCTGATGATCTCCGACGCCGATCGCTGGGCGCCCGGATTCGCCGACGCCGGGCTGGCGTCGGTGACCTTCCACGCCGAGGCATCCATC
The DNA here is from genome assembly GCA_023264815.1 of Arthrobacter sp. Taxonomy (GTDB): domain Bacteria; phylum Actinomycetota; class Actinomycetes; order Actinomycetales; family Micrococcaceae; genus Arthrobacter. Next base: position 34,437 of record JAHFUZ010000011.1, on the reverse strand, counting down.
GCACCGGTCAAGCTGGCCAGGGAACTGCGGGCCAGGGGATCCAAGGCTGGCATGGCGCTGCGGCCCGCCACCGCCGTGGAGCCGTACCTGGACATGCTCGACGAACTGGACATGCTGCTGATCATGACCGTGGAGCCGGGCTTCGGCGGCCAGGCGTTCCTCGAGCTGACCCTGCCCAAGATCCGCCGTGCCCGCGCCGCCATTGACGGCTCCGGGCTCGACGTTGCCCTCCAGGTGGACGGCGGCATCACCGAGGAAACCATCCTCCGGGCGGCCGAGGCAGGGGCGAATGTGTTCGTCGCAGGCTCCGCGGTTTACGGTGCGGAGGATCCGGGCGCAGCCATCGGACGCCTTCGTGAAGCCGGCAGCTTAAAGTTACGCAGCGGGTCAGCGGAATAGTCTGGGCGCCTGTTTGGTTATGGCACAATAGCAACACACAATACGTGCTCCGGGGTCGGTGTAAGTCCGAACCGGCGGTGATAGTCCGCGACCCGCGAGCCGGCGCTTTCCCTGACCAGGGAGGGACCGGCGGACGGTTGAACCGGTGAAATTCCGGTACCGACAGTTAAAGTCTGGATGAGAGAAGCACGTACAGCTGTATCTGTGGCGTCACCGTGGCGCCGCGTCTTCTGCTGTCGTATACCCCCGGAGCCATCGCGGTTCTAGAGGGAAGGAACGACACACACACATGAACCCCTTGCGATGGCTCTTCGAAGCCAGGCTGTCCTTTGGACTGGACGCCGACGCCACCTGCCAGGTGGCTGCCTGATGGCCACCGACAACGTCACGGCATTAAGCAGCGCCGAAACTGCCGCCATGGAGACAGCGCTCGAAGCCGCCCTCCGCGGCCCCCGCGGAGCGAATCCGCTGGTGGGCGCCGTCGTGATTGATGCTGCCGGGCGGCACCTGGCGACCGGGTATCACCGGGGCGCCGGGACTCCCCACGCCGAAGCGGACGCTATTGCCCAGGCCAACGCGGCCGGGCTGGACCTGACCGGATGCACCATGGTCATCACGCTGGAACCGTGCGACCACAAGGGCCGGACCGGGCCCTGCACCCAGGCGATCATTGGCGCCGGCATCGCTGACGTGGTGTACGCCGTCGACGATCCGCATGACACCGCAGCAGGCGGCGCAGCAACCCTTCGGAAAGCAGGAGTCCGCGTCCGCAGCGGTCTCGCCGCCGTCGAATCCCTTGAGCTGAACCGCCAGTGGTTCCAGGCGGTGGCAGCACACCGGCCCTTCGTGACCCTGCACATCGCCCAGACACTGGACAGCCGGATCGCGGCGGAAGACGGGACGAGCCAATGGATTTCGTCCCCGGAATCGCTCGCTGACAACCACGGATTACGGCGGCGGATCGACGCCATCCTGGTGGGCACCCAGACTGTCCTGGTGGACAATCCCCGGCTGACCGCCCGTGACGCGTCGGGCGCGGAGAAAGGCAAGCAGCCGCTGCGCGCCGTGATGGGACTGCGGGAGATCCCGGCGGATGCCGCCGTCCGGGGAACCGACGGCCACGTCCTCCACCTGCCCACGCGGGACCCGCAGGAGGCGTTGTCGCTGCTGTACGCGGCAGGAATCCGCCACGTCATGGTGGAAGGCGGCTCACGCATCCTCAGTTCCTTCCTCGCCGCCGGGCTCGTGGACGAACTCATCGTCTACCTCGCCCCCACCCTGCTGGGCTCGGGAACGCCGGCCCTGAACGGCCTGGGAATCACCACGCTCGCGGACGCCCGGCATTGGGAATGGGACGCCTCCGACGGCGGTGCCGTGCTGACCCTGGGACGGGACCTGCGGCTGCACCTGCGGCCTGAACCACTTGAAGTTTTGGAACCACAACCAGCCCGCATTGACGCGGAACCAGCCATGGGAGGCTACTGATGTTTACCGGAATTATTGCCGAGCAGGGGCAGGTCCTGTCCGTGGAGCGTGACGGCGATACCAGCGCAACCCTGCGGCTCCGCGCCCCGGGAACCACCAACGGCCTGGCCCTCGGCGGATCCATCGCCGTCAACGGCGTCTGCCTGACTGCCACGGAGATTGACGGCAAGGAATTCAGCGTCGACGTGATGGGGGAGACCCTTGTCCGCAGCACCATCGGCGAGCTGGCCGCCGGCGACTCGGTCAACCTGGAACGGTGCGTCCCGGCGGGCGGACGACTGGACGGCCACGTTGTCCAGGGCCACGTGGACGGCGTCGGCCAGCTCGTGGAGCGTGAAGCCCTCGGCAACTGGGAACGGCTCCGGTTCGCGGTGCCAGCCAACCTCGCCCGCTACATCGCCGAAAAGGGCTCCATCGCCATCGACGGCGTTTCCCTCACCGTGACGGCCGTTAGCCCGGCTGCCGAACCTGAACCCTGGTTCGAAGTGGGACTGATCCCCACCACGCTGGCTGATACCGGCCTGGGGGCAAAGTCCACCGGCAGCAGGGTCAACCTGGAAGTGGATGTGCTTGCCAAGTACACCGAACGCCTGCTGGCCTTCAGCACCGGCGCAGCAAACGGAGGAACACGATGAACGCAACAGCCCGGCTGGTGCCGGCCGTCAGCGCAACGCCGCGCCCGGACACAACCCACGGACTCGACCCCGTGGAAGACGCCATCCGTGCCATGGCGGCCGGCCGGCCCGTGCTGGTGGTTGACAACGAGGACCGCGAAAACGAAGGCGACATTATCTTCGCCGCCCAGCACGCCACACCGGCCCTCATGGGATGGACCATCCGGTACAGCTCCGGCGTCATCTGCGTTCCACTGGCCGGCGACCGGGCGGACGTCCTGGCACTGCCGCCCATGGTGGCAGTCAATGAGGACGCCAAGGGCACGGCATACACCGTTTCCTGCGATGCGGCTGTTGGCGTCAGCACCGGAATCTCCGCTACTGACCGCGCGCTGACCGCCCGCGTCCTGGCGGACCCAGCCGCCGGTCCGTCCGCCGTGACCCGTCCCGGGCATATTTTCCCGCTTCGGGCCGTTAAGGGGGGAGTGCGTGAACGCCCAGGCCACACCGAAGCGGCCGTGGACCTCTGCCGGCTCGCCGGACTGGAGCCCGTGGGCGTCATCGCTGAAGTTGTGCACGACGATGGTGAAATGATGCGGCTCGACGGGCTGCGGGGATTCGCCGCTGACCATGGGTGCCCCCTGATCTCAATTGAGGATCTGGTGGCCTACCTTGAAGCAGGGGCCGGGGCTCCAGCCGACAGTGACACCGGGCCGGACGCCCGGGCGGAGTAGAGGAGTAACGATGACGGCTACCGGAATTTCGGACAACGGCCACCAGAACGGCCACCACCACCCGGTGAGCGGCGGCCCGATTGTGCAGTTGCCCACCGCTTTTGGTGATTTCATTACGCAGGCGTGGACTGACCTGGCCACCGGCGCCGAGCACCTTGCGGTGAGCTCACCCAACCCTCCCAAGGATGGCCGGGCCCCACTCGTCAGGCTCCATTCCGAATGCCTGACCGGCGACGTTTTTGGGTCCTACCGCTGCGACTGCGGGGAGCAGCTGGCCTACGCCCTGGAGCTCATCAACGAGTTCGGCGGTACGCTCCTGTACCTGCGCGGACAGGAGGGCCGGGGAATTGGCCTGGCCAACAAGATCAAGGCCTACGCGCTCCAGGAAGCCGGCTTTGACACCGTGGAGGCCAATGAGCAGCTCGGCCTGCCCGTGGACGCCCGCTGCTACAAGGCTGCCGCCCAAATCCTGGCGGAAATGGGCCTGCACGAGGTCCGGCTGCTGAGCAACAACCCTGACAAACAGAACCGGCTTGCCAAGGCCGGCGTGAGGGTGGTGGAGATGGTGCCAACCGAGGTGCCCTCCCGCGACCAGAACATCCGCTACCTGCAGACCAAGAAGGACCGCATGGAGCACCGGCTGTCGCTGGACACCCACGTTGCAACGGTGCCCGCCGCTGCAGACACTTTTGACCACGAACAAGACTGAACGGACAAGAACTACGCATGAGCGGACACGGCGCACCAAATATTGACCTCACCACCCTGAACCCGGAAGGAACCTCTCAGCTGCGGCTGGCCATCGTGGCTGCCAGCTGGCACACGCAGATCATGGACGGCCTCCTGGACGGGGCGCTGCACGCCGCGAAGGACGCCGGCATCGGCGAACCCACCGTCCTGCGCGTTCCCGGCGCCTTCGAGCTTCCGGTCGCTGCCGCACGGCTCGCACCGCACTTTGACGCAGTGGTGGCCCTCGGCGTCGTGATTCGCGGCGGTACCCCGCACTTCGAGTACGTCTGCCAGGCGGCCACCTCGGGCCTGACCGACGTCAGCGTCACCACCGGAGTGCCGGTGGGCTTCGGGGTGCTGACCTGTGATACCGAGCAGCAGGGCCTGGACCGCGCCGGACTGCCCGGCTCCAGCGAGGACAAGGGCCACGAAGCCGTGACAGCTGCACTGGCCACGGCCATCCTCCTCAAGCAGTACACGTAATGCGCTGCGGGCGCGTTGTGTGTTCACTCACATCGCGCCCGTCATGCAACCGCCCAACAGGCGCCCCCACGCCCGCAGCAAGTAGGCTGTAGGGCGTGAAGAATTTCGAGACGCTGTTCGCTGAACTGAGTGAGAAGGCAGCCACCCGCCCGGCAGGCTCCCGCACCGTCGCTGAATTGGAGTCCGGAGTCCACGGCATCGGCAAGAAAGTCGTGGAGGAAGCAGCCGAAGTCTGGATGGCTGCTGAGTACGAATCCGATGAGGCTGCGGCCGAGGAAATTTCCCAGCTGCTCTACCATCTGCAGGTTCTGATGCTCGCCAAAGGCCTGACCCTGGAAGACGTCTACAAGCATCTGTAGCCACTGCGGCGCTGTGCGGCTTCCCCCTGCCGGCAGCGGCCTGTGTGGCCCGTTTGCCTGATCAACAGACCTCCCTCTTCAAGAAAGACCCCCATGTTGCGAGTAGCAGTCCCCAATAAGGGCTCCCTGTCCGAAGCCGCCTCTGCCATGCTGTCCGAAGCGGGTTACCGCCAGCGCCGTGATTCGCGCGAACTGGTCATGGTGGACCCGGACAACGACATTGAGTTCTTCTTCCTCCGACCGCGAGACATCGCCGTCTACGTCGGCCGGGGAACGCTCGACGTCGGCATCACCGGACGTGACCTGCTGCTGGATGCTGAGGTGGAGGCTGAGGAGCTGCTGCCGCTGGGGTTCGCTGCCTCCACGTTCCGTTTCGCCGGGCCCGTAGGGGACTTCGCCTCGGCAGAACAGCTTGAAGGCAAGCGCCTTGCCACCAGCTACGACGGCCTGCTTCGCGGGTACCTCGCCGAGCGGGGGATCAACGCCAAGGTGGTCCGGCTCGACGGCGCCGTGGAGTCCTCCGTCCGGCTCGGCGTCGCCGACGCCATCGCCGACGTCGTGGAAACGGGAAACACTCTCAAGGCAGCCGGAATGGAAATCTTCGGCGAGCCGATCCTCAAGTCTGAAGCCGTCCTGATCCGCCGCACCGGCGAAGGCGGCGCCGCGAACGGCACCGCCAAGGAAATTGACGTCCTGATCCGCCGGTTGCAGGGCGTCCTCGTGGCGCGCCAGTATGTGCTGATGGACTACGACATCCGCAAGGAACTGGTAGAGCAGGCCGCGGCGCTGACTCCCGGGCTGGAGTCACCCACCGTTTCGCCGCTGCGCGATTCCGAGTGGGTGGCGGTGCGGTCCATGGTTCCGAAGAAGGAAACCAACCGGATCATGGATGAGCTTTACGACCTCGGCGCCCGCGCCATCCTGGTCAGCAGCATCCACGCCTGCCGCATCTGAGCCCTGCGCCCACATTAGGCCGCGCCGCAGAATCCACCCAAGAATTCCAGGAGTACCCCATGGCTGTAGCTGTACGAGTCATCCCCTGCCTCGACGTCGACGCCGGACGCGTTGTGAAGGGCATCAATTTCGAGGGCCTTCGCGACGCAGGGGACCCCGTGGAACTGGCCCACCGGTACGACAATGCCGGAGCCGATGAACTCACGTTCCTGGACGTGACCGCATCCTCGGGGAACCGCGAAACCACGTTCGACGTGGTCCGCCGGACCGCCGAGGAAGTCTTCATCCCGCTGACCGTGGGCGGCGGCGTCCGCGGCGTGGCCGAGGTGGACAAACTCCTCCGCTACGGCGCTGACAAGGCTTCCATCAACACGGCCGCTGTCGCCCGTCCGGACGTCATTAACGAAATCAGCCGGCACTTCGGTTCCCAGGTGCTTGTCCTGTCCGTCGATGCACGCAGGACCCGCCCCGGATCCGAGCCCACGGCGTCGGGCTTTGAAGTCACCACGCACGGCGGCCGCACCGGCACAGGCATCGACGCCGTCGAGTGGGCCAAGGAAGCCGCCGACCGTGGCATCGGCGAGATCCTGCTGAACTCCATCGACGCCGACGGCACCAAAGACGGTTTTGACCTGGAACTCATCCGCCTGGTCCGGGCGGCTGTGAAGGTACCCATCATCGCTTCCGGCGGTGCCGGCGAACCGGCGCACTTCCCGCCGGCCGTAGCCGCCGGGGCCGACGCCGTCCTGGCCGCCTCGATCTTCCACTGGGGCCCTGACAACATGATGGCCCAGGTCAAGCAGGCCATCCGCGAAGCAGGGTTCGACGTCCGCTGACCCTCCCAAAAACTAGAGCAACGCGGCGTTGCTGCCGGGGGATCGGAACCCTAGAGGCCGACTTCGGCTGACTGCAGGAGCGCGACGGCGTCCGGCTGGCCTTCGAAGGTGACAAGCGCATGGCGGGTCCGGCCGTGGGCATGCATCAGCAGTTCGCCCGGCTCGCCGACGATCGCCACCGAAACAGGTGCCCTTTTGGCTACGTGCCTGGGGCCGGACGGACGGACCAGCACGATGCCCAGGTCCACGCCGCGGTAGAGGATGGCGGCCCGCTTGATGAGTTCGTCCCAGAGGGCATCCGAGTATTCCTCATCCAGTGCCCGGGGTGCCCAGCGGTCCACCGCGCGGCGGATGTCCTCGGTGTGCACAAAGTATTCGATCAGGTTGGAGCTTTCGTCCAGTGCCTTGATGTTCATGGGGGACAGGGCAGGCGGACCGGCCCGGAAGGTATTGACCAGCCCGGTGTAGTCGTCCGTGGTCTTCAGTGTCGCGGCAAGTTTGGCCGTGGCTTTGTCCGAGGCTTTGGACAGCCGCTTGATGATGAGGCCCAGGCCCACGGCAGCTTTGCGCTCGCGCAGGTACAGGTGCGCGGCAAGGTCCCTGGTGCGCCAGCCTCGGCAGAGGGTAGGGGCATCAGGGCCAGCCGCCAGCAGGGTTTCGGCCAGGACTTCTCGGGACGGATCGACGAAATGCATCACTTGTGAAACTAGCACGAGAGCGGGCGGGTTGGGCAGCAGAACCGCCAGTTCGCGGGTTGCCCTGGTCATAGTCCGATGCATGCCGCTTCGGGCATATTCGAGCGCTGAGGATCAGGCACTAGACTTGGTCTGATGTCTGAGCAGCCTGCCCCCGCCCCCGTACCCGCCCCCGCCCCCGGCAACAGCCCGCTTCCACCCGCAGTGGCCGCCGCGCTGAAGCGTGACAGTGCGGGGCTCGTGGCTGCCGTGGTCCAGCAGTTCGACACCAACGAGGTGCTGATGCTCGGCTGGATGGACGACGAAGCGCTGCACCGCACCATGACCACGGGGCGGGTCACCTTCTACTCCCGTTCCCGCCAGGAGTACTGGCGCAAGGGGGACACCTCCGGACACATCCAGTGGGTCAAGTCGGTGGCAACGGACTGCGATGGCGACGCCCTCCTGATCCGGGTGGACCAGGTCGGCGCGGCCTGCCACACGGGCACCCGGACCTGCTTCGATGGACGGTCCCTGGACGTCCGGATCGGCGCAGCCCTCTGAACCACCCTCCCGGGCAGGCAACCCGCCCGCAGGACTTCCCACTCTGGCAGCACACCACTGACGCCGGTCCCATCCGGCGGCACACAAGAACAGGCGGAAAAGCATAGCCATGCAGGACCTTGGAATCATCAGCCCGGGCCTTGAGGAGTTCCGCGAACTCGCCCGCACCAGCCGGGTCATCCCCGTGACGCTCAAGGTGCTGGCGGACGCTGAGACACCCATCGGCCTCTACCGGAAGCTGGCCCAGGGCCAGCCCGGAACGTTCCTGATGGAATCCGCGGCCGTGGGCGGCACCTGGTCGCGGTACTCCTTCATCGGCGCCAAGTCCCGGGCCACGCTGACCACCAAGGACGGCCAGGCTCACTGGCTGGGCCAACCCCCTGCCGGCGTGCCCTTGGACGGCAATCCCGTGGACGCCATCCGCGACACCATCGACGCGCTGCGGACCACCAGGTTCGAAGGCCTGCCCCCGTTTACGTCCGGCCTGGTGGGGTTTCTTGGCTGGGAAACCGTCCGGCACTGGGAACGCCTCACCAGCCCGCCCGAGGACGACCTCCACCTGCCGGAGCTTGCACTGAACCTCGTCACGGACATGGCCGTCCACGACAACCATGACGGCAGCGTGCTGCTCATCGCCAACGCCATCAACTTCGACAACAGCTCCGAACGCGTTGACGACGCCTGGCACGACGCCGTGGCACGGGTAAAGGCCTTGCTGGCCACGGTCAGCACGCCCGTGGCGCAGCCTGTCTCCGTCCTGGAACCCGCCGCCTTGGACTTCGCCTCCAGCGTGGAGGAACGCTGGGCGGAACCTGCGTACCTGGAAGCACTGGACCGCGGCAAGGAAGCGATTGTGGACGGCGAGGTGTTCCAAGTGGTGATCTCCCGCCGCTTCGAAATGGAATGCGACGCCTCGCCCCTGGATGTTTACCGGGTCCTGCGCAACACCAACCCGAGCCCGTACATGTACCTCTTTAGCCTGGAGGACGCAGACGGCCGCGAATACACGATCGTGGGCTCCTCCCCGGAGGCCCTCGTGACTGTCACCGGTGAGGAAGTCATCACCCACCCCATCGCCGGTTCGCGCCCCCGGGGCAAGACCGTGGAGGCGGACAAGGCCCTGGCGGAGGAACTCCTGGCCGACCAGAAGGAACGCGCCGAGCACCTGATGCTGGTGGACCTCTCCCGCAACGACCTCTCCAAGGTCTGCGTGGCCGGCACCGTGGATGTCACGCAGTTTATGGAGGTGGAACGGTTCAGCCACATCATGCACCTCGTGTCCACCGTGGTGGGGCAGCTGTCGCCGCAGGCCAAGGCCTACGACGTCCTCAAGGCCACCTTCCCGGCAGGGACCCTCTCCGGTGCGCCCAAGCCACGGGCCCTGCGCCTGCTGGACCAGCTGGAGCCGCACCGGCGCGGAATCTACGGCGGCGTGGTGGGCTACCTCGACTTCGCCGGCGACATGGACATGGCCATCGCCATCCGCTCCGCGCTGCTGCGTGAAGGGCGCGCGTATGTCCAGGCCGGGGGCGGCATCGTGGCAGACTCGGTGAACCCCGCCGAGGCGCAGGAGACCGTGAACAAGGCCGCAGCGCCACTGCGCGCAGTTCACACGGCCGGATCGCTGCGTAACATTGCCGCCGACTTTCTGCCGGACGCTGGAAAGGACCGCGAATGACGCCGGTCTGGGCCCGGAAGTCCACGCTTGTGCTCCTGATCGCAGTGCTGGCCCTCGCCGTCTTCGGCACCACCACCCAGACCTGGATCACGGTCACCCTTGATCCCAACCAGGTGGGCCAGACCGCAGGCGGCCAAAACACCCTGCCCGTCCAGGGCAGCAAGGCGGCCACCACGGTGACCGCGCTGGCGCTCGTGGCATTGGCGGGGGGACTGGCTGCGTCCATCGCCGGCAGGATCGCGCGGTGGGTCATCACCACCATTGTGGTCCTCGCAGCCGCCGGCATCATCGCAGCAGCCGCCACGGTGCTGGCGGATCCGCTGACTGCCGCGCAGGGCTCCATAGCTGCCGCGACGGGAGTCACCGGAAGTACCGCCGGAGCCGACGTGACCGCGTTCCCGGTGCTCGCCGTCGTCGTCGGGATCCTGCTGGCGCTTGGCGCCGTGCTGATTGTTCCCGCCGGCCGGTACTGGAGGTCCCGAACAAGATATGACGCCGGCGTGCCGGCGGGCACGTCCGCAGCCGCTGCGGGGCCCGTGGACGAAATCGACAGCTGGGACAGGCTGTCCCGCGGTGACGATCCCACCTGAGCATTACAGGAAGTGCGCCGGGCCGCGCGGCGCCCACCGCGCCAAACCGCGGCCGGGGCTGCCGATGGGCAGGTACCGGCCAAAAAATGGCAGAATGTAAGCAGTATTGATCCTGAGGAGATTTCACATGAGCAAAGCACCCGCGTCCGCGTCCAAAACCGCCCCGGAAGCAGTTGTCCACCACGGCGTTGACCACAGCCAGGAACTGGGCCACGGCAACAGCCCCGCAGCATGGACCTGCGTGATCGTGATGCTGGTTGGCGCGCTGGTGTGCTCCATCGCCTTTGTCATCGCCAACACCCCCATCTTCATTGCCGGCGCTGCCGTGATGGTCCTCGGCCTGATCCTGGGGTACATCATGCGCAAGGCAGGCTACGGCGTCGAAGGCAGCAAGCTCAAGAGCACCGGCCACTGATGGCGACTGTTCTCGATGACATCAATGCCGGTGTCAGGGAGGATATGGAGGCCAGGCAGCGCCTCGTCTCCCTCGCGGAACTGAAGGACCGGGCCGCCGCCGCGGCGCCCGCGCGTGATGCCTGGGCCGCCCTCGGCGGTCCTGCCGCACCGCGCAATGAACTCAAAGTCATCGCCGAGATCAAGCGGCGCAGCCCGTCCAAGGGGAACCTGGCCACCATCGTGGACCCGGCCTCCCTCGCTGCCCAGTACGCCGACGGCGGGGCCGCCGTCATCAGCGTCCTCACCGAGAAGAGGCGGTTCAACGGCTCCCTCGCCGACCTGGATGCTGTCCGTGCCCGTGTTGACGTGCCCTTGCTGCGCAAGGACTTCACGGTTGACGAATACCAAATCTGGGAGGCCCGGGCCCACGGCGCCGACCTGATCCTGCTGATCGTCGCCTCGCTGTCCGACAGCGAGCTGCGGGACTTCAGTGCGCTCAGCCGCGAACTCGGCATGAACGTGCTCGTGGAGACACACACTGAAGCGGAGATCGAACGTGCGGTAGCGGCTGAGGCGCGCATCATCGGCGTCAACGTCCGCAACCTGAAAACGCTCGACGTCGACCGTTCAGTTTTCGCCTCCCTTGCCGGCCTGATACCCGCCGAAGCGCTGGTCATCGCCGAATCCGGGGTGCGCGATGTTGACGACGTGACCCACTACGCCGCTCACGGCGCGAACGCCATCCTCGTGGGCGAGGCACTGGTGAGCGATTCCACTCCCCGGGAGCGGATTGCCGAGTTCACTGCGGCAGGCGCTGCCGCCATAGCCGCGCGGGCCTAGCCCACCGGCAGCTGCCGGCCCGGGAGCCGGCAGCCCCAAACTTCTGAACGATGCAACTGGAACAGGACGGGACTGATGGCTGAAACCTCAGAAAACGCTGATATCAACGCTGTGGACGCATTCCTCCAGGGCGGCTCGCTGAAGAACGCCCCCGGGCCGTACTTCGGCAAGTTTGGCGGACGCTGGATGCCCGAGTCCCTGATCGCGGCCCTGGACGAGGTGCAGGATACGTTCGAGAAGGCCAAAGCCGATCCTGAGTTCCTGGCCCAGCTGGCGGACCTGAACAAGAACTACTCCGGCCGGCCGTCCCTCCTCACCGAGGCCAAGAACTTCTCCGCCTACGCCGGCGGCGCCCGCGTGTTCCTCAAGCGCGAGGACCTCAACCACACAGGCTCGCACAAGATCAACAACGTCCTGGGGCAGGCCCTGCTGGCCAAGCGCATGGGCAAGACCCGCGTGATTGCCGAGACCGGAGCCGGGCAGCATGGTGTGGCCAGCGCCACCGCCGCCGCCCTGCTGGGCCTCGAATGCGTGGTCTACATGGGTGCCGAGGACTGCCGCCGGCAGGCCCTCAACGTTGCCCGCATGCAGCTCCTGGGCGCCACGGTGGTTCCTGTGACCAACGGCTCGCAGACGCTGAAGGACGCCATCAACGACGCCCTGCGCGACTGGGTCTCCAACGTTGACACCACCCACTACCTGCTGGGTACCGCTGCTGGAGCGCACCCGTTCCCGGCCATGGTGCGCTTCTTCCACGAGGTCATTGGCGAGGAAGCCCGCGCCCAGATCCTGGAGCAGACCGGCAAGCTGCCCGACGCCGTCTGTGCCTGCATCGGCGGCGGCTCCAACGCCATCGGAATTTTCCACAGCTTCCTCGATGACCCCTCGGTCAAGATCTACGGATTTGAGGCAGGCGGAGACGGCGTCGAAACCGGCCGGCACGCGGCTGCCATCACGCTGGGACGTCCCGGCGTGCTGCATGGCGCCCGCTCGTACCTGATGCAGGACGAAGACGGCCAGACTGTCGAATCGCACTCGATTTCGGCCGGCCTGGACTACCCGAGCGTGGGCCCCGAGCACTCCTACCTTGCGGACATCGGCCGCGTCACCTACGAGCCCATCACCGACACCGAAGCCATGGAAGCCTTCCGCCTCCTGTGCCGCACCGAGGGGATCATCCCGGCCATTGAGTCGGCGCATGCCCTCGCCGGCGCCATCAAGGTGGGGAAGCGACTCACCGAAGGCCAGGCAACGCCGTCGGACACCATCGTGATCGTGAATCTGTCCGGCCGTGGCGATAAGGACGTGGAGACCGCCGCCGACTGGTTCGACATGCTGGACGAGGACGGCAACGTCAAGGGCACCACCCTGTCCACGCGCAAGCCCAAGGGGCCGGCCGAACGCCTGGCCGACGCCGAGAAGGACCAAAACTGATGACAGAAGCTATCGCCAGCAAATCCGCGGCGGCCATCGACCGCGCAAAGTCCCAGGGCCGCGCGGCGCTGATTGGCTACCTGCCGGCCGGCTACCCAAGTGTCCAGGCAAGCATTGACGCCGGCATCGCCATGGCCCAAAACGGCGCAGACCTGATCGAAATCGGCATCCCGTACTCCGACCCCGTGATGGACGGCCCGGTGATCCAGGCTGCCACCACCGAAGCCATCGAAAACGGCTTCCACGTGGCCAGCGTCTTCGACGTGGTTGCCGGTATCACCGCAGCCACCGATGTGGCCGTGCTGGTGATGACCTACTGGAACCCCGTGGTCCGGATGGGCGTGGACGAATTTTCCCGCCGCCTCGCCGAGGCCGGGGGAGCCGGGCTCATCACGCCGGACCTCATCCCGGACGAGGCTTCAGAATGGTTTGACGCCTCGGACAAGTACGGACTGGACCGGGTGTTCCTCGTGGCACCGTCCTCCACCCCCGAGCGCCTGGCCATGACGGTGAAGGCAAGCCGTGGCTTTGTGTACGCCGTGTCCATCATGGGCGTCACCGGCACCCGGCAGGACGTGAGCAGCAGCGCAGAACGGCTCGTGGCCGATACCCACGCCGCCGGCGCCAAGCGTGTCTGCGTGGGCCTCGGTGTGTCCAACGCAGGGCATGTCCGCGAGATCGCCGCCTACGCCGACGGCGTTATTGTGGGCACCGCCCTGGTGGCCGCCATCCGCGACGGCGGAGTCCCGGCCGTCGCCGACCTCACCCGCGATCTGAGCGCCGGCCTGGCCAGGGAAGTGGCTTAGTCCCATGCAGACGCTCCTTCACGTGGCCGCCCTCGTGCCGGCCAGCATCCCCAGCCCGGACTGGTCCGGCTTCGACATCCCGCTGCCGTGGGGGACCCTGCGGATCCATGCCTATGCCCTGTGCATCCTGGCCGGGATCATCTTGGGCCTGTGGCTCACCTCGGTCCGGTGGGCCCGGCGGGGTGCGCCCGAAGGCAGCGTGTGGGACATCGTCATCTGGGCCATCCCGTTCGGCATCATCGGCGGACGCCTCTACCATGTGGTGTCCTCCCCGGATGCGTACTTCGGCCCCGGCTTTGACGGGACGGGGGACCTGTGGCTGATCCCGCAGATCCAGCGCGGCGGCCTGGGGATCTGGGGTGCCGTGGTGCTGGGTGTTGTGGGCGCCTGGATCGGCTGCCGGCGCGCAGGAGTGAAGCTGACCGCTTTCCTGGACGCCGCGGCTCCGGGCCTGCTGCTGGCCCAGGCCGTCGGCAGGTGGGGCAACTACTTCAACCAGGAGCTTTTCGGCGGACCCACCACGCTGCCCTGGGGACTGCAGATCGATGCGGACAACCCCAACTTCCCCGCCGGAACGCCGGCGGACACGCTCTTCCACCCCACGTTCCTGTATGAGTCGCTCTGGAACATCGCGGGGGTGCTGATCCTGCTCGCCCTGGACCGCCGGTTCCACTTCCGCCGTGCCCGGCTGTTCTGGCTCTACGCGATCTACTACACGCTGGGCCGGGTGTGGATCGAGGCGATGCGCATCGATGAGGCCGAGCAGATCACCCTCTTCGGCGTCACCACCAGGCTGAATGTCTGGACCAGCATCCTCGTGCTTGTGGTGGCCTTGGTCGTCTTCATCCTCCTCGGCAGGAAGGGCAGGCCGGATCCTGACACGCCGTACCTGCCGGGCCGCGGTCCAGCTGCCGAAGCAGACCGTGAAGAGGCCCTCGTGGGTGCAGGCGCAGACACAGCGGCAAGCAAGCCCGAGGTCCGCGATGCGGATACTTCTGTCTCAGATAGTGAATCCCATGATAATCTGCCTGATAACCAAAATGGTTCCGGAGATTCTTCCACCCCAACGGAAGATGAATCGGCCATCAGGAGCGGCAGAACGCCCGTCCCTGGGGAGCCGGAGACCGGAAATTCCGGCCACAAGGCAACGGAATCCGCGCCGGAGGCTGGCACCAGCAAGTAGTACGCCGGCACGGCAGGGCAGCAGAGTCACCACTCGGAGCGCCCACACACCACAACGTCGTGGCAACAGGGCCCGCCCGGACAGCAGATCGCTGCTGCCTGGTCAAGCCCGGGTCTCAGGCCTGCGTAACTGTTAGTTCAGCAGGCCTGTCTGGCCTACAATTTCCTGTAAATAACACTTTGTTGTGCCCACCACACCGGCGCTTAGAAGTGGGGCCAACGGTGTCCCTTCCATACGTACGATCTCGAGGAAGGACGTCTTCAATGACCCATCTTCATAGCCCACGTTGGTCCGAAAAAATAGGATCAGACGGCCCCGTCTCTCCATTTAAGCGCTTCGCCGCGCTGCCGGAGGCCCGGGGTCTTTACAACCCAGAGAACGAAAAAGACGCGTGTGGCCTTGCAATCATCGCCACGCTCCGCGGCGAGCCCGGCTACGACATCGTCGACGCCGCACTGACCGCGCTGCGCAACCTCGAACACCGCGGTGCCGTTGGTGCTGACGAAGGCACCGGTGACGGCGCCGGCCTCCTGATGCAGATCCCTGACGAATTCTTCCGGGCCGTCACAGAATTCGAACTTCCCGCGCCCGGCCAGTACGTGGCCGGCACCGCCTTCCTGCCCGCCGAACAGCGCGAGGCAGAAGCCGCCAAGGCCGGCATCGAAGGCCTGGCCGCAGACGAGGGCCTCACCGTCCTGGGCTGGCGCGAAGTGCCCATCGTGGCAGACCTCGTAGGTGCCATGGCGCGTGCCTGCATGCCCTACTTCTCACAGCCCTTCCTTGCCTCCGCCACCGGAGAGCGACTGGACCGCAATGAGCTCGACGCCCGTGCCTGGCGGATCCGCAAGCGTGCCCAGAATAAGTTCGGTGTCTACTTCCCGTCCCTGTCCTCGCGCACCATCGTCTACAAGGGCATGCTCACCACTGCCCAGCTGGAGCCGTTCTACCCGGACCTCTCCGACAAGCGCTTCAAGACCAAGCTGGCCATTGTCCACTCGCGCTTCTCCACCAACACGTTCCCGTCCTGGCCGCTTGCCCAGCCGTTCCGCACCATCGCCCACAACGGTGAAATCAACACCGTCAAGGGCAACCGGAACTGGATGCGCGCCCGCCAGTCCCAGCTCGCCAACCCGCTGCTGGGCGATTCCCCCGAGGAGCTGTACCCCATCTGCACCCCGGGTGCGTCTGACTCCGCGTCCTTCGACGAGGTAGCCGAGCTGCTGTGGCTCTCCGGCCGGCCCATCACGCACTCGATCATGATGATGATCCCCGAGGCCTGGGAAAACCACGCCACGATGGATCCCGCACGGCGTGCGTTCTACGAATACCACTCACTGCTCATGGAGCCGTGGGACGGCCCCGCCGCCGTCTCCTTCACCGACGGCAACCTGGTGGGCGCCACCCTGGACCGCAACGGCCTGCGCCCCGGACGGTATTGGATCACCGAGGACGGCCTGATCGTCTTCGCCTCCGAGGTGGGCGTGATCGACGTCGAACCCTCCAAGGTGGTCAAGAAAGGCCGCGTTTCCCCGGGCAAGATGTTCCTGGTGGACACAGACGCCGGCCGCATCATTGACGATGAAGAGGTCAAGGCCGAAGTGGCCGCAGCCAACCCCTGGGCCGAATGGGTCAAGGACAACCTGATCGACCTCAACGAGCTGCCCGAGCGCGAGCACGTGGTCCACACGGCCGCCTCGGTGAACATCCGCCAACGGACGTTCGGGTACACCACCGAAGAGCTGAAGATCCTGCTCGGCCCGATGGCCCGCACGGGTGCCGAGCCGCTTGGTGCCATGGGGTCGGACACGCCTGTGGCGGTGCTGTCCAAGCGCCCCCGCCTGCTCTTTGACTACTTTGTGCAGTCCTTCGCGCAGGTCACCAACCCGCCGCTGGACGCCATCCGTGAGGAGCTGGTCACGTCGCTGACCTGCGCCATTGGACCGAACGGCAACCTGCTGGACACCAAGCAGGTCCGCCAGCCGCAGGTTTCACTGCCGTTCCCCGTGATCAACAACGATCAGCTCGCCAAGATCGCCAACATCGAGTCGCCCGACGGCGACCGCGTGGCCATGAAGGTCCGCGGGCTCTACCGCCCCGAAGGCGGCGAATCGGCCCTGCGTGCCCGGCTCACCGAAATCTGCGAGCAGGTCTCCGGCGCCATCAACCGCGGCGTGCAGTACATCGTGCTCTCCGACCGCGACTCGAACGCCCAGTGGGCGCCGATTCCGTCGCTGCTGCTGGTCAGCGCCGTGCACCACCACCTGTTGCGCAGCGCCAACCGCACCAAAACCGCCCTGGTGGTCGAAGCCGGCGACGTCCGCGAAACGCACCACGTCGCGGTCCTGATCGGTTACGGCGCGTCAGCAGTGAACCCGTACCTGGCCATGGAATCCGTGGAACAGCTCATCAGCAGCGGAGACGTTGTTGGCGTGACCCCGCAGGACGGCGTCTACAACCTGATCAAGGGCCTCGGTAAGGGTGTCCTGAAGATCATGTCCAAGATGGGCATCTCCACGGTGGCTTCCTACACCGGTGCTCAGACGTTCGAGGCCCTCGGCCTCGGCCAGGAATTGGTGGACGAATTCTTCGCCGGCACGCATTCCCAGCTGGGCGGCGTGGGCCTGGACGTCATTGCCGCCGAGGTTTCGGCCCGGCACCAGATGGCCTACCCTGAGGGCGGCATCGAGCAGCCACACCGCCCGCTTCTGGGCGGCGGCGAATACCAATGGCGCCGTGACGGCGAACCGCACCTGTTCAACCCGGAAACTGTCTTCCGGCTGCAGCACGCCACGCGTGAGCGCCGCTACGACATCTTCAAGGCTTACACCAAAGGCGTGGATGACCAGTCCGAGAACCTGATGACCCTGCGCGGCCTGCTCAAGTTCAAGAACGAGCGTCCCGCGGTTCCCCTCGAAGAAGTGGAGCCGGTCTCCAGCATTGTCAAGCGCTTCTCCACCGGCGCCATGAGCTACGGTTCCATCTCCAAGGAAGCCCACGAAACCCTGGCGATCGCCATGAACCAGCTGGGCGGCAAGTCCAACACCGGTGAAGGCGGCGAAGATGTGGACCGCCTGCTGGATCCGAAGCGCCGCTCTGCCGTCAAGCAGATCGCCTCGGGCCGGTTCGGTGTTACCAGCCTGTACCTGACCAACGCCGACGACATCCAGATCAAGATGGCGCAGGGTGCCAAGCCCGGCGAAGGCGGCCAGCTGATGGCGCAGAAGGTCTACCCCTGGGTGGCCCGGACGCGGCACTCGACGCCGGGCGTTGGCCTCATTTCGCCGCCCCCGCACCACGACATCTACTCCATCGAGGACCTCGCGCAGCTCATTTACGATGCGAAGCGCGCCAACCCCTCGGCCCGTGTGCATGTCAAGCTCGTCTCCGAAGTGGGGATCGGCACTGTGGCATCGGGCGTCACCAAGGCGAAGGCCGACGTCGTACTCGTCTCCGGACACGACGGCGGCACCGGCGCGTCCCCGCTCAACTCGCTCAAGCACGCGGGTGTGCCGTGGGAGCTGGGCCTCGCCGAGACCCAGCAGACGCTGATGCTCAATGGCCTGCGCGACCGCGTGGTGGTCCAGGTGGACGGCCAGCTCAAGACCGGCCGTGACGTGGTTATTGCCGCCCTGCTTGGCGGAGAGGAGTTCGGTTTCGCCACCGCTCCGCTGGTAGTGGAGGGCTGCATCATGATGCGCGTCTGCCACCTCGACACCTGCCCGGTGGGTGTGGCCACCCAGAACCCCGAGCTCCGGGCCCGCTTCACCGGCAAGCCGGAATTCGTGGTGAACTTCTTTGAGTTCCTGGCCGAGGAAGTCCGCGAGATCCTCGCGGAGCTTGGCTTCCGGAGCATCGAAGAAGCCATCGGCCACGCCGAGGTGCTCGACGCCCGCGAGGCGATCAACCACTGGAAGGCCGACGGCCTGGACCTTGACCCGATCCTGCATGGTCTGGAGTTCGACGACGACGCCCCGCTGCGCAACCTCACCTCGCAGAACCACGAGCTGGACAAGCATTTCGACCAGCGGCTGATCACCATGGCCACCGAGGCGCTGACCGACCGCAGCCCGGTGAAGATCGCCGTGGACGTCATCAATACGGACCGTTCCGTGGGTACCATGCTGGGCCACACGGTGACCAAGACGTTCGGCACCGATGTGCTGGCACCGGACACCATTGACATCACGCTGACCGGTACCGCGGGACAGTCGTTGGGCGCCTTCCTGCCCGCCGGCATCACGCTGCGCCTGTTCGGCGACTCGAACGACTACGTGGGCAAGGGACTGTCCGGCGGACGCATCATTGTCCGGCCGGACCGCACCAACGTGTTCAAGGCCGAAGGCAACGTCATTGCCGGCAACGTGATCGGCTACGGTGCCACCAGCGGCGAAATGTTCCTGCGTGGCCAGGTGGGCGAACGCTTCCTGGTCCGCAACTCCGGTGCCACCGCTGTTGTTGAAGGCATCGGCGACCACGGCTGCGAGTACATGACCGGTGGTCAGACGCTGATCATCGGCCGTACCGGACGCAACTTCGGTGCAGGAATGTCCGGTGGTACCGCCTACGTCCTGGACCTGCGCACCACACGGGTCAACAAGGATGCATTGCAGTCCGGCGAACTCCAGCTCGTGGAGCTCGACGCCGAGGACCGGGACATTGTCCACGGCCTGCTGGTAAGGCACGTTGAGGAGACGGAGTCCCTGCACGCCGCCCGGCTGCTGGAGAACTTCGACGACACCTGTGCCCGCATCACCAAAGTGCTGCCGCGCGATTACGCTGCAGTCCTGCAAACCCGCCTTGACGCCATCGAAGAGGGCCTTGACCCCGACGGCGAAGAAGTATGGGCTCGAATCCTGGAGGTAACCGGTGGCTGATCCACGCGGATTTCTAAAAGTACGCCAGCGTGAAACCCAGCCACGCCGTCCCGTTTCGGTCCGCATCATGGACTGGAAGGAAGTTTACGAGGCTCAGGAAAAGGGTGTCCTGAAGGCTCAGGCCGGCCGCTGCATGGACTGTGGCGTTCCGTTCTGCCACCAGGGCTGCCCGCTGGGCAACCTGATTCCGGAGTGGAACGACCTCACTTGGCGGGACAAAGGTGAAGAAGCGATTGAGCGGTTGCACGCCACCAACAACTTCCCGGAGTGGACCGGCAGGCTGTGCCCGGCCCCGTGTGAAGCGTCGTGCGTGCTGGGCATCAACCAGCCTGCCGTGACCATCAAGCAGGTTGAAGTCTCCATCATCGACGAAGCGTGGGACAGCGGCTGGGTAACCCCGCTGCCTCCGACGCGCCTGACCGGTAAGACTGTGGCCGTGGTCGGCTCCGGCCCTGCCGGGCTCGCGGTGGCGCAGCAGCTGACCCGTGTGGGTCACACCGTGGCGGTCTACGAGCGGGATGACAAGATCGGCGGGCTCCTCCGCTATGGCATCCCCGACTTCAAAATGGAGAAGGAGCAGGTTGACCGCCGCATCGAGCAGATGAAGACGGAAGGCACCCGCTTCCGCACCGGCGTTGCTGTGGGAACCGACGTCACGTGGGAACAGCTGCGGCGCCGCTATGACGCCGTGGTGATTGCCACCGGCGCCACGGTGCCGCGCAACCTGCCCATCCCGGGCCGTGACCTGGAGGGCGTGCACTACGCCATGGATTACCTCGTGCCGGCCAACCGCGTTGTTGCGGGGGAGACTGTAGAGAACCAGATCAATGCCAAGGGCAAGCATGTGGTGATCCTGGGCGGCGGCGATACCGGTGCTGACTGCCTCGGCACCGCGCACCGCCATGGCGCCGCGTCGGTGACCACCCTGGCCATCGGCAAGCAGCCGCCGGCGGAACGCGCCGGGCACCAGCCCTGGCCCACGTTCCCCACGCTGTTTGAAATGGCCAGCGCGCATGAGGAGGGCGGCGAACGCACGTACCTCGCCTCCACCGTGGAGTTCGTTGGCGAAAACGGCAAGCTCACGGGAGTAAAGGTTGCCGAAACGGAGTTCGTGGATGGCAAGCGCCTCCCCAAGGCCGGCACTGAGCGGATTATCCCGGCGGACCTAGTGTTCCTGTCCCTGGGTTTCACCGGAGCGGAGCCTGCCGGCATCACCGAACAGGTCAACGCCGAATTCGACGGCCGCGGCAACGTGTCCCGCGACGGGTACTACATGACCAACACCGAGGGAATCTTCGTGGCGGGCGACGCCGGCCGTGGACAGTCGCTCATTGTGTGGGCCATCGCCGAGGGCCGGGCCTGCGCCGCCGCCGTGGACAAGTTCCTCATGGGCAGCACCATCCTGCCGGCGCCGGTGGCGCCGACGGACCGCGCCATCGCCGTGCTCTGACGAACGGTCTCTGACGCACGGTCAGTTCGCCTCAGGTTCACTTCCACAACGACTTAACCAATGCAGCACACTATTAGGGTAGGTATATGAGACGCGCTAAGATTGTGGCCACCTTTGGCCCGGCAATTGCCAGCTTTGAGAACACCTTGGCGGTGTTGGAAGCCGGAGTGGACGTAGCCCGGATGAACATGAGCCACGGCGACTATTCAGTACACGACAACACCTACGAGAACGTCCGCAAGGCTGCGGCGCAGCTCAGCAAGCCGGTGGCCATCATGGCTGACCTGCAGGGCCCCAAGATCCGCCTGGGCCGTTTTGTGGACGGTCCCCACGCCCTGGCCGAAGGTGACATCTTCACCATCACCACCGAAGATGTGCCGGGTACCAAGGAGATTTGTTCCACCACGCTGAAGAGCCTCACCGAGGACGTCAAGGTGGGCGATGCCCTGCTGATCGACGACGGCAAGGTTGCCCTGCGTGCCATCGAGGTGGACGACGTCAAGGTTGTCGCTGAGGTGACCGTAGGCGGCATGGTGTCCAACAACAAGGGCATCAACCTGCCCGGTGTTGCCGTCAACGTTCCCGCCCTGAGTGAAAAGGACGAGGACGATCTCCGCTGGGCCATCCGCCGCGGCGTGGACCTGGTTGCGTTGTCGTTCGTGCGTGACGCCGCGGACATCACCCGCGTGCACGAGATCATGGACGAAGAAGGCCGCCGCGTTCCGGTCATCGCCAAGATCGAAAAGCCGCAGGCCGTGGACCAGCTCCACGAAATCATCGACGCCTTCGACGCGATCATGGTGGCCCGTGGCGACCTGGGTGTGGAACTTCCCCTGGAGGAAGTGCCGATCGTCCAGAAGCGTGCCATTGAACTGGCACGCCGGTGGGCCAAGCCGGTCATCGTGGCCACGCAGGTCCTGGAGTCCATGATCGACAACCCGCGCCCCACCCGCGCGGAGGCCTCTGACTGCGCCAACGCCGTCCTTGACGGTGCGGATGCTGTGATGCTGTCCGGTGAGACCAGCGTGGGCAAGTACCCGGTCGAAACAGTCAAGGTCATGGCCCGGATCATCGAATCCACAGAGGTCCACGGCCTGGAGCGCGTCCCCCCGCTGGGGACCAAGCCCAAGACCCGTGGCGGCGCCATCACCCGCGCCGCCGTCGAAATCGCTGATCAGCTGGAAGCAAAGTACATCTGTACCTTCACCCAGTCCGGCGACTCCGCACGCCGCCTCTCACGGCTGCGCCCCATCAAGCCGGTTTTCGCGTTCACTCCGCTGGAACACGTGTGGAACCAGCTGGCACTGACGTGGGGCATCCAGCCGGTGCTGGTTCCCATGGTGGGCCACACCGACGAAATGACCGCCCAGGTTGACCGCAGCCTGCTCGAAATGAAGCTGGTGGAAGACGGTGACCTGGTGGTCATCGCCGCCGGTTCCCCTCCCGGCAAGGCCGGTTCCACCAACATCCTGAAGGCGCATAAGGTGGGCGACTACGCCGACGCCGGCACCCTCGGCGGCGAAGGCGGAGCCCCCAGGGAGAAGCTCGGCCCCTGGCCGACGACTTAGCGACCATACAAAAGAACCCCTGCCGGTTGGCAGGGGTTCTTTTGTATGTCCGGTGGTTGAATCGCTTAGTTGACCTGGTTGATGATAGTCTCCGCAACCTCGCGCATGCTGAGGCGGCGGTCCATGGAGGTCTTCTGGATCCAGCGGAAGGCTTCCGGCTCTGTCAGGCCCATCTTGGTGGTCAGCAGGCTCTTGGCGCGTTCCACGAGCTTGCGGGTGGCGAACTGCTCCTGCAGGTCAGACACCTCGCTTTCGAGCGCCTTGATTTCCTCGTGGCGGGAAAGTGCGATCTCCAGGGCGGGGATGAGGTCAGCAGGGGTGAACGGCTTGACCACGTAGGCCATGGCGCCGGCGTCGCGGGCACGCTCCACGAGTTCCTTCTGGCTGAACGCCGTCAGGAGCACCACGGGGGCGATGCGGGCTTTGACGATTTTCTCGGCTGCGGAAATACCGTCCATGACGGGCATCTTCACGTCCATCAGCACAAGGTCGGGCTTGAGTTCTTCGGCGAGCTGAACTGCCTTCTCGCCGTTGTCTGCCTCGCCCACGACGTCGTACCCTTCGCCGCGCAGGATCTCGATGATGTCGAGGCGGATGAGGGTTTCATCCTCCGCCACAATGACGCGGCGCGCCGGCTGGGAAGTGGGTTTTGACTCCGTCGGTTCAGTCACGGGATCTCCTTGGAAAGGTACGGCGGGAACATCACCATTTTAGGTGCGCCCGCGGCCGTACTTTGAACTGCATGGTCTATTGCGGCGACAGCGGCGCGATTCTGGAATTTAGCCTATCTGCATGTAGAGTAATTCCGCGTACGTGAAGCGATCGCGTTGCTCACAATCAGCTGTGGGCGTACCGGTTTGCACCACGTATTCCGCGCCCGAGTGGCGGAATTGGCAGACGCGCCGCACTCAAAATGCGGTATCGAAAGGTGTGTGGGTTCGAGTCCCACCTCGGGCACAGCGTTTCCGCAGGTCAAAGGCCTGTTTCCTCTTTGGGTGTTGACAAAACCGCCCAAAGTGTTGACAGCGGCGTACCGTTTTTGGTGTGGCAAGCATTCGAAAGCGCACCAAAAAGGACGGCTCGTCGTCCTACATGGTGTTGTGGCGGGACCCGAAGAGCCGCGAGCAGCAGGGCATCACTGTTCCTACCCTCGTCGAAGCCGAGACCCTAAAGAGGCTCTTGGACGCCAATGGCCAGTCCTTCGAGATCGCGCAGCATGCCATCCTGTCGAACGAGAAACGCACGCCCACTGTGGCTGAGGTCATCCAGGAACACATCGACCTGTTGATCCGTCCGTCGAGCGGAACCACGAAGACGTACCAGACGATGCTGGACCTGCATATCCGGCACGTCATCGGCCATGTACCGGTGGACAAGCTGGACTACCGGCTGATCGCGCACTGGGTGAAGTCGATGATGGCGAGGGGCAAGGCGCCGAAGACTATCCACAACGTCCACGGCTTGATTTCGGCAGCCATGAATACGGCTGAGATGCTCGGCTATATTTCGCGGAACCCCTGCCGTGGGGTTCAGCTTCCAGGTATCGAAAAGGCCGAGGACGAGGCTATGTTCCTTACTCATGCCGAGTTCAGCCTCATCATGGAGGGGATGGGGGAGCGGTATAAGGCCTTCACCAACTTCCTGGTCATGACCGGTACCCGCTTCGGTGAGGCAACCGCTCTTACTGTGGCCGACGTCGACCTGCTCTCCAAGCCGCCCACCGCTCGGATCAACAAGGCCTGGAAACGGGACGGCCAGAACCAGTTCTACATTGGGGCGACGAAGACAGGTGCCGGCAAGCGAACCATAGGGTTGAACCCTGCACTTGTGGAATTGCTGATCCCGTTGGTGGCAAGCAGGCCCGGGAAGGAACTTGTGTTCACGACGCCTAAGGGTGAGCGCATCATCCACAAGCTCTACTGGCACCACTACTGGGTGCCTGCCGTTCGCACCGCTCAGGCAATTGGCCTGACCAAGAACCCCCGCATCCACGACCTCCGTCACACTCACGCATCCTGGCTCATCCAGGACGGCGTGCCCTTGTTCACCATCTCGCGCCGACTCGGGCATGCCTCCACGCGGACTACAGAGCAGGTGTACGGGCACTTGATGCCGGAGGCCCTGCAGGCTGGTGCTGACGCGACTGAACGGTCGATCACGGCCTTTCTTCGATAACCGCGGTGGTGCCAGCGTTCGGTAGCCGGGGTCCTGGCGGGCGTTCACGTGACTCGAGCTTGTCATGTCGGTCACTCTCCAAGCGGCCATGAAAGTGGAAAGTAACGCCTTCCTTTTGGAGATCCTGTGGAAATCGAATTCTTTGAACCCGCAGAAGCTGCCGCGCTGATGCGCTGCACAGAGTCATGGCTCCGCGATGGCGCCACCAGCGGACGCTTCCCCCACGCATGTTGGGGAAAGGGAAAGATCATTTTCACTTCCGAGCACATCCTGGAAATCGCAAAGCTGAGTGAGATCCTTCCGGCCAGCAGTGCTTCCACCTTTGCCGGAAGTGGCACCGTGACGAAGGAAAGGCTTATCGGCACTCGGTCCAAAGCCAGACTGGCTACGGCGGGTTGAGTAAGCGTGACATTTCCCGTGAGAGCCATAGCTTGAACAGTTGAGGCAACCAGTGGCCCCGAAGGGACTTCCGCCGAGGACTAATGGCGCGGACATGTGGCAGGCACCACGGAGTCGGTTACCGGCGGCAGATGGTGGCCGACGCTAGCGTGGAGCAACGCCCTATAACCAGAAGGACCATGAAGACCACCTATTCTCCCGCTAAAGTCCTGACCGCTGTAACCGCGATGATGCTGGCTGGGTCATTAGTAGGTTGTGACGCCGCAGCTAACGCTTTCGAAATCATCGGGCCCGCTCCGGAAGTCGCCGCCGATGCGCCGGCCCCTGCCGGTAACGCTGCCAACGCTCTTGTACAACTGGAAAGCATTCCGGTGAAGGGTCGCGCCCCAAAGACCGGCTATACCCGGGATGAGTTTGGACCGGCTTGGGCTGACGTTGACCGCAACGGCTGTGACACCCGCAACGATATCCTCGCCCGCGACATGACGAACGAAACGTTCAAGCCGGGAACCAACGACTGTGTGGTCATGACAGGAACCTTGACCGATAAGTACACCGGTACCACGATTACCTTCACGCGCGGCCAGGCCACCAGCTCGGATGTCCAGATCGACCATATTGTTCCTCTCAGCGATGCCTGGCAAAAGGGCGCTCAGCAGCTCAACGCTGACCGGCGCAAGGAACTCGCCAATGACCCCCTGAATCTCATGGCCGCCGACGGCCCCACGAACGGTACCAAAGGTGACAAAGATGCAGCTACATGGCTGCCGCCGAAGAAGGCTTTCCGATGCGAGTACGTCGCCCGCCAAACTGCCGTCAAGGCCAAATACCGTCTCTGGGTCACTCAAGCCGAGCACGACGCGATCGTCAGCATTCTCGAAGGCTGCAAAAAGTCCCTGTTAGCGCTGGCAGTCTGCATGATACCCCGACCGGCTGCAACCCCGGTACACAGGTATATGGGTGCTGAAGGGGCATGTCGTCAATGGCGTGTACCTCCTAGATGCCCCGTTGCCGGTGTCCACGTCGCTGGCGGCGTCCCGATCCTTCGGAGTGTGGGATGCCCCAGAACCGGTCCCCAGAACCGGTCACCAGGTCTTCGATCACGAACGCTGGAGAGCAAAGATGACCACCGGAGCCAAAGCACAAGCGCATGATGGAATTCCCCTTCGACGACGCAGGAGAGGAGTAGCGACGCTGTTACGCAGGTTGCCGCTGGCCACCTGGCTTGAGATCGCTGCTCTAGTATCAGGCGCCCGGCGATCACTCCGCTGTGAGCTCTAGACATCGCAGGATGGCACCTCGGCAGTTAGCACCCGGACCCTGTTGATGTCGTTGACGAGGTGTGAGATCTGAAGGCGCCCCAAACTTCGGGCCGATTTAATTAGAGATGCTTCCAGCCACGTCCGGTGCGTAATCCATTTGAAAGACCAGTCTTTGGCGAGGGGTGGAGGATGACGAATATTGGACGTGAACCCGGATCCAATTCCGCTGCTAACCTGTGGACACGAAGCCAACGGGCCTACGCAACAGGGGGTGCTTTCATGGCACGCTATTGGGTGAACTCATGATGCGTATCAGCGGCCCCATCATTGGTCAGCAGGCACTGTAATGCTCCCCGAGGGCGTGGAGATCCGCGTACAGGGCATGGGGGATCACCATCTCCTGTCCGCCTTGGGTTCACCAGATGTGCTGCACGAGCGAAAAAAGCGAGGCGTCACGGTTGTACACCCACCTCCGGGCGCCAACCACGACCTCGTCTTGGTCAATTGGTCGCGTATGTCACGTCGAGGCTTGGGCCCATTGTTTTGGTACCTGGCATTCCCGTTCACTTTGGTCAATGTGGCATTTGAGATGAGGCCTAGCCGTACCGGTTGGCGAAAGCGAGTGCATGTCGGCGCGCTAGCGGTCTGGAGTCTAATACTGACGGGGGTGACAGCCTGCTGGTTGATCGCCCTTTCGGAGTCGTTATCGCTCTTAGTCGATCTCCCGGACGACTGGGCTGCACATCGCCTGACTCTGGCGGTGGCATTCGGTGCGGGGTTGCATGCCCTCGTGATTCTGGTGAGGGCGACGCGCGCAGAATCGACGTTGCATGCGGTGTCCAGCATCACCCATACCTGTGTGGTCGGGGCGGTCGCGTTTACGGCACTGATGCTTCGCCCCGGAGAGTGGCGAGTAGATGATTACTCATGGGTGCGGTTTTTCAGCGTTCAGGGTCCCACGAACGAACAAATCACTTCGGGCAGTTTCACCAGGGACCAGCTGGATCAGACCCCCCTCTGGCTAGACCCGGTTGGCCTGGTCTCATACCTGGTCCTGGCACTGTGCATCCTGGTGGCTGCCATTCTTTTAGCCACCAGGGTGGGGTCGGAGCCGGGACCCGCAGCGGGTGCTTCTTTCGCTGTGCTGCTCTCGGGTGTTCTTGCGATCCTGATAACCAGCAGCGTCCACTCAGGGGTGACGCAACTTGTCGCGGGTGAGCGTGACTTATTTGGAGTGTGGGGGACTCCCGATGTCATCCTCCCCGCCGGGGCACTTATGTCTCGGTTGGGTCGCAGCTATCCCACAACGCTGCTTCCGGGGCTCGGGCTCACGCTTCTGATAGTTCTCGTGCTCTGGTTACTGTACTGGGTTTTTCAGCCCAAGATGCTGTCGTGGTTTCCCCCGAGCAAGCACCGCGCAGAGTTTTTGCGCTTTACTCATGAAGCGGTCGGACAGCTTTCCCGTACTCTGGCATTCATTTCCGCGTCCTTTTTCGCCTCGGCATTATTGCTTGGCTGGGGACTGTGGCTCCTATTTCAGGAACGTGAATACCATGGGTTGTTCTGCAGCCCGTTTGAGGGCACGGAATGTCTTCCTGGATGGATGAATGTCATTGGTTGGCTTGCGGGCATCAGTGCTGTCGTAAGCTTCCTGGTAATACGCAGAGCACACTCGCTCCCTGCTCTGACAAACGTATTGACCAGCACTGCGGACATAGCCGGCTTCTGGCCCATCACGCTCCAACCGTTAGGCGCTAGAACCTACCGTGGTGACGCCCTGGAAGGGATCACGAAGGCTCTTACGGTTAGGCCGGATCAACGAAGAGTGCTCGTCGGTCACAGCCAGGGATCGGTCCTAACAGCTTGGGCCGTGGCCGAACACACTGAGGCGTTTGGAAACGGAACCCGGCCAGCGCTCGTCACCTGCGGCACACCGCTCGGTTCGCTTTACTTCAAATTCTTCCCGGAGACGTTCAACAAGGACCTTTTCAATCAGATCGTTACCAAGAGCGACGGCTGGGCTAACTTTTGGCGGCCAACCGACCCTATCGCTACCGCCCTGGTCGGTGAGAACGAGGATCGCGAAGTCACCAAAAAACGCAATACGGAGATTAAGGATCCTCCGGAAGCCGAGAAACGCGTCTATGGGCACAGCGACTACTGGAACGCAGACGAGCAGAGGTCTTGGATCGTGGACTACCTCAACCGAACCACGAATGCGCCGCCGGCACCTGTTGCCGAGGATACCGCAGTCAATTGAACTGGGCCTGCCTCATTCAATCGGCTGTCAACTAAGACCGCTTATGCCCTCAGCCTTGGGCAGTGGGGCCTTCCATCGGGAAGCGGGACACTCCTGCTGGGAGAGGCTCACATGCAGGGATCTTTTGGGCTGTCGACTAATTTACGTCGGGGGCGACTGGCCCACCCGGTGCGGTCGCGAAGATCTGTACGCCTCTTGAAGCATGTCGTCCAGCGGGTCCAACTTCATGTCTCCACTCTGGACATGTCCAGAGTGGAGGCGTTCAATTGAAGCTGGAGCTTCTCAGGCCCCAAAGATGGCTGTCGTTGACGCAGTCACCTTGCTGTCCGCTGCAAGGAGGGGGCGGTATGGACCAGCAAACATCGCAAGGACTAGGGCCAGCGCAGATCGCGGCGGAGGCTTTTTCATCGCTGCATCTACCGAGCCACCTGACGCTGGAAGCGCTCACTGCAATCGTGGCCGCCCGACGACGGCGTCGAATCGAGATCGAAGCCACGACGATCCTCAACGGCACGTCCGTGTGCGGGTTGTGGCTGTCAACGGATACTCGGGAAATCATTCTGCACGCCGTCACGGACTCGGCGCTCCATAGGCAGCAGTTCATCCTCCATGAACTTGGACATATGATCCTGCGCCACGATGAATTGGGCGTTTCCTCGGACTATGCCGGCAGCCTCTTTCCAAATCTTGACGGAGAGATGGTGTCACGGGCTCTGGCCCGGAGCAGCTTCGTCGACGATCTTGAGGCCGCAGCTGAGACTCTCGCAGATCTTCTTGCCGGTGCTATCCGCGACAGCACCATGGAGCCAAGGTCATTTGAGCAGGTTTTCGGGTGATCCAGGCAGTCACGGCTGCGGTCATCTGGGGCCTCGTTCTGTGCTTGCTGCCAGGCGCGCGCACGAGGAAAGACCACAGCATCTTCGTTGCCGCGGTTGCAATTGCAACCGCGCTCTCCTTGAATGTCGATCCAATTTATCTCGCGGGTGATCGAGCCCTCGGCGGCCACAACCTCCTGGATCTTCTCGCGAACATTTTGATGGTCGTGGGAATCTACTTCCTTTCCCAGGCGATCCTCCGGGCCGCAGAGGTTAGCGATGCACCTGTGCGCAGAGACCGTCGCGGCCTCCTGATTTTGGGTCTAGTCTCCGCGGGCCTGGTCCTTGCATTCCTCCGCATCGAAGCATCCGCGTCCTCAACGAAATTCATGCTGGATTACGGGGACCAGCCTGCTGCCGCCCTGTATTCCGCCATCCAGTTTGTTTACATCGGGGTGGTCGTCGGCGTCACCGGATACGTGTGCTTTAGATTCCGACGGCGGATGGCCGCTTCCTACTTTCGCGTTGCCTTCACCCTCATCGGCATTGGCTGCTTCCTGGCGCTCGTCGTAGTGTTCTCAGTCTTGGGGATGGACCTGGCCCATCTTCTCGGAGACGAGTCGAGCATGCAGCAGTTGGCGGCTATCTACGACACCAGTTTTGTCGGGGCGATGGTGTTCCTGTGTGCTGGACTGGCCCTGCCACCAGTAGCGCGCCGGATCGTTCAACGAAGCCAACAGAGGACCCAGGCTGGCTTACTCGAAGACCTCACATCCACTTGGGAAAAAGCGACAGCTACCCGTAAGGATGGGCGCCTGGCGACGCCCGCTGGAGTTATCGAGCGGGGAGACCCAGAGACACGGAGGCTTCATCGGATGCTCGTCGAGATCGAGGATGCTCTCCTGATGGATCCCGCTGCTGCTAGGTTGCTGGATGAAGCTGATTTTCAAACATTGACTCGAACAGAGAATTACCTCGCTTCCCATACGGACACGCAGGGTGTTCGATTGGGCATGGCGCGATGGGGTAGGGGAAAGAACCCAAGTGGCAGATGACGCCGTAGAACCCTCGGAGTCGCCGCAGGCCAGGCTCGCTCGCAAGATCACTCTCTTGCTGGATTTGTATGAGTCCCGAGGAGCAGGGCCCTTGTCCTACAGGGAAGTCAGCGAAGCAATGTCTCAACAGGGCACGCCGTTGTCGCGGTCAAGGTGGGCCTACATGCGAAGCGGTGATAGCTCGCTGGCTATGGACCAGGATCTGCTGCAGAACCTCGCTGCATTCTTCGGTGTGGATCGCCGGTACCTTCTGGATGACTCAACAGAGATACCCGAACTAGTGGAAGCCCAACTCAACCTCCTTCGGTCGATGCGGGAGGCTCGCGTGAAAAATTTCTCAGCGAGGCAATTGCAGGACTTGTCTCCCGAGACGCTGGCGCGACTTAGGGATGTCATTGACGAGCATGGCAGGAGCGAAGATGGAGCCTCCTAAAGTGCTGGGTCCGCTAGCCCTTTCAGCTGTATGTGCATCTTCCATAGCATTCCTCGGTGCCGCCTACTTTGCGCGCCGGGTGGTGGTGCCGAGCGCTACTCGTCGGGAGGATCTTTCCATCAGGCAAGTCTTCTCCGGCGAGGATGGGTCCCTGAGGATTGAACTGCCAGCGACCCCGTTGACAAGAGCGCCAGGCCGGTACAGCTTGTGGTTCGGCAACGGGAAGGGCCATGCCTGCATAGGGGCTGTAATAGCGGAGGACACCAGCGGGGGAACAGTGACTCGGCTCGTGGAGCGAGTCGACTTCGGTGACCTACACGCTGCTGTTGCCGGCATCTGGAGCGGGTACGCGTACTCCAAACCAGAGCAACTGGGCCTGCCTTTTGAGGACGTGCAAATCCAGGTCGACGGCGGTATGGCACCAGCATGGAAATTCGCGCCGAGGGCCGCCGGTCCAGTGTCTTCGACATGGGCCATCCACGCGCATGGAATGGGTGGAAAACGGGCCGGCGCCCTTCGCGGTGTTCCTGTTGCGAACAGACTCGGCATCACATCGCTGGTCGTGTCGTTCCGGAACGACGGCGAAGCGCCGCCGTCGAACGATTACCGGTACTCGTTGGGCCAGAATGAGTGGTTGGATGTCGAAGCAGCCATTCGGTACGCCGTGGACCACGGCGCCGAGCGGCTCGTATTGTTTGGATGGTCTTTGGGCGGTTCCATGGCTCTGCGTGCAGCAAATCTCTCAGCCCACTCTGACCGGATCATCGGCCTGGTGCTCGTGGCCCCCGTCCTGGACTGGGCCGAGACTCTGACGTCTAACGGAAGCGCCAGTGGATTGCCTGAGGCTATCGCCAGGGCTGGGTTGAGCATGTTGGGTTCGAATGTAGGCCGCTGGGTCACGGGTCTCAAGCAATCCATTGACCTCTCCGCACTGGACTGGGTTACCCGCGCTGGTGACCTCAGGACGTCGACCCTCATATTGCATGGGATCGACGACAAATCGACACCGGTCGCAGTCTCTGAACGACTCGCCGAGCTACGACCCGACCTCGTTCAGTTGGTTCGCTTCGATGTTCCGGGGCATTCACTCGAGTGGAACGCCGATACCGAGAAGTGGGAGTCGTCCGTTACGCGGTTCCTGAAGTCGCTGCCCGCTGACTGAAACGTGGCTGCAAGGTCCGCAAGTTCCCTTTCGACCATATCCGGTCGCGCCTTGTACGTTCCCGACTCGAGATCGACAACCCTTGCTTCGCATAAAAGGGTGAGGTGTTTGCGGACAGTGGAAGCAGACAGAGCCAGGGCTGCAGCGATCTCACTGCAGGTCGCCGGGCCATGGGTGATCAAATAGCGAATGAGGCGGCTTCGTGTCCGGTTCATCAAGATGTTCGCCATGGAGACCACCAGGGTGACGAGGGAATCGCTTGTGGCCCGCTGTAGACGGGTCTACAGTATGACGATACGCTCATCCACATACGGATGGAAGGACGAAGCCCCGCTTATTGCATATGGGGTTGGCCAAGGCAATACTGGGCAACAATTAGTGACTCGCTGACGATAGTCATGTCTGGTCTGAGAGGTGAAGCGTGCCTGGAGACGAAGAAGGTTTCAAAGGCGCGGAACTGTCTCCCCAAGCCGAACTTGCACGCCGCCTAAACCTGCTGCTCGATGTCGTTGTTGCAGAGCGAGGACAACCCGTCACGTTCCGCGAAGTCCAGCAAAAGCTGGCGGAGAAGGGCGTCAAGCTTTCCCGAGCCCGCTGGTTCTACATGAAGGACGGCACAGGCAGGCTGGTGAGCGACCCGACGCTACTAGGCGCCTTGTGCGACATCTTCAATGTGGATCCGGCTTATCTGATGGGTAGCGACGCCGCAGATCTGCCTGAGCGCATTGATTCCCAGCTTGAGTTTGTGAAATCTCTCCGTGCTGCGAGGGTGAAGACGTTCGCGGCTCGGACCCTTGGTGACGTGTCGCCAGAGACACTTCGGGCAATCACGGAGTACCTGAACAAGGACATCAGCCACCGGCCAGAAGGGGAGAGGGCCGAGGCCAGTCGGCAGTTGGACGTGGATGAGGCGGCGGAGCGTCCAGACTAAACGTCCGGCTCATCCTTGAACGCACTGCTGCTACTGTTCCAGCAAGTACTTAAGGTGAGCGTCAAGCAGTTCCTTTATTCGGACAGGGTTCGCGGAATACCGCGGTGACCGTCCGTGTCTACGCCCAGGCTCGACGTCGACCATCACTACGCCGGCCTCTTCCAGTGCAGCGAGGTGCTTGGCCACGCTGGGATCGCTCGCACTGGCAGCAGCGACGATATCCCCGCGCGTCGCAGGCCCACTGGCCGTGAGGAATCGAAGAATTTCGTTTCGCGCCCGGTTGCCGAAGGTTGCGACGGCAGCTTCGACGTCGGCCGACCAAGCGGCATCGTGAGGCTGCGTAATTCTCGGCATAAGGTCATTCTTCCCGAAGACAGCGCAAAAAGTAAGAACAGCACTCTTGACGATTCTTTAGGTATCTTCGACAATAATTCCTGTAGCTTCTTCTGACCGTTGTTGGATCTCCGCATCCACTAACTGGGGTGGCCGTTGCGCGACTCTGCGAACTACTCGATCTGAACAGTCAAAGCGGTGAAGCCATGGAAATTGAAGCCAAGGCGTATGAATCTACAAAGGGATCGGAGACGGTCGCTGACGTTGATGTCTCATTGCGAAGCGCACCTCCGCCGGGAGGGCCCGTCATCCAGATTGACCGGATCATGGTCGCCGTTGATGGGGTGCACCGTTACGTTGTTTCCCGCCTCGCACGGATCGGGCGATCTTGCGATGTGGACGACGTCATGCAGGACATTAGGGTCGCCGTTTGGGATGGGGTTGCGCGGGGACGCTACCGCGAGCTGCCCGGCATCCCGTTTGAAGCGTGGGTCCAAGGTGTCTGCAATAAGATCTGCGCTGCCCATATCCGGCGCGAGCTTAGCCATCAAACGTTGCCCTTGCTTGTCGACTTCACAACGACGGAAAGCTCCCCGGAGCTTCTTGCTGTCGTCCTTGCTGGGGCGTCAGGAAGCGATGTCGAGAACTATGTTGATCAGGCCTGGGCGCACGCCATGCTGGGCCTGGTCCAGCGCAGCGTCAGCGAGGAAACCTGGAGGCTCGCGGTATCCAGCCTCACGGGGCCGAGGCATTACGGACCTCCGTCTCCCAAGGACCGGCGTCGATGGCATGCCGTAACCGTCGTTCGGCAGACGGCCAAAACAATCAACACGGCATTGAACGGGACTGCTGAAGGTTTGATTGACACTTTGCCTGTGAGGATTTGATCCTTGCGGGTGGAAGGATGTTCATCATGCCCAAAGCCTTTCCCGAAGAGTTCCGCCGCGATGTCGTCGCGGTTG
>JAHFUZ010000010.1 GCA_023264815.1 Arthrobacter sp. | reverse complement strand
TGGACTTGGTCACCATGCCCAGGTCCCGGCCCTGCGTGATGACGTCCAGGGACCGCTCGTACCGGAACGCCGGCCGGATCCGCTTGAAGATCCGCGGCACGGTCTCCACGTTGTGCGCGAACACCTCGGGCTTGGAATCGCAGATCGCCGCGATGTGCTCGGGTTTGCCGGAGAAGTCCGGGATCAGCAGCTCTACCCCGGTGCCGGGGTTCAGCTCATGGATCTTCCGGACCGTCTCGGCGTACAGCCACACACCCTCATCCGCGAGGTCGTCACGGGCCACCCCGGTGACGGTGGCGTACCGCAGCTGCATGGCCTGGACACTGCGGGCCACCTTGGTGGGTTCGAACATGTCCACCGGGGACGGCTTGCCGGTATCGATCTGGCAGAAGTCACAGCGCCGGGTGCACTCAGAGCCGCCGATCAGGAACGTGGCCTCCTTGTCCTCCCAGCACTCGAAAATGTTCGGGCAGCCGGCCTCTTCACAGACCGTGTGCAGGCCTTCTTTTTTGACGAGGTTCTTGAGCTGGACGAACTCCGGGCCCATCTGGACCTTGGCCTTGATCCACTCCGGCTTCCGCTCCACCGGGACAGCCGAGTTACGCTGCTCAACACGCAACAGCTTCCGGCCTTCAGGTGCCAATGTCATGACCGGACCCCCTGGGCTGCAGTGCCCGCGCGGTGCCGCTCGGCCAGCAGCGCGAGCGCGTCCTGTGCCTCAAGCTGCGCCTGGTGGGCGTCCCAGCCCAGGCGGGGCGCCAGGTGGCCGGCGATCTCGTGGGCAAGTTGGGCGGTGGCCAGGCCGCGGAATGCCAGGCTGGTCCGGCGGATCAGGACATCCGCTACGTGGGCGACGTGCTCCTGCCCGGCCATCCAGGCCAGCTCGCGCACGGTCAGCTCGGCTGTACTCCGCAGGGGTGCGTCCTTACCCTGGGCCAGGAACGCCAGGACCTCGCCGGCACGGGTGCCATAGCGGGCCAGCAGGGTCCGCACCCGCTGGCGGTCCGCCTCCGGCCCCGTGTGCCGCTCGATCCAGACCTGGATACCTGCCTCGTCCATGGGGTAGCCCCGTCCTCCCCCGATCGGAAGGTCTGCGGTGTCCACGGAGCGGCCCCGCCCCAGCAGCCCCAGGACCTCGTCGGCCACCTGCTCGGACAACGCCCGGAAGGTGGTCCACTTCCCGCCCACGATGCTCAGCACCGGGCGGTCGGTGCCGGGCAGGACGGAACGCTCGATGCGGTAGTCACGCGAGACGAAACCCGGAGCCGTGTCGTCATGCCGCGGCAGCGGCCGCACCCCGGAGAAGGTGTACACGATGTCGTCGCGCGAAACCGCGACTGCAGGAAACACATGCCTGATGAGGTCGAAGAAGTACTGGATCTCGGCGTCGGTGCAGACCGGTTCCAGGTCCTCCCCCGCGTCAATGTCGGTGGTCCCCACGAGCACGCGGTCACCCATGGGGTAGATCAGCACGATGCGCCCGTCGCTGTGCTCGAAGAAGATCTCGCGGCCGGCGGTGGCAGCCAGCAGCCCGGGGTGGTCCAGCACGATGTGAGACCCCTTCGTACCGCCCATAAAGCGCGACGGCGATCCCAGGGCGCCGTTCGTCGCGTCCACCCACGCGCCGGTCATGTTCACGACGACGTCAGCGGCGAACGTGAATTCCGCACCGGTGAGCTCGTCCCGGAGGCGGGCGCCGGCGTCGCGCGTTCCTACGAATGAAACATAATTCGCTGCGCGGGCGTGGGGCCCCGCCTCAAGGCCGTCCCGGAGGGCGTCCAGGGTGAGCCTTTCCGGGTCATGGACCGAGGCGTCGAAATAGGTGGCGGTGTACTTCACGTCCGCCCGCAGGGCAGGCAGCTCCGCCAGGGACCGTTTGCGGCCCACGAACCGGTGCCGCGGCACCGTCCCGCCCCGGCGGGAGAACGCGTCGTAGAGGCTCAAGCCCACCTTCACCAGGAGGGCGCCGCGTTCCTGCGGCTTGCCGGAGCGGTGGGTGATGAAGCGCAGCGGAGCATTCAGCAGGCCTGAAAACGTCGAAAAGACAGGGATGGTGGTCTGCAGCGGCTTGACGTAGTGCGGTGCGATGCGCAGGAGTCGGTTCCGCTCGACCACGGACTCGTGCACCAGGCGGAATTCCCCGTTCTCCAGGTACCGGATTCCGCCGTGGATCATGTGCGAGGAGGCGCCGGAGGCACCCTGGCAGAAGTCGCCACGCTCCACGAGCGCCACCTCGACGCCCTGCAGCGCAAGGTCACGGAACGTGCCCACGCCGTTGATGCCCCCTCCCACGATGAGGACACGCGCCTGCGGACGGTCCTTCAGGGCTTGGACAGTGGAGCGGACGGGGTGATCAGTGGACACGGGAGGCTCCTGACAGGGCGTAGGACGGACGGGGTTGGAGGTCCTGCGTGGCGCCGCACGCTGTGGACTGGGAATGGCCGGAGGGTGCACTGGACCGGATCATTGGCATGAGTGTGCCGACCAGCGCTTCGCGGACGTCTTCGACGGTGGCCCCGGGCACGGCGTCGGCGACGCAGCCGACGGATCCTGGACGGAAGTCGAGGCCCAGGAGCGCATACGCCCCCTCTAGCGCCTCCCGCGCCGGGCCCGCTTCCTCGACCATCACGACGGCACTGAACAGGTAGCCGTCCCTGGTCAGGCGCTGCCCGGTTCCGGCGAGCTTGGCCCGCCCGGCGTCGTTAACGCTGAACTCGCCGGTACAGTATTCACCCGGCACGGGGCCGACGCGCGCGTCGGCGCCCAAGGCCCGGAGTGCCGCGGCGGCGTGTCCGCCGAAGGACTCGAAGCGCTCCCTGATCGAGGACCGCGGGTCCGGGTGCGGCGCCCAGAGGTGGACCACCAGGTCGCCGTGACCATACAGCGCCAGGTGTCCCCCCACGGGCCGAATAATCGGCTCGTAGCCCTGTGCCGCCAGCAGGTCGCGGGCCTCCGGGTACCCCGGGCGGAGGGAATCCCGGCGGCTGAAGGCCGCCGTCGGACGCGGCCGGGAGAAGTTCAGCTCGCCGGCCGCCGCGGAAGAAAGGCCCCTAAGCCGGGCGGCAACGAGGTCCGTGTCCTCCGGACCGGAGCGGGGTTTTGGATCATGGACCAGCCGGAACGGGCCGGTGCCGAACGGCGGATGCGCGCCGCTCACAGCGATCCGGGACCCGGATTCCGCCCGGTCACGGTCCTCACGGCGTCGCACCAGCCGTCGTACAGCTCCTCGCGCCGTTCCGCCGACATCGCCGGTTCGAAGACCCGGTCGATCTGCCAGCCGGTCGCCAGGTCGTCGCGGCTCCACAGACCGGAGCCCATGCCGGCGAGGTGGGCTACACCCAGTGCCGTGCGCTCCAGCTCGGTGGGGCGCAGCACGGGAACGCCCAGGATGTCCGCCTGGAACTGGCACAGCAGGTTGCT
The DNA here is from genome assembly GCA_023264815.1 of Arthrobacter sp. GTDB lineage: Bacteria > Actinomycetota > Actinomycetes > Actinomycetales > Micrococcaceae > Arthrobacter. Next base: position 118,780 of record JAHFUZ010000010.1, on the reverse strand, counting down.
GCGCGCCGCCCCGCCGTCGACCCTAAGCTCGGGAACGGGATTGCCACCGGCGACGAGGACGTCAATGTTGTCCCGCGTCTGGTAGGCCATCGCCTCGATGCCGGCGCGGACGATATGTTCGGCGCTGCTCTCCAGCGTCAGCCCGACAATGCTCGCCTTGCTGTCCCGGGACCAGTGCGGGGCGCACAGGCCGGCGAAGGCCGGGACGATGTAGACACCTGCCGTGTCCGGCACCCGCCGTCCCAGTTCCTCCAGGTCGGTGTCCTCGGAAAGTATCCCCAGGCGTTCCCGCATCCACTGGAGCGTCTGGCCGCAGTGGAACACAACGCCTTCGATTTCGTAGGCGGTTGTTCCGCCGGCCGTCCAACCGACGCTGGCCGTCAGGCCGTCCAGGATCTCGGGCACCTGGCCGCTGTTGGCCGTCAGGACACCGGCGGTGCCGTAGGTGTTCTTCACGGATCCTGTCCCGAAGCAGGCCTGACCGAACATGCCGGCCTGCTGGTCACCCATGATGGCCATGATGGGAACGCTCGACCTGCCCGGAAGCCCGACGTCGGCCGGCCGCATGTCGCCAAAGTGCGAGTCGGAGGGCAAGGCCGGGGGCAGCAGCCGGGCAGGGATGCCGCAGGCCTCGAGGAGCTTCTCATCCCAGTCCCGTGCTTCAAGGGAGAACAGCGCCGTCCGGGACGCTTCGCTGTGGTCCGTGAAATGCGAGCGGCCGCCGGTCAGCTGCCACAGCAGCCATGTGTCCACCGTGCCGGCGGCAAGCTCTCCGCGCTGGGCACGTTCCCTGACGCCGGGGACGTTCTCCAACGCCCACGAAAGCTTGGCGGCACTGAAGAACGAGTCATTGAACAGGCCGGTCCGCTGCCGGAACTCCTGGTCGAGGCCGTCCGCACTCCAGCGCTGGACGATCCCGTCCGTCTGCTTGGACATCCACATGATCGCGTTGTGGACCGGTTCCCCCGTGCGGCGGTCCCACAGGAGGCAGGACTCGCGGTGGGTGGTGATTCCGACGGCGGCCAGATCGTCCGTAGTGGCGCCCACCTTGGCCATGACCGCCTGCATGCTGTGCCGCTGGGCCTCCCACAGCGCCGCGGGGTCGAGTTCCACCCAGCGCGGCCTGGGGAACAGCGGGATTACCGGATGGCGGGCCTCGGCCACGATCTTTCCGTCGAGGGAGACCAGGACCGCACGGGCGCTCGTGGATCCCTCGTCCAGGGCCAGGACGTAGCGCGCGGTCATGGCTTGGGGCCCTCGGCCGCAGCCCGGTCACGCGCGGCGTGGGAAGGAACCGCGAGGCGTTCCAGCCACTCACGGTAGCCGCGGATCTCGGCCCCCTGCCGCTCATCGTCCCAGCCGCACTCGGCACCCATGACTGCTGCGGCCCGTTCGACAACGTCAAGGCCATGCCCCGGTTCGAAGGCCAGCAGCATCCGGCGTGCCAGGACGTCGGTGAGCGTCTGCGCGAACTCGTGCCGGACCGCGAGCAGGATCTCGGCCTCCAGCGCACCCGTTGCGGGATCAAGGACCAGGTGTCCGGAGCCGGCGGCGTCCGCTTCGGCGATGACGTCCAGTGCCCGCGTCCCGTACAGGGCCAGCAGCCGTTCGACCGTCCGTCCCTCGAGGCCTTCCCGGCCGAGGGCAGCCCGCGCCGCACCGAAATCCCCGGCCGCGCCGGGGAGCGGGAGGCTGGCGGTCACGCACTTCGGGCTCTTGCGTCCGAGGCGTTTGAAGACGTCGTCGACCGCGTCCTGCGCAAGCTGCCGATAGGTGGTCAGCTTCCCTCCCACCACGGTGATAAGGCCGGGCAGGTCCGGCGCGTGGTCGTGGAGGACGTGGCTGCGCGGAACCTCCCACTCTTCCACGTCAGGTGCGTACGGCAGCGGCCGCACACCGGAATACGTGAAGAGCACGTCAGCGGGCGTGAGCTTAGCGCTCGGGATCAGCTCGTTGACCTCGCCCAGCAGGTAGTCCATTTCGTTGGCGTTGCAGCGGGCCTCGCCGGGATCGTCGTCGAACCGGAGGTCCGTGGTCCCGATCAGGTAGCGCCCCATCCACGGAATCACGAGGACAAGGCGGCCGTCGGTTTTTGACTCGTAGTAGACGACGTCGGCGGGGGCCCCGGGGAACGGGTCCACGATGAGGTGGCTGCCCTTGGTGCCGCCATTAAGCCGCGGCTGGTCCGGCGCGCCGCGCCGGAAGATCCGGTCGATCCACGGGCCCGCCACGTTGAGGACGACCGGTGCCCGGACTTCATGCATTTCATCGGTCAGGGTGTTCCGGTAGCGCACGCCGGCAACCCGCCCGCCTTCCAGGACCGGTTCTTCGACCCGTGCCTTGGTCCGGATCACGGCGCCGGCGCCGGCGGCGGCCAGGGCCACCTCGGTGCAGAGCCGCTCCGCGTATTCAACCTGTCCGTCCGTGAAGACCACGGCGCCGCGGAGGCCATCGGGCGAGATGCCCGGAAAACGGCGGAGGATCGCGTCCCGGTTGAGGACCTCGTGCCCCTGCGTCTTCTTGTCGAAGGACAGGGCGTCATACAACAGCATGCCGATCCGGATCAGCCAGGCGGGACGGCGGCTGTGGGAACTCAGCGGCATGATCAGCCGCAGCGGCTTCACCAGGTGGGGCGCCAGCCGGAAGAGGAGCTCGCGTTCACGCAGTGATTCACGGACCAGCGCGAAGTCACGGTGTTCCAGGTACCGCAGCCCTCCGTGGACCAGGCGTCCGGACCATGCGGAGACTCCGCTGCAGATATCGTCCTGCTCCAACAGCACAACCCGCAGTCCCCTGACGGCCGCATCGCGGGCGATTCCCAGGCCATTAATGCCTGCTCCGACAACGACGACGTCAAAAGGGGTGGTGAACTCCTCCATCGCAGCTTCCTTCCTGCTCCACAGCGGTGTAGAATAAATATTTACAATCTGCATTTCCATTTATGAGTCTCCAGCCCCCGCGTCCGCGTGTCAAGGGGGACCTAGGATGGAAAATAACGAAAGGAGCTGGCCAGTGACCGACATCGACGGACAGCGGCTGATGATCAAGGTCGCGCGTCTTTACCATACGCACGAGATGCGCCAGACCGACATTGCCAAGCGACTTCAGATCTCACAATCCCGGGTTTCCCGGCTACTGGCCCAGGCGGAGGATGCCTCGATAGTGCGAACAGTGGTCGCTGTACCCCAGCACGTCCACGCCGAACTGGAGGAGCGCGTCGAATCGATCTACGGGCTCAGCGAAGTCCACATTGTCGACGCCGTGAGCGATGACGACGCAGAATTGGCCAAGGACCTTGCCTACACCATGGCCGCACTCCTCCATGACGTTGCGTTCGAAGTGCGCACGATCGCGGTCACTTCATGGAGTAAGACCCTGCGACTGATGATCGACGTCATGCTTCCCATGCGGACGCGGTGCAAGCATGTCGTCGAGACACTTGGCGACCTCGGCCCGCCCGCACTGCAGCACGACACCGCGAGGTCCACCCAGCACTTCGCCGCACTCACCGGAGCACAGCCCGTCTTCCTCCGCACGCCGGGCGTGGCCGCGAGCCGGGAAATGAAGGAACTTTTGCTCAGCAGCGACCCCCACGCGCAGAAGGCACTGGAAATGCTCGACTCGGTAGACCTGGTGCTGGTGGGCATTGGCGCCGACAAGATCGATCCGGACCTCCGACCTGGAGACAACTTCTTCACGCATGAGCAGTTCGCCCACGTCCGCGAACTGGGGGCAGTGGGGGAGGTCTGCCTGCACTTCCTTGACGCTGACGGGAACCCGATCGACTCGGAGCTCGAGGACCTGGTGGTGGGCATCACCCGGGAGCAGCTTAAAAGTGCACGCCACCGATGGGCCGTGGCCGGCGGTGCCCGCAAGCACCGGGCTATCAGGGCAGCGGTTGCGGGCGGGTGGATTGATACGCTCGTAACCGACGCCGCGACCGCCCAGTTCCTGGTTGAATCGGCTCCCCCCGCGCCGCAGGCAGCACAGGGGACCACCCCGGCCAAGGGCAATGCCCGCCGCCGTACGGCTGCATCGAAGGCCTAAGCTGCGGAAAGCACCCCGCACCTATTGACAAGACTGTGACGCACATCCCATGATCGATTGCATATTCACTTCCGGTGCGCATAACGATTCATGATTTCGGCCTCCCGGGGCTCTTGAATCGGCGCCGCCACGCCGTCCATCAGGAGCTAGCCGTGCCCACCCGCCTTGACAAGTACGCCGACATGAAGCCGAACTGGGACTACCCGGTGGTGATCGAGTCCCATATTAACGGCATCCGCACCAAGGAGATGAACCCGAACACCCCCATCACCTACGAGGAAATCGCGGAAGACGCGATCAGGTGCTGGGAAGCGGGCGCCGGCGCCATCCACGCGCACAACACGAGCTTCGACCTGCTCGGCGAGAACGCCTACAAGGACTACATGCGGACCTGGGACCGGGTCTTGGAGAAGCACCCGGACATCACGTGGTACCCCACCACCTGCAACAACCTCCGGCTGCTGCCGCACGAAAACGGACTTGAGCACGTGCCGCACCTTTACGAAGGCGGCAATGTGCGCATCGGCTGCGTCGACACCGGCCTGACCCTGTTCGCCGTCGACGAAGACGAGGAAGGCTACCTCTCCGGCCCGGAATTCGGATTTAACTACCAGCGCGTGGCAAGCCAGGTCAAAATGTTCCGCGAAAGGGACCTGGCCATGGTGTTCGGCGTGTACGAGCCGGGCCACCTGCGCCACGCCATGCATTACGTCAACCGGGGCCTTTCGACCAAGGGCTCCATGTGGGACTTCTACCTCATCGGCGACTACGGGCTCACCGCCATGGACCCGATCGGAACGAACGGGATGAAACCCAGCATGGAGAGCCTGTACTACTACCTCACGATGATTGAGGAAGCGAAGGTCAAGCACCCCTGGTACATCTCGATCTGGGGGCAGGGCGCGTTCGATGACACTGCCCTCCTCCGCCGGGCCATTGAGCTCGGCGGCCACATCAAGACCGGACTGGAGCTCTTTTATGATCCCGCCCGCAACCCCACCAACCTCGAGCTCCTCCAGCAGGCCCAGGAGATCGCGCGGGAGGTAGGCCGGCCCATCGCCACGCATGAAGAAGCGCGGGCGCTCTACAACATCACCTGAGCACATCAATCCCAACCACCTATTCCGCAAGGAGGCGCAATGGCTGCGCACAACGAAGGCGGGGTTACCCCCTTCACCATCTCGATCCCCGACGAGGACCTGAAGGATATGGACGAGCGGCTCCGCCGCACAAGGTATCCCGTGGACTTCGCCAACGACGACTGGCGCTACGGCTACAACACCGATTACCACAAACAGCTCGTCGACTACTGGGTCAACGACTACGACTGGCGGGACGTCGAGCGGCGCATGAACGAACTGCCGCACTTCAAGACCGAGCTCATGGGCGTTCCGCTCCATTTCATCCACGTTAAGGGCAAGGGGCCCAACCCCATGCCGCTGCTCATCCACCACGGCTGGCCCTGGACCTTCTGGGACCTCCGCAAGGTCATCGGACCGCTGTCCGACCCGGCGAGCTACGGAGGCGACCCGGCGGACGCCTTCGACGTCGTCCTTATCTCGCTTCCGGGGTACGGCTTCTCCTCGCCGCTGACCGAACCGGGCTGGAACTGGTGGCGGACGGCGGACCTGGAGAACACGCTCATGAAGGACATCCTGGGCTATGAAAAGTACGCCACGGCGGGCGGCGACTGGGGCGCCCTCATAGCGCAGCAGCACGGCCACAAGTACGAGCAGGACGTCTATGGCGTATACACGCACTTCCCGGCCCAGATGAGCCACTACCTTGCCGAGCACCCCGATGCTCCTCCTGGCGTGAAGTACGACCCCTTCCTCGGGCTGCCAGATGAGAGCGAATACAACGATTCCGACGAGAAGGGCTGGTTCGAACGCGGCAAGCTCTTTGTCCAGAAGGAGAGCGGCTACGGCGAAATCCAGCTGACGAAACCCCAGACCCTGGCTGCGCTGGTTGCCGACTCCCCCGCCGCGCAACTGGCGTGGATCACTGAGAAGCGGTATTTCTGGGGCCTCGAGGAGCGCGGCCACGGTACGGAAGCCTTTGAACGTGTGTGGCCCAAGGAGGACCTTGTCACCACCGCGGCCGTGTACTTCCTTACCAACACCGGCGGCACGTCGTCCCGCTACTACTGGGAGTGCCGGGGCAACCCCTGGAAACCCTCCCACGACCGGTTCCCGGTGGTAGGTGCGCCGACCGCAGTCGGAATCTACCCGGGCGAAATCTACAAGCCGCCGCGGAGCTGGACCGAGAAGTACTTCAACCTCCAGCAGTACCGCGTGCACGAGGACGGCGGCCACTTCGCGCCGCTCGAGGCCCCGGACACGTACGTGGACGACGTCCGGACGTTCTTCAGGACGCTGCGTTAGGTCCACACATGACTGTGGGGAGCCTGTTTTGCAGGCTCCCCACAGTCATTTAAGCCTTCGCAGGTCACGGTGCAAAACAACCTCTTGACACGCTCCTGTGAGGTAACGCACACTCAATAGCATGCAAATGCAGTAGTTGAATAAATATCTTCAGCTTCACTTAGGGTCGTCTTTCACAAAGGAGTCTTTGATGCACCTCAGGAAATCCATCGGGCGCCGCGTAGCGGCGTTCGGACTGGTCGCCGGCCTGCTGGCCACCACGGCTTGCTCGTCAACCACGGCCAGCAGCAACCAGCCGATCGACAAGAAGGACATCGTGCTGGTCGCATCGGTCATCAACACCACCAACCCCTACATGGCCTCCATGATCGAGGGCGCCAAGGCACTGTCCAAGAAGCTCGATGTGCCCCTCGAGATCGTCGACTCCGAGGGCAGCTCGCAAACCGAAATCTCCAAAATCCAGGCCATTCTTGCCCAGGGCAAGAAGGTGGCGCTGATGGTCAACACGGTTGCCAGCTCCGACGCTCCGCCCATCATCAACGCCGTCAAGGCCGCCGGCGGTTACGCGACCGTCTGGTGGAACAAGCCGGACAACTTCGAGCCGTGGGACCAGGGCGACAACTTCGTGGCCTTCCAGAAGCACTCCGGCGTCGAGAGCGGCCAGTGCACCGCAAAGGCACTCGCCGACAGCATCGGCGGCAAGGGCAACATCGTTGCCCTCGCAGGCGTGCTGGACAGCACCACCAGCCAGACCCGCGTCGCCGGACTGAAGGATGCACTCAAGGCCTACCCCGACGTGAAGCTCCTGGACACCCGCCCGGCCAACTGGGACCCCCAGCTCGGGCTCAAGGAGACCCAGAACCTCCTCGCCAAGTACGGCGACAAGATTGACGGCATCTGGGCCGCCGACGACGGCATGATCATCGGCGCCGTGCAGGCAGTCAAGGATGCCGGCCGGATCAACAACGTCAAGTTTGCCTCCGACGGCCTGTACCCGCCGGTGGCCGACATGATGAAGGAAAAGATGGGCAACGGCGCCATCGCCGGCGAGACCTTCCACCGCGGATTCATGGCCGCCGCGATCGGACTCTACACCTCCTACCTCGCCGCCACCGGGGAAATCAAGCCCTCGGAACTGCCCAAGGAGAAGCGCAACAGCCTGTTCAAGCTGAGCTGCGTCACCCCGAACAACTTCGCCGACTACACGAAGTTCGACGGCGCCATCGACGGCTGGATGGACGACCTCATCAAGAACGGCCCCTGGGGGACCGAGCCCGTGCCGCTGGTCTCGGGCGGCCCGGAGAAGTTGCCTAACTGATCCCAAACGCTGGGCGGCTCCGGGTACTGCGTATACAGGCCCGGAGCCGCCTCATCGGCAGCAAACCACGACAGGTGAAAGAAATGACAGACAAGGACACCGGGACCGGCCTCCTCGAGCAGGCACCCGCCCCATCACAGCCGCCCCTCCGGGCAGGTCGCCGGTTCGAGTTCAAAAACCTCGGCGAAGTGCTTGCCCTGGTCGGACTGATCGCCGTCTTCACGGCGCTGAACCCCGCAACGTTCCTGACGCCGGAGAACCTGCGGACCATCCTGGACCACGCGTCCCTTCCGCTGATCATCGGCGTCGGCGCAACCCTGGTGATTTTGACCGGTTCGATCGACCTCTCCGTGGAGGGCGTGATGGGCGCCGCCGGCATGACCTTCGTCCTCATGACGGCCAACAGCCGCGGGAGCGCCGACCTGGGCCCGTGGGCCATTGTCGCCGCGCTCGCCGTCGGGGTGGGCCTGGGCATGCTGAGCGGCCTGGTGCACACCCGGCTCAAGGTCCCCTCGTTCATCGTTACGCTGGGCGTCTGGTTCGTGGGCCTTGGCATCGCCACGGTGCTTTTCGGCGATCAGTCCATTCCCTTCCTGCCCGATGGCGGCATCAAGGCATGGCCGTCCACGCTCACCTTCGGAGTGCCCAACGCGTTCCTGCTCGCCGCCGCATTCGTCCTGGCCGGGATGTTCGTGGCCCGCTTCACGCGGCTGGGGCGCTTCGCCTACGCGATCGGCGACAGCGAGGAGATCTCCAAGGGCAACGGCATCCCGGTTCTCCGGTACAAGCTCTACGTGTTTGTCGTCGCAGGGTTCTGCAGCGCGGCCGCCGGTGTGCTGGCAGCCCTCGAACTCGGCGCAGGATCAGCCACCGTGGGCGTGGGGACACTCTTCCTGACCATCGCCGCCGTCGTGATCGGCGGCACCTCCCTCGGAGGCGGCAAGGGCGGCATCCTCCGCACCGCCGTCGGCGTGCTCATGCTGACCGCGCTCAACAACGGGCTCATCCTCAGCGGTGTAAGCCCGAACATCCAATCCGCGGTCTCCGGAACCGTACTCATCGCGGCTGTCCTCGTGGCTACCTGGCCGCACCGCAGCAGACTGAGGATCGTAAAATGAGCAACGCCTCCCTCGCACCACGTACCGGCGTCGACACCCCGGCACTGAAGCTGACCAACGTCTCAAAGTCCTTCGGCTCCACGCACGCCGTCAAGAACGTCTCCCTTGAAGTCCCCCGTCACGAAGTGGTCGGACTCATCGGCGAGAACGGCGCCGGCAAGTCGACGCTGCTAAAGATCCTGACCGGCCTCTATCAGCCTGACTCGGGGATCATCGAGACGGATGGCCGGCCCGTGAAGTTCCGGAAGCCGCAGGACGCAGTGGCGGCGGGCATCGGCGTCGTACACCAGGAACAATCACTCCTGTCCAACCTCTCCGTTGCCGAGAACATCGCCATGAACGCCCTGTCCTCCAAGGACGCGGCCACCCGCTACGGGTTCTACCGCTGGAAACAGCTGAACCAGGAGGCAGCCGCCATCCTCGCCCGCGTTGGCTCCACCATCGATCCGCGCACCAAGGTCAGCGACCTCTCGTTCGTTGACCGCCAGATGGTCGAGATTGCCCGTGCGCTGCGCGTGGACGAGGCCATTCACGCGGCACCGCTGGTGATCCTCGACGAGCCGACCTCCGTGCTGGAGCGCAACGAAGCGGCGATCCTCGAACGCGAGATCCGTGCGCTCCGGGACATCGGATCGGTCCTGTTCGTCTCCCACCGTCTGGACGAAGTGCTTCGCATCTGCGACCGCGTAGTGGTGATGAGGCACGGTGAAGTCGTGGCTGACGTACGCCGCGGGGAAGTCACCGAAGAGGAACTCTTCCGCCTCATGATCGGACAGGAATCACGGGCACGGGTGCGAAAGGGCGGCAGTGCCACGGGCGCCGTCGCCGCCGTCGAGGCAAAGGGACTCGGCCGGAAGGGACACTTCCAGGATGTCTCGTTCGCAGTTTCTCCGGGACGCTCCCTCGCCATCGTCGGCGCCATGGGCTCCGGCCGTGAATCCGTCTGCCGGGCCCTCTTCGGAACCGAGCCGTTCGACTCGGGCACCCTCGAAGTTGCCGGCAGCACCGTCCAGGGCTGGTCGATGCGCCGAGCCGTTCGGCAGGGCCTGGCCTACATTCCCTCGGAGCGGAAGGTGGAGGGGATGGTGGGCGGCCTGAGCGCAGCCGAGAACCTCACCCTGGTGCATCCCCGGGAGGCGGCCAGGGGTCCGATCCTGCGGAGGAAAGCCCGCCTGAAGGCCGCTGAGGAGTGGTTCGAGCGCCTCGATGTCCGGCCGCGGGATCCCAAGCTCCCCCTTGGGCGATTCTCCGGCGGCAACCAGCAAAAGGTGGTCATGGCCAAGTGGCTGCGGGCTGAGGAGCTCAGCGTCCTCATCCTTGACCACCCCCTCCGGGGCCTCGATCCGGGAGCTTCGCAAACGGTGAACGACCAGATCCGTGCCGCCCAGGAGGACGGCGCCGCAGTGATCCTGCTCCCCGACACCCTCGAGGAGGCCCTCGAGATGGCTGACGAGATCCTCGTGATGCGCGACGGCGAAATCACCGCCCGCTTCGACCTCGCCGTCGAAAGCCCGACTTCCCTCGACCTTCTTGAAAAGATGGTGTGAATCCCATGTCAAAGAAAGCTCTCCTCGAGCAGCCGGCCACCGTGCCCGCCGCAGCCGACGGCAAGGCGCGGCCTGCGCGCCGTGCGCCACAGAACCTCTGGTTCACTGTCGGTCCCTTCGCGGTTTTCCTTGCCCTGTTCGCCCTTGTGGCCGTCCTCCGGCCGGCGTTCCTTACCGGCGGCGGCATGGCAATTCTCGCCGTCCAGGCGGCGACCATCCTGTTGGTCGCCCTGGGCCAGGCCATGGTGCTCCATGTGGGCTCGATCGACCTGTCCAATGCAGCGATCGTGATCTTCGCGGCCATCGTCCTCGCCCAGACCCTCGGGCCCATCGGTCCGGCCGCGCCCGTCGTCACGCTCGCGGTCGTTACCCTGATTGGAGCCGTCAACGGTTTTCTGGTCGCGTTCGGCCAGATCCCGTCCTTCGCACTGACGCTCGGCACGCTCGGCATCCTGCAGGCGGCTTCGCTGGTGATCAGCAACGCGACCACGGTGTACGCCACGGCGAACGGCCAGCTCCTGGCTCCCCTGTTTGGAACCGCGTTTGCCGGCCTGCCGCTGGCTTTCTGGGTCGGTGTGCTCATGGCCGTTGGCCTGTGGGCCTTCCTCCGGTTTACCCGGGCCGGCGAGGGCATGACCGCCGTGGGACTTAACGAGACGGGTGCGCTGTTTTCCGGCCTGCGGACGCGCTGGTTCAAAGTGATGGCCTTTGCCCTCTCCGGCCTGCTCGCCGGCGTCGCCGGAATCCTCGTCATCGCCCAGGCCGGGGCTGCGTCCTCCTTCGGCTTGGGAAGCGACCTCCTGCTGCCGGGCATCGCCGCAGCTATCGTTGGCGGCACGGCCATCACCGGCGGAATCACCAACCCGGTGAACATCGTCTTCGGTGCCCTGACTGTGGCACTCGTGCCCATCGGGGCGGCCGCCGTCGGCGTCACGCCGCAGGCACAGAGCCTGGTCTACGGCCTGGTGATCATCGCCGCCGTGGCGCTCACCATGGGCCGGGGCCACACTGAAGTGGTCAAGTAGCCAACAGGCCGCCAAGCACCCCAACGTCCCCGTCCTCCGAAACACCGCGAGGACTTCCTCCTCTTTCCGAAAGGCACCCCATGTCAGTTCTCAAATCACTCCAGCCGCAGGAGGTGTTCTCCTTCTTCGAGAGCCTTGCCGGCATCCCCCGCGGCTCCGGCAACGAGAAGGAAGCTGCCGACTGGGTAGTCAACTTCGCCCAGGCCCGCGGGCTGGACGCCACCCAGGACGACCTGCACTGCGTCCTGGTCCGGAAACCGGGCCAGCTCGGCCTCGAGGACGCGCCGCCCCTCATCCTCCACGGGCACCTGGACATGGTGTGCGAGAAAGAGGACGGAGTGGTCCACGACTTCGAACGCGACCCGATTGAACTCCTCATCGAGGGCGACTTCGTCACGGCGAACGGAACCTCCCTGGGTGCGGACAACGGCATCGGCGTCTCCTACATCCTCGCCCTGCTGGACTCGACGGACATCCCGCATCCTCCGCTTGAAGCAGTCTTGACCGCCATGGAGGAAAAGGGAAAGGTGGGTGCCGCCGGGTTCGACACCTCCGGGTTGTCCGGCAAGCGCATGATCGACTTCAACTGGATCACCGACAAAGAGATCCTCGCCGGCTGCAGCGGCGACATAACCTTCACCATTGACATCCCCGCGGAATGGGAGGCGGCTCCCGCCACGCATTTGGATGCGCTGCAGCTCAAGGTCCGCGGCTTGTCCGGCGGACACTGCGAGTTCGACATCCACCTTGAGCGCGCCAACGCCGTCCTGATCCTCGCCCGGGCACTCAACACCGTACTCACGCAGTACGACGTGCGGATCTCCGACCCCCACGGCGGTGCCCAGAACAACGCCATCCCGGCGGACGCGCAAAGCACCCTGCTCGTGCGGCCCGGGGACGTGGACGGCGTGCGCAAAGTCATTCTGGAGCTCGAGGATGTGCTGCAGAATGAATACCGCCAGGCTGACCCCGGCCTGCGCCTCGAACTGGCGCCGGCCGAGACCCCGGACCGGGTCTTCTCCGCCGCTGCGGCGGCACGCTTCGCCCGCCTGACGGCACTCATCCCGAACGGCGTCCTCAGCTGGAGCCTCACCGTTCCGGGGATCGTGGAGAGCTCCAACAACCTGGGCACCGTGCGCACCACGGCCAACGGCGCCAGGCTCATGTCCACCATCACCGCGGCGGTCACCTCCCGCAAGCACGAGATCCTCGACCGTGTCCGCGCGCTCGCCGCACTCGCCGGCGGCGGGGCCACCGTGGAGGAGTACGGTCTGGACGCGGCAGAATTCCCGTACCGGCCGGACTCGCCGCTGCTGAAGGTGGCACGGGAAGCTTTCCGGGATGTCATGGGCCACGACGCCGACGTCCACGTCTCCCAGTGCAGCCTCGAACTTGGCATGTTCAGCCAGAAAATCCCCGGACTGGATATCATCTCGATCGGCACCGAACTGCACGATCTCCACTCGCCCAAGGAGACCGTCAACCACACCTCCGTGACCCGCGTCTGGCCCGTGGTGAAGGAAGTTGTGTCCCGCCTGAAGTAAGCGCGCACGGCGCCTGGCTGCGAGGGCCTGATCCCGGTATTGAACCGGGGTCAGGCCCTTGAGCTTTGTAGAGATCCTTTCCAGAAGTCCCCCGACCGGGATACGTGGCGGATCAAGAAAGGACCCACCGCAGGGCCAGGAAGTGAGACAGCGTTGGCCCAGAAGCTGCATTAAGTGAGAGAGCGTCACGGGGGGGGAAGCTGGATCGGATCGCCCGTGCCGGTCCCCCGCCGCCGTCCTCTCCTGCTGTCGGGCGCCGGGTCCCCGGCGTCCAAGCTGTTTGGTCCTGCGGCCCACGCGAAAAGGAAGCCCGGACAACCTTTGCGGTTGTCCGGGCTTCCTGTCGCCCCGGCAGTTTGCCGTTCAGCTCGATTCGAGGTTGTCCCGGACGGCGGCCAGGAAGCGCGCTCCCGTGGCACCGTCAATGGCACGGTGGTCGCAGGTGAGGGTCAGCCTCGCGCGGGGCTTCCAGGTGCCGTTCCCGTCGTCGGTCGGCACGAACTGCTGGCGCGTGGCGCCGACGGCGAGGATGGCAACCTGCGGGACGTTGAGGATGGCATCGAATCCGTCGATCCCCATCATGCCCAGGTTGGAGACGGTGAAGGTACCGTCCGTCACGTCGTCCATGGTGAGCTTGCTGTCGCGGGCGCGCTGGACGATGTCCCTGCGCGCATCCGCGATGCCCGCCAGGTCAAGCGACGCAGCGTCCTTGATGACCGGAACCACCAGCCCTGCCGGCGTGTCCACGGCCATGCCGACGTTGACGCTCTCGAACCGGGTGACGGACTCGTCGGCGTAGTGCGCGTTCAGGGCCGGGTGCTCACGCAGTGCGGCCGCGCACGCGGCGAGGATGGCATCGGTAACCGTGGCGCCGGGGCTGCGCTCCTTCACGCGGAGCGCAGCCCCCATGTCCGCCTCAACGGCAAGGTGGAAGGCAGGCGCCTCCCACGCGGCCACCATGCGCCGCGCGGCAGTGCGCCTGATGCCCTTGAGCGGGACGACAGTCCTGCCCTCTTCCTCGACCGCCGTCACCGCTGTGCCTGGAGCAGGCCCCGGGCCTTGCCGGCGCAACCGTACAGTTCCATCTTCTCGATGGTTGCCTGGATCATCCGCTCCCGGCCCTCTGCCATCGCGTCCTCCAACTGGCGGTCGCCCTGGGACCAGACAGCCTCGATGCCCGAACGGAACGCTAGGCGCAGGTCCGTATCTGCGTTGAACTTGTGCACGCCGGCGGCCATGGCGGCCCGGATCTCGTCATCCGGGACGCCGGAGGCGCCATGGAGGACCAGCGGGATGTTCACGGCGGCCTCGATCTCCTTGACCCTTTGGATGTCCAGGGGCTGTGCTGTGGCCAGCGGAACACCGTGCACGATGCCCACGGAAATGGCGAGGAAGTCAACACCTGTCTCCGCCACGAAGCGCTCGGCTTCGGCAACGTTGGTGTAGTAGGACTGCCAGTCGACCTGCTGGTCGGCGTCGGGGATCTTCCCCAGCTCGGCCTCCACGGGGATGCCGAAGGAGTGCGCCACCTCGACGACTTTCCGGGTGGTGCGGATGTTCTCCTCGAACGGAAGGTGGGCGCCGTCGTACATGATGGACGTGAACCCCAGCTTGATGGCCTCGAAGACTTCCTCCCACGGCCCGTGGTCCAGGTGGATCACGTACCCGGCCTCGGATTCCTCAGCGATGCGGCGCGTCATTTCGTAGGCCTTCTTGAGGCCCATGTGCGGCACGATCGCCCGGCCCACCTGGAGGAAGACCGGAGAATTGGCACGTTCGGCGGCCCTGACGAGCGCTTCGGTGGTTTCCTCGTTGTGCATGTTGAATGCACCAACTGCGTACGCGCCCTCGGACGCGTCCTTGATGATTTGGCGTGGATCGACCTGTGGCATAACCGTTCCCTTTCCTGCCCTGGACCGTCAGGCGGTCTCGATGTAGGCGATCAGGGTGCGGACGTCGACCGTTTCGCCTTCGGGGACGACGATTTCGGCCAGGGTGCCGCTAGCGGGAGACTCCAGGGTCTCCTCGACCTTCTCGGCTTCGACTTCTGCCAGCGGCTCGTCCTCGGTGACGCTGTCGCCTACGCTCTTGAGCCAGGTGGTGATGGTGCCTTCGCTCATGCCCATGCCCCACTGGGGCAGCAGGACCTCAACTCGTGCCATTTTCTTTCTCCTTGCTGTCGTGTTCTTCAGGGGGTGTCACATGCGCGGTGCAGGCGATGTGAGTTCGTTGTTCAGGGTGTTCGCCATGAGGCCCGTGACCCGGCGGACGGCGTCCTCGATCTTCGTCCGGTTCGGGTAGAGCTGCTTCTCAAGGGCGGGACTGAACGGAATCTGGGTATCGGGCGTGGTGACGCGCATGATCGGAGCCCGCAGGGACTCAAACGCCTCTTCGGCCACGATGGCGGAAATTTCGGCTGCAGCGGAGCAGGTGCGGTGCGCCGGGTCGGCGATGACCAGCCGGCCGGTGCGCTGGACGGACCTGATGACTGCTTCGGAGTCGAACGGAACAAGGGTGCGCGGATCGATGACCTCGACCGAGACGCCCTCCCCCGCCAGGGTTTCGGCAGCCGCGAGGGCTTCCGGAACGGCGCTGGAGATCGCGACGACGGTCACGTCGTCACCGGCCCGGGCCACGTTTGCCTGGCCGAACGGGATCTTGTACTCCTCCTCCGGGACCTCGCCCTTGCTGCCCCAAAGCATGCAGGCTTCGAAGGTCAGGACGGGGTCGTCCGAATCGACGGCGGTACGCAGCAGGCCCTTCGCGTCATACGGGTTGGACGGAACGATGATCTTCAGCCCGGGAACATTCATGAACATCGGGTAGGGCCGGTCCGAGTGGTGCGCACCGGTATTGAGGCCGTAGAACATCGCCGACCGGAACACCACCGGGATGGACGCCTGGCCGCCGAACATGTAGCGGTTCTTGGCGGCCTGGTTCACGAACTGGTCCATCGCCATGTACAGGAAGCTCGAGTAGGACAGGTCGACGATCGGGCGCAGGCCGGTCATCGCTGCGCCGATGGCCGCCCCCACGATGACCTCCTCGGAGATCGGCGTGTTGCGGATGCGGTTGGCGCCGAACATCTCCAGGAAGTCGCCCTTGTCCTTGCGGGACTTTCCGGCACCGGTGGTGCCGTACACGTTGGCTTCGACGTCCTCGCCGATGATGACGACCCGCTCGTCGGCCTCCATGGCCTCGCGCTGGGCAGCGCCGATGGCGCCAAGGTAGCTCATGATAGTCATGCGGTTGCTCCGATCGGCTCGGTGTAGAGGTCTTTGAATGCGACGCTGGGGTCGGGGTAGGGGCTCTCGTCGGTGAAACGGACGGCTTCGTCAACCTCGGCGAGGACTTCCGCTTCCAGGGCGTCGAGTTCCTCGGCCGTAGCGATGCCTTCCCGCTCGAGGTGCTGGCGGAACAGGACAATGGGGTCCCGCTCAACCCAGGCGGCTTTTTCTTCCGCGTTGCGGTAGTCGGTTCCCAGGCGGAGGCCCTCGGAGTGTTCGTTGAACCGGTAGGTGACCACTTCCACCAGGGACGGGCCCTTGCCTCGGCGGGCGCGTTCGACGGCGGCCGTCACCGCTTCGAATACCGCGAGCACGTCTTGGCCGTCCTCCACCCGCACGCCGGGCATTCCGAAGCCGGCGGCACGGTCCGCGATCACTCCGGACGTGACCGTGTGGGCGGGAGTGGACAGCGCGTACTGGTTGTTCTCGCAGAGGAAGACCACGGGCAGGTCCCACACGCCGGAGATGTTCATGGCCTCATACAGGCATCCCTGGTTCGCAGCTCCGTCGCCGAAGAACGCGAGGGACACCTTGCCGTTGCCCAGCACCTTGCTTGAAAGCGCAGCGCCGGTGGCGATGGGAATCGAGGATCCGACAATGCCGGACTCGCCGAGGCTTCCGACGGCGAAGTCGGCCAGGTGCAGCGACCCGCCCTTGCCCTGGCAGACGCCCGTGGCTTTGCCCACCAGCTCTGCCATCAGCGGTCCCAGCGGGGAGCCCTTTCCGATCGGGTGGCCGTGGCTGCGGTGGTTGCCGGACATGTAGTCCCCGTCGCCGAGTGCCATGCAGGCACCGACCACCTGGGCCTCCTGCCCGATGCTGGTGTGAACGGTGCCGGGGATCTGGCCGCGCTTAACCATCTTGGATGCCCGCTCGTCAAACCGGCGGATACGCAACATGCGCCGCTGCATCTCCAGCAAATCCTGCGATGAAAGATCCATCACGGTTCCTTTCTGATTAAATATTCAAGGTGTGAATTCAAATTCTATTGGTGGGTAGCCGAACTGGCAATAGCTTCGGCCGCGCCTCTTCCGCTTACGTGGGCAGAACCGCCGTCAGGACCCCTGGAACGGTTCCAAAAGGGCATCGATGCGCGGCAGCACCAACGTCGGTTGCCGTTCGGGAGGCAGCAGGCCAGCCATTTCTGCCGTGGCCTCCCCCGTGAGGACCAGCGCAGAATCCATGCCGGCGTCCACCGCCATGGCGATGTCAGTCTGCAGCCGGTCCCCCACCATGACGCAGTCGGACCCGGAAAGCCCCAGGACGTCGAGCGCCGTCTGCAGCATGACCCCGGCCGGCTTTCCCACGTTCGCCTCGCAGCGCACTCCCGTGCACGCCTCGATCGCGGCGATCACCGCCGCCGCATCAGGCTCCCCGCGGCCCATCGGCATGGGACAGTAGGCGTCGGGGTTCGTCGCCACCAGGCGGGCCCGCCGATGCTGCCACAGTGCGTCAAAAGCCACCTGGAGCTTGCGGTAGTCGAAGCCCCGGTCATAGCTCGCGACGACGACGTCAATGTCCCGGGGATCATCGGTTAGCCGGAAACCGGCCGACCTGATGGCCTGCTGGAGCGGCTCTTCGCCGATGACGAAAACTCCTGCGCCCGGAGCTTCCTTCCGCAGCCACGCGACGATGGTGACCAGCGGGTTCACTATCCGGTTGACAGGGGTTGGCAGGCCCAGCCGGGTCAGCTTGTCCGCGTACATCTGCGGATTCTTGGTGGGGTTGTTGGAGAGGAACAGGGTCTCGCGTCCGGCTTCCCGCAACCCGCGCACCAGTTCCGCAGCACCCGGGAGCAGCTCGTCGCCAAGATAGATCGTGCCGTCGAGGTCGAAAAGGTAGCCGGCATAGGATCTCAAGGGCCTGGCCGTCAGGGTCGTTGAAGCCGTCATCGCGTTGCCTCCGCGAGCCTGGCGAAGACACCCCGGTTGGCCGGATATATATCGCAATAGACGTCGTAGAGCCGTTCGTAAGCCGCGGCCGCAGCGGGTTGGGGCTCGTAGGCCAGCCCGGTTCCGCTCATGGCCTTGGCGGCAGTGTCCACGGAAGCATGGATGCCGACGGCGGCCGCGGCCAGCATTCCCGCGCCCAGGCAGGTGCTTTCCGGGTCCCGCACCACGGAAACGCTGCGCTGCATGACATCGGCGATGATCTGGCACCATACCGGGCTGCGGGAGCCGCCGCCCAGGGCGATCACTTCGGCCACGGGTTCTGCCAAGGCCTTCTCCGCCCCCGTGGTCAGGAGCCGCTGCTCGAAAGCGAGGCCCTCAAGTAGCGCCCGGTACACATGCGCCTTGCCGTGAACGCCCGTAAGGCCCAGCAGCGCGCCGCGCGCATTATGGTCCCAGTACGGAGTGAGGGCGCCGGTCCAGTACGGCAGGGCGAGCAGGCCTTCCGAACCCGGAGGCAAGGCCGCTGCCGCGGTTTCCAGGATCTGTTCGGGGCTCAGCCCCAGGCCGAAGCCCTGGGCGTCCAGCCCCGAGAACTTCTCGACAAACCAGCCCAGGTTGATGGTGCCCCCGCCGATGAACGTCTCCAGGGTGTAGGCCCCGGGGACGGCGGCCGACAGCGTTCTGTACTCCCGGGCATAGGAGTACTGCTCTGCGAACGTCCCCGAAACGATCCCGCTACCAAGATTAAGGTAGGCCCGGCCGCCCGAGGTTGCACCGGCACCCAGCTGCGCGCATTGCCCGTCCCCTGCGCCGGCCACGACGGCGACTCCCGATGGAAGGCCAAGGCGCGTGGCGGCGTCGTCCGTGAGATTCCCGAGGACGCTCCCGGGCGGCCGGAGCCCGCTGAGCTGTGCGCGTTCCAGGCCGACCGCGGCCACGAGGCCGTCGTCGTAATCGAAGGTTGACATGTCCACAAGACCAAGCGGATCCGCCGAGGCCCAGGAAGTGAGCCACGCGCCGGTGAGTCGGTGGACCAGGAATCCATGCACATCCACCACCTTGCCGATGCGCGAGACCGTGTCCGGTTCGTGGGCCCGGAGCCAGTGGAGCTTGTACCAGGCCGGGGTAGGGTTGGGAGGCTTACCGGTGAGGCGATGGACGTCATCGGTGCCGAAGGCGGAGACCTCCTCCGTGGCGCGGGTGTCGAGCCACAGCATGGCCGGCCGCAGCGGGACACCCTCGTCATCCACGCACACGAAGCTCTCCCGCTGGTGGGTGATGCAGACGGCGCCGATCCGGGAAGCGTCCACCGTCTGGGCCGCCCGCCGGATCGCCTCAACGGAGGCGGTCCACCAGTCCTCGGCATTCTGCTCTCCCCACCCCGGACGGGGTTGGCTGAGACCGAAGGCGCAGCGCGCCTGCGAGAGTGCTTCGCCGCGGGCGTTCCAGACGACGGCTTTGGCGGCCGTCGTGGAGCAGTCGACGCCGATCACATAGTCACGCATCACGACTTCACTTCCTTCCTGGGTCCGCAGCTGCGGCGGCGTGGGCGGCGCGCTCCAGCACCTCGTCCACGTCACCGGTCCCCCACCATCCGAGGAGCGTGAGCAGGTCCACGACCGTGAAGCGGTTCCGCATGAGGGCGCAGTTCTCGACCGCCCACCGTCCCAGTTCGGCATCCACGGAAGGCTCAAGTCCGGACAGCGAGACGGCGGCCCCGGCGCCCGCGAGCGCAGCGGCGATCGACTCCGCTGGCCGGACAAGGTCCCGGAGTTCCCCTCGGACGTCTGTCCAGTCCTCGAGCATCGCCTCGACCCGGGCCAGCCCGCGCCCCACAGCATCGAGTTTGGCGGAGTAGTCGCGCCAGCACTCTTCGGCCACGCGCAGGGTGGGATCGACGCGTTCAAAGGCAGCGAGGACCTTGCGCCTGGCGGGTCCGTGGTCAAGGGCTCCCGGTCTCGGGCGGCTGCCGGGTGCGGCGGCCAGCCTCTCGAAAAGCATGTCCCAGGCACTGGCGGCAATCACTGAACCGGCCCCCACCTGGGCGCCGTGGAAGCCGATGGGCTGGTCATGGGCGCCGTGGTACTGGTCGAGCATGTGGCTGATCAGGTGCTCTACGCCGGAAAGGACGGCTGTGGTCCCGGCGACACCTGTGACAATCCCGCGCAGTGCAAGGGCGCGGGCGAGGGCGCCCACCGACTCGGCCTGGCCTTCCCGGACCCCTGCACTCCAGCTCTCCAGGTCCTTGCCGACCATGCCAAGCAGACGCACGGCGCTGGGCTTGTACGTCGGGTCTGTGCCGACCAGCGAAGCCAGCCGCCAGTCCGCCGGAGCAACCAGCATGGACGTCATTTCGCCGAAGCCGGCACGGTTCATGGCTTCCGGCGCCTCTGCGATGACGTCCGTGTCGGAGATGACTGCGTCCGGCCAGCATGAGGGTACAGTACGTTTCACCCCGTCCCGCAGGACCACTGAAACATCGTCGGTGTACCCGTCGACGGAGGCGGCTGTCTGCACTGAAACCAGGGCAGGGGTGCTGCCCGCAGCGCCGGCGCGCTGGACCGCGACCTTAGCAATGTCGCTGATGGTGCCGCCGCCGACAGCCACGACAGCATCCGCGCCCCGGACGACTCCGGCGGCTTCGTCGAGGACGCTGTCGACGACGTGGAGCTCAGCGTGCCCGTCATCGAGCACTGACCGGACGACGTTGAACCTGGCTGCGAGCTGGGCTTGGATGAGATCTTTGACGTCCTGCCCGGAGCGTGTGATCCGGGTACGGTCCACGAGGAGTGAGACCCGCGGCGGCACGCTGCCAGGCTGCGGGCCCGGCAGGAGCCGGGCGACCGCGTCGGCTACAGCCCCGAGTGCGCCGGGGCCGATGACGAGCTGCCGGAGCCCGCAGGGGGCGAGCGTGTGGTCGGGATCGGCCTGGGTAAGCAGCTCTTTGATGGGCTCTACGACGTAGGTGTCGGTGGGCATGGTGTCCTCTCGGAACGGTGGTGCGCCGTCAGGCGCCTTGGCGGGAACGGCTGGCCCGGTCGGTCAGGACGGCAACGATGATCGCGACGCCGATGACCACCGGCTGGAGGTTCGGGGAGACATTCAGGAGGGACATGCCGTTGTTCAGGACGCCGATGATGAGGAGTCCGATGAAGGTGTTGAGCATGCCGCCTGAGCCGCCGGACAGGCTCGCACCGCCGATCACGACGACGGCGATGACATTGAGGAGGTCGGCCGCGCCCGCCGTGGGCTGTGCAGAGTCAAGCCGGGAACCGACGATGACGCCGGCGAGGGCAGCCAGGAAGCCCGCCACCACGTATACGCCGATCTTAATCCGCGTGACGTTTAGGCCCGAGAGGCGGGCCACTTCCGCATTGCCGCCGATGGCGTAAAGTGCGCGGCCGGAAGGGCGGAACCGGAGCCAGTACGCCGCGATGAGGAACGTGGCCACCATGATGATCCCCTCGAGCGGGATCCCGAGAATGTCGTTGCTGGTGATGGCCAGGTACCACTCCGGAAAGCCATTGATGGGGTTGCCATTGGTGAGGTAAAGCGCCAGTCCGGCTGCTGCGGACATGGTGGCGAGGGTGGCGACGAACGGCTGGATGCGGCCGTAGGTCGAGAGTACGCCGTTGATGAAACCCACGGTGGCCCCGACGGCGAGACCCAGGATGACGCACAGCTCGAATGGCAGACCCGCGGAACGGTACAGCCACGCGCTGGTCATGAGCGACAGGGCCAGCGTGGATCCCACAGACAGGTCTATGCCGCCGATGAGGATGACCAGGGCCGCACCCACGGCCATAATGCCAATGTCCGCATTTTGCGTGACCACGTTGGAGAGGTTGCGCCACGTCAGGAAGTATGGCGACATGATGGACAGCGCAATCATTACCGCGAGGAGCCCGATCAGCGGCCCGGGGACCCGTCGAAGCACATTTGCGGCAATCCCAGCCGCGCCACGGCCGGCGTCCCGGCCCGGGGAGGTGCCTGTTTCCGCACCTTCCGGGGTCCGGCCTCCGCGTCCTGAGGACCTCTGGTGGATGGCATGATCCGTTGTGGTTCGCATGGCTGCTGCTCTTTCTACTGCTGGGAGATTGGGGGGGAAGCCGCGGGCTCTGACGAGTGCACGGCCAGTGACATGACGGTCTCCGGGGTGGCTTCTCCCCGGCGGAGAAGCCCCCGCTGCCGGCCCCGCGACATCACCAGGACCCGGTGCGAGAGGCCCAGAACCTCGTCAAGCTCGGATGAGACGACGATGACGGACATCCCATCGGCCGCGAGTGAGCGGATGATCTCGTAGATGGCCATTTTGGCGCCGACGTCGACGCCCCGGGTGGGTTCGTCGATAATGAGGACTTTCGGATCCTTGACCAGCCATTTGCCGATAAGGACCTTCTGCTGGTTTCCGCCGGACATCGACTTCACCGGTAGCGCCATGCTGCCGCGGACGTCGAGCCGGCGGGCCTGGGCCCCCGCGACTTCCCGGACCACCTTGCGGGTGAGCAGGCCCTTGCGGGCGAGCTCCCGCTCCCAGGGGAGTGTCACGTTCTCCTCCGCGGTGCGGTCCAGGTTCAGGCCCTGGCCCTTTCGGTCTTCAGGGACCATGACGATCCCGGCGCGGATCGCCGATTGGGGGCTGGTGCATGGAAGCTTGTGTCCCTCAAGGATGACCTCACCCGAGTCAGCGCGGTCCACGCCGGCGATGGCCCGGACCACCTCGGTCCGCCCCGCGCCGACGAGGCCAGCGATCCCGAGGACCTCCCCCGCGGCCAACTCGAAGTTAATGTCCGCGAATACACCGCGCCGCCCGAGACCCCGAACCTCAAGCACGGTCGCATCGCGGCTCGGCTGGGGCGGGACGTGCTCATACGTGAACTCGCGCCCAACCATCGCGTTGATGATCTTTTCCTTGTCCACGTCGCCCGAATTCCAGGACTGGACGCGCGAGCCGTCACGCAGGCAGACGATCTCGTCTGCGACCTCGCGGACCTCATCGAGCCGGTGGGAGATGTAGACGACGCCAGCGCCGGCGGTCCGCAGCGAGCGGATCCGCTCGAGGACGTGTTCGGTCTCCGTTTCTCCCAGGGAGGCCGAGGGCTCGTCGAACACGACGTACCGGGGACGGCGACTGAGGGCCTTGGCGATCTCGATCTCCTGCTGCATTGCCATCGAGAGGCCGCGGACCGGACGGCGGACGTCGAGTTCCACCCCAAGCGAATCGAGGACGGTCCTCGACTCGCGGCGGACCAGTTCCCAGTCCACGCGGCCGCGCCGATGCGGAAGGCGTCCGAGGAAAATGTTCTCGGCGACCGAGAGGTCCTGGATGAGGCGCGTCTCCTGGTGGATGAGCGCCACACCCTGTCGCAGTGCTTCGGCCGGGCTGGACGGTGCGTAGGCCGCCCCGTCCAGCCGCATGGTGCCGCCATCCGGCTTCACGACGCCGGTGATGATCGAGCTGAGCGTCGACTTTCCTGCACCATTTTCGCCCACGAGCCCGACGACGGTACCCGGCTCGACCCGGAAGTCGACCGATTTCAGGACCGTCACCCCGGAGTAGGCCTTCATCAGACCCGCGCCCTCCAGGCCGGCAGAAGCTGGTTGTGTCGTCATCTTCGGGATCACTTGAAGGACTGGGCGTCCGGGCCGTAGAAGTCTTCAACCTTGTGCTTGGCAACCGTTTCCTTATTGATCAGCACAGTGTCCTGGTACTGCTCCTTCGGGATGTCCTGGCCCTTGCCCTCCATGAGGGCGATGGCGTTGCGCACGGCAAGCTGGCCCATCATGTACGGCTGCTGCGCCATCGTCGCCTGGGTCAGACCACCCGCGACCGCGTCGAACATCGTCGGGAAGCCGTCGATGCCCACCGAGAAGATCGTCCTGCCGGACGCCTTGGCCGCTTTGGAGGCGCCGAGGGACATCGCGTCGCTCTCGCCGAACACCGCCTTGAGGTTGGGGTTCGCCGTGAGAATGTTCTGGGTGGCCTTGTAGGCCTCGGTCTCATCCCAGTTGGCGGTTTCCTCGGCGACGACCTTGATGCCTGGCGTCTCCTTGAGGGCCTTCTGGCACCCCTCGGTCCGCTGGATCTCCGCGGTGGACCCGAGCACGCCGTGCAGAATGGCTATTTCACCCGTACCGCCGATCTGCCCAAACATCCATGTGCAGAGCTCGTAGGCGGCCTTGACGCTGTCGGTCGCGATGTAAGTGGCGAGATCACCCTGGCCGGACTCCGGGCGCTGGTCAACCGCGACCACGGGGACGTCTGCCTTGTTGGCCGCCCTCACGCCCGCCGCCGCGGCCGTCGAATCCTGGGACGTGAAAATCAGCGCACCGATCTCCTTCGTCAAGAGGTCATTAACCTGCTTGACCTGGGCCGACGAGTCGTTGTTGGCAGATGTGATGTTCACCTCGTAGCCGAGCTTCTTGGCCTCGTCCTTGATGCCGGCCACCTCAGCTACGTAGAAGAGCGACTTCTGGTCAGCTACGGACACGCCAATCACCTTCTTCTGGCCCCCGGCGGCGGGGCCACTGGCGCCCCCGCATGCAGCAAGCGAGAGCGCCATGACGGCAGCCGTCAGTACGGCGCACCCCGAGCGGATCATCTTGTGGGAAGTCATCATCGTCTCCTTGTGTTTCAGCGACTTCTATGTCGAAGGAATTTTTATGCAGCTATCCAATTACTATGCATTGATAGTGAGGCATGGATCACATTGCTGTCAAGGGAGAGCCAGCCCAGCCCAGATATCGATGGCGTGCAGGGGCACTGGTGGGACATGATCTGAAGATGAGCAGCTCCGGAAGTACCCCATTTTGGTGGTTCCGCGCTCGCCCCAATGATCGTGGCGGCACTGGTTTCCCTGGACGCGGATAACGAACGGAATTCCGTGGCCCTGGCCGGGCTACTGGCCATCCTGATCGGCGCCATCCTGCTGTGCGGCTCGGCCTTGCGGCTGGGAATCATCACCGGACTATTGCCTAAGCCCATCCGGCTCGGCTACCTCAATGGCATCGCACTGTTGGTGGCCGTGTCCCAGCTCCCCACGCTCCTGGGGATCTCCGTGGAAGACGGTAGGCCCTGGGAAAAGCTCCTTGCCGCCGCACCCGGGGCGCTGGCCGGCGGGACCAACGTGCCCGCGCTGGTGCTGGGCCTGGCCTCGCTGGCGCTCATCTGGGTACCCGCTGGCTGAAATGGAAGGTTCCGGGCGTGCTCATTGCGGTGGTGGTGTCCTGCGTCGCCGGCCTGCTGGGACTGTAGGAGCGCGTGAAGCTCACCGACGCAAGGTGTCAGGCAACCATGAAATGGCGGCACTGGGTGCCGCAAACGCTGCCAGCGGGCTGCTGCGCGGGTTCCCGATCTCGGCCAGCACGTCCCGGGCGCCGGTGGCTGTTGAGGCCGGGGCGAAATCCCAGCTCACAGGGGTAGCAGGCGCCGTTCTGGTGCTCGGCTTCATGCTCGTGGCACCCGGCGTCACCGGCTTCCTGCCTGCCACCACCGTCGCCGCCATTGTCATTGCGGCGGGCGTGGGACCCCTACCGTGCCGAACTGGTGGACGTGCCCGGCGTACTTGGTTACCACGACGTGAGCCGCCACCCCGAAGGCGAGCGTGTCCCCGGCCTGCTGATCCTGCGCTTCGACGCACCGCTGTTCTTCGGCAACGGATCGCTGCTGGGATCCTTCGCCGAGCTCAAGGGTCCGGTCAAGGACAGGCTGCTGGAGCACGGTATGGGCGCCCGCTTCACCCCGGAACACTTCTACCCACCAGTGAGCGAAGCTGTCAGGGCGTTCCAGCGGGAGTGCGGCGAGGCGTAGGGAAAAGGTTAGCCGCGCACCTGCAGATCCACCCACACCAGGCGGTGGTCGCTGCTCGGGAACGGATAGACGCCGGTCAGCCGAGAGAGCGGGTCCGCCTGGGCGGGCCAGAACACGCCGGAACCGAGCACCGTGGTCTTACGCGATGGCAGCACGTAGTCAGCCCGCAGGTTGCCGGGCGCCCCGTCGGCGAAGTCTGCGGTGTCGTAGCGGGGGTCACCTTCATGGGCGGCGTTGGCTCCGCCCTGCAGGGCTGCCGCCTCCACGGCACCGGCGGAGGCCGGCAAAGGGTCGACGATCTGCTTGGAATCGAGGAGCTGGTTGATTGCGGACTCCACGGAGTCGCCGTCGAACGGATCCGCGTTCTGGTCCCCGACGATGACGAACGGTTCGCTCGGCAGGAGCCCGCGCCTTGTGCCCTCATCGTCCACGATGTACTGCGATTTGCCCGGGGTGACGTAGTCGGCCCAGAACCGGATCTCATCGTGGTTGCGGCGGCCGTTCCGGTCCTCCGGGCCGTCAAAGGTTGGCGGCGTAGGGTGCGAGGCGAGCACGTGCACCGTTTCGCCGCCGACCTTGACCGGAACATCCCAGTGCGACTTGCTCGACAGACGCACCACGTCGAGCTCCTCCGGGGAGAACCAGTCTGCCGGTTCGGGCGTCGCCGGGTTATCCGGCAGCAGCGCGCCCGGCATGTCCTTCCACAGGAAGTTCTGGAACGTCCGCACGTTCTCCATGTCGATGGGGTACTTCGACAGGACGGCCATGCCGTACTGCCCCTCGAAGGCACCGAAACCGAAGGCGTCGTCGCCGCCACCCACCTTGCCGTCGTTGTTGAGGTCGAACCCGCTGGGGATCCCGGTGTTCGACGGCGCTACGTACGCGTGGGGGTAGTGCACCGGATCAGCCCCGCCCTGCCCGACCGCCAGGTAGTTCTCGCGGAACAGATCCGCGGCACGCATCCCGGGTACGTAGTCGAACTCATTCAGCAGGATGATGTCCGGGTTGGCACGCTGGATGACCTCGGCAACGGTGCGGGCCTGCTGGTTGTCCGGAGTGCCCAGATCCTTCTCAAGTTCGCCGGCGCTTCCCCTGTTGAGCGACAGGTTGTAGGTGGCCACCCGCAGGTCCACCGCGTGGTCCTTCCTGGGCTCGGCTTTAGGCTCGGCGACGGCCGGAGCCACGCCGAAACCAACGGCAAGGCTGCCCAGAACAGCAGCGGTGATTACAGCGGTGAGTGGACGTTTGGTGGACATGGGACTCCTTGGCGGCGAAATGTGCGGCACTGATGAACTTGCGTCCAACGTATGCCTCCCAGGTGACCACCAGGAGTACCTCAGGCGAACGGAAATGAATCCCCTCCCCGATGGCACGAAAAAGGGAGGCCGACGGCGACACCCAGTGCCGCCGTCGGCCTCCCTTAATGCCCGCGCGGCGGTGCTATCCCCCGCAGGGCGCTGCAGCCTACGCCGCCTTTGGAAGCGTTACGTAGTTGCCCTCGATGACGCCGGCGGCAATAACGGCAGTGCCGTCCACTGTGACATAGCTGCCACGGGTGGCGGAGGGCAGGCCTCGGGCGCCAGCGACCGTGACGTAGCTGCCCACTGCGCCGACGGGGACATTGCCGGCGGGGTGAGTCACGTAGCTGCCGCCGCGCACTGCGGTGGCGGCAGCTGCCTTCAGGCTGGTTTCGGTGGTGGATGGGGAGGTGGCGGGGCGTTCGGTCAGCAAAGTCATGGGTTCTCCGTGAGGTTTCGGGACGTGTGCCGTACAGGTTCTTGTGCCGCTCAAGCAGGAGGGCGGTGCGCGTTGTCTCGCTTGCCCCGCTGGCCCGGGTGTCTTCACCGGTGCGGTACTCAAGGGCTACGGCGGCCTGCAGTTAACTTTACAGCCTTATTGTGAGTTACTCAGAATAAGGTGGGAAGTCTCACATGGGCGCAGCGGCCCACGGCGAGTAGCGCCGAGGCGGGCCGAAGAGACCGGCGACGGCGGCACTCACGCAAGTGCCGCCGTCGTACCTCCCGTCTTACATCACCGTTGGCTTCCCGGGCCGGCCCTTGTGCTCCGCCCGCGCGATCTCGAAGCTGCTCTCGAACGGCAGCGTGTCCGCGTCCAGCAGCGGGTTGCTGTCCTGGGTCTCCACCAGTTTCCGGGCGGCTTCCTCCGAGTCCACGCTGGGCATGGACCCGGGCAGGTGCCGCCGGGCGGATTCGGGCAGGAACCGGATGGCCACAGCGGCAACCGCGGCCACTGCCATGAGGTAGTACGCAATGGCCATGTCGTCACCGGTCAACCCGATCAGGGCCGCGATGATGAACGGGGCCGTCCCGCCGAAGATGGCCACCGCCAGGTTGTAGGCGATGCCCATGGCGGAATAGCGGTGTTCGGTGGGGAACAGTGCGGGCAGCGCGGAGGCGAGGTTCGGCACCGAAAACGCCACCGGGAAGGCGATCAGGGCCAGGCCCAGCAACGTCATGGGGACGCTGCCCGCCGCTATCGCCAGGAACGCGGGCACCGCGAGCACCGCTGTGCTCAGGGCCCCGATCCACAGCACGCGGCGGCGGCCGATCCGGTCCGAGAGCAGCCCGGTGAACGGGATGCCCAACGCCATGGCCACCAGGACCGGGATGGTCAGCAGCGTCCCCTCCACCTCGTTGTACCCCTTGTTGCTGGTCAGGTAGGTGGGCATGTAGGACGTGAGGGCGTACGCCACGGTGTTCGCGGCCGCCGCCAGGATCATGGCCAACAGGATCGGCCGCCAGTGCGCCTTCAGTATTCCCACCGGGCCCACGGGCCGGAGCTCCTCCCCGGTCTCGGGATGCTTGGCCGCCACGGCTTCGGCCTCCATGGTGGCTTTGAAGGCGGCCGACTCCTCGATTTTCATCCGGAAGTAGACGGCGACGATGCCCAGCGGCCCGGCCACCAGGAACGGGATCCGCCAGCCCCATGCCTCCATCTGCTCCTGCCCCAGCGTCAGCTGCAGGACGGACACCACCAGCCCGCCCGCCGCAAAACCCAGGTAGCTGCCCATGTCCAGGAAGCTGACGTAGAAACCCCGCCGCCGGTCCGGCGAATGCTCGCACACAAACGTGGTGGCCCCGGAGTATTCGCCGCCGGTGGAAAAGCCCTGCACCAGCTTAAGGACCACCAGGAGCACCGCCGCCCAGATCCCCAGCACCGAGTATCCCGGCAGCAGGCCAACGGCGAAGGTCGCGGCGGCCATCAGCATCAGCGTCATGGCGAGCACCTTCTGCCGGCCGATCCTGTCGCCCAGCCAGCCGAAGAAGATGCCGCCCAGCGGCCGGGCGATGAACGTGGCGCCGAACGTCCCGAGCAGGAACAGGTTCTGCACGGCCCGGTCCGCTTCGGGCAGGAACACCGGCCCCATGGTGGTGATGAGGTAGCCGAACACCCCCACGTCGTACCACTCCATCGTGTTGCCCACGATGGTCCCGCCGAGCGCCTTCCGCAGCGTGCGGCGGTTGACCACATTCACGTCGGATACCTTCAGCCGCCGCTGCCCGCTGTGCTCTGTCATGGCCCGCTCACCGCCGCCTCGCTCACCAAGCCGGGCACACGTCGTCGTTCTTCAAACCCCCTTGACCGGCAGCAGCCCAACACCTCCGTTCATCTTGCCACTGCCGCGCCGGGGCAACAACGGTTGTGTTTTTGAAAGTACGACGGCGGCGCGCACCTTGCGAGCGCGCCTTGCGCAGGCCGCCACTACTTTGCGCGGGGCCGAGCCGGCCGTTAATGGCTGCCGGCTAATGGCTGCCGGCTAAATTGTCGTACCCCCGTTAGAGGATGTTCGTATGGGAACCAGCGCGGGCACGGGGACAGGCATGGAGGCTATCTATGCTACCGTTGCTGCCCTCGCCGCGCTCGCTGCCGAGGACGCTGCCCTCTCCTCCGCCAGTGCCACGGCTGTGGCCGCGGACGGCGTGGATGTGCTGGCGCGGGCGTACGAAATCCGGCTGGAACGGATGGGGCTGGAAAAGAAGCTGGAGGCCCAGGCCGCAGCCCGGAAGGCCAGGTCCGTGGCCGAAGCCATGGACCTGCAACACGCAATGACCCCACCAGACGCACCCCTGCATGAGCGGACCTACACCGAGATGTCCACGGTTGCGGAAATCGGCGGGATCCTGTCCCTGAGTTCCGGGGGCGCGTCCGCGCTCGTGGCCCAGGCCCGGCAGGTGTGTGCCCTGCCTCCGGTCATGGACGCCCTCGCCGCAGGCAGCCTCTCGTGGCAGCAGGCACGGATCTTCGCCGACGAGACCGAGGCTTTGGACCATCCCGCCGCGGCCGCTTTGGTGGAGCACTTCCTCGACCCGGACGCCCCTCACCCGGCGAGGGGTTGCCCCGCGCCGAAGTTGGCGCCGGCCCGGTTGCGGGCCAGGCTACGGGGCTGGCGGGAACGCCACCACCCGGAATCGATCGAGCAGCGTCACCGCAAAAGCGCCGCGGACCGGCGGGTGGAATTCACTCCGGACCGGGACGGGATGGCCTGGATCGCCGCGTACCTGCCGGCAGACCAGGCGTTGGCGATCTCGAACCGCATCACCGCCACCGCCCGCAGCCTCCAAGGACCCAACGAATCCCGCAGCCTCACCCAACTCAAGTCCGACGACTTCGCCAGACGCCTCCTCACCAACGGAACAGCCACCGCCACCACCGACTCCCTCCGGGGCGGGGGCGACCTGCAGCAGGGCCCGCTTGGCCTGGCCACCCTCGTCGGCTCCGATGAACCCACGGCAGATTTCTCCAGCTTCCATACCGTCGCACACAGTGACCGCCCGGACCACGCCGAACCGGTGTTGAGCGGAACCGCTACGGATCCGGATGCGGGCAAGGTCCCTGCGCCCCGCGCCGAGGTTCTCGTCACCGTCCCGCTCTTCGCGTTCCTGGGCCTCACCGACGAACCCGCAGAGCTGGACGGTTACGGGCCCATTCCCGCTTCCATGGCCCGCAAGCTCCTCGCCGGCGGCGCCGAATCCTTCCGCAGGGTCCTGCTCGACCCCAGCGACGGAACACCCCTGGAAATCGGTCGCACCAGTTATCGGCTCACCAAGGCGATGAAAAAAGCGCTGCAGCTGCGGGACGGCAGATGCGTTTTCCCCGGCTGCAACAACAACTCCTTCGACAACGACACCGACCACCTGCAGGCGTGGCAACACGGCGGAACCACCGGCATCAGCAACATCGCACAGCTCTGCCCATCGCATCACCGCCTGAAACACAACAGGGACTGGAAACCCACTGGCGCCACCAAGGATGAACCGCCCGGCTGGACATCACCCACCGGCCGTCACTACCCAGCCGAACAACCCGACCGCGAACCACCTCAATGGCCGCTGGGAGTCCTCCCGCCCGGAATTAGTGGTGCGGCAATCGTTCCGCCGAAATTCAGTGGGCCGGAAATCAGTCCACCCGAAGCCGGGTCATCCCACGTCAGTCCACTGGAAGGGCTGTTGCTCCAGCTTGTGTCCGGATGATGGGCCGAACGTTCAGGGTGCGCCAAGGCACCGCCGTCGTGCGTCCAGACGCAGGAAAGCCCTGGCACATGCCTCGTGCCAGGGCTTTCCGCGCCGCAATAACGCGGTGCTGCGTGTAACCGCTAGCCGGCGACCTGGAAAGTCAGGGTCTCCGTGAAGGTCCGGCCATACACGTCGGTGGCGGTGACGGTGGCGGTGTGCTCTCCGGCTGCCAGGTCGGCAGGCAGCTGCAGCCGCCACAGGTGCATCGTTCGGTCGGCCAGGCTTCCGCCGTTCACCAGCTGCTCCTGGACGGCAACCGGATCGGAGTACTCGGCGCCCACCAGCTGGCCTTCGCCCTGCATCTGCTGGGTGCGGACAGCCTCAACCGCCTGGCCGCCGTCGATCTGCGCCTTGACCGTGGACCCGGTGCTGCCCATCCAGAAGTTGGTGGTCAGCCAGGTGCTGTTGGCCAGGTCCTCGCGGGAGACCATCAGGGGCTCGGTGAGGGCGGGGGCGCTGCCCTTGTTGGCGCGGTTCTGGGCGTACCAGTCACGGTAGCGGGGCGTGTTCAGGCCCAGGGACATCTGCAGTGACTCATCCTCGCCGCGGACGCTGAAGCGCTCCCTGAACTCGGTGTTCTTGATGTCCAGGGTCAGCACGCCCGGCAGGCCGCCATCGCGCTGGTAGGCCAGCGGGTAGCCTTCGGCGGTCTGGCGTCCGGAGTACCAGTCACCGGAGATGGCGCCGGCGGTGATGTGGGTGAACGGCAGGGCGTCGATGCCGAACAGCTCGGACCAGCCTGCCAGCGAGTCACCCTTGCGGAGGTTCTCGATGCTGTGGGTGTGCCCGCCCAGCGCTACCACCTCGCGGCCTTCGAGGATCTTGTAGACCTCCTTGACCTGCTCCACCTGGTGCTTGCGGCTGCCCTGGTCGGCGTAGTCCAGCAGCGGAATGTGCGAGGCCAGGACGATCAGCTGGTTCTTCGGCACCTGGGCAATGTCATTGCGCAGCCATTCAAGCTGCTGCTCATCCAGCGAACCGGTGTAGTCACCCTTGGCGGCCGGCTGCTTGGTGGGGAACTCCACCGTGTTCAGCGCAACCACGTGTGCTTTGCCGGCGTCGTAGGAGTAGTATTCCGGGCCGAGCTTGGCCTTGAACGTATCGAACGTGTGCTCGCTGGTCGTGGCGTCGAAGTCGAGGTCGTGGTTGCCGGGCAGGAAGCGCGCCGGGCCGTTCAGCATGCCGGACAGTTCCCGGGTCTGCGGGTACAGCGAGAGGTCATCGCCCACCACGTCGCCGATGAACAGGGCGCCGCAGCCTGCATAGTCCGTGCGTGCGGCCAGGTCCGTGAACGCACCGGTGCGGGCGTATTCCACCTCGTCCTGGTCGTAAGTCTGGACGTCGCCGCCAATCACGCAGTGCTGCTCGGGCGACTGGGTCAGTCCGCTCTTGGCCAAGGGGAAGTTCACCTGGTCCGGCAGTTCTCCGGTGGGTGCGATGCCGCCGAACTTCAGCTCCGGTGAGCCCGCGGGCAGGTGGTGGTAGAAGAACTGCGCCACGTTGTCTGCGTCCACTGGCACCTGGTAGCCGCGCGGCTGGGTCACGGACACGGTCATGTTGTCGAACGCCGGCAGCTCGTAGCGGCCCTGGCTGTCCGTCTTCGTCACGTCACGCCCGTTGGTGACGGTGACCCCGGCCAGGCCGCGCTCGTTGCTGTCCTGCACGGAGTCCTGGTCCGCGTCCACAAACGCGACGCCGTCGATCATCTGCTGGTTCTCGTCCGGCCCCGCCACCACGTTGACGCTGCCGCGGTAGGCGTTGGCGGCCCAGTCGGTGGGGTCTGCGGCGTTGCTGGTGGAAGCGTTCAGGAGAGAGGCGGCGGCAATGACGGCCAGGGTGCTGGCGGTCAGGGCCACAGGCCGGGCGGGATGGAACTTGGACGGTCTGGCAGTCAGGTACACGAAGATCCTCCGGGTCGGGTGAATGTTGCCGGCCGTTCTGACCGGCGCCTCCACCCTCACAGGGCCGGGTAAACGGTCACCCACAGCGAAGCCACAGCGAAGCCACGGGGAGGGGACGGGCACGTAACCACTCCTTCCGGCGGCGCTGGCCATAGGAAACCCACAGGTCCACCGCCTACCATGGCCCACATGAAAGCTGCCCGTGACGCCCGCTCCGCCGCCGTGGTGATCAATGCCGGTTCCCGCCGCGGCGCGGCGCACGACCTTGCGGTGGACACGATGCGGAAGGCCGGCGTGCCCGTCACCGCCGTGCACCCCGTGCTGTCCGGGGCAGACCTGGCCGGGACCCTTGACCGGGTCATTGCGGACGGGCACGACCTGGTGGTTGTGGGCGGCGGCGACGGGACCGTCTCCTACGCGGCCGGCCGGGTTGCCGGCACCAGCGTGGCGCTCGGTGTTCTGCCACTGGGCACCGCCAACGACTTCGCCCGCACGCTGGAGATACCCAACAGCCTGGCCGAGGCGTGCGCCACCATCGCCGACGGGAAGATAGTGGACATCGACCTCGGCCGGGCCAACGGTGAGCCCTTCCTTAACGTCGCATCCGTGGGCCTGTCCGTGGCTGTGACGGAGGCCCTGAGCCCGCGCCTGAAACGGTACATCGGGCCTCTGGCGTACAGCATCGCCACGCTGCGGGCCTATGCCCGGCACAAGCCGTTCCGGGCCCGCCTCGAGTTCCCGGACGGGGACCATGAGCCGCTGGAGCTCGAGGACCTGTTGCAGGTGGCCGTGGGCAACGGCCGGCACTACGGCGGCGGCAACACAGTCTCCCCCACCGCAGGGATCGATGACCACCTCCTGGACATCTACGCCATTCTGGCCGGCCCGCTCCGCGAGCACGTGAGCATCGCCCGGCTCCTCAAGGACGGCAGCTTCATCGAACACGACCGGGTGTACCACCTGACCAGCCGGCATGTCCGGCTGGTCACCGAGCCGCCGCTGCCGGTAAACCTCGACGGCGAAATCGCCACCACCACGCCAGCGGACTTCGCCGTCCAGCGCAACGCCGTCCACGTGGTGGTGCCCCAAAGCAGCACCAGCGCCCTGTTCGACGGGCCGGCGGCCTGACGAGTTAACCTCGCGGCCAACCCAGGTCCCCGCTGGCGCAACCTCGCCTCCCCAGCGTGGACGGGTAGTTCCCTCATAACGTGCGGAAATCCGTGCCATGCCGCCCCTAAGATGAGGTATGGACTTCGGGGACACGCTCTGGACGGTCTTGGGCGCCGGGCTGGTTCTGCTGATGCTCGTGGACGTCTTTCGTACGCTCCTTTACCCGCACGGTTCCGGCCCCTTGGGCCGGGCGATCATGCGCGGTTTCTGGCTGGTATCAAGGAAACTGCGGGGCCGGGGCACCTTCATCGCGGCGCCCTTGGCGATGGCCGCTGTCATCGGTGCCTGGGCAAGCTTGGCGGCCATCGGCTGGGCCCTGCTTTACCTGCCCCACCTGACGAATGGTTTTGTTTACGGTGCCGGGGTTCCGCTGCGGGCTGACTTCGCCGAAGCCCTCTACATCTCCCTGGTCACGCTCTCCACGGTGGGCTTCGGCGATATCGTGGCAGCGCATCCGGTGCTCAGACTGGTTGTTGCCCTCCAGGCCGTCACCGGATTTGGGCTGCTGACAGCAACCGTCACCTGGATCCTACAGACGTTCCCGGCCCTCAACCGTCGCCGGGCACTTGCCCACCAGCTCAACCTGTTCAGGGAAGCTGCAGGTCCGGCCGGCCTACTGGCTCTGCACCCAGGTCACGCGGCCGGATTACTGGAGTCAATTGCCGGAAATGTGGCTTCGGTGAGCATAGACCTTCTTGCGTTCCACGAAACCTACTACTTCCGTGAAATCGAGCAGCGGGGATCCCTGCCGGCCACGGTGGCCTACGCCCAGGAGCTGGCAGCCCAGGCGCAGCGCAACGAGAACGCTGAACTCCAGTTCGCCGGCCGGATGCTCCATGCCGCCCTCGATGGACTCGCGGAGGTCCTGCGCGGCAAATTCGGCCACGCAGGAACCACATCCGCCGATGTGTTCGACAGCTACGAGCTGCATCACCGGCACATGCGGCGCAAGGATCCGGGCGCAGAATAGCGTGCATCCGGCACCCGCGGGTAGAGGCCCTTTGCGGGGCTGCCCTCAGCTCTCCGTGTCACCAACCGCGACGTGGACCTCGGTGGTGACGGCAGTTCCGTGCTCCACCGTCCGTGACACCGTGCAGTACTTTTCATGCGAGAGGTCCACCAGCCGTTCCACCAGGCCGGCCGCCTTCTGCCCATCCGCCGTATCTGGGAAAGCCAGGTTGAAGGACAGGTGCAGCCCCTCCAGCCGGTTGGCGCCGTCCTCCACCACCTTGTGGCCGGTGGCCGCGACTTGGAAGGACGTGGGCTCGGCGCTCCGTGCCGTCACCGTGTCGACGTCGATGGCCGAACATCCAGCGATCGCCGCCAGCAGCAACTCCACCGGGCTCAGCAGCCCTTCGCCGTGGCCGAATTCAAGTTCTGCACCCGCAGCATTGCGGACCACGTAGCGGGCCGTGGCCGTCCGTGTCAGCTCGACGGAACGCAGCGTAGGATCGTCGTTTTCACTCATTGGACCATAATGCCACCAGCAGCCACGATGCTTCCGTGCGTTGTGTGCCGGTGGGGTGCAAATTGATCCCGATGGACGTGCAGGCATCGGCCCCGCCAGACCAGCTGGGCCGGCGCCCCTTTCTGCTCCCTTCCCGCAGGGATCAGCCGAACAGGGCCGCCACCCGTGTCAGGGTTTCGTAGACCCCGTACGCCAGCGGTACCCCGACGAGGGCCCAGCCCACGGCCAGTCGTCCGGTGGACGCTTTCACCGGCGCCTGTGCGCCGGGGGTGTGTGCTGTGTTCATCTCAAGCCTCCATGGCAGGTTCGTACCGGCCGCGTTCGGGGCGGGGTTCGTGGAATCGTGCGTTGACCGGTTTCACCAGCAGGTTGGCCACGAAGCCGACCACCAGCAGCCCCACCATGGTCAGCAGCGCCGGCTGGTAGGACGCCGCGTCCAGCTGCCCGGGTTTGCCTTGGGCGTCCAGGAACGCGTTGACGATCAGCGGACCGGCGATGCCGGCAGCAGACCAGGCGGTCAGGAGCCGGCCGTGGATGGCGCCCACCTGGAAGGTTCCGAAGAGGTCCCGCAGGTAGGCCGGGACCGTAGCGAAACCGCCGCCGTAGAAGGAGATGATGACGAAGGCCAGCGCCACGTACAGGAACGTTGTGGTGGAACCGGCCAGGGCCAGCGCCGTGTACAACACCGCGCCGACGCCGAGGTACACCATGTAGATGCGCTTGCGGCCGGTGACGTCGGAGGTGGCGGACCAGGCGAAGCGGCCGGACATGTTGCCGATCGAGAGCAGACCCACGAAGCCGGAGGCGACGGCGGCACTGACCAGGGACACGCCGTCGGACTGGCGGAAGAAGTCCTGGATCATTGGTGCTGCCTGCTCCAGGATGCCGATGCCTGCGGTGACGTTGCAGAAAAGGGCGATCCAGACGAGCCAGAACTGCCTGGTCCTGATGGCGTTCTTCGCGGACACGTTGTCCGTGGTGACGAGGGTGGCCGCTTTGACCTTGGCGGGATCGAACCCGGCGGGCTTCCAGCCTTCGGCCGGGACCCGGATGGTGAAGGCACCGAAGAGCATGTACGCGAGGTAGACGACAGCGAGGGTCAGGAAGAGCTTCCCCACCGCATCGCCGCTGGCCACCCAGCCCTGGGCGCCGGAGTTGGGATCGTACATCTTCAGCAGCGCGGTGGACACGGGGCTGGCGATCAGTGCGCCGCCGCCGAAGCCCATGATGGCCATGCCGGTGGCCAGGCCCGGCCGGTCCGGGAACCACTTGATCAGGGTGGACACCGGCGAGATGTAGCCGATGCCCAGGCCGATGCCGCCCACGACGCCGTAGCCGAGGTAAACCAGCCACAGCTGGTTGGTGAAGATGCCGAGCGAGCCGATGAGGAAGCCGCTGGCCCAGAACATGGCCGAGGTGAACATCGCTTTGCGCGGGCCGTTCGTGTCCACCCACGTGCCCATAATCGCGGCCGAGAGGCCCAGCATCACGATGGCGATGGAGAAGATCACGCCGATCTCCGTCAGGCTGGCCCCGAAATGCTTGACCAGGGCCGTCTTGTAGACGCTCGTGGCGTAGGCCTGGCCGATGCACAGGTGGACGGCGAGCGCCGCAGGCGGCACCAGCCAGCGGTTGAACCCCGGCGGGGCAACGGTTCGTTCACGGTCCAGCCAGCCC
The DNA here is from genome assembly GCA_023264815.1 of Arthrobacter sp. GTDB lineage: Bacteria > Actinomycetota > Actinomycetes > Actinomycetales > Micrococcaceae > Arthrobacter. Next base: position 81,058 of record JAHFUZ010000010.1, on the reverse strand, counting down.
ATACTTGCTCCTCTTGCCTGTTCGAAGACATCGGTGTCCAGCGATCTGAGGCGACAACCCTGCACGGAAAAACGCCTCCGGCAATCATGATGCAGATACTAAGCAACCGTACGATTAATGCGTTGAGCGGCAGTGAATTCACGATAAACGGTAGTTTTGGGCCTGTGTGGAGGCCCTCGCCGACCCCACCCGCCGGGACCTGCTCGATGAGCTCTTCCGGGAGGACGGGCAAACCCTGCACGCACTCGAGGCGCATTTCAACATGACCCGCTACGGAGTCATGAAGCACCTCAAGCTGCTGGCGGATGCCGGCCTGGTGGTCACCCGCCGTCGGGGCCGGGAGAAACTCCATTTCCTCAATCGGGTACCCATCCGCCTGGTCCACGACCGCTGGGTCAGCAAGTACGCCGAAGCATGGGCCGCTGCCCTCAGCGACCTCAAGACCCGATTGGAAAGTCCCATGGAAAAGATCTTCGAAATCTATATCAAGACCACCCCGGAAAGGCTCTGGGAAGCCATCACGGACAGCGAAATCCGCAGCAAATACCAGTTCGGGAACACCATCGAATCCGATTGGACACCGGGCGGACGGTTCGCAATGGGGAATCCCCAAGCCGGGGAACTGCTGGGCGAGGGCGAGAACCTCGAGGTTGACCCGCCGCGGAGGCTCGTCCAGACCATGACCGCGCTATGGGGCGAGGACGTCAAGGCCGAAGGCACGTCCCGCATCACCTGGGAGATCGAGCCGGTGGGCGACCGCCGTCGTCAATACCTTGCTGGCCTCCGCGCCCCGGGCCTGAGATCAGGGACGGTTACTCACGGAGTGGAATACCCCTGGCGTCGCGCTGGAAGTAGGCTGCGCCGGCGAGGATCATAATTCCCTCGACGAAGCCCCAAAGCGCGACGAGCCCAAACGTGAAGATCCCCAACAGCACCGTCAGCACGAGTTGGATGACGCCGATGGTGGTGTGCCCCAGATAGAAGCGGTGGATGCCCAGTCCTCCCAGGAAAATTCCCAGCAACCCGGCGGCGAGCTTGGACTTCGGCTCAGGGTAACCGTAAGGCATGGCCGGCATCAGCTGCTGTTGCGGCATCTGCTGGTACTGTCCCTGGAACTGCTGCTGTGCCATCGGCTGGTTCTGCGGGGGTGCCGCCTGGTAGTACTGAGGCTGCGGAGCGGCGGCATGCTGCTGGTACTGGCCGGCGGGTGCCTGGTAGCTCTGAAACTGGGGCGGGGCTGGAGCCTCAGCCGGGGAACTCCACGTCGGCTGATGCGGATCATGGGTGGCGGGCTGTTCGGCGTTCGGCTGGGTCATGGTGTTGGCGCCTTTCAAAGGTGTGATCGTGCAGCTCAGTGTTCCGGGCGGCAATTCACAGCCGAAAGGCGGCATCCCCCAAGAAATTCTGTGCCGTAATCAGTGTGCCGGAGCCTGACGTGTTTTGCCGCATATTTACCATCGACGGTTTTCTGTGACGCGGCGAACGCGCCCTTCTTCGACACAATTCCGGCTGACCCAGTCAAATTGTCAGAGGTAATCCCGCCCCAACTACAACCAGCCCCTGAGAAGCAATGGATTTGGCACTGCTGCACTGGTGCTGGGAATCGTCGCCATCGTCTTTTCCATCATTCCCGTTGTCGGATTCATTGCGTTCATTCTTGGACCCCTTGCGCTCATTTTCGGGATCATCGGCGTTACCCGAAAGTTCACTAAAAAGGGCACCTCAATAACGGGCGCAATCCTTGGAGCATTAGCCATCATCATCGCAATCATCGTGACGGCCGTGCTTGCGGCCGCAGCCAACAGCGTCAGCGAAACGCTTAACAAAGAACACAAGATCGAATACGTAGTTACCACCACGGGGAAGGCAAACGTGACCTACTGGAACGGTGACGGGTCGTCCAACGAAGAGATCACCGCGGACTGGAAGAAGGAAGTCACTGCCACCGGTCTGGGGTTCAGCACCCTGACCGTTACAGGTGATTTCACTGCCGAATCATCCGTGACCTGCGAGATCCTCGTTGACGGCGTCAGTACGTCAAAGAACACCGGCAGCGGGACCGGCGCAATGGCCAGCTGCTCGGGCAGCAGCGCCAAGTAAGGCAAGAGCTGGGCTGCACTCCGCAGCGTTGCGGAGTGCAGCCCTTATTAAGACGCGTGTTCCGGCTACCTCGTCTGGCTCATGCAACATCCTGCTGACGGTCAAAATACTCTGCCGGCCGGGCCGCCGTTGTGATGTCACCCGGGGCGGCCGGCTTCAACCCGTCCGCGGCTTTCTTGGCCCGAAGGAACGTGGGACGTTCAGGCTCCGGCTGATCCGGCGTAGCCTGAGTTCATGGGCTCAGAAACCCGTGATCTCACGCTTCGAACCGGCATCACTGTGCCGTGCCGTGTTGCGGGGCCTGCCGCGGCACCACCCGTTCTGCTGCTGCACGCGTGGGGCGAATCCGGCAGAAGCTTTGACCGTCTGGTTCGCCTGTTGGACGGTTTCAGGACGTACGCCCCGGACCTGCGCGGGCAAGGCGACGCCGGCAAACCGGAGCTCGGCTACTCCCTGGCGGAACAGGCGGAGGACGCCGCCGCAATCCTGGACGCCCTCAACGTGGCGAGAGCCGCCGTCGTCGGGTCCTCCAGCGGCGGCTACGTTGCCCAGCAGCTCGCCGTCGTCCGTCCCGAAAAAGTAGCCGCGCTGGTGTTGGTGGGCTCGCCGCTGAGCCTGCGCGGGCGGGCTCCCTTCGCCGACGACGTGGACCGTCTCAGCGACCCTGTCGAAGAGGGCTGGGTGCGGGATTCGCTGGCCTGGTTCCCCCTGCTGCACAACGTTCCGGAGTGGTTCATGGAGGACCGGGTCCGCGACGGCCTCAAGATGCCTGCCCATGCGTGGAAGGCCATACTCACCGGCCTGTGCGAGGCCACGCCGCCCACCGAGGCGGGTGTCATCCGGGCCCCAACACTGATTCTGTGGGGCCGGCACGACACCCTGCTGCCTCGCGCCGATCAGGAAACCCTGGCTGCCAGGATCCCCGGGTCCGCGCTGAAGGTCTACCCGGATGTTGCGCACCTCGTGCTGTGGGAAGTCCCGGAGCTCGTGGCCCACGACGCGGCGGCGTTCCTGCATTCCCTGGACTGAGGCCCGGGGTCAGTTGGCGGGGGCCATGGTGACGTGTGCCCCGGCCGCTGCCAAGGCCGTTCGGCCCTAGCGACGTCCGCCGGCCCGGCGAAGGCTTAAACAAGAAGCGTCGGGGCGGACGCTCGCGGGCCCCGGCATCAAGCCACGGCTGGACCGCGGGCTCTGAGGACAACCGGACATGTCCATCGACAACCGGCCGCCGCAGCGACCCAGCGCCCCGCCGCGCGGAGCCCCGCACCAGGAAACCCTCCGCAGGGTCCTCCTGGCGGCGGGGCCGCTGTCCTCCCTGGTTTACGTGGTGGCCACCGACGTTGTGGCGGCCTCGCTGTGGCCCGGGTACCGACGCACCGAACAGATGGTGAGCGAACTGCTCGCCGTCGGCTCCCCCGGCCGCGACGCCATCACCCCGCTGCTGTGGCTCTACACGCTCCTGTTCATCGCCTTTGGGGCAGGGGTCTGGACCTCCACACGCGGCAACCGCGCGCTGCGCATCGGCGGCGGCCTCCTCATCGCCTACGGCCTGTGGAACATTGCAGGAGGCTTCTTTCCGCTGAGGCTGGGCGACGAGTCGTCCATTCCCCTCCACATCGTGGCCACCAACGTCCAGCTTGCCCTCATGGTGGCGGCCATGTGCTTCGTCGCTGCGGGCTTCCACGGCGGGATGCGCTGGTACTCGATCATCTCGCTGGCCGTTTCCGCGGTCATGGGCATGGTCGCGTTTATGGCCGCCCCAGGACCGAACCTCATTCTGGGCATCGGCGAGCGAATCAGCATCGGGGCGTTCCTGCTGTGGGTGGCCATCCTCGCGGTGGCGCTGTGGAAACGCCCGACGTTTTCGAAGGGGTAGTCCGGTCCGTTGACTCCTGATTCGCCGCAGAGGTGCAATTAAGGTGGCTCCCGCAGCAGCAGAAGCCAGTCCACGAAGCGGCCCCGCTTCCGTGAGGCCGCCCAACATTGGAGGTCGGAATGGGACAGGCACGCGAGGTCATGGATCGCCTCAACAAGGCGATGGAAGCAAAAGACAAAGAGACACTGGCACGCAGCTACGCCGCCGACGCCGTGGCTTACACCCCGGACAAGGGTGAGCTCCGGGGCCGCGACGCCATCACCAGCTACCTCTTCGAACTCTGGGATGCCATACCGGACGTCCGGTATGAGCAAACGGGACGGCATGAGGCCGGCGACGTGGCCATCGATGAGGGCATCGTCATCGGCACCAACACCGGCCCGCTGCTCATGCCTTCCGGGGAAACCATGGAGCCCACTGGCAAGCAGCTCCGCATCAGGAGTTGCGACGTGGCCACGGTGGAAAACGGCGAGATCACCTCTCACCGCTTCTACTTCGACCAGGTGGAGTTCCTGTCACAGCTCGGATTGATGGAGGAAATGTCTTCGCATTGACGCGCTTGGCGGCGAACTGTAACCAAAGAATGCCGTGGATACTACCCACGGCATTCCTGTTTGATGCTTCGGCAGGCTGGGGACTGTGCGTACGGCGCAGGCGTGTTGATCATGCCTCCGCCTGGCGCACATGGCTTGGGGGCGCACCGTCACCAGGCGTGCCACCGAGCATCGGACTGCCGTGAACAAAGCTATCCCCGCCACCGCGGTGGCCACAGCCCTGCTGCTCACTGGCTGCGCCGCCTCTACACCCCCGGCCGGCACCGCCCCCGCCACGCCGGCCGGCACAACGACGGCCAGCCAGACTGCGGCAGCCCCGGAATCATTACCTTCGGTCCCCGTTGACGTCGATATGACGGCCGACTTCACGACGGCGAACGCCGGCGCAGCCTGGGTGGGCAAGATCAAATCCGCAACGGCCACCGAACCCGGCAGGATCACGATCGAGACCAGTATCGTTGACCCCCGGGGTGCCGACGGAGGCGAACCTGCCAGGACCGCGCTCGCCATCTGCGAGTCTGCCGTGGCCATCTTCGGCCCCAGCCATGTGGCTGTGATGGAGGATGACGGAACGCATTTCGTCCTGTTCGGCCACCCGTCCGTGCCGGCAGGAGCATGCACAGAAGTCTGAAACCTGCCGAGCCACGGCACGTCACCACAGGGGAAGCAGTATGGTCTACGACCGAGAACGCGAGAAGCGCAACGACGCCGTGTATGCCGAACACAAGAAGGCAATCGCCGCCGGTGAAAAGCGTGTCCTCCGCAAGACCAGCGCCGGGGAATTGCACAGCTACCCTGCGGAAGAGATCGGCTTCACTCCCGGACGCGGCCAGGCACAGGTCAGCACCTGGTGGGGCATGGGGATCCTGATGGTCTTCTCGGCGGTCGGCTTCGTGACGTTTCTATGGATGCTCCTTCGCCCTCTCTGGGACGGGGACACACCCGAGTGGGGTGCGCTGTGGCCCATAGGCCTGTCCGGGTTCTTGGCCCCGTACGCTTTCTTCCTTGCCCGGGACGAATACCGCGCCACCAAGCTCCGAAAGCTGCGCAACTCCCCCAAACCCGGGACAGGCCACGTGGACATCGCACCCTATCCAACCCCAGCAGTTTCAATGTCCGGCAGTACGAGGGCCGGTAGGGGCAGCAGTTCCGCAACGGGAGGGCCGCCGTCGTAATTTACGACGGCGGCCACTCACCAGCTACGCCAGCGCTACTGTCCCGGGGCCCGGTACGACGGCGTCTTCTTCGCTGCCTCGTCGATGTCCTCCGGGGTCATCAGCGGCTTCAGTCGCACGTCCACGGAACCGGTGGAGTTGACCATCAGCGACAAGGCTGCCGCGTCCGATTGCTCGGGCACCTCGAAAACGCCGAGAACGTCAATGTCCCCGAAGGCGTAGTAGAAGGACTCCAGCGTTCCCCCAACCGAACTAAGCGCCTCCGTCAGCGCCTCACGCCTCTTGGTACCGCCCTCGCGCATGAGTCCCTTGATTCCGTCGCCCACATAATTTGCTTCAAACAGATACTTGGTCATGGTTTTTCCTGTCCGGTGATGTCCAGGACGCGGCATCCCAGCATGTGCCTGGCACCCATCGAGGGAGGGTCCTGGCCGGCCCCCGCGCGGGGCCGTAGCCATAGCGTAGGACTGTGCGCCGGCGGTGACAACCAGTTCTGCAAACTGCCTTGGACGATTGCCGGCGGCAGCGCCGTAAGGGGCACATTGACGGCGATTCGGACATAACGCGGCTCAATCCGCGGCGTGTCCGTGTCGATGTGCCCCGGGTTCGGCGGCGGCTTATGGCCAGGGCCGGCCGTGACTACCTCTCGCAGGCCACGCCGTCGGAATCCCCGTCCATCCCTGCCCGGTAACCGGGCTGACCCCTGTACAGCGGCGCAGCGCCGGCAGCCTTGGCGGCCGCGCAGTTGGCGTAGTAAACAGCGGCGGGCGCGGGGGCGGGAGCCTGGACTGCTGGAGCCGGGGCCGGCTTCACGGCCGCCTGCTGGGCAGCCTGCTGCGCCGCGGCATCGGCTGCCTTCTGGGCGGCGACCTGCGCGGCCACTTGGTCTGCCGCGGCTTTCTCGGCGGCCGCCTGGTCTGCCGCGATCTTTGCTGCTGCAGCTGCTTCCGCGGCAGCTTTGTCGGCGGCGGCTTTGTCCGCGGCAGCCTTTTCCGCTGCGATCTTTTCAAGGCTCTTGACGCCAAGCTTCACGGTGGAGCCCTGGGCAGCCTGCGCGCCGTCGGTGGGGTCCTGGGACACCACCTGCCAGTTCTTCTCAACCAGGATCGACTTGCCGTCGATGATGTCGCGGGCCTCCACCGTGAACCCGAGATCTTCCAGCTGATCCGTGGCCTTGTCCAGCGTCTGGCCCACCACGCTGGGAACGCCCACAGCACTAATGGCCTCTGCAGCCGCGGCCGCAGAGGGCTGCGTGGCTTCCTTCGAGCCGTCGCACCCGGTCAGCATGAGGCCCGTGAGTACAACCAAGGCAAGTGTCTTTTTCATTTTTTCCCCCTAGGAATGTTGTTGATGGTGATGCAGATGGGGTCCGAAACCCCACGTTGATGGGCCTAGCTTTCGCAGGCCACGCCGTCTGAATCTCGGTCCAGCGCCGCCCGGTAACCGGCCTGCCCGGCCATGATCGGTGCAGCGCCGGCAGCCTTGGCCGCCGCGCAGTTGGCGTAGTAAACAGCGGCGGGCGCCGGTGCCACCGGGGCCGGGGCCGGTGCGGGTGCTACCGGGGCCGGCGCCGGAGCGGGTGCGGGGGCCGGTGCCGGAGCGGGAGCGGGAGCCGCCGGAACCGCCGCCACAGCGGGGGCCTGTGCAGGGGCTGGTGCAGGCGCCGGGGAGGCCGGTGCCTGCTGGTTGGTGGGTGCCAACTGCCCGGCACAGTCAGCCAGGATCCTGGCCATCGCGTCGTGCTCCGCCTGGGTCACCCACAGGCTGTACGTTGCCTTCACCGAAATCTGCCGCGCCACGTACTCACACCGGAAGCCCTTGTTCGGCGGCAACCAGGTGGCGGCGTCGCCGTCGCCCTTTTTCTGGTTGGTGGGGCCGTCCGTCGACTGCAGGTTCAGCGGGTCGTTGGCGAACGCCGTCCGCTGCTCCCGGGTGAGCTGCTGCGCACCCTTCTGCCAGGCATCGCTGAGGGCCACCACATGGTCGATCTGGACAGCTGAGCTGGTGCCGCTCCCCCGCAGGAAGCTGATGGTGGTCCCCGTATAGGGGTCTGCCAGCGTGCCGGACTGCACCTTGCAGGGCACGCTGTTGGTGAACGTGATGCCGGTCAGGTCGCGCTTGAGCATGTCGTTGCGGGTATCGCAGCCGTTCCGGTCAACGTCCAGCCACGCCTGCCCGAACAGCGCACGGTCATAGCCCGTCTTCGGCGCCCGGCCCTTGATGGGCAGGGTGGCCAGCAGGTCAATCGCTTTGGTGGCGAACGACGGCTGCGTCCTGGGCGCCGCTGCGCTGGTGCCTGCCGCCAGGGCGTAGGCCGTGTCCGGATCCAGCGGGGCGCCCGTCGCCTCCGCACTGGGAGCGGACGACGGCGACGGCGACGCTTTCGCGGTGGCGCTCGCTGAGGCGGTGGCCGGCGAGGCATTCCAGCCTGAGGAAGCAGCCTCCAGATCCTCTTCACCGGTTCGCGGCAACGCGGCGGCACCGCCAATGAAGAGGGCAAAGGAGACGCCCAGGGCGATTACCCCTGACTTCCGTTTGGCCGGGAGCCACGCCCAGGACCGCCGCCCGGTCGCCAGGACATACAGGCCCGTCAGGGCCGCCGGGATCGCCAGGAAAACCAGCGCGCCGCCGAACCCGCCCGTGAACGCACCGATGATGATGAAGAGGACGGTGATGCCGCCGACCACGATCGTTGAAGCGTACGGACTGCGCGGCGGTTTCGGTCCGGGCGCATCCCCAGACGGAGCCGGCCCGAACAGGGTCTGATAGTTCGACATTTTTCCCCAATATCAGGGCTCGACATTGAGCCCCATTTCTTGAAAGTTCACGTAAATGCCGAGCCTATTTGCCACCGGGGCCGGAAAACCGAAGTTGCGCCGAACCTCGGAGAACGTTGATGGAGTCTTGAGCCGATCTTGACCGGGGCCGCAAACGCGGGGTCACATGGCTGCCGGTTGAACTTTGCGCTCCGGGCCGGAAGCATCAGGACACGCGGCGGAATTCACCCGTGGGGAGCTGGACGTGGATGGGCAGGACCAGCTGGATGTGGGTAGCGCCGATGGGCTCGTCGAGCAGCTCGTTGATGGAGGTCTGCCCTTCCAACTCGACTGTCTGTTTGGTACCCACCACTAGACAATATGTGACGGGCGGGCGCCGGGAATCCTATGACACGGGCTCGGCCGGGATGAGCTTGTAGGCGAAGCGGAGGTGATGGGCCCGCCGGCGTGCCTCACAAAGCGGTCCAGGGTGTCGTCGCAGTCGAAGCTCGAGGCTTCGCGGCCGGGGAGTTGGGGCGGGGGCGGATGACCTGGGCGGTTCTTCTGCCGGGCCGGCGTACTCACAGCCCGCAAGCACACCAGCCAAAAGAGGCACGACGGACAGGAACCTTCTTCGCCGAGCCGGCATCCCCCCACGGGCTGACATGGCTCCGAGTCTATGGCCTCTGTCCACATACGGCGTCCAGCCCCTACACATCCCCCACGCGTGATGACACGATGGGCCCCATGAGCCGAGTGACGAGCGATCTGACCATCTCCCTTGACGGCTTCCTCGCCGGGCCGAACCAAAGCCGGACGGACCCGCTGGGCGAGGGCGCAGAGCTCCTGCACCGGTGGATGTTCGAGGACGGTGAGGCCAACGCGCCGGAACGCGACGGCATCCTGGACGCCGGCGCCTACATCGTGGGGCGGAACATGTTCGCCGGTCCCGGGGCGTGGGACAAAGACTGGCGGGGATGGTGGGGTGAGGAGCCGCCGTACCACGCACCCGTTTTCGTCCTCACGCATCAACAGCGGGCACCCCTGGTGATGCAGGGCGGCACCACGTTCAATTTCGTTACCGACGGCGTCGAATCGGCGCTGGAGCAGGCCCGGGCGGCCGCCGGGGAAAGGAGCGTTGCCATCGCCGGCGGTGCGCAGACGGTGCAGCAGTTCCTCGCCGCGGGGCTGATCGACGAGCTGCGCCTCCACATCGCGCCCATCATCCTGGGCGCAGGCGAACGGCTGCTCGACGGCGTCCCGAACCTCACGCTCGAGCCGATCGACGTGCGGGGCACACGCTTCGTCACGCACGTTCGCTACAAAGTCACTCCCTAACGGCTACGCTTTGGTGATGCCCCGCCTCATCGCCCCGGACATCAGTTACCACTCCTCCTGGCTGGAGGGATCGGCGGAATTTGCCGGAACCCGCCGGGACGGCGGCGGCGCAGAGGAGTGGCCGCTCGAGGAACTTGGCGATGCCCGCGTCTTCCGCCGTTTTGTTGATGCGCTCGTCAAAGATGCTTTGCCGGAGACTCCCCGCAAGCCCGGATACGTCCCGTGCACGTACCTATGGATCGTGGAGGGCGGGACGTTCCTTGGTTCACTGGCCATCCGGCACGAGCTGAACGATTTCCTGCTCAACGCCGGCGGGCACATTGGCTACAGCATCCGGCCCTCCGCGCGGCGCCGCGGCCATGCGGCAGCGGCGCTGGCCGCAGCCCTGCCGATAGCCCGGGAACTGGGAATCACACGTGCCCTGCTCACGTGCGATGAGGACAACGCCGGCTCGCGGGCAACCATCGAGCGGAACGGCGGCATCTACGAGGACAGCCGCAGCGGCAAGCGCCGCTACTGGGTGAATACGGCGGGTCAGGCCCCGGCCACGGGCAGCACCAGCAGGTAGCCGGCGGGCATCTCGCTGCTCCAGCGCCGCGGCTCGCGGACCACGAACTGCGTGGCCAGCTGCTCGGGCGTAAGCAGGCTGTTCGGTGCGGGCGAGGGTCCCCACTGCCCGCTGCCGTGCGGGTACAGCGGATCCTGGACGCGGATGCCGGTGACCTGGAATTCCGGGAACTGGTTGGGATCGCCGAGCGACTCGAAGCCGCTCATCACCCACGCGTGGCGGCCGCTCCACATGACCAGCCCCACTGGCCTGCCCGTCGCGGCGATGGCGCGCGCCGCAGCCTGCAGCGCGTCCTCATAACCGGCGATGCTGACCACGGTGTAGGGTCCCAGCCCAACCTCGGTGAGGACCTCAGCCCAGCCGAGCGGGTTGGCACCATTGAATGAGTTGGACGACCGTGCCCGGGCCATTTCCCACAGCTGGCCCTGCTGCGCGCTGTCGGTCCACGTGCCGCCGCCCGTGTCGTCGATGAGGTTGTGCGCCATCTGGATGCTCGCCGCAACGCACCAGTCGAAGGTGTACTGCGGCACGAAGTCCCCCTCCTGGTAGAGGTTGAGGGCGAACGCCTGGGGCAGCGGCGCGGGGGCGGGCTCCGGCGCGGGGACCGGAACCGGTGCAGGGGCGGGAGCTTGTGTCGGCGTCGGGCTTTGCTGAGGGGCGGGGGCTAAGCCGTCAGCGGCCGGGCGGGCAGAGGCCGTGGCGGCCGGCCCATCCGTGGCGGCCACGTCGGGGCTGGCGGCGGGAGTGCAGCCCGCAAGGAGGGTCGCCACGACGACGATCCATGCCAGACGACGGGGCTGGGCACCGGTCATGATGGCTCAAGTCTAACCCTGCAGGCAGGGAGTGCCCCGGCCAAGAGTGGTGCTCCCGCAGCGTCAGAAGTATTTGCTGCTGTCGTGTTCTGGAGGCCGGTCCCCGTCCGCCAGGTGGCCGGACCACGCCCTGGTCCTGCGGGCATACTTTCCGCAGTTTGTGCAGCGCCTGCGGAAAGTTCCGTCCGGGTCTTCTTCGGCCAGCCAGTGGTGGCCCAGGTTCAACTTGCACAGCAAGGTCTTAAGCATGATGAAAACCACCCTCAAGTGCTCAATCAGTTCTGAAGTGGACAATTCCAGAACCGTTTCCATTTTACGCGCGCGGACATGTGTCAGGGGCAGGACAACCGTGTGACAAGCCCCGTCGCTGCGCAGTGCGGTAGCGTCGATGCCACGCATACTTACTTGGGGGTACAGATGACGAAGCTGAAGCTTTCTGCGGCCATCGCAGTCCTGGCTGTTCCACTGCTGCTGGGCGGCTGCTCCGGTGACACATACGGCGTGGCAGCCCTGGAGTCGGCGGCGGGACCCGCCGATGAGGTGCCGGCCGACGTCGACCTTTCCTTCCCGGAAGGGATCAACGAAGCAACCCTCCGCCTCCTGGCCGAGGATAAGGGCCGGCAATACTTCGGGGCCCGGAGTGAGGATGGCGCGCAGGCCTGCCTGGCGGTGGTCCCCCTGGATCGGCAAGTCGGCTGGTACGCCGGGTGCGGGGCCACCACCAGTTCCGCCAACAGGATCCTCACGGTGGGCGGTCCGGACGGGAGCTCCGCCACGCTGGTCCGGGATAACGCGGACACGGAACGGCTGAAGTCCGAAGGTTTCCGGAGCATCCACAAGAACGTGTACGTCGCACGATAGGAGAAACAGATGGATATTGTCCTGGGAGCCGGGTTTGCGGCAATCTTCCTCTACGTCCTCTACGGGGTCATCCGGGCAGCGACCCGTGACGGCATCCTTGCAGCCCGCAAAGTCGAAATTGCTGCAAGGACGCGCAATGCCGCTGGCGTCACGCATCACGAACGTGAGTCCTGAGCCAGTACACGCTCATTCACCGGGCGGGGACCGCACCATGCGGATCTCGCGCACGCCGTCGTCTACAGTCACGGTCCCGTCCGGCACGAACCCGTGTTTGCGGTAGAACGACTGCGCCCGCGGATTCGGATCAGCCACCCAGAGCGCCGCCGAAACACCAGGGCCGACGACGGCGTCCAGGAGGGCGGCCCCGGCGCCGGTCCCGTGCGCGGCAGCCACCACGTACAGCACATACAGGTGCGTTCGCCACGGTGCCGCGGTGTCCTGCGGCGGCCCCGCCATCGCGATCCCGATCACCTCGCCGCCACGCTCCGCCACTGCGACGCGGTTGGCGCCGTAGCGCTCATCGCCAAGGATGGCGGTCCAGAACCGTTCCCGGGTGGCGGGCAATTCCGGATCGTCGAGGACCCCGTCTGTCATCTGCCCGCGGTACGTCTCCTGCCACGACCGCACATTCACGCGCGCCATTTCGGCAGCGTCTTCAATGCGGGCCTTGCGAACCGTCACCGGGCTATCCATGGGCTTCACTTTACTGAGCAGGCTGCCGGCTATGCGCGGACCCGCAGGAGAGTGGGCCGGGCCCTACTTCATTGCTGCGGACTCCCGGATCTCATAGCTGATGTTCTGGAGGTCCTCGTCCATTTCGTTGACCTGGACGAGGTATCCGTCGGGGTCGCTGACGGTGATGAATCGGCCGAAGGTTTCGTCCACATCCGAGGGCTCATAACCGGCGGCCCGAAGCCGGTCCACCGTGATTTCCAGCTTTTCGTCCGTGGAGAAGTGCAGTGCCACGGCGCCGTGCAGGTCCGCCCAGGTTCCGCCTGTTGCAGCAGTGTTCTGGGCCAGCCCCAGGACTGAATGGAACGCATTGGCGAGCCCGATGTTCCGCACGAAGCGAATTGGAGTACCCCTCATTTGCTTGAAAGCTTCACCTGTTCGACCAGATCAGTATTGGTTCAGGATCGGAGGCGCGACAACTACCTGGACGTCGTCCTCGTACAGAACCCGTCCGGGGTGGTCCGAATACAGCACCTCCCAGCCGACGCCGTAGCGGGACAGCAGATCCGTGTAGAACGCCACACCGGACAGCAGGTGCGTGGCAGTGCGCTGCGCCAGGACGCCCAGTCCGGACCACTGAGCCGGCCGTCCTTGGCCAATCCGTTGGCGAGCGCGAAAATACCCAGGTGGTATCCGCGGCCGTTGGGCAGGGCAGCCTGATAGCGCACAAACTTCTGTTCCATGCTGCCCAGCTAACCATCCGGCGCCGCCACCTGCCGGGAGTCAGCGCCGCCGGGGCCTAGACCAGCTGGCCAGCGCACCGTCCAGCCCCTGCCGGGTGGGAAAGTCGCCCACGCCCAGCTTCGTGGTCCCGAAGACGCCGCCTGGACCGGCTGGCCCTCGGCCAGGACCCGGCCCGCGATCCCCCGCTGGTCCCGCCGTTCAATAGTCCGGGCATGAAACCCGCCCGCCCGGGCGCCGACCAGTTCCTGCGTCCTGCGGCGTTCAACCACCGCCACGTCGGCTCCTGCCAGCGATACCTTGGACATGGCAGCACTGCCCCCCGCCCCTGCCGGTTCCCCGGGCACATCCGAGGCCCGGTAAAGTTGGACTCAAACCAGCAGGGGGAAGGAGGACCGTCATGGCCACAGCGCTGTCTGCCCGTGCAACCAACGTTCTCCGCGGTGCCGGTCTGTTCACTGCCGTCTTGGCCCTCGTGGCCGGGATTCTCGGCATGCACGTCATCACCGTCACGCACGCCGAGCATTCAGCATTGGCTGCCCCGGCAGTCAGCGTTCAGGGGATCCCCGCATCCGGCGACGGACACGCCGCAGGGCACAATGCCGGGCATAGCGCCGGGCAGGCTGCTGCCCACGTCTTGCCGGAAGCGCCGGACGGCGGGATCACCGCGGCTGCACGGTGCACCGAACTGGGCTGCTGCACCGGGATGCAGGCCAGCGCCGGGTCCTGCATCCCGTCCGCAAAATCCGCTTCCCTGGCCGCGCCGCTGCCCGGCACCGTCGTCACCGGCTGGAATCCCGGCAGCGGACGCCTGACGGCCGGCGGCCCGCAGTGGTCCTACCAGCCGGGCAGTCCTTCGCCCGGTGATTTTGGCATCAGCAGGACGTAAACACCGCGGCCGCGCGCTGGGCACACCAGCGCCCGCACTTCGGACGTACGGCCGGGCACATCGTGATGCCCGCCGTGCCTTTTCTACGCCTCCCGCTGATGATGTGAAGGATTGACACCCATGAATTACAAGACGTTTTTGCCGCTGTCCGCAACCGCAGTCGCCGCAGCGCTCGCCCTCGCCGGATGCTCAACCGGAGCGTCCGGACCCTCCGGCAGCTCCAGCTCCGGCAGCTCCATGCCCGGGATGGGCCACAGCGGCTCGGGAATGATGTCCAGCAGCGCACCGGCAGCCGCAGCGGGGCACAACGCGGCAGACACCATGTTTGTGCAGGGAATGATCCCGCACCACGAACAGGCCGTGGAAATGAGCGAGATGCTGCTGGCGAAGCAGGACGTTCCTGCGTCCGTGACCGCCCTGGCAACACGCATCAAAGCCGCACAGGCACCCGAGATCGAAACCATGACCCGGTGGCTGAAGGACTGGAACGAGTCTGCAACCATGGGCGCCGGCCACAGCATGGAGGGCATGATGGGCGCGGATGACCTGAAGCGTCTCGATGCTGCCCAGGGCACCGAAGCGGCCAGGCTCTTCCTGGAGCAAATGATTGTGCACCACCAGGGTGCGCTGACCATGGCCCGGACCGAAATGTCACAGGGCCAGAACGCCGATGCGCTCACATTGAGCAAGGACATCGTCACCGCCCAGGAAGCGGAAATCAAGGAGATGCGGGACCTGCTGGCAGCACTGTAGCCACCCGGTCCCCGGCGCCGGCCCGCACGGGCCGGCGCCCGCTCCTGCCCGCCCACCCCCTTCCTGGAGATCCCATGCCCAAGCGTTCGCGAGTCCTTTCCTTCACGGCTGCCCTGGCCGCCGGAATCTGCCTTTCCCTTGCCCTGTCCTCATGCAGCACCCCACCCACCGGCCCGGGAGCCGGCGGCGCAGGCACTGCCAGCAGCACGGCGGGCGCCCTGCCGGCGACCCACATTCACGGCCTCAGCGTCAGCAGTACAGGCCAGGTGCTGCTGGCCGCCCACGAGGGCCTGTACGACGTAACACGCCAGCCGGCAGTGAAGCTCGGTCCCACCAACGACCTCATGGGCTTCACCGGCGGCCCTGACCACAGCGTCCTCTACGCCTCCGGGCATCCCGGTGCCGGTTCAGACATGCCCAACCCGCTCGGGCTGATCCGTTCCACCGACGGCGGCATGACCTGGGAGCACCTCTCCCGGCAGCGCGAATCCGACTTCCACGCACTGACCGTCACCAGGTCCGGAATCGTCGGTTTCGATGGCGTGCTGCGCACCAGTCCGGACGGACTGAACTGGACCACGGTGGCCTCCGATCTCGTGCCTGCCGTCCTGGCCGGAAACCCTGCCGGCGATACTGTTCTGGCCACCACGCCGCGGGGAATCCACCGTTCCACGGACGGCGGGAAGACCTGGAACCCGGTGGCGGCCGGGCCGGTGATTCAGTTCGCGGCGTTTGCCAGTCCCACGGAGGCCGTCGGAGTCGAACCCGACGGATCCGTCCACGTCTCCGCGGACGGAGGCCTGACCTGGACTCCGCAAGGCAGGATCACTGGCAGCGTCGAGGCCGTTGCGGCGGTGATCGGTCCGGAGGCAAACCTGTCCGTGTGGGCCGCCACGGCTGCTGGTCTCGTCGTCTCGAACGACGGCGGGGGAACCTTCCGGCCTGTCGGCGCCTCCTGACCGCCAGAGGATCCTGCCCGGCACGGGAATAGGGACCTCGGACCCTACCCACGCGCCTGCTCCCCGCGAAGTATCGGAGAAACAGTTATGCGACGGCGGAAGGCGCGGGTCATGATGTGGGGATACGGGCAGGGTATGTGGTGGATGTGGCTCTGGGGACCGCTTCTGCTCATCGGGATTGGGCTTCTTGTCCTGGTGGTGGCGAGGGCCACCGGCGGCGGCGTCCGCGGCGGGTATGGACCGGGTGGCTCAGGGCCGTCCCAACCAGCCGGAGGGAACAGGGCACGGGAGATCCTCGATGAACGCTTCGCAAGGGGCGAGCTGACGGCGGACCAATACCGCGAGCAGATCAGAGTGCTCGGTGAGGGCCGGTAGTGCAACCCATCAGCCGCCGCCAGGCATTGCTGCTGGGCGGACTGGGTGTTGCGGGGACCGCGGCCGGCACCGCCGGGCTGCTCTGGACCCTGAGCCCGCAGCTGGCCACGGGAGACGGACTGATCCAGCCCGAAGAACACCGGAGCACAGGCGGACTCCTCGACGTCCGGCTCGAAGCCGCACCGGGGCCGCTGCTGCTGGCCGGCAGACAGGCATCCGCCCTGGGCTATAACGGGGGCATCCCCGGACCAACGCTCCGTGTACGGGCAGGGGATGTCCTGAAGGTCAGGCTGGTGAACAGCCTGGCCGAGGCCACCAACCTGCATGTGCACGGCCTCCATGTTTCTCCGGAAGGAAACGGAGACAACATCTTCGTCGAGGTAAACCCGGGCAGCAGCTTCGACTACGAATACCGTCTTCCCGCCGACCATCCACCGGGAGTGTACTGGTACCACCCGCACCGTCACGGCACCGTTGCCGACCAGATTTTTGGCGGCCTCTTCGGAGCGATCGTCGTCGAGGATCCGCAGCCACTTGCGGCGAGCGCGGAGCGGGTCCTGGTGGTGTCCGATACCACCATGGACGCAGCGGGGAACATCCCCGCGGTTTCAGCCATGGAGCGCATGACGGGACGCGAGGGCCAGCTGGTCCTGGTCAACGGCCAGCTCACTCCGCAGCTGACGGCCCGGCCCGGGCAGCGGGAGCGGTGGCGAATCATCAACGCGTGCGTCGCGCGCTATCTGCGGCTCCGGCTCGACGGAGCCCGGCTGCAGCTCCTCGGCATGGACTCCGGACGCTTTCCCCTACCGGAAAGCGTGGAGGAACTGTTGCTGCTGCCCGGAAACCGGGCGGACCTGCTCGTGACGACAGGGACTTCAGACTCCGCCGTCCGCTACCTCTACCAGGACCGCGGAAGCATGACAGGAATGCCGGCGCCCGGGTTCGGACCGCCCGGTCCGGGCGGGGAACCGGAAGGTGCCGTGCTGGCTACCCTCCGCATCGCAGGCGAACCCGACGAAGCCCCCGGGGCCGTGCCCGCGGAGTACTCACCGCCGGACCTGCGGTCCTCCGCCGTTGCCGTTCACCGCAGGTTTATCCTCGCGGCGGGGATGGGGATGGGGATGGGTCCGGGCATGATGCGGTTCACCATCAACGGCAGGGAGTTCAACGGGGCCAGGACAGATACCACGGTTGCTGCCGGAAGCATCGAGGAATGGACGCTGACCAACACCGGCCCCATGGATCATCCCTTCCACCTGCACGTCTGGCCCATGCAGATCATCGAGCAGAACGGCCAGGCCGTGCGGGCCGCCGTGTGGCAGGACGTGGTCAACGTCCCCGCCGACGGGCAGGTCATAGTGAGGGTGGCGTTCACCGACTTCCGCGGCCGCTCCGCTTACCACTGCCACATCCTGGACCACGAGGACCTCGGCATGATGGGCGTGCTTGAGGTGGCGTAAACCTGCTCCTGGTGGCCGTGGGTGCCGGCCTGCTGCACCTGTCCTATGAGGGCAGTTGAGGCGTACTCATCGTCGCCGGTCTCGTCGCAACCCATAGCAGAATTACTGAGACGGCACCCATCGCTACAAGGATGTAGGTCCAACCCGCAGTCTTCGTCATGACATTTTCGACCGCCCGAGTCCTTCGTAGAGCGTTTGGACGCGGGCTTTGATGTCGTCCCGGAGCAGGCGCATGCGTTCCATGCCTTCGATGCCGCGGGAGGAGGGCTCGTCCGTTTCCCAGATCTCAAACCGGGTTCCTTCGCGGGGTTCGAGCTTCGCCTCGGTGCCGAGGACAACCACGACGTCCACGGCGTTGAGCACGTCGTCGGTGACGGGCTTCGGGTGCTCGCCGGTGATGTTGATGCCGAGCTCGGCAAGGGATTCCACGGACTCGGGGTTCAGCCCGGCCCCGGGCTTGGTGCCTGCGGAGTAAACGGTGACGGCGTCTCCGGCGAGGTCCCGCATGAGGCCGGCGGCCAGTTGGGATTTGCCGCCGTTCTTGCTGCAGACGAACAGGACGGACGGGGTAGCGGGTGTTTCGCTCATGCGGTGGTTGCTTCTTTCTGATCAGAGGGCAGGAGTGACGCGACGAGTTTCCTCACGCGCTCGTGGATCTGGTCGCGGATGTCCCGGACGGTCTCCAGCCTTTGCCCGGCGGGATCGGTAAGGTCCCAGTCTTCGTAGCGCTTCCCCGGGTAGATCGGGCACGAGTCCCCGCAGCCCATGGTAATGACCACATCTGAGGCCCGCACCACATCGTCGGTGAGCGGTTTCGGGTAGTCCCGGGTTAGATCCAGGCCCATCTCGGACATCACGGCCACCACGGTCGGATCAAGTTCGGCTGCCGGCATGGAACCGGCGGAGCGGACGTGGATTCTGCCCTTGGCTTCGACCGCCAGCAGTGCGGCGGCCATCTGGGAGCGGCCGGCGTTCTGCACACAAACAAAGAGCACGTCGGGAACCCCGGACGCGATCACTCCCTTGGATTTGGCAAGTGCGTGGAGCCTGTCATTGGCGAAGTGTTCTGTCGTGGCAGGCAGGTACGCGCTGATCCTGGCGGTCCGCGCCAGAGCTGTGTAGGACTCGAAGACATAGCGTTCCACCGTCTCGGCAGCGAATGTTCCGGCATAGCGATCAGCGAGGCGGCTGCTGATCCGGTGCAGAATCTCGGTGTTGTCCTGCAGTCCCAGCTTCGCTTCGTGGTGTTCAGTCATGGCAGTTTTCCCTTCCGGTGCTTCCGGAACGTTGGTTGGAGGTGGGGATGTTTGTGGTCAGGCTCCGCCGGAGCGGCCGTGTGCCAGACCGGTGGGGAATCCGATGAGCACGGGTTCGGGTGCGGCGCAGCAGCCGTCGCCGGCTGGGCTGTCCGTGCCTGCCGTAACGGCCACGGGGACGTCGCAGCTCGTCCCGGCGTCGGTGGAGCACACGCCTGTTTCGGGAAGTTCGAGATGTACCGCGTCCGCGGCGGCTTGGTCGCCTGCCAGGGCGGCAGCAACTGAGCGGACCTGTTCGTAGCCCGTGGCCAGGAGGAAGGTCGGAGCACGGCCGTAGGACTTCATGCCCACGATGTAGAAGTCCTTCTCCGGGTGCGCCAGGAGCTTCGCACCGTGCGGCTCGACCGTGCCGCACGAGTGGAATTCGGGATCGATCAGCGGCCCGAGCTGGGACGGCGCTTCAACGGCGGGATCCAGGTCGAGCCGGAGCTCACGCAGGATGTCCAGGTCCGGACGGAAACCGGTGCAGGGGATGATGATGTCGGCCTCCAAGGTCCGGCCGTCGGCAGCTTCGACGCTGATGCCGGAGTCCAGGGTTTTCAGTGAGGAGATACCGAAGGCGGTGTGCAGCTCAATCCTTCCCGCCCCAACAAACCGGCGAAGCCGGGAGCCGAGCTGGCCGCGGGCCGGCAGGCCGTCGGCATCTCCACCGCCGTAAACCTTCTCGGCGGAGGCTCCACGGACGGCCCAGAGGATGCTGGTTCCGGGTTCTTCCTTGGCGAGGTCGGCCAGGTTGATCAAAGTGTTCGCAGCCGAGTGCCCTGCCCCGACCACCAGGACGCGGCGGCCGGCGAAGGCAGCGCGGTCCCGTCCGGTGACGTCCGGCAGGGGCGAGGAAATCCGGCCGCCGCCCGCGTTCTCGCCGATGGCGGGCAGCCCGGAGGTGCCGAGCGGGTTGGAGGTGGACCAGGTGCCGGACGCGTCGATGACAGCGGCGGCTGTGTGGTCGCGGATCTCGCCGTCGGCATGCTCCACCCTGACAATGAAGGGCGTGGCATCTCGGTTGCGGCTGTGGGTCTTGTCCATGCCCTGCCTGGTCACGGCCAGGACCCGGGCGCCGGTCTGGAGCCGGGACGCCATGGCCGGGACCGCGGCCAGCGGGGCCAGGTAGTTGTCGATGAGATCGCCGCCGTACGGCAGTGCCGTCAGGCGGGGCGTCTCCCAGCCGGTGGCCTCGAGCAGGCGGACGGCGGCGGCGTCGAGGTTGAACCGCCAGGGTGAGAACAGCCGGATGTGGCGCCATTCTTCGACGGCAGCGCCCGCCGTCGGGCCGGCTTCGAAGATCACGGGTTCGAGGCCGCGCTCCAGGAGGTGGGCCGCGGTGGCGAGTCCCACGGGTCCCGCGCCGATGACGGCGACGGGAAGGTTCTTCACTGGATCCATGCTGTCCTCTGTTTCATCTGTGGGGTGGTCGGTGTGGCGGCCTGCCGGACCACACTGTCCGGGACGGGTTACTTGGCGGCAGGGATCAGGGACTCGATGAGCCCCTCGATGCGGGTCCTGATCTCGTCCCGGATGGGCCGGACGGCGTCCACACCCTGGCCGGCCGGATCCTCCAGCACCCAGTCCTCGTACCGCTTGCCCGGGAAGTACGGGCACTCATCGCCGCAGCCCATGGTGATCACCACGTCGGACTCCTTGACCGCCTCGGTGGTGAGGATCTTCGGAATCTCGGCGGACATGTCGATGCCGAGCTCGGCCATGGCCTCGACGGCGGCAGGGTTGACCTTATCGGCAGGCTGGGATCCTGCAGAGCGGACCTCGATGTTCCCCTTGCCCAGGGTGGTCAGGAAGGCCGCGGCCATCTGGGAGCGGCCGGCGTTGTGGACGCAGACGAACAGGACGGAAGGCTTCTTGGCGGTCTCGGTAGTCACGTGGTTTCTCCTGGTATCAGTTGGGTGTGGATCGGGTTGTTTGTGGCCCCTACCCCTGTGCCACCCTCTACTGACAGACATTGATATCTATCGATGCATGAAGTATCGATCAGTAGATTGATACTTGTCAATATTGATGGGATGGGGGGTCTAGGCGGCGTGCAGGCGGGGCGCGAGGTCGCCAACGCGTCGGGCAATATCAGCAAAGGCGCCCTCGAAGGCATCCTCGGTGTTGAGGCGGAGCGGATCAGGAACAGACCAGTGAATCCCTCCCAGTATGGGGATTTCCTCATGGGCGTTATCGCACACGGTCACAATGAACGCATCCGAACGCACCGCGTCATCCAGCAGCCTCGGGGAGCGGTCCGCAAGGTCGAGCCCGTGGCGCCGGGCGACGTCGACCGCCCCCTGGGCAATCCGGTCCGCAGGGTGGGTGCCTGCCGAAAGCGAGGGAATCTCACTGACCTGGCTCCAGAGCGCCGCAGCCAGTTGGGACCGGGCACTGTTGCGCGTGCACACAAAAAGGACGCGGCGGGCTCCGTGTTCACGGCCGGGGGCGAGCCCGTCCAACACGCCGGCGGCGAGCCGGATGTAGCTTCGGCGCCTGTCCGCCTCGGAACGATGGCGGGTGGCCAGGCCTGCACCTTCCAGCGTGCGCAGATGGTGGGACACCAGGTTTGAGGGCATCCCGAGCTCGGCCTGCAGTTCGCTCGGGGAAAGGTCCCCCAGCGTCAGCAGGTCCACCATGCGAAGGCGCGCCGGGTCGGCCAGGGCGGCATGCTTGGCAACCCGCGCCTGAAACTCGTCAACTGGCTCAGTCATCATTGGTTCAATTTTGACTGAGATAACTTCATGCGTCAAGCTTTTGTGCATGACTTCCAACCAGCCCCCGCTGTGGCGCCGCGCCGCCGCCGAACTGCTCGGCACCAGCCTGCTCGTAATGATCGTGGTGGGTTCCGGCATCGCCGCCCAACAGCTCTCCCCCAACGACGTGGGGCTGCAGCTGCTCCAGAACAGCATGGCCACGGTCTTCGGCCTGACGGTACTGATCCTCGTCCTCGGGCCGGTCAGCGGCGCGCACTTCAACCCCGTGGTATCCCTCGTGGACTGGGTCCTTGGCCGCCGCAGCGGAACCGGGCTCACCCTGTCCGAACTCGGCATCTACATTGTTGCGCAGACGGCGGGCGCGGTAAGCGGCAGCATCATCGCGAACACCATGTTTGAGGTGGGCACCTCCATCTCAACCAAGGACCGCGCCACCACGGGACACCTGCTCGGCGAGGTGGTGGCCACCGCAGGACTCGTCCTGCTGATCTTCGCCCTGGCCGCCACGAAGCGCGGGGTTCTTGCCGCACCGGCCGTGGGCGCCTATATCGGGGCAGCGTACTGGTTCACGTCCTCTTCGTCGTTCGCGAACCCCGCCGTGACGTTCGGCCGGATCTTCAGTGACACGTTCGCCGGCATCGCGCCCGGCTCGGTCCCGGGCTTCGTCCTTGCACAACTGGCCGGAGCGGCCGTGGGGCTTGGCCTGCTCCTCCTCCTGTTCCCGTCCGCGGCACGCACCGCGGACGACGTCGTTCTTCCGCACGCAGCCGGCCAGGCCGCTTCCTGAGGGCCCACCGGCAACCGATGCGCCGGCCGAATACATTGATGATGGTCAATATGCGGGCATAATGGATACATGAACTCCCTGCCCGTCCTCACCCCGGCCACGGTTGAAGCCTGCTGCGCCCCGGCCCGCGTGCCCGCCCTGGGTGCCGAAGAAGCGAAGCAGAAGGCCCTGGTCTTCAAGGCACTGGCGGATCCGAACCGGCTGCGGCTGCTCTCCATCATCAAGGCCGAGCCCTCCGGCGAGTCCTGCGTGTGTGACCTGACAGAGCCACTGGACCTCGGCCAGCCCACCGTCTCCCACCACCTGAAGATGCTGGTAGAGGCTGGGTTGCTGCACCGCGAAAAGCGCGGCACGTGGGCCTACTACTCGCTTATCCCTGGCGCCCTGGACGACGTCGCAGGACTCCTGGCAGATCTCTGAGCCGGCGGAGCTCGGGCAGACCGGGGACCATAGCAGGGCGTGCGGCTAGCGGTCTGTCTTGACCACCGTAAACAGCACCGCGGAGTCCTCTTCCGCTTCGAGGCTGTGCAGGCCCTCCGGGACGATCAGGAGGTCACCGGACTTGCCCTGCCACGACTCATCGCCCGCCTTTAGCCACACGGACCCTTTGATGACATAAACCGTGGCCTCGCCGGGGTTCTGGTGTTCGCTGAGCCGGGTGCCGGCGCGGAAGGCCATGACAGTTTGCCGGAGCTTCTTTTCGTGCCCGCCGAACGCTGTGTCGGCGGCCCGCCCGCTGGGTGCCGCCACGGCGGCCGCGATCTGCTGGCGGGCCAGGGCGTCGATCGATATCTTCTGCATGAGGCAACCGTACCCATCAATCACAGGAACGGGCAGGGCCGAAGGGCCGGGCCAGGTGCGTTGGGCACCCGGCCCGGCAGCGGCTCAGTTGAGGTATCCGTTCGGGTTGAGGACGTACTTGGTGGCGGCGCCGGCGTCGAACTCGGCGTAGCCCTTGGGCGCGTCTTCCAGCGTGATCGCCTTTGCATTGACGTTCTTGGCGATGCTCACGCGGTCATGCAGGATGGCCATCATCAGCTGCCGGTTGTACTTCATCACCGGGCACTGGCCAGTGGTGAAGCTCAGGGACTTCGCCCAGCCGGTGCCCAGGCTCAGGCTCAGTGCACCTTTTTTGGCGGCGTCGTCGATCCCGCCCGGATCACCGGTGACGTACAGCCCGGGAATGCCCAGCGCGCCGCCGGCCGCGGTAATGTCCATCAGCGAATTCAGCACCGTGGCCGGCGCTTCCTTGGCGTCGTGGCCGTGGCCTCGGGCCTCGAAACCCACGGCGTCCACCCCGCAGTCCACTTCCGGAACGCCCAGGATCTGCTCGATCTGCTCCGCCGGGCCGCCCTCGCTGAGATCGATGGTTTCGCATCCGAAGCTGCGTGCCTGCGCCAGCCGGTCCTTGTTCAGGTCCCCCACGATCACGACGGCGGCACCCAGCAGATGCGCACTGGTGGCTGCTGCGAGGCCAACCGGACCGGCGCCGGCCACATACACGGTGGAGCCCACGCCCACCCCGGCTGTCACGGCACCGTGGAAGCCCGTGGGGAAGATGTCCGAGAGCATGGTCAGGTCCATGATTTTTTCGAGGGCCTGATCCCTGTCCGGGAACTTCAGCAGGTTCCAGTCGGCGTAGGGCACCAGGACGTAATTGGCCTGGCCGCCCACCCAGCCGCCCATATCCACATAGCCGTAGGCGCTGCCCGGCCGGTCCGGATTGACGTTCAGGCAAATCCCGGTCTTGCGTTCCTTGCAATTACGGCACCGGCCGCAGGCGATGTTGAAGGGCACCGAACAGATGTCCCCCACTTTGATGAACTCGACGCCGGGGCCCACCTCCACCACTTCGCCGGTGATTTCGTGCCCCAGAACCAGGTTGGGCGGCGCCGTGGTCCGGCCGCGGACCATGTGCTGGTCCGAGCCGCAGATGTTGGTGGCCACCGTTTTCAGGATGACCCCGTGCGGTACCGAACGCCCCACATTCGCCGGGTTCACGCCCGGCCCGTCCTTGAGTTCGAAGGTTGGATAGTCGATGTCGATCAGTTCGACTTTGCCCGGTTCCTTGTAGGCAACGGCTTTGTTCCCTGTCATCATGCTCTCCTCTTGTCAGCGCAGCGCGCCCGGTGGGGCACGCTGCGGATCATAAAGTGCTGCAATGGACCTCCAGTTCAGAGCTGCCCGCGGCTTGAGCAGGTGGGTGTCTTCCCACGGTTGGAGGTCTGGACAGTCTAGGCATGCCTCCTTCGAAAGGGCCATAGCCAGCGCCCGCAATCTGCTCCCCTGTTCCGGCTACATTCCCATGCCGTCTACCGCTGCCGGCGCGAGCGCCACTGCCAATGCGATCAGGGCCAGTGCCACCGAGACCGATCGGTTAGCCAGCCGCTTCCAGGGCAGCATCTTCTCCCCGGCAATGAAGGCGCCAATCAGCGCCATCCAGCCAATGCTCATAACGCCCAGCGCAAACAACGCGGTCATGAGCGCCCAGCAGCACGCCACGCACCATACGCCGTGCTCCACACCCATACGAAGCGCACCGCCGTAACCGGGGCGCATCCGGTGCAGGATAAAGTCCAGGGGCGAGCGGCATTTCATCAGGCTGACATTCTTGGCAGGCGTCAATTGGTACACGGCCGCCAGTACGATCACCCCGGCCGCCACATAGCGGCCGCCTTGGTCCGGGGCGAATACCGCGGGAGTGACCCCCGCGATCCACTTGTACAGCGAATAGGCCGCCAGCCCGAAAGCCGTCCACGCAATCAGGTAGCCGGCCACAAATATGGCCGTTGATCCACCCGGTGCATAACGTCCCGTCTGACGCCGGTGGCGCTGGATCCGGTGATAGGCGACCACCATGGGCGCCACGGACGGAAACATCATTGCTGCGAGCATCACCACCCACGTCAGGGTGAAGAAGCCCAGCGGCCCGGGGTCCGTCCAGCTGCCCATGTCCATACCGTTGAGCTGGGTTGCCGTGAAGGTCCAGCTGGCCGCCGCCAGAACCAGAAGGGCTGCAATCAGGGCGGCCTCCCGCAGGTCAATGCGCGAGGCCGCCGCCTGAGTCGATGCGATCCTTCGTCTCAGGGGTTTCCTGTGTTCCATGGGGCCCGCCGGGCTATCCTCTGCCCTTCGGAGTACCCTCAGCCATTTCACTGGCGAACATGAACTCCGCGGTTTCGCCGTACACGCCGTCGAATTCCATGCCGAACAGCTCCGTGTGCCCCGGGGCCTTTCCCACCCGGAACTCAGGGGCAAAGCCGTACATCGCGTTTTTCACCGTGGTTACGCCGCCATCAGGTCCGGGCAGGGGCTCGAACGTGAACTCGGCACGGCCGGCCACCGAGCCGGAGGGCCTGTCGCCACCGGCAAATGTGACACCGCCCCGTTCAACTCCCAGCCATTCGCCGTACAGTCCGGCCAGATCACCAAAAGGCCCGCCGGCCTGCCCTCGAAGAATTGTTTCCAAGGCGCCCACCTGGGCAGCGGTTGCGGCATCGTCGACGACGGCCCCCACCTTCCAGCCGCCCGCAGTCAGATGCGTCGGGAACCAATTGAGGAACGCGAAGTCGACGCCGGACAGGTCGGTGTCATCAAGGTTTCCCTTCGCGATGTGGAACACGTTCAGCCCCCGGCACTCTCCGTCAGGCCCGGTGGGCATCCCGTCCACGGGGCACGGACAAATCAGTTGGCAGGTGCAGTTACCAACGTACGTTCCCGAAATTTCCCAAGACACAGAGCCCTCCTCGCTGGCGCCTTGCCAAGCAGAAGCGGGCCCGGACTCGGCGCCGAAAATTCGTAGGAACGGGGCGGACAGTCCCGTTAACGCAGACGTTAATCCTGTGCCGATGGGGTGTCAATATGCCGGAATTAATGGTCTCCGCTGTCCCCGCCCAGCACCACATTCACCGGTTCCTCACCTGCCTGCAGCAGCCCGATCTGCTGGCGGACCAGCCGGGCCATCCGTGGCAGCATGGCCGTGCTCGCGCCGCCCACGTGCGGTGTGATCAGCACGCCCGGCACGGTCCACAGCGGGTGATCCTGCGGCAGCGGTTCCGGGTCCGTCACGTCCAGGGCCGCCCGCAGCCTGCCGGTGGAGGCCTCGCGAAGCAGGGCATCGGTGTCGGCCACCGGACCGCGCGCCACGTTGACCAGCAGTGCTCCGTCCTGCATGGCTGCCAGGAACCTGCCATCCACCAGGTGCCGGGTGTGCTCGCCGAGCGGCACGCTGACCACCACAATGTCATGCAGCGGCAGCTGCCCGTACAGCGCATCGATCCCGTAGATCGTGCCGCGCCCATCCGTCCGGCCGCGGCTGGCCAGCCGGGTTACTTCGGTCTCGAACGGCAGCAGCCGGGCCTCGATCGCCTTCCCCACTCCGCCGTAACCCACCAGCAGCACCCGCCGGTCCGCCAGGCTGGGGCGCATCCCGTTATCCCACGTACCCGTCGCCTGGTTCCGGGCAAAATCCGGCATGCCCCGCTGGCTGGCGATCATCATGCCCACCGCAAGTTCCGCCGTCGACGTTTCATGGACTCCCGCAGCGTTCGCAAAACGGCACCCCGCGGGCAGAACAGCCGCGACGCCGTCGTACCCGATCGACTGGCTCTGGACCAGCCCGACGTCCACGCCGGCGAGCGCCGCGAGCGCGTCCGGCTTGCCCATGTAGGGCGGCACCACCAGATCGAACCGGGCAGCGGGCGGCTCGCCGGTAAGGTCCCACAGGAAGAGTTCGACGCCGGCGGGCAGCATCACAGCGTCCGCCAACTCCTCGCCGGGCAGGCTCACCCGTAGTTTCCGCGCTTTGGCGACACCGGGCATGTTGGCTCCTTCTCTCGACTCCTGCCAGTAAACCAGCCCCGGACCATGCCCTGGAGGCAGCGTTGCGCGAAGCCGCCACAATGACCCCCTCAATACAGCTCCTACTGAATACATCGTCTGCTGTACTGTTGACCCATGGAAACCCTGACGCATGCTCCGGTGCTGGCCCGGTTCGGCTACGCGGTCTCTGATGCTACGCGTGCCCGGATCCTGCTGGCTTTGGCGGATTCGCCGGCCTACCCGTCGGATCTGGCCGAGTCCCTGGCCGTCTCGCGCCAAAGGATGTCCAATCACCTGGCCTGTCTGCGGGGCTGCGGCTTGGTGGTGGCCGTCCCGGACGGACGGCGGACGCGTTATGAACTCGCAGATTCCCGGCTGGGCCATGCGATCCGGGACCTTCTTGGCGTGGTGCTGGCCGTCGATCCTGCGTGCTGCGCCCCCGACGGGACGTGCCTGGTATGAGCGGAATACTGCAGGGCGTCCCGACCGCTGCCCGCCGCGCCGTCCTAAGCCGGCGCATCCGCATCTTCGCCGCCGCTACCATCACCTACAACGTGGTTGAGGCCGTCGCCGCGCTGTGGGCAGGCAATCTGGCGGATTCACCGGCCCTTATCGGCTTCGGACTCGATTCGGTGATCGAGGTCGCGTCCGCCGTCGCCCTTTCCTGGCAGTTCTCCGCGGCCAACCCCGAACGCCGCGAACACCTCACGCTGCGGATCATCGCGGCCTCCTTCTTCGCCCTGGCAGTATTTGTCTCCATCGACTCGCTCACATCCCTGCTTGGCGGAGCCGCGGCACAGCATTCCACGCCGGGAATCGTGATCGCCGCCCTGAGCCTGGGCATCATGCCTGTCCTGTCCTGGCTTCAGCGCCGCGCGGGCAGGGAACTGGGCTCCCGGACCGCCGTCGCAGATTCCAAACAGACCCTGCTCTGCACCTATCTCTCCGCCGTCCTGCTCATAGGACTTGTCCTCAACAGCGCCCTGGGGTGGTGGTGGGCGGATGCCGGTGCGGCACTGATCATTGCCGGTATCGCCGTCCGAGAAGGTATCAACGCCTGGCGAGGGGATGTCTGCTGCGCTGTTCCCCGTGCCGACGCGCAACCGGACGGAGACCCTGACGGGTGCTGTGATGGCTGCCGGCCGGGTCCTGAACCGAAACCCCTCAACCTCTCCGACCCAACAGAAAGCCGCAAAACATGACCGCAGCACAGCCGCGGAAACGGACCACCGTGAAACTGGAACTGCTTCACATCCCCGACTGCCCTCATACGGCGCTGGCCCTCCAGCAGGTTGAGGCCGCCCTGGCCGCCCTGGGCCGTCAGGATATCGCCGTCCACATGGTCCGAATCGATACTCCGGAGGATGCCGCCGGGACCGGATTCGCCGGTTCGCCCACCATCACCGCGGACGGCGGGGACATCTTCCCTGACAGAACACCAACCGGTGAGCTCGCCTGCAGGCTCTACCCAACGCCCCACGGCCTCGCCGGCGTTCCGGCTCCCGCCCAGATGCTGGAGGCTCTGAAGAACCTCGGCCTCTGACGCAAAGGGCCGGAGTCCTGCTGCGCATGGGATGCTCTGTGCGTGAAGCGTGCTGGCCTACGCGGCTTTCGCCGGCGGGAGGGTCAGCTGTTTGGCGTGGAAGTCGAAATGCAGTGTTGGGTAGGCGTAGACGTCGTTCAGCGTCATCAGTGGCTCAAAGAACGGGTCCCACCGGTCCGGGGCAGCCTGCTGATAATGCGGACAAGGGGAAGCAGTGCACGGACCACCGTGTAGCCGAAAACCATGTGGAAGAGAAGTTGCTCGTTGGTCCATTTGGTGCCGTTGGTCCTGCGCCGGAGATCCCCTGGAGTGGCGGCGGCCAACCTGGCCTCCAGTTCCTGTGCCGCGCGGCGGTAGCCGGACAGAATCTCAGCGGGAGGCGCGCTCACGTCCCTGCCCCGCGCACCATCCGTAATTCGGGCAGTTCCTCCCATTCGGGCGGCAGCAGCCCGCGCCTGCCGTCGGGGCGGAAACCGTGCTTGCGGTAGAAGGCCACCGCCCGGGAATTGCCGTCCAGGACCCAGAGGTAGGCGGGGCTCCCGCCAATGGCGGCGCCCAGCAATGCGGCACCAAGCCCGCTGCCGTGAGTGCGCTTGAGCGTGTAGAGCGAATACAGTTCCAGCGGCATGGGACCGTCGTCATCGCGGCCGGGACCGGCGTCTGCCAGCCCCACCACCTCGTTGTTGGCGTCCACGGCTATGATCCGCGGATCGCTGCCGGCAAGGTATGTCCGACGGCGTGCCACCCGTTCGGGAATGCTCTCCCGCCGGGCGCGGAAGAACTCCGCCGAGAGATGGTCCCCGTACGTTTCCTCGTGTGCCAGGGTGTGCATCCGCACCACGGCCTCGGCGTCATGGGGCGTAGCCTGCCGGATTTGGAAGTCCATTGCCCTAGCGTAGCCAGCCGCTACTTCACCCAGCCAGCCTCTGCAGAGCCGTGGCATGGTAGGCGGGAGCCGGCGTATCGTCCAACGGGCCGCGCATGCCGGGGGTGGCAGGCGCGGCCCGTTGAGCGCATCCTCAGCCCCTGCCTCGGCTGCGGTGTTTGGTGTGGCGCGGCGGTAATTACGCGCGCTGGGAAATGTTGAGGATGTTCCCCTCGCTGTCCAGGAACCAGGCGGATTTGCCCCAGTCGTTGGTGGCCACGCCGTTTTCCGTCTTCAGGCCGGGAAAATCATAGTCTTCGAAGACGACTCCGCGGCCCCGCAGTTCCTCCATCTCAGTTTCGAGGTTGTCCGTTTCCCAGCCCATCTGCGTGTTCTTGGCTGTTCCGGCATTCTCGGTCTGATAGATCAGGAAGCCCGTTCCGTTCCCTCCGCTGTAGAACAGGCTGTCATCCTCCATGGACTCGGAGGGTTCCAGGCCCAGCTTGTCCCGGTAGAAATCCTTCGCCCTGTTGATGTCCTTCGCGGCGAGGACAGCCATGATGGTTCGATCCTTGAGCATGATGATTTCCTTCGTGCCTTTTCGCGTTGGTGGCGGTGCTCTCCCCCGGGTGCGGCCCGGAACATCCCCGTCCGTGCCGCGTGGCCGTCCGTTGCGCCAATGCCGGGACAGCCACCTGGGATCCTGCAACGCCCCGCCAGCCATCCCCGTCGCGTGGGTCCCCGAAGCCTATGTGGCCATTATGGAACCGAAGTGCCGCCTCCGGATATAGGGGATTTAACGGGATGCCGGGCCAAACGAAAGCACAGACATCGTCAGGCAGGCGGTTGATGGTGGTTTCGTTCTTGGCGTGTGCCCCGGCGGGATAATGGAGTCATGACGACTAATCCGGATGCGGACCCCTGGGAGGAATTCGACAGGCTCAAGCCCGCAGCGCCCGACCGCGTGCCGGGCCACCCCGGCGGCGAACCGGTGGGGTTCGGTTTCCGGACGGGCGTGCGCAGCGCAAAAGTGGCACTCGGCTTCGCGCTCTATGCACTGGGCCTCGGGACCACCCTGGTGATCACCGGCTCCGTCGTCTTCATCACCCGAGGCCAGTGGCTGTTGCTCGGCCTCATGATGGCGATCGAGGCGGTGTTCGTTTACGCGTTCATCCGGCTGGCGCGGCAGGCCCGAAACCGGCGGTCAGCGGGTTAGGCGCGCGGGTCAGCAACGAGCGGCTGACCCGCGTGCCAGGCTCAGGACCTCGCGGCGCGGATGGCGCCACGGACGGCGGCACCCACCACGGCGATCACGGGGACAACGCACACCAGGGTGACAACGGTGTTGGGACGGAACTCCGCGCGGCCGCCGGAGCTGGCATAGACCCCCAGCGGCAGCACCAGGCCGCCTCCGCCCCCTCCGGAGGCGCCGCCGCCACCGAACCCGAAGGTCACCAGGGCAACGGGCACTACCTCTTCCTCCCCCACCTTCACCGGAGGGCCGTAGGCCTTGCTGACGCCGACGTTCTTGAAGGTCTCCACAAGGGACGCAAAAGTATCAGGCATGGCTCCACGATAAGCGCGCGGTGCGCCGATCACCATGGGTGCGGGCCCGACGTCGGGACTTCCCGGCGAGCGTGCGCCCGCCCCTGGTGCGGGTCAGGTCGAGAGTGGTCAGGCCTTGTTCGCCGTGGCGGCGGTGGAGAGCGCTGCCAGCCCGCGCTCGAAGTCGCCGCCCACCATCTTGTCCATGTTCACCATCAGCGCGAACACCTTGGCCAGGCCCTTGTTCTCGCCGGTCATCCGCCACGTGACCCGGGTGCCGCCGTCGGCCGGTGTGAACGTGAAGGTTGTGGGGTTCACGGCCTTGAACGGCTTGGTGAACTCGAGCCGCACCTTGATGACCGAGGGAAAGTCGGACTCGACAATCTCCATGGTCCCGCTGCCGGCCTTCCGGTTGCCGCTCCAGGCGTAGCGTGCGCCCACGCCGGCATCGTTGCCTGAGTACGAGCGGTCCAGTTCAGGATCGACATTCTCCCAGGGGGACCATTTGGTCCAGTCAAGGAAGCTGTTCACCAAGGGAAAAATCTCTTCCGGCGAGGCAGGAATCAAGGCGCTGCGAGTGACTTCGTAGGATGACATGCCGCCATCATAGGCGTGCGGAACCACGATTGCGCCAGGCTCCGCCCACGCACTTCGTGTTGTGTTCACCACCCGTTGGGCCGTCCGCTACCGGGGCTTTTCGCGCCAGAGCAGCGTCACCGCGAATGCCAGGGCGCTGAGCACCAGCATGGTCAGCGTCATCAGTCCCCAGCTTTCCTGGTCCACGCCGTCCGCAGCGAAAACACCGATCAGCACGGTGGCCGTGATGGCGCCGACGTACCGGCACGTCTGGAAGATTCCGGCAGCCACCCCGCGTTCCTGCGGCCGCGTGGAGACGAACATGCCCTGGTTCGAAGCAATGCTCACGGCTCCGAACGGAACCCCCAGCAGCGCCGTGAGCGCCAGCACCAGCGGTATGGCCACTGAGCCGGTCAGGAGCCACATCAGCGCGGCCACCACAGCGAGGAGTACGACGCCGGCAATCAGCACCCGCCGCACGCCGAACCGTCCCATCGCCCGGACCGCCCACGGGGTGGCCAGGACGGAAGCCGCTGCCAGCGGCAGCATCAGCAGTCCCACCAGGCCGGGGTTGTACCCGCCCGCCTCCTGCAGCAACTGGGGCAGGCCGAAGAACGCGAAATAGTACACGCTGTTGAACACGGCGAACCCCACATACACCAGCATCAATGGCCGGTTCCTGCCCAGGAGCCGCAGGTCCAGGAAGGGCGGGGTGAAACGCAGTTCACGCCACACAAACAGGGCGGCGATCAGGGTTCCGCCGGCCAAAAGCCACCACCGGAAACCGGGCGCCACGTCCAGCAGCGCCATCATCACCAGCAGCAGGGAGCTGACAAATCCCAGGATCCCCGGGATGTCCGAGTCGCGCAGCAGCGCAGCGAAGCTACCCCGTTCCCGCGCGGCATCGGCAGGGGCCGCCTGCCGCACGATCAGCAGCGCCGCCAACGCCAGCGGAACGTTGACGAGGAACAGCGCCTCCCACCCCACAAAGGCCACCAGCAGGCCGCCCAGCACCGGACCCACGGCCGCGGCGGAAGTGTTGGCCATTTGGATGTGCCCCAGCGGGCGGGACGATCCGGCGTTGGCCCGCTGCGCCGGGCCGGATTGATGTGATGCGCCGGACTGTTGGGCTGTGCCGGACTGTTGGGCTGGGCCGGACTGTTGGGCGAGGGTCCCCACCATCACGACGGCGCTGGGGTAGGCTGCGGCGGTGCCCAGCGCCATCACCGCCCGGGCAACGCAGAGCAGTGCGAAGTTCGGCGAAAACGGGGCCAGCGCACAGGTCACTGCCACCAGTGCCATGCCCAGCATGAACATCCGGCGCGGCCCGAACCTGTCGGCAAGCCTGCCCATCAGCGGTTGTCCCGCGGCGGAGCTGAGGTAGAAGGAGGTCACCACCCACGTGACCGTGGCAACGTCGAGCCCGAAGTCCGCGCGCAGCACCACGAGGGCAACAGCGATCATGGAGGAATTCAACGGGTTCAGCGCCGTGCCCAGGCTGAGGCCGGCCACCGCCAGTCCGGTCCGGGGTTGATTACTCACGAAAGAAGTCTGGTGCTGCCGGGCTCAGGCCCGGGCTGCCAGTGCGTCGTTGAGGAATTCCAGGTGCGCGGGGGTGATGGCCACGGCAGCCTCGGCAAACTCCGGGTGTTTGCGGACGTACTTCTTGATGTACGGGCAGACCGCGACGATCGCGCGGCCTGACTCGACCGTTTCCGTCAGTGCCACTTTGGCGAGCTTCCCTGCGAGCCCCTGCCCACCGTATTCCTCGTTGATCACGGTGTGGTAGAAAATCCGCTCCGGTGACGCGCCGCCGTCGTACTCTGTGTACACGGCCTTGCCTATAACCGTCCCACTGGTCATGACTTCGAAGCGGTGCCGCGCCGGGTTGTGGCGGATAGTCACGTCATGCACGGCAGTCTCCTCGGATGGTAGGCGTCTGCTACAGCCTAACCTCGGATGGGCGTCGGCTATTTCATGGCTGCTAGCACGCCAGGTTGAGAGCTTTGACTGCCGCTTCGGCCATCTCGAGGGACTGCGGGTCATCGAAGCTCACCGGGTCCGGAACGGGGGCCCGGGCTACCGCCATGGCCACTTGCCGGGAGCCGTCCTCGCTGATCAACGCGAGCGCGGCGTATCCGCGGACCACCCCAACGTGGCCGAAATAGGCATTGTTGGAGCAATGGAGCGGGGCCAGCGTGTTATCGGACTGCGTGCCGTCCTGAACGGTGTAGCCGTGGATCGTCCGCTGCGGCTTGGGGTCAACGCCGGACATCAGGGTGTCCTTCAGCCCCAGCGGCTTCACATTGTCGGCCTCGATGACCGCCCCGATGTCCTGGCACCGCAGCTTCTCCACCAGGATCGCCAGGGCCGAATAGTTCGTATTCGAGTAGCTAAAGAGGGGACGCCGGCTCCGCATCCGCGGCGTGGCCGCGGCAAAACCCAAGCGCTCCTGGTGGGTGAAGCGCCTGCTAGCAATGTCTGTGGGCGGCTCCCAATAGTTCGGCATGCCGGACCGGTGGTTGAGCAGGCTGCGGATGGTGACCGGTCCGGGAGGCTTGATGAGGCTCTCGCGGCCGCAGCCATCGCGGCCGCGAGCCGGCAGGAGGTGGAACCACCAACAACCGCCCGCATCCCGGTTCCCTTCAGGGGCCGGACCGCAGCTGAACTCCACGACGACCGCCAGGTGCACCGGCACCTTTGATATTCCTCAGGGCGGGGAAGAGTGTCAAGAACGCCGGAATACCGGTGACTTAGCCCGCCAATGCTTGTAGTGTCGTGGGCACCGGGCAAGGATTTCCCGCCTATGCCCTCCCACCCAGAGGAGAGAACATGGCCGTCAACGACGACGAAGCCCAGGTCCTGGACCAGTGGACCCACCGTCTGGCCCAGGCACTCCAGGTCCTTGACCTGGACGTGGACCAGGAACTGCTCCTGGACCTGGCCCGGAAGTCCGCCGGCTCCGTCATCCATGCGGCGGCCCCCATCACCACATTCCTGGTGGGCTACGCCGCGGGGCTCGAAGCCGGTACAGGCGGTGAGGGCTCCAAGGCGGCGTCCGCGGCGGCGATCTCCAAGGCTGCCGACGTCGCGTTCCGGCTCTGCGAGGACGGGCACGACGGCGGCCCGGCGGCCAAGGGGTGGGCAGACACCGGGCAATAGATGCCCGGTGAGGCTCAACCGCCGGTTGCCGGTTCCAGCCGCACGATCACGGCCTTGGACACGGGGGTCTGGCTGCCCTCAGCCACGCTGTCCAGCGGCACCAGCACGTTGGCCTCGGGATAATACGCAGCAGCGCAGCCCCGGGCGGTGGGGTACGAGACCAGCCGGAAGTTGCGCAGTACCCGCTCCACGTTGTCCTGGTAGACGCCATGGACATCCACGTGCTGCCCGTCGCTGAAGCCCAGTTCGGCCAGGTCCTCGGGGCTCACGAACACCACTTCGCGGCCCTTCCTGATGCCCCGGTAGCGGTCGTTGTTGCCGTAGATGGTGGTGTTGAACTGGTCGTGGGAGCGCATGCTCTGCAGGATCAGGGTCCCGGCAGGACGCTCCACGTGGTCCAGTTCGTTGACGGTCAGCATGGCCTTGCCCGTGGGGGTGTTGAAGGTCCGCGAGTCCCGTGGCCCGTTGGGCAGCACAAAGCCGCCCTCCTGCCGGATCTTCCGGTTGTAGTCCGTGCAGCCGCTGACCACGTGGGAGATGTGGTCCCGGACCAGGTCGTAGTTCTTCTCGAACCCCGCCCAGTCCGCCGCCACGGTATCCCCCACCACTTCCCGGGCCAGCCGGCTGACGATCGCCACTTCGGACAGCAGGCCCGGCGCCACGGGCTTCACGGTGCCGTGTGAGGCATGAACCGCGCAGACGGTGTCCTCCACGGAGACAAACTGCGGGCCGGATTCCTGCAGGTCGATCTCGGTGCGTCCCAGTGTGGGCAGGATCAGCGCCGCAGCGCCGGTGACTGTGTGTGAGCGGTTGAGTTTGGTGGAAATCTGGACCGAAAGCTCGGTGTTTTCCATCGCGGCGAACGCCGCGTGGGTGTCCGAAATGGCGCCCACGAAGTTGCCGCCGAGGGCAACGAAAACCTTGATCCCGCCGTCGCGCATTTGCCTGACTGTTTCCACGGCGTCGATGCCGTGCCCGCGCGGCGGGTCGAAGCTGAACTCCTTGCCGAGGGCGTCCATAAACGCCGGCGGCATCTGCTCCCAGATGCCCATGGTCCTGTCGCCCTGGACGTTGCTGTGCCCGCGGATGGGCGAGGCGCCGGCACCGGGCTTGCCGATGTTGCCGCGCAGGAGCAGCAGGTTGATGATCTCCTTGATGGTGGCCACACCCTTCTTGTGCTGCGTGATGCCCATTGCCCAGGTGATGATCACCTTCTCGGCGCGGAGGTAGCGCTCCGCGAGTTCGTCGATCTCGTCGGTCCGCAGGCCTGTGGCTTCCAGGACGGCCGCCTCGTCCAGCCCGGCCAAGTGCGCTTTCAGTTCCTCCAGCCCCTCGCAGTGCTCCGCAAGGAACCGGTGGTCCAGCACCGTGCCGGGGTTCGCGGCCTCGGCGTCCAGGACGCGTTTGGAGACGGCCTGCAGCAGCGCCATGTCGCCGCCGATCCGCACCTGCATGAACTGGTCCGCGAGGTCGGTGCCGCGGCCCACAATCCCCTTGACCTTCTGCGGATTCTTGTAGCGCATCAGCCCGGCTTCCGGCAGCGGGTTCACCGCCACGATGCTGGCGCCCGCCTCCTTGGCTTCCTCCAACGCCGTGAGCATCCGCGGGTGGTTGGTGCCCGGGTTCTGGCCCATGATGATGATCAGGTCAGCCTTGGCGAAGTCATCGTAGGAGATGGTGGCCTTGCCGATGCCGATGGTCTGGCCCATCGCCCAGCCCGACGATTCATGGCACATGTTGGAGCAGTCGGGCAGGTTGTTGGTGCCATAGGCCCGGACGAACAGCTGGTACATGAACGCGGCCTCATTCGAGGTCCGGCCGCTGGTGTAGAACGTAGCCTGGTCCGGGCTGGCGAGCCCCTTGAGCTTGTCCGCGGCGATGGTGAACGCCTGCTCCCAGCTGACCGGCCGGTAGTGGTCCTCCCCGGCCGGCTTGTAGACCGGCTCGGTGAGGCGGCCCTGCATTCCCAGCCAGTACTCGGAGCGCTGCCGCAGTTCGCTGACGGGATGCCCGGCCCAGAACTCCGGCCCGATGACCACCGGGGTGGCTTCCCAGGTGACGGCCTTGGCGCCGTTCTCGCAGAACTCAAAAGTCTTGCGGTGGCCGGGATCGGGCCACGCGCAGCTCATGCAGTCGAAGCCGTCCTTCTGGTTCAAGGCCAGGAGCGTCTTCGCGGCCCTGCCCACCCCCATGTGCGCCAGCGCCGGTTCCATGGAGTGGTAGACACCCGGGACGCCGGCAGCCCACGTTTTCGGGTGGCCGGTGACTTCGATGCCGGCCTCGTTGACCTCTTCCACGCGCGGGTTCTTGCGTGCCACGTTGCACTCTCCTTGATTCCGGACTTCCCGTCACACACCGGTTTCGCAGCGCGGAAGGGTCTCATTCCACCCTTGTTGAGGGGGGTGGCTAAGTCAAGGGAGAGGACCCCGCAGGTGCATGGATCGGGTGATGTCATACAGCGGACGACGGCGGGCCCCGCCTCGCGCAGGCTGGTCACCATCGCTGTAGCTCCTTAGGTACGCTGGAGGGAGACTCCGACGAAAGGCCCTCCCCGTGGAAGTTTCTTCCCTTGTCTGGATCCTGACCATCGTGGGAATTGCGGGCCTGCTGGCCTTCGATTTCTTCTTCCATGTCCGGAAAGCCCACACGCCCTCGTTGAAGGAAGCGGCCATCTGGTCCTCCATTTACGTGGGCATCGCGCTGCTCTTCGGCCTGGGCGTGCTGATGTTTGGCGGCACGACGATGGGCACGGAGTACTTCGCCGGGTATGTCACGGAGAAGGCGCTGTCCGTGGACAACCTCTTCGTCTTCCTGATCATCATGGCAAGCTTCAGGGTGCCCCGCGCGGACCAGCAAAAAGTACTGCTGTTCGGCATCGTCTTCTCCCTGATCGCCCGTACCGCCTTTATCTTCCTGGGCGCAGCACTGATCAACAGTTTCGCCTGGGTGTTCTACATCTTCGGGCTCATCCTGCTGATCACGGCCGGCAACCTGCTCAAGCCCGGCGACCATGAGGAAGAATCCGAAGGCCTCGTGGTGCGCCTCGCCAAGAAGTTCCTGCCGGCGTCGGAACACTACGACGGCGACAAGCTCTTCACCACGGAAAACGGCAAACGCGTCCTGACGCCGATGCTCCTGGTGATGGTGGCCATCGGCGGCACCGATATCCTCTTTGCCCTCGATTCCATCCCGGCCATCTTCGGTCTCACCCAGAACGTCTACATTGTTTTCACGGCCACTGCGTTCTCCCTCATGGGCCTGCGGCAGCTGTACTTCCTCATCGACGGTCTGCTGGACCGCCTCATTTTCCTCTCCTACGGCCTTGCTGCCATCCTCGGCTTCATTGGCGTGAAGCTGATCCTGCACGCACTGCACGAGAACACGCTGCCCTTCATCAACGACGGCGAACACGTCAGTGTGGTGGAGGTCAGCACCGGGGTTTCCCTGACCGTCATCCTGGGCGTTCTGGTGGTCACCGTCCTGGCGTCCATCTTCAGCCCCAAGGGCAAGGCCAAGAATGCGGTATCCGGCGCCAAGCGGCACGCCACCGAGTACCTGGACCTCAACTACGAAACGGACATGGCCGAGCGCGACAAAATTTTCGCCCGCATGGTCCGCGAGGAAGACCAGATCCGCAAGCTGCCGGAGAAGTACAAGCGGCTCATCCGGAACGAGACAGAGTTCATGGACCTCATTCGCAGCGCCCACACGGAGCACGACAAGGCCCAGGTCCGCGCAGTCCAGGACTAACCCGCGGCACTAACCAGCGGCGCAGCATCAGTCCGCGGCCCGGGACGCAAAGCAGCGCGGGGTCACTCCCTGCCCGTCGGGCCGCCCCGGGCGGCCTGGCATGACCCACGCTGTCAGTCCCTGTTGGTAGATTCACCTCATGGCCAGGGGAACCGTCTTGTGGCCAGGTAACCCGATGGGGAGGCCCCGTGTTCCTGCTCGATCCTGCCGGCAACGGCGTCCCGCCGGACCTGGTTTTTTCCGCCAGCGACCTCGTGGCTGCCAGCGAGTGCGAGTACCGCACGCTCCGTGTCCTGGACGAGAAACTCGGCATCTCCCCCAAGGCCCAGTTTCCCGACGACGAGATGCAGCTCCGTGCCGGGAAGCTCGGCGACAGGCACGAGGCAAAGGTCCTGGCCGGGCTGATCGCCAAGTACGGCCCCTGGGATGCGGGCCGCGGCACCGGCGTCTACTCCCTTGACCGTGGGGACACCACCCGGGGAGGCCTGCAGGCCAAGCAGGCCGAAACAGAGCTTGCCCTGAGTGCCGGGGCTGACGTCGTCTTCCAGGCGACCTTCTTCGACGGCGAGTTCCTGGGCTATGCGGACTTCATCGTCAACGAAGCCGCCGGAACCGGGAAACCGGGCCGCTACGAGGTGTGGGACACCAAACTCGCCCGGCACGCCAAGGTGGGCGCCCTGCTGCAGCTGGCTGCCTACGGCGATCAGCTCATCCGGATGGGCGTGGAGCCGTCGCCCCGGGTCACCCTTGTCCTGGGCGCCGTGGTGGACGGGGATTACGTCCGCAGCCACCACTCCCTCCCCGACCTGCTGCCCGTCTTCCGCGAGCGCCGCGACCGTTTCCGGGACCTGACGGCTGCGCACCGGGAACGCGGCTCGGCGGTGCAGTGGCAACAGGCCGGCATCACCTGCTGCGGCCGCTGCAACTATTGCGCCGAACAGGTCCAGGCCCACCGTGACCTCCTGATGGTGGGCGGCATGAGCATGCTCCGGCGCAAGAAGCTCATCGCCGCCGGCATCACCACCATCGACACCTTGGCTGACCTTCCGCCGGGTAACGCAACGGGTTCTCTGGCCAGGCTCCGCGACCAGGCCCGGATGCAGCTGGGCCGTGACGTGCCGGACGGTACCCGCACGTTCACCAAGGACGGCGAAACCCACACTGTCACGTTCAAGGTCCTGCCGGAGAACGCCCTGGCCAGCATCCCGGCGCCCAGCCCGGGAGACATCTTCTTCGATTTCGAGGGCGATCCGCTCTGGCAGGATCCGGCAACCAGCCAGTGGGGCCTGGAGTATCTTTTCGGTGTGATCGAGGCGCCTGCCGGATCTGCCGGATCTGTCGCTGACAAGGACGCTCGTGCCGGGCAGGCTGTTGCCCTGGATGCGGTTGCTGCAGGCAAACCGGTGTTCCGTCCCTTCTGGGCGCACTCACGGTCCGGGGAAAGGCAGGCCTTCCTGGACTTCCTGGCCTATGTGGAGGAACGCCGTTCCCAGTACCCGGACATGCACGTCTACCACTACGCCGCGTACGAGAAATCGGCGCTGCGGAACCTTTCGGTCCGCCATCTGGCCGGCGAGGACATCGTGGACAACTGGCTCCGTGAAGGGGTGTTGGTGGATCTCTACGCCACGGCACGGCATTCGCTCCGGATTTCCGAGCCGTCCTACTCCATCAAGAAGCTCGAGCCCCTGTACATGGGAGACAACCTTCGCTCGGGCGACGTGAAGGACGCCGGTGCCTCGGTTGTTGCTTATGCCGCCTACTGCGCGGCCCGGGACGGCGGCGACTCCGCCGAAGCCGCCAGGATCCTCGCCTCCATCTCCGACTACAACGAGTACGACTGCCTCTCAACCCTCCGCCTCCGCGACTGGCTGCTGGGGCTGCGGGCTCTCAGTTCCACGGCCACCCACGCCGGGGGTTCGGGCGCCGGGTCAACGGGAACGCACGACGACGTCACACCGGTTCCGCTGCAGCCTCCAGTTCCTGGCATCCCGGAACCCGAGCCCACACCCGGGGAAATCAAGCTCAAGGAGTACCTGGCCACGGTCCCGGACACGAGGCCGTGGACCAACGACGAACGAGCCATCGCCATGGTGGCAGCCGCCACCGGGTACCACCGGCGCGAACGGAAGCAGTTCTGGTGGGAGCACTTCGACCGCACCGAATCCGAGATCGACCAGTGGGCCGAGCACCGCAACGTTTTCGTCGTGGACACCGCCGAGGTGGTGGCCAACTGGGCACTGGCCAAGCCCACCGCCCGTATGCAGACCCGTACGCTGCGGCTGACCGGCACCATGAGCGAAGGTTCCGACTTCAAACCCGGCAGCACGTGGTGCCGGGTTTACGATTCGCCGGTCCCTGACGGGCTGGAGGACTCCGCCGGGAACGTCACCGGCCGCGGCTTCACCTTTGGCACCCTGGTCACGGCGGTGGAGGACCACCCCCGGATTCCAGGGCAGAGCATCATCACCATCGAGGAAAAGGAAACGGGCAAGGTCCCCGCGTATCCGCACATCCCCGTGGCTCTCACCGAGGACCAGCCGGTCCGCACCGCCAGCATCGACGCCGCCCTGGCCGAACTGGCACAGCGAGTGGGCGCCGCCGTACCGGAACTCCCCAAGCATCCCGGCGTGGACATCCTCCGCAAGCTGCCGCCGCGTTTCCGGAGCCTGCCGGCACCCGCCGCCGTCGAAACCAACAGCACTAAGGCCGGCGGCTCAGGCGTGCCGGACTACGCCGCCGCCATCACCGCCTCGTTGCTGGACCTCGACCACTCCTACCTGGCCGTTCAGGGGCCTCCCGGGACGGGCAAAACCTACGTGGGCTCCCACGTCATTGCCCGGCTCGTGGCCCGGGGCTGGAAGATCGGCGTGGTGGGCCAATCGCACGCCGTGGTGGAGAACATGCTGCGCACGGCCATCGAATCGGCCGGAGTGGACCCTGCCCGAGTCGCCAAAAAGGTGGTGGGCGACCCTGCCGTGCCGTGGCACCGGAAGAAGGACGACGACGTCGCAGCACTCCTGGGCTCCCCCGGCGGCGCGCTGGTGGGCGGCACCGCCTGGACCATGACCGGCAAGTCAGTCCCTGCAGGCTCGCTGGACCTGCTGGTCATTGACGAAGCCGGGCAGTTTTCGCTGGCCAACACCCTGGCCGTTGCCCGCGCAGCCAGGCGGCTCCTGCTCCTGGGGGATCCGCAGCAGCTGCCGCAGGTCACCCAGGGTTCACACCCCGAGCCGGTGGATGAATCGGCCTTGGGCTGGCTTGCGGCCGGCCATGCCACGCTGCCGGAGAACCTCGGCTACTTCCTGGCCGACAGCTGGCGCATGCACCCCCACCTCTGCCGTGCCGTGTCTGTCCTGAGCTATGACGGCAAGCTCGACTCAGCCCCGGCTGCGTCGGGCCGGAGCCTGGCGGAGCTGCCGCCCGGCGTCGAAACAGTCTTCGTTGCCCACAGCGGGAACACCACGTCCTCCCCGGAGGAAGCCGCCGAAGTGGTCAGGCAGGCGCAGCGGCACATCGGGCTGAAGTGGCTTCCCGGTGGTGACAAACCCGCGCGGGCGCTGACTCCGGAGGACGTCCTGGTGGTGGCAGCGTACAACGCCCAGGTCCAGCTGATCAGGCAGTCCCTGCAGCTGGCAGGCCTGGCCGGCGTCCGCGTGGGTACCGTGGACAAGTTCCAGGGCCAGGAGGCGCCGGTGGTGGTGGTCTCCATGGCCTGTTCCGCAGTGGCCGAGGCGCCGCGCGGTGCAGAGTTCCTGCTCAACCGGAACCGGATCAACGTGGCTGTGTCGCGGGGGCAATGGCGTGCGGTGATAGTGCGTTCACCCGAACTCACCAACTACATGCCGTCCAAACCTGCGGTACTCGAGGAGCTTGGCGCCTTCATCGGTCTCAGCCCGGGTAGCCGTCAACGCTCAGGTGGC
The DNA here is from genome assembly GCA_023264815.1 of Arthrobacter sp. Lineage (GTDB taxonomy): Bacteria > Actinomycetota > Actinomycetes > Actinomycetales > Micrococcaceae > Arthrobacter. The sequence continues at coordinate 38,182 of JAHFUZ010000010.1, read as the reverse complement.
CATCAACAGGGTAAGTTCAGGAGGTGACATCCCAGACCAACAAGCTGCCTGTCGGCGCACTGATCGTCCTCGCTGCCATCGGCTTCACGGCCATCACCACCGAACTTCTCCCGTCCGGCCTGCTGCCGCAAATCAGCGCGGACTTCAAAGTCTCGGAAGCGACGGCCGGCTACCTGACGGCGGGCTATGCGGCCATCATTGTGGTGACCGTGATCCCGCTTTCCATGGCGCTGGCCCGGATCCCCAGGCACTTCCTGCTCATCGGCCTGATCCTCACGTTCGCCGCCAGCAACGCGCTGGTGGCGATCGTTTCCGACTTTGGCGCCGCCATGGGGTCACGGGTGGTGGGCGGCATCGCCCACGGCCTGCTGTGGTCCGCCATGGCGCCGTTCGTGGCCCGGATTGTTCCCGCCCACAAGGTGGGCAAGGCCCTGGCCATCGTCTTCAGCGGCAACAGCCTGGGACTAGCCATCGGCGCTCCCGTGGGCACGGCCCTCGGCAACGTCCTCGGCTGGCGGGCGGCGTTCCTGGTCCTGGCAGCTTCCGGCGTGGTGCTCGCGTTGCTTGCTGTGTGGCAGCTTCCCCCGGTGCGCCGCATCCCCGATGCCCCGCACCCGTCGCTCCGGAAAGCAATTGGCCAGCCCGGCGTCAAGACCGTCGCCGTGGGCTGGCCACTGATGCTGATGGCGCACTTTGCCCTGTTCACGTACATCGCCCCGTTCCTGCGCGAGGTCCGGCTCCCCGATTTCACCATTCCGCTGTCCATCAGCGTCCTCGGTGTTGCCGGCCTGGTGGGCATCTGGATCGCCGGGATCACAGTGGATTCCAGGCCCCGGCGCTGGCACCTCCTCACCGTGGGCGGCGTGGTGGTCTCGCTGTTGCTGCTCCCGCTGGTGGGAACGGTACTGCCTGGCCTGGCCATCGGAAACCTGGCCGGCGGCGACCTTGCCCTCCCGGCAGCCCTGCTCCTGATGTTTGTGTGGGGCACCGGCATCGGCGCCGTGGGGATCTACAACCAGTCAGCCATCCTCCGCGCGGGCGGAGAGTTCCGGGACGCCGCGAACGGCCTGACGGTCCTGACCATCCAGGTAGGCATCACGGTCGGAGCGATGTTCGGCGCCGCCGCCCTGACCCTGGCCGGACCTGCGCTGATCCCCGTAGCGGCCGCCGTACCCGCCGTCGTCGCATTCGTCCTGATCCTTACCGGACGGCGGCATGCCTACCCGCCAGGGCCGCGGGAGCGCGTCAGCGCGCCCTGAAATCCCGGTAGGAACCCTCGGCCGGGGAGAAGGACTCTTCCACGCGTTCCACGCGGCCGGGCGCGTTGGCTGACCTCAGCCAGTCCAGGAGCTCCTGCACCCGCTCCTCGGGGCCCTCGGCCACAATGGACACCGAACCGTCGTCGAGGTTTTTCACCACGCCCCTGAGCGAGAGTTCGTCTGCCTTGCCCATGGTCCAGAAACGGAATCCGACCCCCTGCACCACGCCGAACACGCGGGCAGAGAGCCGGACATCGCCCCGTTGCGGGCTTCCAGAGGTCATGGCACTCAGGCCTGCTTGACCAGCGCAGCTTCGACGTTGATCTTGACCTTGTCACTGACCAGCAGGCCGCCGGCTTCCAGGGCAGCGTTCCAGGTCAGGCCGAATTCCTTGCGGCTGATCTCGCACTCCGCGGAGAAGCCGGCGCGGGTGGCGCCGAACGGGTCCACTGCCACGCCGGTGAATTCGACTTCCAGCTCCACCGGCCTGGTGACGCCGCGGATGGTGAGGTCTCCGGTGAGCGTATAGTCCTCACCGTCGCCCTCCACGGACGTGGCGCGGAAGGTCATTTCCGGGAACTGTTCCACGTCGAAGAAGTCCGGTCCTTTCACATGTCCGTCGCGGTTGGCGTCGCCTGATTCGAAGCTGGCCGTTTTGACCGTGGCGTGCAGGGAGGCGTCAGCCAGGGAATCGCCAACCCGGGCCTCTGCCGTGGCGTCAGTGAAGCGGCCGCGGACCTTGCTGATGCCTGCGTGCCGGACCGTAAAGCCAATTTCGCTGTGGGACATGTCCAGGAGCCAAACGCCTGATGTCAGGCCTGAGGGAAGGGTCACTTGGGTATCTCCTTTGTGTGGAAAACAACATGGGAACCGGCCAGTGCAGCCGGTTCCCACATTGCTTTACTCTGGAGGCTTTGTCCAGAGAGTGCGCACGTCAGTTGATGGTGATGTCCCGCGTCCGGTGGTTGTAGCGGATGGTGACCGTGCCGCCGTTGTGGTGCAGTTCGTGGTTGGGGCCGTCGAAGGTTCCGAACGCGCCGTAGTTCTCGCTCCACGAACGGTTCAGGGCGATCTTGAAGGTGTAGAAGCCGGCCGGCAGTTCGCTGCTCTTGGTCCACAGCTGGGAGCCGAAGTCGAAGTCCATCTGCGACTCATCATACTGCGGGGCCCAGTTCTCCGGGGCACCCAGGAACGTGTTGAAGTCGCCGGCTACGGCTACGGCTTCGGGCTGCGGGAAGGTCTCCTCGTCCGGCCCTTCCAGCGGCTCCGCCGCAACGGCGGCTGCCTTTGCCTTTGAAGCGGCAGCCTTGCGTGAACGGACGGCCTTCACCACCGGCTCCACCGCATCCTCGATCAGTTTGGCGGCCTTGCCCACAGCCTCGGCAGCCTTCTTCGCCGGCGCCTTCTTGGCAGGTGCCTTTTTCGCGGGGGCCTCCGCGGACGCAGCGGCAGCAGTTTTGGTGCCTGTGGCCTTGCTGGCCGCAGCCACCTTAGCGGGAGCCTTCTTCACTGCGGGAGCAGCGGGAACGGGAGTACCGGCTGGGACGGGAGTCCCGGCGTCGAGCGCTCCCGCAAAGGAATCCGCGTCAGCGAAGGCGACGGTGGCGCGCATGCCGTCCTCGGTGATGGTCCAGCCGGATCGGCCCTTAACCAGCCAGCCGGCCTTCACCAGCTTGGCCGTGGCGGAGGTGAGGGTCTTGTGGCCGCGGGGAATGCCGCCGCTGAGCAGGGTCGCCTCGTGATCGCTGAACGGCACGCGGGCCGTGGCTTCCGCCAGGACCTCACCGGCGTTGCGGGCCTCACCGGTCCAGGTGCCTTCCGTCAGGACATCCAGCACGGTTTTGAGTCGAAGATAGGTGTTTTCTGCGGTGGACTTGGCCATGATTCCCCTTAGTAAAGCGATCTGTCACTAGGCATCTTGCCAACACCGTATTAAATCGCACGACTTGAAATGGTTAACTCTGCGTGTCGTGACCGACTATGACGCCGATTACACCGGAACTGAGGCAAGAGTCTCGTCTGGCGGGCTGTTTACTCAACCCTGGGGCGCTTTTCGGGGGCACCGCCAGTCGCGTGCCCGAGGCGCTGAGCCCAGTGTAGCGAGGGCCCCGGGCGCGAGCTAGCCTCTGTTCAACTCGTCCAGCAGCTCGGCCTTCCGCTCCTCGGACGCGAACGACGAGTGGATGGAGTTTGCCGCAAGCCGGGACCTGTCGAACTCGGACAACTCGAAGACCGCCTGGAGCTGTGCGAAGTTGTCATCCACGTAGCCGCCGAAGTACGCAGGATCGTCAGAATTCACCGAAACGTTGAGCCCGGCGGCGAGCATGGCAGGCAACGGGTGGTCCGCCATCGTATCCACCGCCCGGAGCCGGACGTTGGACAGCGGGCAGACCGTCAGCGGAATCCGCTCGTCAACGAGCCGCTCCACCAGGTCCGCGTCCTCCATGCAGCGGATGCCGTGGTCAATCCGTTCCACTCCCAGCACGTCCAGGGCTTCAATGATGTACGACGCCGGCCCCTCCTCGCCCGCGTGGGCGGTGAGGCGGAGGCCCGCTTCGCGGGCCTTGGCGAACAGCCGCTCAAACTTGGCCGGCGGGTTGCCCACCTCGGCTGAATCCAGGCCAATGGCCGCGATGGGTGCCTTCATGGCCAGCAGCCCGTCCAGGACCTCCAGTGCCGACTCCTCGGACAGGTCGCGCAGGAACGCGGCGATCAGCAGCGTGGAGATGCCAAACTCTTCCTCGGATGTTGCCAGCGCCGAGGCCACGCCGTTGACGCAGGTTTCCAGGCTGACACCGCGGGAGATGTGGGCCTGCGGGTCCATCATGATCTCGGCATGCCTGACCCCGGCGGCGGCCGCCCGGGCCAGGTAGGCGCGGGTCATGTCAGCGAAGTCCTGCTCGGTCTGCAGCACCGCCATGTTGGCGTAGTACAGGTCCAGGAAAGACTGCAGGTCGGTGAACTCGTACAGCGACCGCAGTTCCTCGAGCCCGGAGTACGGAAGCTTGATCCCGTGACGTTCGGCCAGCTCAAAGATCAGCTCGGGCTGCAGCGTACCTTCAATATGCAGATGCAGTTCGGCCAGGGGAAGGATCCGCGCGGCTTCCGTCTCCAGCTGTGGGTTGGCAATGTCGGTTTCAGGCGCGGCAGTGCCGTCCGCAATAATATCCATCCGGTCAGGATAGTCCCCTGGCCGGATGGGCACATCGGCCGCGGGCACCCGGGCCGGCTGAATTTCGGTTTGATAACGGCGCCGCGATGTCCTAGCGTGAAAAGCAAGCCCGCAAGGCGGGCGAATGAATGCCCGGTGCTGCCTCCACCAGAACTGCCCGGCCGGCAGCCACCGAAAAGTGACCTCAATTCGTCAGGGGCGGGCAGTGGCGCGATAACCTCCGGGGACGGACCGAGCGCAGGTGGCCTTCAGGAGCATCACCCATGAAAAACACCACTATCCGTACTGCAGCACGCCGTGGAGCAACCGTAGCCGCCATCTCGGCCGCCGGCCTTGCCCTCTCCGCCACCGGGGCGAACGCCGCCACCGACGGCGCCACCTGGGACGCACTGGCCCAGTGTGAGAGCGGCGGAAACTGGGCGACCAATACCGGCAACGGCTACTCCGGCGGCCTGCAGTTCAGTGCCGGCACTTGGGCTGCCTACGGCGGCACCGGGTCCGCCGCGGACGCCACCCGCGAGCAGCAGATTGCGGTGGCCGAGCAGGTCCAGGCCGCGCAGGGCTGGGGTGCCTGGCCCGCATGTGCGGCCCAGCTTGGCCTGAGCGGCGGGGGCGGGGCCACGGCCGCTGCACCGCAGAGTGTGCCTGTGACGCAGGCGCCGGTCACCCAGGCGCCTGCACCTGTTACCTATGGCGACGTGCAGGGCCCCACCGGTGAGGTAGAGGCCCCGCAGCACGCCGCTCCGCCGGCGCTGAGCGGTGAAACCTACACGCTGGAGCCGGGCGACACCCTGAGCACCGTGGCGGACAAGCTCGGTATTGAAGGCGGCTGGGAGAAACTGGCAGACGCCAACCTTGACACCATCGCCGACCCGAACCTCGTGTTCGCGGGCCAGGTCCTCCAACTTCCCGCGTAAGCGTTCAGCTGTCCCCGGGGGCTTCTTCGTTCCCCCTTTTCACCCCGGGGAAGGGCTGACGCATGAAAGAACGACGCCGGAACTCCCCGCTCAAGGGGAGGTCCGGCGTCGTTCTTTGCCTGTTTGTTCAGCCTGTGGGTAATCCCAGCGGCTGGCCGGGGAGTTATGCGGCGGCCGGGATTTCCCGGACGATGCGCACTTTCCAGGCGTGGGCGTCAGTGGTGTCCAGCAGCGCCACCGTGCCGTGGGCAACGTTCAGCGCCACACGCTTGGCGGCGAGCAGTTCAAGGTAGAGGTGCTCGTTCATGCGGCCGGGGGCGTCAATCATGTACTTCACGGCGTCGCGGACCTTGCGGTAGTTGGCGCTCCGTTCCCGGTGCAGGTGGAGCTGCAGCATCTGGCGCTGGCGCACCTTCGGTTCGTGCTTGTTGAGCCAGGAAACTGCGAGGTGGACAGCCACCACGAGCGCCAGGGAAACGGCGTAGATCCACCAGCCGCTGTTCAGCAGGAACAGGGGCATGTTGCCGATGGCCACGAGGGCAATCACCACACGCAGCGCCACGATCCGGCGCAGGGTCAGAGCGACCGATGCCATGGCGGCACGGAAACCGTGTTGTTCCTTACGTGCTTCGGCCGGATCAATCGTAAATTCATCAAGGACCAGGATGCCCTTGGCCTCCGGGCCCAGCATCTGCCCGAATTTGGGCTTGACGTGCTGCGATGGACCGGGGGTCGATTCAAGAGAAATTGTCATGGGGGACTTCCGGGACGGTGGGGCGTTTCGGAGATCTTAGTGGGTAACGGCAATCCCTGTATGCATCGGTCCACTATGTGAACACCTTGGTTCGTGCTGCGTGTGCTCCCCGTGTGGCGGCGGGCACTGCAATTGGAACATCCGCCGTGTGCCGTCAGACTGAAGGGATGCAAACCTTCCTTCCGTACCCCGATTTCCGGCAGAGTGCCGCCGCACTGGACACCGCCAGGCTTGGCAAGCAGCGTGTCGAGGCGCTGCAGACCCTCCGGGCCTTGGTGATTCCCGAGTACGGCTGGCAGACCCACCCCGCCGTCCGCATGTGGATGGGCCATGTGCCCGCCCTGACCCTGTACGGCCTGGCGATGGTGGATGAGTGGACCGCCCGCGGCCATCCCGACAACACCCGCGCCAACATCACTGAGTTCGCGCCCCAGGCCGCCCACCCGGACTACGCCGCCAAAATCCCCATGCCGCCATGGCTCGGAGATCCCAACTTCCACCTGAGCCACCGCGCCAAGCTGGTGCACAAGGAGCCCAAGTTCTACAAGACGGTGTTCACCGACGCCGACCTCGATGTGGACTACATCTGGCCTGAACCCAAGCACGAATTCCTTCCGGCCGACCCCGAGGACGACTTCCTGTGGATCCTCCGCGACCCGTACCCGGACGTTGACCCGCAGACCCTTAGGACCGTGGCCCTGCCGCCGGTCCGGCGCGCCAGCGCCACCACGGCTGGGACGGACCCGGACGGCTACTCCCCTGTGTACATCGACGACGGATCGCGCCGGCCTTCCAAGCAGCCGCGGAAGCTGCCCCCGAAGCTCGTCAAGAAGCCCACGCGCAAGCGCCAGGCCCAGGAGGAAGCGTTCGCCACGCTCCCCGGCAAGACCACCGTGGCCGTGTCGTTCGAGGAGGGCCGGAAGTTCGCCGTAGGCCAGGTCCTGGGCCGCCCCATCACGCTCGACGACGGCCGCTTCGGCCGCAACTTCAGCGTCACCGACGTGATCGACCGGGCAGCGTTCGACTACCCGGCACTGCTCCAGGATCCCCGCGTGTTCTTCCCGGTTCCGGCCCCGTCGGTTCTGGCTTCCTGACCCCGTGACGATTCTCCTGGCCGGTTGCGGCGACCTGGGCACCGAAGCCGGCCTGCGCTTCGCCGCGGCCGGGCACCGGGTGGTGGGCTGGCGCCGCTCCCCCGGGAAACTCCCGGCAGCGATCGAAGGGGTGGCGGCTGACCTGAGCTCCGCCTCCCTGCCTGTGGTCCCGGCGGACACCACCGCCGTCGTCGTGGCCGTTGCCGCCAGCTCCCCCACCGAAGCGGCTTACCGGGCCGCCTACGTGGACGGGCTGGCGCACGTACTGGACGCCCTGGCGCGCGACGGCGTGACGCCTCAGCGGGTGCTTTTTGTGTCCTCCACCGCCGTGTACGGGGACGCCGGCGGTGGCTGGGTTGATGAGCGGACGACGGCGGTGCCGGGCGGGTTCTCGGGCCGCATCCTCCGCGAGGCGGAAGAGCTGCTGCTGTCGCGGCTGCGCGGCACCGGGTCCGCTCCTGTGGTGCTGCGGCTGGGCGGAATCTACGGCCCGGGCCGGACACGGCTGATCGACCAGGTGCGCACCGGGTCCGCCGTGATTCCCGATGAGTCCCGGTTCACCAACCGCATCCACCGCGACGATGCGGCTGCCGCGATCGTCCACCTGGCTACCGTTGCCATTGACCCTGCGTCGGTTTACATCGGGGTGGACGACTCTCCCGCCGAACTGGGCGATGTGCTCCGGTTCCTGGCAGCCGAGATGGGGTACCCCGCGCCTCCTGTTGGCCCGGCCGGCGAGGCCCGCGGCGGCAACAAGCGCTGCAGCAATGCGCTGCTCCGGCGTTCCGGGCTCGAGTTGGCCTATCCGACGTTCCGGGAAGGCTACCGCGAGGTCCTGGCGGGCACTGGAGTCCGGCACCCCTGAGCGTTCTTTGGCGACTCCCGCGCAAGCGTGCGGGATTATTTTCCGAGCCCGGCCTTCCGAAGCGCCTCAGCCATGGCGGTATTGGCCGGCGCCGGCTTTGATGCGGGAAGCCGGCCAGCCGATGACCTGGCCTCAGTCTTTCCGCCAGGTGAATTCCGGTTGCCGGCACCGCGGTTTCCCTGCGCATCGGGCTGCCGGGCCGGGCCGCGTCCGGACTGCACCCGCCCACCGGAAGCCGACGGCTCGTCGTCGAGCCTTAACGTCAGCGAAATCCGCTTCCGTTCGGGGTCCGCCTCCAGGACTTTGACGCGAACAACCTGCCCCGACTTGACCACTTCGCGGGGGTCCGCGACGAACCGGTTGGCAAGCGCGGACACGTGCACCAGGCCGTCCTGGTGCACTCCCACGTCCACAAACGCGCCGAAGGCAGCCACGTTGGTCACAGTTCCTTCCAGCACCATGCCGGGTTTGAGGTCGGAGATCTTCTCAATGCCTTCGGAGAACGTCGCGGCAGCAAAGGCAGGCCGCGGGTCACGGCCGGGCTTGTCCAACTCGGCGAGGATGTCCTGGACGGTGGGCAGGCCGAACGTCCCGTCCACAAACTCCCGCGGATCCAGGGATGAAGCCGGAGCCGAACCGGCCGCCAGCAGGATCCTGCGTGCCACGGCATACGCTTCCGGGTGCACGCTGGAGGCGTCCAGCGGCTCCGCTCCGCCGGTAATCCGCAGGAAGCCTGCACACTGCTCGAACGCCTTGGCCCCCAGCCGTGGGACCTTCTTCAGCTCACTGCGCTTGGCGAACGGTCCGTGCTCGTTCCGGTAGGCCACTATGTTTTCGCTCAGCAGGGGTCCCACGCCGGCCACGCGGCTCAGCAGCGCCGGTGACGCCGTGTTCACATCGACGCCCACGGCGTTCACGCAGTCTTCCACTACCGCGTCCAGGCTGCGGTCCAGTTTCGATGCCGTGACGTCGTGCTGGTACTGCCCCACGCCGATGGATTTGGGATCAATTTTCACCAGCTCGGCCAGCGGGTCCTGCAACCGGCGGGCGATGGATACCGCGCCGCGCAGGGAGACATCCATGCCGGGCAGTTCGGCTGCCGCCAGCGCCGACGCCGAGTACACCGACGCTCCGGCCTCGGACACCACCAGTTTCTGCGGCTTTTTCTCCGTCGCGGGCAGCAGCTTAATCAGCTCTGCGGCCAGCTTGTCCGTCTCCCGCGACGCCGTGCCGTTGCCGATGGCCACCAGTTCCACGTGATGTTTGCGCGCGAGACCCGCCAGGGTGGCCAGCGCTTCGTCCCATTTCCGGGCCGGCGCGTGCGGGTATACCGTGTCGGTGGCCACCACCTTGCCGGTGCCGTCCACAACAGCCACCTTCACGCCGGTCCTCAGTCCCGGGTCCAGGCCCAGGGTGGCCCGGTTGCCGGCAGGTGCGGCCAGCAGGACATCGCGCAGGTTCGCGGCGAACACCCGCACCGCCTCATCCTCGGCGGCGGTGAACATGCGGCCGCGAAGGTCAGCGGTCAGCCGCGCAAGCACCCGCGAGCGCCAGGCAAGCTGCGCGGTCTGCATGAGCCAGGCATCGGCGGGACGGCCACGGTCGGCAACCCCGAGGCACCTGGCCACCGCACTTTCGTACCGCGAGCGCGCGGCGGCCAGGGCGTCGTCGTCCGCTGGATCCGCTTCGGTGAGGTCCAATTCAAGGACGCCGTCCTTCTCGCCGCGCAGCAGGGCGAGGACGCGGTGCGAGGGCATCCCGGACGGTGCCTGCGCAAACTCAAAGTAGTCGGCGAACTTCTGGCCTTCGGCTTCCTTGCCCTTCCTGACGCGCGACACCATCCGCCCCTGGGTCCAGAGCCGCTCTCGCAGGGTGGCGGCGAGCTCCGGATCCTGGGCCGCGCGTTCCACGAGAATGGAACGCGCGCCGGCGAGTGCCGCCGCGGCGTCATCGATGGAGTGCTCCGCGTTGCGGTACTTGGCCGCTTCGCGTTCGGGGTCCAGCTCGGGCCGCTTGAGCAGCGAGTCCGCGAGGGGCTCCAGGCCGGCCTCGCGGGCGATCTGCGCTTTGGTGCGCCGCTTGGACTTGAACGGCAGGTAGATGTCCTCAAGCCGGGACTTGGTGTCTGCGGCGAGGACCGCCTTCTGCAGCTCACCTGTGAGCTGTCCCTGCGAGGCGAGGGCGTCCAGGACAGTACGACGGCGGTCCTCCAGTTCCCGAAGGTAGCGCAGCCGCTCGTCGAGCTCGCGAAGCTGGGTGTCATCCAGCGTCCCGGTGGCTTCCTTGCGATACCGGGCGATGAACGGGACGGTGGAACCGCCGTCGAGCAGTTCCACCGCGGCTTTCACCTGCCAGGTTTTCACGCCCAGCTCAGCGGCGATCTGGGCGTGGATGGCGCTGTCCGGGGTGGCGGCGGATGCTGGGGCAGACAGGGCGTGCGGGAGTTCAGTCACCTGAACATTTTGCCTTACCCCGTCACCCGCCTCCAGCGACGGCGTCCGGACAGGCCGGGTATTCCGCTCCGGGCCGCGAAGTGCTGTAGTGGATATGCAGTCACAGGCAATCGCTTTCGAGGAAGAGGCCACCATGCGGGAACTGCTCATCGTCTTTCAGGATGGATTCGACGATGCCAACATCACCGTCATGGTCAACGGCAAGGAGGTCCGCCGGGATGTTGGCGTCTCCACGAACCCGCTCCTGGGGGAAGCCTTCGAAACATCCATTGAACTGCCTGCCAAGGGCGCCCAGGTGGGCGTGGAGGTGACCAACCGCGGCCTGAAGGCCATCACCAAGGTCAGCGGCAAGCCCAGGAGCCTGCTCGTTTCCATCCAGGACGACAGGCTCGTGATGCGCGAAGGAACCGGCAGGGAAGCATTCCTGTAAGCCCCTAGCAATAATCCATTCGCTGGAGTATTCTGGCGGTACCGCTCGGATCTACAGAGCCCGGGCGGGCCATTTTCCAACAAAAGAGCCCACAGCCGTCGGATGGCTCACGGCTCAAGCTGCCGGGACAGCACCCCGCGCAGCCAACGACGGCGGCACCCAGACCGGGTGCCGCCGTCGTCGTTAATTCAGGGTTGGACCCCGGACCGCCAGTCAGGCCGAGTGGACCGGGTAGTCCGTGTAGCCCACCGAGCTGTCCGCGTAGAACGTGGACGGGTCCGGTTCGTTCAGGGGAAGGTTTTCCTTCCAGCGTCGCGCCAGGTCCGGGTTGGCGATGGCAGGACGGCCCACCACCACGGCATCAGCGTGGCCATCGGCCACCAGCCCGGCCGCTTCGTCCCTGGTGGTCACGGTGCCGAAGCCGGTGTTTACCAGGAACGTGCCATTGAAGCGCGCCCGGAGGTCCTGCACCAAGCCGCTGGTCGGATCGTGGTGGAGGACGCTCAGGTATGCGAGGTTGAGCGGGGCAATGCTGTCCACCAGCACCTGGTAGGTGGCGCGGACGTCGGCGGGGTCTGATTCCGCGATGCCCTGCACGTTGTGTTCCGGGGAGATGCGGATGCCCACACGGGGTGCACCCACGGCGGCGACCACCGCGTTGACCGTTTCAATCACGAACCGGGCCCGGTTTTCCGGGGAACCACCGTAGCTGTCCGTGCGGATGTTGGAGTTCGGGGCGAGGAATTCGTTCAGGAGGTAGCCGTTGGCGGAGTGCAGCTCCACGCCATCGAATCCGGCGTCAATGGCGTTGCGGGATGCGGTGACGATTTCCTGCATCACAACCGGCAGTTCGTCACTGGTCAGCGCATGGGGCACCGGGTAGGGCTTCTTTCCGGCCGGGGTGCGGACTTCGCCATCAATGGCCACGGCGCTCGGTGCCACAATTTCGTGGCCGCCCGTGATGTCCGGGTGGGACACCCGTCCGCCATGCATGACCTGGGCGAACATCCTGCCGCCCTCGGCGTGGACGGCGTCGGTGACCTTCTTCCAGCCGGCGATCTGCTCTTCGGTCACAAGTCCGGGCTGGCCCATGTAGGAGCGTCCGGCCGGGCTCGGATACGTTCCTTCACTGACGATGAGGCCCAGCGATGCACGCTGCCGGTAGTGCTCCACCAGCAAGGGGCCGGGAACACCTTCCTGGCCCGCGCGAAGCCGCGTGAGGGGCGCCATCACCAGGCGGTTGGACAGTTCAAGCTCACCAAGAGTCAAGGGGGAAAACAGCACAGACAGTTCCTTTCGAAGGGAAATGGTTCTGTTGTGCCCAACCGGCTGGTGCGTGCATCTATTCCGGGTGAGAGCGCCGTCACACTGGCAGCTTCTTTTGTCTAGGGTCCCGCGGCAACCCCCGGGCAGCCCTGGCCCTGCGGGTTCTGGTTGCAGTCGTCGGCGTAGTTTCTGGTGATGGACCGCCACACGCTGATGCCCTGGGGCGGAGCACTGAACTGGCCCTGCCCGGGAATGGGCAGTGGCGGGCCGTCATTCACGGAGTAGGTTCCCTGGAAGGACGTGGTGAGGACCACCTGGTAATCGCCCGTTGCCGCGTAGATGTGGCTGGTCCGTGTCTTTTCGCCCCAGCGGTCCTGTGGCAGCGGACCGCCCATGGAAGGCTGCGGACCAAATACCGTGCCGTCTCCGTAGTTCCACGTGTACTGGACCGGCGTAGCCACCACATGGACCCGCTGCCCGAACATCGTCACATCAAACTGCTGTTCCGACGCGTCGGCATAGAAGTTCGTCTCCGCGCCGCGGAGTGTATGCGGACTGGGCTGCGCGACGACGGTACCAGCATTGATCGGCAAGCTCTCAAACCGGCGCTGGATCTCGGCGGCTATTCGCGGCAGGAGGTCTTCGGGTTGTGCATCGTACAGGCACGTGGGGCCTGAATGGATGGCCCACACGGCACCGGGAACGCCTCTCGGCATCGAATACCAAACGACCGGGATGCCTACTTGCCCGTCCGGTCGGTCCGCACACTGTATCTGATAGCTCAGGCATTCGGTGTCGAAGTCGCCGCCGCCGAGGTGGCACTGCAATTCGTATTTATAGGTGTTGGGATCCGTGATCGCTACCCCCGGCGGTTGTCGAATGAAGTCGTTAGCAGCGGCGTCCCAAACATATCCTCCCACTCCCAGCGCGTCAGGCCTCCAGGCACCACCGAAGTCTGGATCCGGGCTTTCAACATCCTCAACTGGCGGGACAACGAGTGGCAGAAGTAGCCCGACGGCAAGCAGAAGGGCTCGAAATCCGGGCATTCCCCATGTCGCCACTTGCTAGCCAACGATGCTTCCCACTTCATCCAGCTGCCACGAGTCGGAGCCAAACGAAATGATGAGCAAGTTACCTTGGTCCGCATCCTGCGGGTCTGTACGTGCAACGGTTCCGTCGGCCCGAACGTACGAGAGCGGAACTTGATGAACTTGGGCAGAGACCTTGTATTTCCCCGCCGCATCTTTGGTGAACGTAGAATCGATGACCGGCGTACTGATCTGGCCTCCGACCAACCACCTGCCTTCGGAATGCCAGTTGCCAATCACTTCCGCGGACTTTTGACATGGGCCGCAGGTTTGAGGGGTCAAGTTCCTAAAAAGCGATAGTTCCCCGGTTTCGTATGAATAGCTAAGGACCTGGAACCAGTAACGGGCAAATGCGATGGCACCTTCCTTCGTCTCAGTCTTGGCGACCTCCGGCAGCACCGGCACCGGCACGTTCTGCGCCCGCCCACTGGCCGACGCCGGCACGTAGGCAGGTGTCGCCGTCGGCGTCGGAGTCGGCGTGGCCGTTGACGTCGGAGTGGCGGACGGTGACTGCGTGCCGGTGCCGCCGGGGTCGCCGGCATTGCAGCCTGAGAGTGTCAAAGCAGCCGCCGCAACAGCAGCGACGAAGGCCGCAGGCAAACGCCAGCCAGTGAAGAAGTTGTGCGATGTCATGGGCAGCTAATCCCCCGATAGTTTCAAGACGCCTCGCTCCGAACAGTGACTTAAGGGTAGCCCAGGTCACACCAGAGCGATCAAAGTTATCCACAGCCACCCGACAACGGTTCTACCACCGCCGGGCGCCAATAAGAAGTCAAGGCCGTCAAAGGCCAGCCCCGGGGGCGCCATCACCAGCGCGAGACCAGAATTCCCCCAACCAACCCTAGAATTCTTCTACCGATCGTAGAAGAATGGTCGTTATGATGTTTACCCACTCTGATGGCAACCCCGTACTTGAACTCGATGACGAGCAGTCCTGGAAACTTCTGGAAGCAACCAAGCACGGCCGCCTGGTTGTCTCAGTCGCCGGCGAACCGGATATCTTCCCCGTCAACTACCTCGCCTCAAACCGGAAGATCTACCTCCGGACCGCGCCGGGCAATAAGCTTGCGCAGCTCACCATCAACTCCAGCGTGCTGCTGGAAACAGACGGCATCTTCTCCGATGAAGCCTGGTCGGTAGTACTCAGGGGCACTGCCCGGGTGCTGAGCAACGAGGCCGAACTGGCTGCCGTCGAGCAACTGGGCCTGAAAACCTGGGTGCCCACACTGAAGGATTTCTACGTGGAGATTGTCCCCACCTCAATCAGCGGGCGCCATTTCGAGCTGGGCGAACAGCCGGAACGGGAAATCTAGGAGCTCCTGGATCGGAACCATGGCGGACAGGCTGACTCCGGAGCAGCGCAGCTGGAACATGTCCCGCATCCGGGGCAAGGACACCAAGCCGGAACTGCTGGTGCGCCGCCTTCTGCATGCCAAGGGTTACCGCTACCGCCTGCACGGCAAGTCCGGCAAAGTCCGCCTGCCCGGAAACCCCGACCTGGTCTTCGCAGGGCGGCGCAAAGTCATCTTCGTCAACGGCTGCTTCTGGCACTTTCACGACTGCCGCGTGGGCCTGCACGCCCCCAAAGCCAACGCCTCGTTCTGGGAGACCAAGCGCTCGCGCACCCGCGACCGCGACGCCCGGCAACGCCTCCAACTGGAAGCTGCCGGCTGGGAAGTACTCACCGTCTGGGAATGCGAACTGAAAGACGGATCGGCCCTCGAAGCCCAGCTGGTGCAGTTTCTTGGTGCCCACTCCGCACCCGCCTGAACTTGAGCCAACCTTGAGCGTTTGCCCGCGCCCGGCTTGATCGGCACCGGCAAAGATGGCAGCTACGGCAAAACCCGCAGTCTCCCCAAAAAACCCCCAATATTGGCCCCCAGCCCGCTGCAGGACAAAGGAAGAGACCTACTCTGAAGATGGACGACGACCCACACCTCCACCCCGGGATTCCCCGGTGGCGGGTCCCAGCGGAAAGGACTGAAATGGCTCCCTCCGATGATGCTGGGCGGCCCTTGGTGGACCGTTCCGTCCTTGATCGGCTTCGCATCGAACTGGCCGAGGACGAAGGTTACTGCACGGTTTTTGTGGGCAACTTCATCGACTGCCTGCCCGTCCGCATTGGCCGGCTTCGCCTTGCCCTCACCACCGGCGACCTCCCTGGCGCGGTGGACGCTGTCCTCAGCCTCAAGACATCCAGCCAGATGGTGGGGGCTGAACAATTGGCGGGACTGGCCCATGACCTTGAACGCTCCATCCGCGAGGACACCCCGCGGGAGGAACCCTCCGTGGCCCTGCCGCGACTGGCCGCCGACTACCTCCGGCCCATCAGCCTGTGCTGCCGCCAGACACTGAACAGACTGGAACTTCAGCGTTCCGCGGGCGCCAGCCGGTAGCCCACCCCGCGGACTGTCTGCAGCCAGCGCGGCTGCTGCGGTGAATCACCAAGTTTCTTGCGCAGGTTCCCCATGTGGACTTCCACGGACCGTTCGTCAGCCTCGCTGATGTAGCTTCCGACGTCGTAATCCTCGTCCCGCAGCCGGCGCACCAGGTCCGATTTGGTCCGGACAGTCCTGCCCGCCTCGAGCAGGGCATAAAGCAGTTCAAACTCCGTACGGGTCAGGTTCAGTTCCTGTCCGTCCACGCTGACGGACCGGGACGCGTACGTCAGGTCCAGCCCGTTGTGGCTGTAGTGACCGATTCTGGCCACGGCTTCCGCTGGCTGGTCGGCGGAAGGCATTGACTCCGTCATGGCCGGCACCGACCGGGGCCGACGCATCATGGCCGCAATCCGTGCACGCAGCTCCCGCGGACGGAAAGGCTTCGTCAGGTAGTCATCAGCTCCGGACTCCAGGCCGATCAGGGTGTCCAGTTCTTCAGCCCGCGCCGTCAGCATCACGATGTAGGCGTCGGAGAACTCGCGGATTTGGCGGGAGACCTCAAAGCCATCGATATCGGGCAGGCCCAGGTCAAGCGTGATGACATCGGGATTAAGCGACCGTGCCGCAAGAACTCCCTCTACTCCGCTGGCGGCCACGCTGACGTCGAACCCGGCCTGGGTCAGGACGGCGCGGACCAGTTCCCGGATATCCTGGTCGTCCTCGATGACCAGACCCACACGTGCTTCACTCATACAAGGCCCCCTCCGCCAGCTTGACAACGTGAGAAGTATAGCCCGCTGCCGATACGCTGTTGGTATGCGTCTCATTACCCTGGCACTCCCTGCTGCTGTCCATGACTGAGCCGGTGGCGTGGGCAGCGGGCCGGCTGAGGTTTCTTCGTCGCCCTTTCCATGAGTACCGGCTGACGGACCGGGTGGCCCTGAGCCAGTTGCCCTTGTTTGTTACGACGCTTCTGACAGCGTTCCTCATGTGGGCTTTTTTCCCGGGAACCCTGGACAACCCCCTGTTTTTGGCGTTTCTCATCTCCCAAATGGCCATCATGGTCCTCTGCTACGTGGTTCCGTGGGACCGGCTGCCCTACACCAGTTTCCTGGTGGTGCCGCTGCTGGACTTTGTCTCCATCGCACTGGGCCGGGAGGGCGGCCAGGAAAGCCTGACAGGCATCAGCCTCCTGGCGGTTTTCCCTGTCATCTGGCTGTGCGCTTCCGGCTACTATCCACGGCTTGCCCTTTGGGTGTCCTTCCTGGGACCGCTGGCCATCATCTGGGTTCCGTTGTTCATCCGCGGGAGTGTGTCCGGTCCCAGCCTGGCCAAGTCCCTGCTGCTTCCGGTCATGATGCTTGGCATCGGTGTATCGGTCAGCGTCCTGACCCTCAGCATGATGCGCCAGCAGCGCATCCTGGAGGAGAAGGACGAGCAGCTCCAGGCCGGCCTGCGGAGCACCAAACAGCAGGAGGCCCTACTCAATTCCGTCCTGGACACCGTGCATCTGGGCGTCCTGGCCGTGGACGCCGACGGCCACGACATTTTGATGAACCGGAAACAGCGCGCCAACCACGAGCTGGCACGTCCCAGGGACATCGAGGATCCCAACGAATCGCAGTTGCTGGTGTTCGCCGCCGACCGCACCACCCTGGTCCCGGTGGAGGACCGCCCGGTGCGCAGGGCCGTACTGGGCGAGACATTCACGGACTACCTCGTCTGGCTGGGCACCGGAAAGGAGCAGCGGGCCATCACCACCAGTGCCCGCGCCATGAAGGACGCGGACGGGCAGTTTGCGGGATCTGTCATTGTCTTCGGCGACGTCACAGACCTGGTGAACGCCCTGGCCGCCAAGGACGAATTCGTGTCCAGCGTGTCCCATGAGTTCCGGACGCCCCTGACGTCGATCCTCGGCTATGTGGAGATCCTGCTGGAGGACGAACCCGCCGAGGACCAGTTGGAAGCCCTCACCATCATCAGGCGCAATTCGGAGCGCCTGCTGACCCTGGTCTCGGACCTGCTGGCAGCCAGGAACGGCCAGCTGATCGTCACGCCGCACGCTGTGGACGTCGCCGAACTGGTGCGGGCCAGCGTCTCCGCGGCCAAACCCAAGGCTGACGCCGCCCGTGTGGTCCTCAAAGCCGACGTGCCCGCCCGGCTGGATGCCCACGTGGACGGTCCCCGCATCTCCCAGGTCCTTGACAACCTGGTCTCGAACGCCATCAAGTACTCACCCGACGGCGGCAACGTGGTGGTGTCCCTGGCGCAGGAGGACGGCCATTTCTCCTGCCGCGTCAGCGACACGGGAATGGGCATGAGCGAAGAGGACCAGGCCGAAGTGTTCGCCAAGTTCTTCCGAACCGGCAGCGTGCGCCGGACAAACATCCCGGGGGTGGGGCTGGGCCTGTCCATCAGCAAGGCCATCGTGGAGGCCCACGGCGGCACCATCGATGTGGAGAGCAAGCTGGGCGAGGGAACCACCTTCACGTTCCGCCTGCCGGTGTAGGCGGCGCCCTACCCGTCCAGGGAATTCCGGACGACTTCACCCCACGACCGGCGCGCCAGCTCCGCCACCGCTGCCAGAATGTCCGACGGCGGCAGGGACAGATCCAGCGGAAACTCCACAATGTCGATGTCTGTATTGAGGATCCGCCGCAGCTTGATCTCGCCGGCGCCGGCATAGATAAGCCAGGCGGTGGGCACGCCGAGCGCGGTGCAGTGGGCGAGCATCTGGTAGTGGTCGGCCGTCAGGGACGCACCAATATCCGCGGCGGCCTTGTACTTGGCGTTGTAGACCACCACAGGGCGTCCGCCGAGCAGGTGCACCGCATCCGGGCGCACCGAAAGCCTGTCGGCGTCGTGCACCGCCTCACTGAGGAGCGCGTTGTACTGCAGCCGCGTCTCCCCCGGGTACGACGCCATGGCCTCGCGGAGAGCCGCCCCCACGAAGTCCTCGAACACCTGTCCCATGTCCACTACAAACGATGCCGTCTGTTGCTTGCCGTCGCCGGATTCAGCGGACGCGTTCCGCAGAATCAGCCCGGCAAGGCGCAGTACCGAGTGGTAGCGGACGTTCATCCTGCTGGGTGTCCACGGCGGCAGCGGCGCGCCGGCCGGAAGGCGGGTGACGGCGTCGAGCTTTCCCTTCAGCTGGCGCAGGCGGCTCAGCACCTCGGGCCGAACGCGCGGGACCTGGCCCATGCGTTCAAGGGCAGCACGGAGGATCCGGTTTTCGGCAATGTCCTCCGTGAACTCGTCGTAGGACACCTCCAGCGGCACCAGCATGCCGGGGCGGCGGGAAATCTGGTCCGAGATCCGGATGCGGCCCTTCACGGTGCGGAGCGACTCATCCACGGTGAGGTAGCCCTGCAGCACACCCCGGCCCAGGGCACGCTCGGCAAGCTGGGCCAGGGACTCGGCCAGTGCGCTCCACAGTTCGCGGTCCTCGACGGCGGCCACAGAATCCGCCCGGAAGCCCTGGTTCCCGGCGTAGCTGAGGAGGAAAAGCAGCCGGCTGAGCCCCAGCCGGTCTTTGGGCCGGATGTCCAGCTGCATGGTGGCCGTGCGGACCGACCCCACCTTGCCCACCGGCTCGATCCGGTACAGACCCATCCCCATGGGCGAAGCCTTGGCCAGGCCCGAGGCGTTCAGGAACGCGGCGCTGGCAGCGTCCAGCCGCTCCACGATGCCGCCAGACAGCTCATCCAGGACCAGGTACTTGGGGCCCTTAACCGGCCCGCCATGCAGGGGCGCCTGCGTAGGTTTGGCCGGCAGCCCCTTAGCTGGCCGCAAGGCGTCCCAGGAGCGGCTCCAGTCCGAACCGTTCCTCCAGCTGGGCCCGGGTCAGCTGGCCGTGATAGTGCTCCTCGAGCAGCGGCATGAGCTCGTACTTCCAGATCCGGCGGAGTCCGGCAGGGCTCTGGGCGGCGGGCTTCATGAAGTACGACGGGCCGATCATCAGGTCACGGTCCCATTCGTCGATGGCGGCGTTGAGCGCATCGAGCAGCAGCGCCGGAGTAGTGTCCAGCTGCCGGGCCTGCAGGAACCGCAGCAGCGAGCCCTTGACCGGCTCCGTCTGCGGGTGCAGCTCAATGAACGCAAACCGGCGGCGGATGGCCGCATCCATCATGGCGATGGAGCGGTCAGCGGTATTCATGGTGCCAATGATGTAGAGGTTATCCGGCAACGTAAACGGCTCGTTGGGGCTGTACTGCAGGTAGATTCTGTCGTCGCGGTATTCCAGCAGGAAGTACAGCTCGCCGAATACCTTGGCGAGGTTGGCGCGGTTCATCTCATCGATGATCAGGAAGTAGGGCTTCTTTTCGTTCCCGGGTTTGGCGGCTTCCTCCGCCAGGCGGCGCAGCGGCCCAGCCACAAGTTTGAAGGACACCTGGCCCTCGTCGGTCTTGTCCGGCCGGTAGCCTTCGAAAAAGTCCTCGTAGGCGTACGACGGGTGGAACTGCACCAGCTTCACGCGCTCGTCGGTCTTGTCCTGCGCGAGCTCGGCGGCGAGGTGTTTGGCAAGGTACGTCTTTCCGGTGCCCGGCGGACCGTAGAGCACCAGCTGCCGGTTCTCCTCCAGCAGTTCCGCGATCTCCTGCAGCGGTTCGAGGTCCATGTGGAGCGAAGCCGCGAAGTCGCGGCTCAGCGGGCGGAAGCCCTCAGGCACAGGGACGACTTCGACGGCGGCTGTGGCGGGGTCGTCGTCGTCCGGTTCCGCTTCGCCGGGGACGAGGGCCTGCAGCGCCTGCACCACCTTGGTGACGTCCACGACGATCCCGGCGGTGGCCAGCTGCCGCTGGACGTGGCGGGGCAGTTCGCCGGTGGCGTGGCCTTCGTCGTCGAGCCACCGCACCTTGCGACGCATCTGGCGGTTGTCCTCATTGTGCTCCGGCTCGCCGAGCACCACCCCAAGCCGCACGGTGCCCGAGTTCTGGTACAGGACAAGGTCGCCCGGCTTCATGACGGTAAGGAAAGCGAACACCGCTGTTTTGGTGTCCTCCCGCTCCACGTAGCCGAGGTGCTTATAGTCCTCGTCAACGGCGTGCTGCACCAGCCCGGCAGTCACGCCGGGGTCCAGGTGGCGGAGGTGTTCGACGTCGAGCGTCACCTTTTCCTCCTCGTGCCACGAGGCAAGGAGCTCGGCGTTGTCGCTGTGGGTGCGCAGCAGCCAGGCCCGGCGGCCCGGATCCCCCACCTTGCGCCACTGGCTGACGAGCTGGCGGGCGTACCAGTCGATGCGCTGCCCGGCCTGTTCGTCCAGGTGCAGGCGGATGCGGTGGATGTCCGCGGTGACATCCTCGTCCGAGTCGCCGTTGGCACCGCCCACCAGGGAGGCAAAGGCGTCCCGGATTTCCCGGCGTTCGACGTCGGCCACCACGGGTTCGAAGTAACTGGGCCAGGCGAGGTACTCGATGCTGCGGCGGATGGCGTGCTGGTCATCCGGGGTGCCCGCGGCCAGCTCATGGAATTTCAGCGGATCCTTCAGTGCCTTGGTGATGGCGGCGGGCACCTGCTGGTCAACGTGCAGGACGAAGCGGCAGAGCCACTTGAGATGGTCCCAGATGGTCCAGTTGAATTCCGCGGTGCGGTCCCTGATCACGCCGTGGTCCGTCATGCCCTTATAGAGTTCCTCGGGCAGTTCCAGCGCAGGCTCCAGCCAGGAGGCGGCCTCCGCCACGCGGGCACGCTTGACCTTGAGCGACTTGACCTCGTGGGCCAGCGGCAGCGACTGCAGGAAGAGCAGTTCGACGGCGAGCTGTTTGGCCTCCCGCGAGGCACCGTCGAGGTTCTGCCGGAGGTTGGTCATCATGGGCGCTTTGGCGTCCGGCACGCCGCGTTCCAGGCGGTCCAGCAGCTCGGCCGCGGCTTCCGAGGTCCAGGTTAAGGTCTTGCCGTCCAGGGCCGAGGGCTTGCCCTGGAGCCCCGGACCCAGCACAAACCATGCCGCCTCTTCGATCTCTTTGGAGACTCCGAGGGCGCGGTGCATTGCAGTCTTGGGAGGCGGGGTCATGCCTTCAAATTTACAGGCTTAAGCTGGACGCCCGCTCCACGGTTCCTGTCCGGGCCTGGTTCCCGGGCCGATCCTACGTGGCTGCCCCGGGCCGTTTGCGCCCCAGAATGAAGTAGCCCATCGGGCCGATGAAATTGATCAGGGCGGCCGCCCGCCAGGCTGCCTTTGGGCCGTTGATCTGGGACGCCGGGCGCTTCGAAATGTCGCGCTGGGCGGCCAGCATCAGGGCCACCTGCACTATCCCCACCGCCACGAAACCTGTCCGCGCGGCCGGCGACATCTCTTTCCAGGTCTTTTTGTTTTTCTTAGCCATGGTCAACACTCCTTTGTGGATATACCCAGTTTCGGGCGTGGAACCCGCCCTTGCAAACGGGGGCCGGGTGCGCAGCTCAAAAGGTGAAGGGTGCCATCCGCTCCTTCTGCTCCGGGGTCAGCCGCAGGATACGCCCGGATGCTGCATCAACGAACGCCAGGTGGCTGCTCGCCCGGACGCAGTCCTCCTTGGTGACAGGGTCCTGCACCACGTAGTGGATGTCGAAGCTGGCGCCTTTCACGGCACCGATCCAGACCTGGACCACGGCCGGAACGTTCCTGTACTCGAGGGTCCTGACGTAGCGGATCTTGTGGTCCACCACGAGTGCCAGTGTTCCGTCCGGGACCTCGTTGAAGAGGGCCACTTCCGGTTCGAGCCCCGGCATACCAGTTCCGCGGGGCGGCCCGAACGCGGCGATCCGGGCCTCCTCCAGCATCCGGACGATCTGGACGTTGTTGATATGTCCGTAGGCGTCCATGTCGCCCCAGCGCATGGGGACCAGGACCTCGATGCGCCGGGGAGCGGGCGCGTTGCCGTTGGCGTTCAGCTGTGCACCGCCGTCGAATCGTCCACAACGGTTTCCTCAACATCGGAACCGGCGAACTGGGACATGTACAGGCGGTAGTAAGCGCCCTCTGCCGCCAGCAGCGTCTTGTGGTTGCCCTGTTCCACGATCTTGCCGTTTTCCATCACCAGGATGGTGTCGGCGTCGCGGATGGTGGACAGGCGATGGGCGATCACAAAGCTGGTGCGGTCGGTCCGCAGCGCCGCCATGGCCTTCTGGACCAGCAGCTCGGTGCGCGTATCCACGGAACTGGTGGCCTCATCCAGGATGAGCAGCGACGGGTTGGCCACAAACGCCCGGGCGATGGTGATGAGCTGCTTTTCACCGGCGCTGACGTTGTTGCCTTCCTCGTCGATCACCGTGTCATAGCCGTCAGGCAGGGCGCGCACGAAGCGGTCCACGAAGGTGGCCTTCGCGGCCGCCATGACGTGTTCCTCGGTGGCGTCCAGGTTGCCGTACCGGATGTTGTCGTAGATGGACCCGCCGAACAGCCACGCGTCCTGGAGGACCATGCCCACCTTGGACCGCAGTTCGGAACGGCTCAGCTTGGTGACGTCCACCCCGTCCAGGGTGATGGACCCGGAGTTGAGCTCGTAGAAGCGCATCACCAGGTTCACCAGGGTGGTCTTACCGGCGCCCGTGGGGCCAACAATGGCCACGGTGTGCCCGGGCTCAGCCGTGAAGGACAGGTTCTCGATCAGCGGCCTGTCCGGGGTGTAGCTGAAGGTGACGTCCTGGAACTCCACGTGCCCGTCGGTCTTGGCCGGCAAGTGCTCCGTGGCGGTCTCGGCATCCTGCTCATCGGCGTCAAGGAATTCGAACACCCGCTCGGAGGAGGCCACACCGGACTGCAGCATGTTGGCCATGCCGGCCATCTGCCCCAGCGGCTGGGTGAACTCGCGCGAGTACTGGATGAACGCCGTGGCGTCACCCAGGGACATGGAGCCCGAAGCCACCCGCAGCCCGCCCACCACGGCGATGCCCACATAGCTGAGGTAGGAGACGAACTGCATGACCGGGAAGATCATGCCGGAGACGAACTGGGCGCCGAAGCTGGCCTTGTAGAGGGCCTCGTTGCGTTCTTCGAAGCGTTCCAGCATGTCGGCATCGCGGCCGAAGACCCGCACCAGGTCGTGGCCGGAAAAGGACTCCTCGATCTGGCCGTTCAGCGAACCGGTGTTCTTCCATTGGGCGGCGAACAGTTTCTGGCTCCGGGAGCCGATCAGGCCGGCGGCGAGGCCGGAGAGCGGCAGCGCGATCAGGGCGATCAGGGCCAGCTGCCAGGAAACGATGAACATCATGATGACAATGCCAATGACGGTCAGCAGCGAGCTGATCAGCTGGGCGAAGGCCTGCTGCAGCGCCTGCTGGACGTTGTCGACGTCGTTCGTCACCCGGGACAGCACGTCGCCGCGCTGGCGGGTATCGAAGTAGTTCAGCGGGAGCCGGTTCAGCTTCTTCTCGGTATCATCCCGGAGCTTGCGGATCACCTTCATGACAATGCGGTTCAGCACGTAGCCCTGCAGCCACAGGAAAATGTTGGCCACAAAGTACATCAGCAGCACAATAGCGATCAGGACGGACAGCTTCTGGAAGTTGATTCCGGTGCCCGGAACAAGTTCCATCCTGGCCACCATGTCCGCGAAGTTGTCCTGGCCCTGCTGGCGCAGCCCCTCGACGAACTGGTCCTTGCTGGCGCCGGCGGGCAGCTGTTTACCCACCACGCCGCCGAAGATCACGTCCATGGCCTGGCCCAGGATCTTGGGGGCGATGACGTTCAGGACCACCGAGACCACAACCAGGCCCACCACGGCGTAGATGCCCACGGCCTCGGGCTTCAGCAGTCCCAGCAGGCGTTTGGCCGAGGGCCAGAAGTGCTCAGCCTTTTTGGCCGGCATGCCGCCAAACATGTCGCCGTCGGCTTCGGAGGGCGTGTACTCCTCCTCGACGAAGTCGTCGTCCTCCAGGATCCCGCCTGGAGCTGCCGTCCCGCTTCCCAGGCCTTTGTCCTCGGCCCGTGTGGCGTCCTTCTTGGCGGCGCTCATGCCATTTCCTCCACGCTCAGCTGGGATTCAACAATTTCCTGGTAGGTGGGTGAGGTTTCCAGGAGTTCCTCATGCGTTCCGCGGTCCACGATCCTGCCGTTGTCCAGGACCAGGATCTGGTCAGCCTCGGTGATGGTGGAAATCCGCTGGGCCACGATAATCACGGTGGCGTCGGCGGTGGTGCGTTTCAGCGCGGCCCGGAGCCGGGCATCCGTGGCCACATCCAGGGCGGAGAATGAGTCGTCAAAGAGGTACACCTTGGGTTTAGTGACCAGGGCGCGGGCTATGCAGAGCCGCTGCCGCTGGCCGCCAGAGACGTTGGTGCCGCCCTGGGCAATGCGGGAATTCAGGCCGTTCTTCTTCTCGCGGACAAAGTCCTCACCCTGGGCCGTGCGCAGCGCATCCCATAGTTCCTGGTCCGTGGCTTCGG
Source organism: Arthrobacter sp. (assembly GCA_023264815.1). GTDB lineage: Bacteria > Actinomycetota > Actinomycetes > Actinomycetales > Micrococcaceae > Arthrobacter. The sequence continues at coordinate 13,134 of JAHFUZ010000010.1, read as the reverse complement.
TCTTGCCGAAGCGCAGGTTGTGTTCGATGGTGCCGGAGAACAGGTAGGGCCGCTGCGGGACGAGGGCCACGCGCTTGGTGATTTCGGCCCGGTCCAGGTTGGCGACGGAGACGCCGTCCAGGAGCACCTCGCCCTCGGCGATGTCGTAAAGGCGCGGCAGCAGTGACAGCAGCGAAGTCTTGCCCGCCCCGGTTGAGCCGATGATGGCGACGGTCTCCCCCGGCTTGGCGGTGAAGCTGATGTTGCTCAGCACCGGCGACTCGGCACCGGGGTAGGCAAAGGTGACGTTCCGGTACTCCACCACACCGGCCAGCGTGGCGGGTGTTTCGGGGTGCTCGGGGTCATGGATGGAAGGTTCGACGTCGAGCACCTCACCAATGCGGTCCGCGCAGACCGAGGCACGGGGAATCATCATGGCCATAAAGGTGCCCATCATGACGGCGATCAGGATCTGCAGCAGGTACTGCAGGAAGGCGGTCAGGGCGCCCACCTGCATGTCTCCGGATTCCACCCGCTGGCCACCGAACCACAGGACTGCGGCGGTGGAGAGGTGCAGGATCATGCCGATGGCCGGGAACATCAGGACAAACAGGGCCCCGATCTTCAGGGAGACATCGGTCAGGTCCTTGTTGGCCACGCCGAAACGGTCAGTCTCGTAAGGCTCGCGGACGAAGGCGCGGACCACGCGGATGCCGATGATCTGCTCGCGCAGCACGGCATTGATGCGGTCGATCTTCTTCTGCATGGTGCGGAAGAGGGGCATCAGCCGGACCACGAGGTAGCCCACCACCACGATCAGCACCGGCACGGAAACCCACACCAGCCAGGACAGGTTGAGGTCCTCGCGGAGCGCCATGATGATGCCGCCGATGCACATGATGGGCGTGGCCACCATGAAGTTCAGGCCCATCAGCACCAGCATCTGGACCTGCTGGACATCGTTGGTGCCGCGGGTGATGAGGGTGGGGGCGCCAAACGCGTTGACGTCCTTCGCGGAGAAGCTGGTGACCTTGCGGAACACTCCGCGGCGCAGGTCGCGGCCCACGGCCATGGCCGTCCTGGAGCCGTAGTAGACGCCCGCGATGGCGGTGCCCACCTGGACGATGGCCACCAGGAGCATCAGGGCGCCGGTGCGCCAGATGAAGTCCGTGTCTCCGCGGGAAACGCCTTCATCGATGATCCGGGCGTTGAGGCTGGGCAGGTAGAGCGCTGCGATGGTGGATGCCAACTGGAAGACTATGACCGCCACGATGTACGGCGCATACGGCTTCGAATAGCGCCGTATCAGGGTGAGGAGCATGCCCACGGGTCCTTAGGGAGAGAGCGCGAAATGGTGAGATAAGTGGTAGCAGCAGAGGCTGACATTGTTAGCCTACCCACTGTACGAAATCTGTTGCCTGACCGAAACATCTTCGGGAAAAGATCATCCCAGCGGTGTACTTGGGGCGCCGCCGGGGCGCCGGTCCGAACGCAAAAGACACGGCCCCGGAATCAAGGGGCCCTCACGTGTGCCGGGACACGGCGGTCAGCGGCTGGCGGAGGTGAGCTCCGGCGTCGTACGTTCCGCGTCAGCGTCCGCACGCACCTCCGGCTGGATGTCCACCGTGCGCCGCAGCGGGCGCTCCTTGATGAACAGCACCGCGAGCAGTGCCACCACGGCCACCCCGGCAGAGATCAGGAAGACTTCGGCGGTGGCATCCCCGTAGGCGGCCCGCATAATCTCGCGGACTGGGGCGGGCATGTCCACCAGGTCCATGGATGCGCCCGCGGAACCGCCGGCCACCGGAATGCCGGCCTTGGCCAGGCCCTCGGTGGCGAGTTCCGTGACCCGGTTGCTGAGCACTGCGCCGAGCACGGCGACGCCGATCGCGCCGCCCACCGAGCGGAAGAAGGCCACGGACGCGCTGGCCGTGCCGATGTCCGAGGCGCGGACGGTGTTCTGCACGGCGAGGACAAGGTTCTGCATCAGCATGCCCAGGCCCATGCCCAGGATGGCGGTGAAGATCCCGGCCTGCCACAGTTCGGTGGTGTGGTCCATGGTTCCCGCCAGGCCCAGTCCGCCAATGAGCAGGATGGAACCGCCGATCAGGTAGACCTTCCACTTGCCCGTGCGGCTGATGAGCAGTCCCGACACCACGGAACCGGTCAGGTTGCCCGCGATCATCGGGAGGGTCAGGAGCCCGGCTTCCGTGGGCGTGGCGCCGCGGGCAACCTGGAAGTACTGGCCCAGGAACGTTGTGGAGCCGAACATCGCGATGCCTACGGCCACGGAGGCAAGGATGGCCAGGGCAGTGGTGCGCTCCGAAATGATCTTCAACGGGATGATGGGCTGTTCCACCTTGGATTCGACCAGGACCAGCAGGGCCAACAGCGCCAGGCCGCCGCCCACCATGGCGGCGGACTGCCAGGAAACCCAGTCGTAGTAGGCGGGGTTGCCGGCGAAGGAGACCCAGATCAGGAGCAGGCTGACGCCGGAGGTCAGGAGGATGGAGCCGAGCCAGTCGATCTTGGCGGGGCGTTTGACGTGCTGGATCTTCAGGGTCACCTGAAGCAGGATGAGCGCGACGACGGCGAGCGGCACGCAGACGAAAAACGTCCAGCGCCAGCCCAGCGGGCTGTCCACGACGAATCCGCCGAGCAGCGGTCCGCCGGCTGTACCTACAGCCATCACGGCGCCCATGTACCCGGAGTATTTGCCGCGGTCACGTGGCGGGATCATGGTGCCGATGATGGACTGGGCCAGCGCGGTGAGCCCGCCCATGGCCACGCCCTGGATGACCCGGGCGGTGAGCAGCAGCGGAATGGTTTCGGAGAGTCCGGCCATCACCGAGCCGGCCACGAAGATGACGATGCTCAGCTGGACCAGCAGCTTCTTGTTGAAGAGGTCGGACAGCTTGCCCCAGATGGGGGTCGTGACGGCGTTCGCCAGCAGCGCGGCAGTGATCACCCAGGCGAAGTCGGTCTGGGTTCCGTGCAGGTCGGACATGATGGTGGGCAGCGCGTTGGCCACGATGGTGCTGCTGAGGATGGCGGTAAAGAATGCTGCGAGGAGCCCGGTCAGGGCTTCCATGATCTGGCGGTGGGTCATCGCCACGGGTGGTGCGGCGGGCGGTTGGCTCGACATGTCAGTCCTTCTGGAGGGTGGAGGTGGTGATGGGTCCGGCCGCCGTTGCCCGGGCTGATTGCTTGAGGGAGTCGGAGAGCCTGGCCAGGATCCGCGCCGTGTCTTCGGCGTCGTCCTGGCTCCAGTCGCTGAGGTATCCCTGCAGGGTTGCCGCGCGGTGTTCCTCGATCCGGCGAAGCTTGTCCGCACCGGCAGGTGACAGGGCAACCAGCTGGGCCCGGCCGTCGTCGGGATCCGGCCGCCGGATGACGTACCCCTGCTCTTCGAGGTCCGCAATGTGGCGGCTGAGGACAGGGGCGCTGACGCCCAGGCGCTCGGCGAGGTGGGTGGCGCGGGACTCCCCCTCCCCCACGAACCTCAGCACGCCCTGCAGCGCGACCCCCGTATCCTGCCCGCGGAAGCTCGCCGCGGCAACGCAGCGGACCACCCGCTGGAGGTCAAAGATGCGATAGACCAGATCCGCTGCAGTGTCCGGCGCGACTGCCATGAACATCTCCTCATTTGTTTGCCTGAAGCAACTATATCCCTAAATGGTTGCTTTGGGAAACTAAAGAGGTAACTGAGGCCCCCTGTCCTTGCGGACAGGGGGCCTCAGGGGTGGTTCCGCGCTGCGGCGGAGCAGATTTCAGATGTGTTCGGGCTACTGGTCCAGGTGCGTGGGGCCGAACATCTTGAGCAGGGTTTCAACGACGACGACGTTGGGTCCGTCTGCCGCGAACCCCGCCCTGAGCGCGTCCCCGACATCCTCGGGGGCCACGCGCGTAGCCGGCACACCGAATGCTTCGGCGAGTTTGACGAAGTCCGGGCGGGCGAGCTCGGTGGCGGTGGCCTTGCCGAACGCGCCCACCATGTATTCGCGCAGGATGCCGTAGCCGCCGTCGTCCACAATCAGCCAGGTGACCGGGACATTGTGCTGCCTGGCCGTGGCAAGTTCAGAGATGGAATACATGGCCGAACCGTCGCCGGACACCGCAAGTACCCGGCCGGGCTTGCCGGTCGTTTCCAGTCCCACCGCACCGCCAATGGCCGCCGGGAAGCCGTACCCCAGTCCCCCGGCACCCTGGGCGGAGTGGAACTGGCCCTGCCGCGCATCCCAGCAGCTCCAGCCCCAGTAGGCCGCAATGGTCATGTCCCAGAAGGTTTGCATGTCCGCCGGGACTGCCTCGCGGATGTCGGCCATGAACTTCAGTTCCTTGGCCAGGTCCTGCGACTCAAGCCGGGCGCGGACCTTGGCGAGGGACTCCTTGACCAGCACTTCGGGCGTGACGCCGTGCCAGCTTGGCGCTGCGGCGGCGGGACCACTCAGGGCTTCGTCGAGGGCGGCCAGCGCCTGCCCTGCGTCGGCACGGATGCCCAGGCCGGGCCGGTTGGATTCGAGGACGCGCGGTTCGGCGTCGATCTGGATGATCCGGCCGCGCGGCTCGAAGGTGAAGTAGTTGGAGGTGACTTCGCCGAGGGACGAGCCGATGACGATCAGGACGTCGGCGTCCTCCAGCACGTCGGTCATGTAGCGGTCCTCGATCCAGGACTGCAGCGACAGTTCGTGGTTCCACGGGAAGGCGCCGTTGCCGCCGGGGGTGCAGATCACCGGCGCCCGGAGCTTTTCGGCAATCGACAGAAGTGATTTTTCAGCCCGGCCGCGCCGCGTACCGCCGCCGGCGATGATGGCGGGACGTACCGCCGTCGAAAGCCATTTCACCGCTTCCCGGACAAGCTCCACGCGCGGCGGATTGTCTGCTGCCTCGGCGAGCGCGTCCTCTACCGGGGGCACCATGATGGGATCTAGCAGCACGTTCTGCGGGATTTCCAACCACACCGGGCCTTGCGGCGAGGAGATTGCTTCGGTCCAGGCGTCCTGGATGGCCGACGGAATGCCGGAGGCGTGCTGGATGAGCCGCTGGCTCTTGGTGACGTTGGCGGCTGAGGCCTTCTGGTCATCGAGCTGGTGGAGCATGCCCTTGCGGCGGGCGCCGAGCCCGTCGAGGGGGATCTGGCTGGCCACCACCACCATGGGCACGCCCGTTGCGTAGGCCTCCTGCAGGCCGGCGAGGGACGTCAAGGCTCCGGGTCCGGTGGACAGGAACAGCACCCCCACTTCACCGGTGGCGCGCGCATAGCCGTCCGCGGCAAAGGCACTGTTGTTCTCCACGCGGGAGGATACAAAGTGCAGGTTGCCGCGGCCCATGGCGTCGAACAGCCCCAGCGCATGCTGGCCGGGGATACCGAAGACCGTTTTGGCACCAAGGGCTTCCAGGGTCTCGACGACGAGGTCCCCGCCGTTGCGCTGGCCGGTCGCACTCGTAGGGGCTGCTGTGCCCGGATCGAAATCGATCATTCTTATGACTCCTTTGAGGCGGCGGCGAAACCGGCGGGCTGGCGGACTTCCTGGCCGAGGGCCTGGGCGGCGTAGCCGTTGGCAGTGCCGAAGCGGTCACCTTCCACTGCATTGTCCGCCATCAGGGTGACCAGTTCATAGGCCACGTGGCTGGCGGCCACGCCGGTGATTTCGGCGTGGTCGTAGGCCGGGGCCACTTCAACAATGTCCGCACCCACCAGGTTCATGCCGCGGAAGCCGCGGATGATTTCCAGAAGTTCGCGGCTGGTAATGCCACCGGCTTCCGGGGTGCCGGTGCCGGGCGCATGGGCGGGATCCAGGACGTCAATGTCCACCGAGATGTACAGCGGGCGGCTGCCGATCCGGTCCCGGACCTTGGCCACCGTCTCCAGGACGCCCTGGTAGTAGACGTCGGCGGAGGTGACGATGCCGAACCCGAAGCGGTGGTCGTCGTCGAGGTCCTTTTTGCCGTAGAGCGGACCGCGCGTGCCGATGTGGCTGATGGCCGCGGTGTCCAGGATGCCTTCCTCGACCGCCCGGCGGAACGGCGTGCCGTGCGTGTATTCGGCACCGAAGTAGGTGTCCCAGGTGTCCAGGTGGGCGTCGAAGTGCAGCATGGCGACAGGGCCGCCCGCACGTTCGGCTGCTGCCCGCAGCAGGGGCAGGGCGATGGTGTGGTCTCCGCCGAGGGTCACCAGTTTGCTGCCTCCGGCGGTCAGGTCCAGGGCGTTCTGCTGGATGGTTTCGATGGCCTCGTTGATATTGAACGGGTTGACCGCCATGTCGCCGGCATCGGCCACCTGAACGTTTTCGAACGGGCTGACATCCCAGGCCGGGTTGTACGGGCGGAGCAGGCGGCTGGCCTCACGGACGTGGTTCGCGCCGAACCGCGCCCCGGGCCGGTAGGAAACGCCGGAGTCGAAGGGCACGCCCACCACCGTCACATCCGCCTTGGCCACCTGGTCAAGGCGCGGCAGGCGGGCGTAGGTGGCAGCTCCGGCGTAGCGCGGAATACGGGATGAATCGATGGGGCCAAGGTTGCCGTTGGCTTCGATGCGCAGCTCTTTCACAGTGAGCCTCTCCTTCGAGGATTGATCGCAGGTGTGACTGCCATCATAGCCCGAAGTTTTCCAATGCGCATCAGATGTTTACAATTCATCGCCCCGCTGCGCCTTCCCGCCCAGTTGCCTTCAGAGAATGAGGCCGGCTCCACGCGACTTCCGCGGCATCCCGGAGCCCTCCCCCAACCCCGGTCCGGCAGCAGGCTGACCAACCGGGCGGGAGCGCACGCACGGGCTGCCCGAACTGCCGGAGCTATCCACATACGGCCCGAGCTGCCTTCCGGCCAGGCCCTGCACGCGTCTGCAATGGACTGATGGACATCTTCGAATACCTCAATCAGGCCGGTGGAGTGACCCGCACCGCCCAACTCCTCAATGCCGGATACTCCCGGCGGGATATTGGGCGGCTAACGGCCCTCGGTGCGTCACAACCACGGCGGGGAATTTTTCTCGCCCCGGGCTGCAACCCTGACCTCGCTGCCGCAATCCGACTGAACGGCAAGCTCACCTGCGCCAGCGCGGCAGGCCACTACGGATTGTGGCTTCGCAGCCCTCCGGATCGCCTGCACCTTGCCTGCAATCACGGCCACGGCACCGGCTTCATTCGTCACCGGACCGTTCGATTCGACGGCCCCCAAAACTTACCGGTAGCTGCCGTGGAAGACGTCGCCCTGCATGCGCTCGGATGCCTGGAGCCGCCGTCGTCCACCGCCATCGCGACCTCGGCGATCCGTCTGCACGGCGTCCACTTGGAACTACTCAAGGATCAACTTCGGGGAGACCGATCGGCCCCCGTCCGGCGAGCGTTGCACGATCTGGACCTGCGCGCAGAGTCCATCGTGGAAGTCGACGCGCAGCACCTGTTCCGGACCAACGGCATCGGGTTCGAAACCCAGGTACTCCTGCCGGGCATCGGGCGCGTGGATTTCCTGCTGGACGGATTCCTGATCGTAGAGATCGACGGCTTCGCCTTCCACTCACAGCGGGCGGACATGCGCAGGGACCGGCACCGAAACAACGCATCAACCGTCCAGGGTTTCGCCGTGCTGCGCTACATGCCGGAGCTCGTCTGGTTCAACCCGGAGCAGGTAGTGGCCGAAATTCGCGCAGTACTGGCCGGCAGGAAGACTCCCGGCGCCTAAGCCCGTGCGCTCCAGCCCAGTTAGTCCACCCCGGCAACCCTCGATCGGTCACCAACCCACGTCATTCCGTGCCGGCGCTTCGAAATGCCGGCAACAAACCGGGCAGGAGCGAGCGCGGGCCGCGCCCCAGGAGAAGTTACCGACTGGCGGCAGGGACCAGGACCCAGAGAACCTCAACGGATTCATCCGTGGGATTGACCCAGGTGTGCGGTTCGCGGCCCGGGAACGTGACGGTATCACCGGTGTTGAGCTCGTATTCCTCGTTGGTCAGGATCAGGCGGATGCTGCCTTTGAGGACATGGAGCACGTCAACGTCGCAGTCCACCGCGTAGAGCTCGGCTTCGCCCCGGCCGTGCGGCTCGATCACGGCATGGATGATCTGGATGCGGCGCTCTGATCGGGCAGTGAGCAGCCGCTCCACAATACCTTCACCGCCCAGCGAAATTTTGGGACCGTGGTTCCGCTTGGTGAGGTGGGTTTCGGGGGCCGCGAAAAGGTCGCCGATGGAGATGGACAGGACCTGGCACAGGGTGACCAGCGAGGCCACCGAGGGTGACGTAAGGTCCCGCTCCACGCGGCTGAGGAAGCCCTTGGTCAGGCCTGTCGCGTCGGCAACCTGCTCGATGGTCAACCGCTGGGACTGCCTCGCGGCACGGATTCTGGATCCAATGGCAACCGGAACGTTGCTCGGCTCAACTGGCAGTGCCTTCATGTACGGACCTTTCATGGCCGGCGGTCCGGCCCCATCTCTGGAGCAATCCTAATGGTCAGCACTGGCCATACGGCGGTGCCAACTCCTAACAGTGCCCAAGATGGCATAGCCAGCCTTGACTGTTACGCAGGTCACAACATACGCTTTTTGACAACATATGTTGCCTATCAGGCAATATTTCGAACCCACCCCAGCTGCAGACCAGCTCCAAGGAGCCCCCTTATGGACGCCAATTTCGTCAACATCGCCATCGTGGTGGTGTATCTCATCGCTATGCTCGCCTTCGGGTGGTGGGGCAAGTCCCGCACCAAGAACAACAGCGACTTCCTCGTGGCCGGCCGCCGCCTGGGCCCGTTCCTCTACACCGGCACCATGGCCGCCGTCGTCCTCGGCGGAGCCTCCACGGTGGGCGGCGTGGGCCTCGGCTACAAGTTCGGGATCTCCGGCATGTGGCTGGTTGTGGCCATCGGCGCCGGCGTTCTCCTGCTGAGCCTCCTGTTCGCCGGCACCATCCAGAAGCTCAAGATCTACACCGTCTCCCAGATGCTCACCCTTCGCTACGGCAGCAAGGCAACGCAGACCTCCGGCATCGTGATGCTGGCCTACACCCTGATGCTGTGCGCCACCTCCACCAGCGCCTACGCCACCATCTTTGTGGTCCTCTTCGGCTGGGAGCGCTGGCTCGCCATCGCCCTCGGCGGCGCGATCGTCCTGGTCTACTCAACCATCGGCGGCATGTGGTCCATCACCCTCGCGGACCAGGTCCAGTTCGTCATCAAGACGCTGGGCATCTTTGCCCTCATGCTCCCCTTCACGCTCAACGCCGCCGGCGGCCTCGACGGTATCCGGAGCCGCGTGGACGAAAGCTTCTTCCAGATCGATGGCATCGGCCTGCAGACCATCATCACCTACTTCGTGGTCTACACCCTGGGCCTGCTGATCGGCCAGGACATCTGGCAGCGCGTTTTCACCGCCAAGACCCCCGGGGTGGCCCGCTGGGGCGGCGCCACCGCTGGCATCTACTGCATCCTCTACGGTGTTGCCGGCGCCCTGATCGGCATGGCCGCCAGCGTGGCCCTGTCCGGCATCGACATCGCTGCCAAGGACGACGTCTACGCCGAAGTTGCCCAGACCATCCTGCCTGTCGGCATCGGCGGACTGGTGCTCGCCGCAGCAGTGGCCGCCATGATGTCCACCGCCTCCGGCGCCCTGATCGCCGCGGCCACCGTGGCCCGCGCCGACGTCCTCCCGTTCGTTGCCGGCTGGTTCGGCAAGGACATCAACACGGACGACACAGACAACCCGGAGCACGATGTCCGCGCCAACCGCGTCTGGGTACTGTCTCTCGGCGTCCTGGCCATCCTGATCGCCATCATCACCAAGGACGTGGTGGCCGCACTGACCATCGCGTACGACATCCTGGTGGGCGGCCTCCTGGTGGCCATCCTCGGCGGCCTGGTGTGGAAGCGCGGCACCGGCCTGGCTGCCGCAGCCTCCATGGCCGTGGGCTCCCTGGTGACGCTGGGCACCATGATCGTGCTGGAGATCAACGCCAAGGCACCGCTGGACGGCGTGTTCGCCAACGAGCCCATCTACTACGGCCTCATCAGCTCGGCCGTGGTGTACGTAGCGGTCTCGCTGCTCACCAGGCCCACCGACCCGCAAGTCATGCGGAACTGGGTGCGCCGGGTTGCGGGCCAGGACAACGAGGAAGTTCCGGAGCCGGTCAGGGCCGCATAATCCCGACAGGCTCGATCACCAAGGAGCAACCCACGACGGCGGCACGTCCGGTTCGCATTCAACGAAACCGGACGTGCCGCCGTCGTCCGCTCCGCTCCGGGCAGTGTGGCTATTGGGACTCGCGGAACTCGTCGTCATCCAGGGGAACCACACGCTCCTCGGCGTCGGCCTCCACCGGGACCGTGGGGACAACCACGCCTTCGCCGTCCAGGAATTCATCCTCGGCGTCCCAGTCGTCGCTGACGGGCGCATCTTCGGCGTAGTCGTAAGCGGGATCCGATTCAACTGCCTCGAGGTGCGGCATGTCCGGTTGCTGTCCGGTGGTGTTCATGGTTCAACCTCCGTTTGATCGCCTGACGTGCTCTTCCGCGTGGGCGCCAGCCGGGCTCCACCCCTTCATCACAGCACCGCCCGCTACCCCGGTCAAGGGTCTTCTGGACCGCCCCGCCCCGCCTCCCGGAACGGTGATTTTTAAGGCAACCCGAAACCCTGCAGTGAGGTTTGCCAGCCGAAAATCCGCGGAATTTCGGGCTAAGCTGGGCCGTGCAATGGGGCCGAACCATGTCCCATCCAGCACAGGAGCCTCCGTGTCACACCACGCCAAGTCGAGTCCGGCCCAGCCCTCCGCAGCACCCGAGCAGCCCGCCCCGCCCAGCCCGGCCGATATCCGCCGGTGGCGTCAATACCTGGCGGACGAACGGGCCGAGGCTGCCGTCTACAGGGACCTGGCCCAGAACCGCGACGGCGAAGAACGGGACATCCTGCTGGCCCTGGCCGAGGCCGAAGGCCGCCACGAGGCCCACTGGCTCCAGCTCCTCGGTGAACACGCGGAAAAGTCCCGGCCGGCGTCGGTCCGCAGCCAGCTCCTCGGCTTCCTGGCCCGCCACTTCGGCTCCGTCTTTGTCCTGGCACTGGCCCAGCGCGCAGAAGGCCGCTCGCCGTATGCCAAGGACCCCAACGCCACGGAAGCCATGGCCGCCGACGAACAGATCCATGAGGAAGTGGTCCGCGGCCTGGCCACGCGTGGCCGCAACCGCTTGGCCGGAACCTTCCGGGCGGCCGTGTTTGGCGCCAACGACGGCCTCGTCAGCAACCTGTCCCTGGTGATGGGCATGGCCGCTTCCGGCGTGGCCAGCGGGGTGGTGCTGCTCAGCGGCGTGGCCGGCCTGCTGGCCGGTGCCATGTCCATGGCCGCCGGCGAGTTCGTGTCCGTCCGGTCGCAGCGGGAGCTGTTGGCAGCCACCAAGCCCACGCAGGTCACCCTCGCAGCGGCGCCGAAACTGGACCTCGAGCACAACGAACTCCTGCTGGTCTACCTGGCCCGCGGGATGTCCCATGAAGCCGCAGAACACCGCGTGGCCGAACGTATGGGACTGCTCAGCTGCGACTGCGATCCCAGCCTCTCGCTCCAGCCGGAACTGCCAGAGTCGCCGGACGAGCACGAAGCAGTGGGAACGGCGTGGGGAGCCGCGCTGTCCAGCTTCTGCTTCTTCGCCTCCGGCGCCGTGGTCCCCATCCTGCCGTTCCTGTTCGGCCTGACCGGCGTGACTGCGCTGGTGGTGGCAGCAGTGCTCGTGGGACTGGCGCTGCTGGTCACCGGTGGCATCGTGGGCCTGCTGTCCGGAACCTCGCCCCTGTCACGGGGCCTGCGCCAGCTGGCCATCGGCCTGGGTGCGGCGGCCGTGACCTACGTGCTGGGCTTCGCCTTCGGCACGGTGGTGGGCTGACGCTTCTGCACTGTGGTGGGCTGAGCCAGCGATCTGCCGTTAGCCGCCCAGCACTTCCAGCGCCTCAGCCACACTGTCCACCAGGAAGATCCGGTCCGCCATGGCCCGGCCCGCGGCCAGCCTGTGCAGCATGGGCCACGCGGGCAGTTCCTGCTCCCAGTGATGCCTCCCGACGAGAACCATTGGCGTGACTGCTTCGCGGGCGCTGTAGTAGTTTTCGCACGCGTCCTGGAAGATTTCCTGCACTGTCCCCGCCGCTCCCGGCAGGAAGATGATGCCGCCGTCGCAGACTTCGAGCAGGATGGCCTCGCGGATGGCGTTGGCGAAGTACTTGGCAATGTGGGTGGCGAAGTAGTTGGGCGGCTCGTGCCCGTAAAACCAGGTGGGGATTCCCAGCGTCGGTGTTCCGTCCGGATAGCGTTCGACGACGGCGGCCGCCTCGCGTGCCCACGCGGACACCGAGGGCCGGAAGCCGGGGACGGCTTCGAGCCCCGCCAGCACGTCCGTGAAACCCCCGTCCGGAATGCGGCTGAGGTAGGCGCCCAGATTGGCGGCCTCCATGGCCCCCGGACCGCCGCCCGTGGCCACCATCCGGCCGGACTGTGCCAGCCGCCGGCCTAGCTCCGCGGCCTGGGCGAACTCCGGGGTGCCCCTTTGGGCGGCGTGTCCGCCCATCACCCCCACAGTGGTCTGGCCGGCTTGGACGTCGGAGCGCATGAATTCGTCCAGTGCGTCGCCGATGGCATGGTCATGCAGCGCGGAGGCGAGCGTGGCGTCCAGGCTGTGGCGCTGCCCGGGGCGGATACTCCACTGGTAGACAAGGGCGTCCGGCAGCTCCTCGTACGGCCTCGATTCAAGGCCCGCGTAGAGTTCCTGCGGCGTGTACAGCCGCGCCCGGTAAGCGTCGAACGGGACGCCCACCAGCTTGGGGAAGATCAGTGCGCCACGGTGCCTGAGCCCGTCTTCCACCCCCTGGTCGAAGGTACAGCCGAGGAAAATGGCGCCTTCCACGTCCAGGGAAGCCAGTGCTGCCTTCCGGCCCCGCAGGTCCAGTGACTGGGCGTGCCATCCGTGCATGGCCACGGCGCCGGCCGCGACCAGGCGGTCGAAGCTCTCCAGGCTTTCGACTTCCAGGGTCCGCGGGCTGCGGGCAAGCCCGCCGGTGGGTGCCATGCCCTAGGGTGTGTTGCTAAAGCTGGCTTTTAGCCAGGCGAGCGATGCCGCGAGTTGGACGGCGGCGAGGTAATTGCGTGCGGTTTTGTCCGATCTCATCGCGAGTCCCCGCCAGTTCTT
>JAHFUZ010000037.1 GCA_023264815.1 Arthrobacter sp. | reverse complement strand
CTCAAGAACTGGCGGGGACTCGCGATGAGATCGGACAAAACCGCACGCAATTACCTCGCCGCCGTCCAACTCGCGGCATCGCTCGCCTGGCTAAAAGCCAGCTTTAGCAACACACCCTAGGCGGCCAGCTTCTTCTGCGTATTCCGCGCCCTCTGGCGCGTATCTGGAGACACACGGGCCCGGCGCCGCGGCTGGGCGGCCACACGGCCGCCGTCGGGCACGCTGCTGTCGGCGGCCACCCGTGCACCGTGCCCGATCACCGCACCGGCCCCAATGCGGGAATGGCTGCCGATATGCACGCGGTTTCCGATGATGGTTCCGTGTCCCACATGCACAGCATCCCCGATGACGGTCCGCTCCCCCACCTGCGCCTGGCGGTCGATCCAGCTGCCGTGCCCCACGCGGGCGCCGGCTCCGACGCGCGCATGCGGTTCAACATAGGTCATGGGCCCCAGGCGGGCCGAGTCGGCAACAACCGCCCCGCGGCCCACAAAGCCACCGCCGTTCGCGTGCCGGCGGTAGTACACCACACCGCCGGCGCCGTCCTCAACCGATTCAACCTGCCTGGTCATGCCATTCCCTGCCCACGATCCATCACGACGGAGAGTCCCCGTTTATCAGTGTTAACAGCGGGGTCCCCGGGCAGATTCCTGGGCGGGCGGGCAGCTATTTGCTGTGGTGCTCAATCAGCCAGCCAGCCATCTGCTGGGCACGTTTCGCCGCCTGGGTGTCACCCTCGGAGGCCGAGACGATGGACCCTTTCATGAGGATGTGCCAAGACCGCGCGAATTCCTCGGGCCGGTCCAGCCCGGCCTGTTCGGCGAGCGCCTGGACATGTCCCCTGATTCTGGCCAGGTAATCGATGCTGGCCTGGCCGAGCGGATGGGTGGGGCCCATTTCCAGCAGGATGTTGATAAAGGAGCAGGCCTCGAAGTCGTCGCGGAGGAACCATTCCCCAAAGACATCGAAAATGGCCAGCAACTGCCCGGTGGGCTCGGTGGCCCGCAGCTTTGCCTGGCCAACGATGGCATCCACGGTCCAGAGCTGGTCCCGCAGTTCCAGGAACGCCATGACCAGCGAGTCCTTGGACGCGAAGTGCCGGTAGAACGTTGCCTTGGCCACCCCCGAGCGTTCGATCAGCTCGTTGACCCCGACGTCCCGGACACCGCGGCGGGAGAAGAGTTCGTACGCCACAGCGAGGATCCGGTCCCGGGAATCGGCAGGACGAAGCGCCACCGCTGCGGTATTCTCTGCACGCGGGAGTGTGGCGTCTCCATCGGAATTCATGGTGATTTTAGTTTACCCCCAACTGCAGACAGACCGGTCTTCCTGCATGTAATGTTCTTCCCAAACGCAAGTGCTTTGGCGCTGTCGGGTCCCCCCAGCCCGTCGGCATGGTGCAAGGAGGCCCCAATGTCAGCAGAGCGAACGTTTGAGTTTATCCCGTGCAACGATCCCGATCCGTGGATTGAGTCCACCGCGGCGTCGGCCCAGATGCGGCAGTTCGCCCGCGAGTCGCTCCGGTGGCAGGCGCAGGAAATCATTGATGAAGTGCTTGAAGGAACAGACCCCGGCGAGGAACTGGCCAGGGCAAGGCTGCGCCGCTGCGTGGCACAGAATCCAGGCCGGCCCGAACGCGCCCTCCTCCAGCAATTGATGGTTAACCGGGACCCCAATGGTGAATCAACCCTGTAGGGCGGATGGCGGCTTAGCGCACAACCCGTTCGCTCACCGCATGCGGCTTACCGCGGGCTTCACAAGGTCAGGCGTCGGTCCACGATGCTTGCGGCGGTCACTTGGAGGCTCTGGCTGTTGGATCGCGCGTGGTTGCGCAGCCGGTTGAACGCTTCGTCCATATCCACGCCCGCCGTGTGGGCAATGACCCCCTTGGCCTGCTCAATCAGCACCCTCGTATTCAGCGCCCGCTGAAGCTGCTCGTTCACAAGCGCAGCTTCCCTGATGGTGCGTTCCTGCATCAGGCTGATAGTGGCAACGTCCGCCAGCGCCTGTCCGATCGCGGCATCCTCGGCCGTGAGGGGACCGGCCGTTGCGCCAAAAAGACCCATGGCACCAATGGTGCGGCCCTGGACGCGCATGGGCACGGCATGGACCGAGCGGAAGCCCTGCGACAGGGCCGCTCCCCGGAAGCCGGGCCACGCGGTCAGGGCCTCAATGTCCTCCACGGCCACCGTCCTTCCCGTCAGGTAGCACTCCACGCAGGGGCCGGCCCCGGCCTGGAGTTGCAGGACCTCGACGAGCCGGCTTTCTTCGCTGGTGGAGGCCACCACCTGAAGTTCTCCGCTGGGATCGGCCAGCAGCAGCCCGGCGGCAGCGACGTCAAGGAGTTCCACGGACTGTTCCACCAGGGTGTGGAGGAGGTCCAGGACGTCATAGTCCGCCACCAGCGTGTCCGTGAGCTTCACGAAGGCCACGCTGACGCGCTCCGCGCGGGTACTCGTTACCATGGCGCCATTTTACTGCAGGGCGTGTCCCCCGGGTTCGCCATCCTTCGGGCCGAAACTGAGCCGTCCCTCCAGGACTGCGGCTGCGGTTGCCTGCAGTGTGAGGTCGTGGGCAAAGGCGTAGGCGCGGAGCAGGAGGAGGGACTCAGCCGCGCTGGCGCCGGACTGTGCAAGCACCATTCCGGTGGCCTGGTGGATTTCCCGACGGGACATCAGCGCCGGTTCCAGCACGGGATCGGTGTCTGGCGAATTGACGCTGAGGATCTTGCGCAGCAGCAGCCAGGAAGTCTGGCCTGCCAGTGCTGCCGCGGTGGACTGGTCAGCGCGGCTCAGGTCTCCGGGCACTGCGCGGTACAGTTCCACCACGCCGAGGTCCAGGGCGCCCACTGTCAACGGAAAGACGAACATTGCTGCTGCTGCGGTGCCATCGATGGCCCGGTGGAACATGGGCCACTCGCCGTCGACGGTGGCCTGGGCATCACTAAGGAGTACCGGCGCCCGGGTTTTCAGTGCCTGCCAGCGCGGGCCTTCGCCCAGGTTGAACTGCAGCTCGTCCAGGCGGGCAGCCAGATCGTCGCTGGCCGCAACCAGGGTGGCAGCGACGGTTCCGCCGAAGAGCGAAACGGCCACGCCCGTGATGGGCAGGTTCGAGAGATAGGGAGCACAGAGGTCTTCTTCACCCGCGACCACGCCCGGGGCAATGTCCATGGTCTGCCTCTGATCCCTGATTCATCCCGCTGTGGAAGGACCCGGCTGCGGGCTGAACCGGAACGGCGGAGTCATCACCTTAAGACTACAAGGTGCAGCCGGCCACATCGGGCGCTTCGGAGCGTCAGCCCAGGTTTTCGCCGCCGTGGGCATTGACAAGCTCCGACGTTTCCATCAGTTGGGCCAGCAACGCCAGTTCCGGCGCGTTTGGGTGATCGGCGAGGCACTTGTAGAGGCGCCGTTTGACGTCCTCCAGCTCCGGCGACGGATCATCAAGGATGGAGTTGATGATATCGCACGCCTGTCCTTGGATGGGCGTGGTTCCCTCGCAGAGGAAGTGCCGGGTTACGAGTTTGGACATGCCGTCAGCCTCGCCCACGCAGCTGATTAGAAGTCCAGCCGTTCGCGCGTTTCGCCGAACGGGACGGCCTCGCTGACTGCCACGGTGTAGGTGTCGTGCGCGTGCCGGGTCACGAGGATCCCGCACAGTCCCGTGCTGGACGCATACTGCCTGGCGAGATCCACAGCTGAGTTCAAGTAGTCATCCACAAGGGACGCGTCTGTGACTTTGACGAGGTAGGACAGACCGTCGTCTACCGTTCGAATCATGGAATGTGCTCTTCCTGGGGGGCCGCCAAATAGACATGCCAGGGTCCGGGGCACTACACACAGCCTAGCCGATCCGCCCCCAAACCAACAGGTAACCGGACCGCCGATGAGGGCGCCGGACACCCGCAATCAGGAACTCAAGGGTACATTGTCGATCAGCCGGACCGGCCCCACTTTGGCCGCGATAAGTGCCAGCCCTTCGCCACGAAACGGGACGCTCCGGCAGTTTTCGGCGAGCGGTTCCAGGGTGCGCGGATCCACCACGTCGAAGTAGTCCAGATCCACCAGCGGCTGGGACGCCACCAGGGCGTGGGCCGAATCGAGGTCCAGCGGTTCGTGGGCATTGGCCCGGTCCTCGAGCAGCCGCAGGGCACGCGACAGCACCAGGGCGGCCTCCCGCTCCTGGTCCGAGAGAAAGCGGTTGCGGCTGGACAGGGCCAGACCCTCGGCAGAGCGAACCGTGGGCACGGCAACGATCTCCACGGGGAAGTTCAGGTCGGACACCATCCGGCGCACCAGCGCCAACTGCTGGGCATCCTTCTGCCCAAAGTAGGCGCGGTAGGCGGGCAGCCCGGCCCGGGCGCCCGTGGCGAACGCGCCGGCGGCCGGTAGCCCCGCCCCCGGGATGCCGTAATGCAGCAGCTTGGCAACCACCGTGAGGGCGCCGTCGAAATGCCCGGGACGGGACGCACCCTCCCACTTTTCCCCCAGGGAGCCGGCCGTCACGCGCACCAGTGGCTCGCCGCCAGGGTAGACCTCGTCCACCGACGGCGCAAACACCAGGTCCACGCCCTGCTCCTCGAGCAGGGCAACGTCCGCCTCGAGGGTCCGCGGGTACCGGTCCAGGTCCACGGCATCGCCGAACTGCAGCGGGTTCACAAAAATGGTGGCCACCACCACGTCGTTCTGTTCGACGGCGGTCCGCGCCAGCCGGGCGTGGCCCTCATGGAGCGCACCCATGGTGGGCACCAGGCCCTGGGACCGGCCCTGTCTTTCGGCCAGCAGCCGGGCACTTGCCTCGCGCAGTTCCGCGGCGGTTCGCACTACCTGGACAATCATGTCAGTTTTCCTTCTTCCAGGGCTGCGCGGATGGCGCCCAGTTGATCGGCTTTGAGCAGTCCGCGGCCTTCCGCCCGCCGGGCGGTGGCACGGGCCATGGCGAGGTAGGCCTCGAGCACATCGCCGCCTGCCCCGGCGTCGTACTCCCGCAGCGCACCGGCATGGGCAGCCACGGTCCCCACATCACCCCGCGCAACCGGACCGGTCAGTGCGGACTCGCCGGAGGCCAGCGCATTCTCCAGGGTGGCCCGCAGGAGCGGCCCGAGCATCCGGCCCGGCGCATCCACGCCCACGTCCCGGAGCAGTTGGGAGGCCTGGGCCACCAGCGTCACCAAATGGTTCGAGCCGTGGGCCAGGGCCGTGTGATAGAGCGTCCGGTCTGCCTCGGCGATCGCCACAGGCTCGGCACCCATCTCCACCACCAGCGCCTGGGCGATGGGCAGCATGGCCGCATCCGCCGTCACCCCGAAAGTGCAGTCCAGCAGCCGGGTCAGGTCCAGGCTCATGCCCGTGAAAGTCATGGCGGGGTGCAAGGCCAGCGGGATGGCTCCGGCAGCCCGCACAGGCCGCAGGACCCCCACGCCGAACCTGCCCGACGTGTGGGCCACCAGCTGCCCTGGCTGCCACGCGCCGAGTTTGGCAAGGCCGTCCACGAGGCCGGCCAGGGCATCATCCGGCACGGCCAGGAGCACCAGTTCGGCGCGCTCCACGATTTCCTGGATCTCCAGGACCGGAACGCCGGGCAGCAGCGCCTCCGCACGTTCCCGGCTGGCATCAGAGACCGCCGAAACCCCGACGACGGCGTGTTCCGCCGCGCGGAGGGCGGCGCCAAGGACCGCGCCCACTTTGCCCGCGCTGATGATTCCGACGCCAAGGCGCCCCGGTTTAGCCACGGTTGGTGCCTTCCTGTTGGTGATTCGTTTCCACTGGGGTTTCGGCAGGACTGGTTTCGACAGGCTCAACCACCGGGGCACGCTCAACCGCAACGGCTGGCCCGCCCACCGCTGCCAGCCATTGTTCGGTGGTCTGCCGTTTGCGTGCCAGCCGTGCCCGGGCAGACTGCTCGTCAAAAAGGGTCCGCGCCTCGTCCAGTCCTGCCTGGGTCAGGCGCGCCGCAACCGGCCCTGTGGTGGTGTGCAGGACCAGGTCCGCCACCCTGAACCGCCGGGCAAGTGGGCCCTGGTGCAGGGCCATCGACTGGGTGCGCTGGTGCGGGACCATAACCAGCTGGCGCCACCACCGGCCCGAGCGGATCAGCAGGGCGGTGCCGGTCACGGCAAACCCGTTGCGCCGCCAGCCCAGGGGTGCCAGGAAGCGGGCGCGGCGCGGAGTGGTGACAAATCCGCCGTCGGAATCCAGCCCGTCAAGCCCCGCAGCGAACACGCGGCCGGGCTCCGGTGTCCCGGGATCCGGGAGCACCAGCGCCAGCATGCTCATCACGTCGGGGAGCTTGCCCACCGGCAGCAGGGTGGTCCGCGGCGACGCCTCGCCGTCGCTGCCCAGGATGCCGTACCCTGCCACATTGACCTGGATCCGGTACCAGCCGAAGATCCGCCAAAGCGGCGGCTGGGAAACTCTGAGCGCCTGGATCCTGCCGGGCGGGAGCGTCTGCGCCTGAGTGTCCAGGAGTCCGTAGCGGAGCCGGATCCCGTCCGGCGAAATGGCCGCGGTGAAGTTGTAGCCCTTGTTGAACGAACCCCAGTAGCTCGCCGCCAGGCCCAGCGCCGCCGGGATCAGATAGAAGTAGAAGCCGCGGTTTTCGGTCACCGCGGACAGGATCACGGAGGCCACGCCGCCCAGCACCACAAAGAAGCTCTGCTCGCTGAGCAGCAGCGAACCGACAAGGCGCGACGGCGGCACGGACAGTACCTGATGTTCGGGCGCCTCGGGCTGGGCCTCCAGCGGCCGGGCCGGGTCCGGGACCACACCTGCGGCCCGCGCCAGGATGGTGGCCCGGAGCTGCCTGGCCTCGTCCATCCGCAGGTAGGCCAGTTTGACGGCCGATTCGCCGGCGTCGGCCACCTCGAACTTAAGTTCTGCCAGCCCGAAGATCCGGGCCAGCAGTGGCTGGACGATGTCGATGGCCTGTACCCGGTCCAGCCGGGCCTGCCGCTGCTGGCGGAACAGGAAACCGGAGTTGACCCGCACATAGCCCTCGGACACCTGGTACTTGGTGAAATACCAGGTCAGGATGAAGCCCACCACGGTGACCACCAGGACAATTCCGCCACCCGCCACGAGCCAGGGGGCGCGGCCGGCCAATTCCTGCTCGAAGACGGGCCGGCCCTGGAGCATCCGTTCGAACATGTCCCGGCCGAAGAAGAAAAAGATGGCGGCCAGGGCAACCCAGCCACGCACAAAGGGCGACGCCGGGTGGACCCGCAGCCACTCGCCGTCGGGCGCCGTGCCGGACGCCGCGGGAATCGCAGCCGGCGCCTCCGGGCCCGGCATGCCGTGCCCCGGAACGTCAGCGGTCACAGCCCTGCCAGCCTGGCTTCGCCGCGGGCAGCGAGCTGCTCGCGGAGCCGCGCCCCCTCCCCGGCGGGCAGGCCGGGGAGGGTGGCGTTGGTGCCGGGCGACGCGGTGTGGAGTTTGAGCGTGCACAGCCCCAGCCCGCGCTCCACGGGACCCACGCCGATGTCCACGTACTGCATGCGGCCGTACGGAACCGCCATGGTCCGCTGGAAAAAGATGCCGCTGCGGATCAGCAGGTCATCATCACGCTCGGCGTAACCGATGGCGCGGACCTGGCGCGGGATCAGCAGCAGCCGCCAGATGGCCAGGAGCAGGGTGGCCGCCGGAACAGTCACGGCAAGCCACAGCGGCGGCCACCGCCACCACCCGAGCTGGACAAAAACGAGGGGCAGGCTCAGGACGAGCACGGCGGCCACATTGCCGATGGCCCATTGCACCAGCCTGACGGTGACGTACTTCGGCGACACACGCTGCCAGGTTATTCCGGGCGGATCAATCGCCTCCGTATGCATATTCGCCTTCCCCTGCAGCTTCCCCGCGTACCCCGCGGCCCGGTTTCCCGTCGCCGGGCGCGGCATCGCTGTCCTCGGGCGGGATTCTGCAGAACCTCTCCACCAGCATGCCCACCACGATCATCACCAGGCCGCCGGCGGCCATGGTGATGGCCACCCACGTGATGCCCTGGTCGCTGCGCAGGTTCCAGATGCGCAGCTGGTCCAGGAAGATTCCGGCGTGCCAGCCAAGCAGCACGGTCCCGGCGTAGGCGCAGGCCTGGGCCAGAACCAGTGTCCGCGCCGCGAGGAGCGGGTCCAGGGCCTTGGTGCGCTTGGCGCTGCTGCGCCAGCGCAGCACCCGGATGCCAAGAACCAGGGTGATGGCCACGATGACCCCCATGGTGGCCAGCGCCGTGGCCGGCAGGACCGGAGTGGCCATGCTGTACCGCGTGGTCACCACAGTGGCCGACCAGCCGGCCACTGTCAGGACCAGCCCGATGAACAGGAGCCGCAGGGGGTTGATGGGCTTCATGGCTATTCAACCGCCCCTGCGGTGGGGGCACCGTCGTAGTCGCCGAAACCGTCAAACGGGAGGATGTCGGCGAGGTCCGCGGCGCGGGCGGCCAGTTCAGTGATCCGTTCCCCGCCCAGCGTCGCCGCCGGGTCGATCAGGGACCAGGGATACAGGACGAAGGCACGTTCGGCGGCGCGCGGATGCGGCAACGTCAGGACCGGGTCGTCGCTGGTGACGTCGCCGTAGGCGATGATGTCGACATCGAGCGTCCGGGGACCCCAGTGCACTTCCCGGACCCGGTGGTGCTTGTTTTCCACCGCGTGGCAGTGTGCCAGGAGGGCCTCAGGGGACAGTGTGGTCTCCACCGTCATCACCATGTTCAGGAAGTCGGGCTGGCCGGGCGGACCGCCCACCGGCTTGGTCTGGACCACGGGGGAAACAGCCAGCAGCCGCACCTCGGGAGGGTCCACGAGGTCCGCAACCGCTGCCGAGAGGGTGTCGTTCCGCTCGCCCAGGTTGCTGCCGAGCGCCAGGACAGCTTTGGTGTAACCGCTCATGGGCGTACCGCATCGTTTGTTGTGGCCAGCTGCGGCCGGGCCCGGTGCACGCTGACGGCCACGTCCCCGAAAGGCACCTCGATGGGCGCCTGCGGTTTGTGGACGGTGATGTCCACAGCCTCGATGGTGAAGCTGGCCAGCAGGTCATCGGCGATCCGGACGGCGAGGGCCTCGATCAGGTTCAGTGGCTCCCCGGTGATCCAGTCCTTGATCCGTTCAGCCACTTCGCCGTAATGTGCCGTGTCCCGGACGTCGTCGGATTCCGCGGCCTGGGCGAAGTCCAGGTGCAGGACCGCATCCACCACGAAGGGCTGGCCTTCGCGGCGCTCGAAGTCGAACACGCCGTGATGGCCGACGGCGGTGACACCGCTCAGCGAAATCCTGTCCATGGGTCCCCCGGCCCTAGTCTGTGGTGCGGGCGGCCGCCACGCGCGCGGCGACTTTAACAGCGTCAAGGCTGGATCCGACGTCGTGCACGCGGACTGCCCAGGCGCCCCGGAAGGCGCTGATGGCGGTGATGGCAGCGGTTGCGGCGTCACGTTCATCCGGCGCGGCGGACTTGCCGGCAACCGTCAGCAGCGTGCCCAGGAACCGCTTGCGGGACGCTGCCACCAGGACCCGGTGCCCCAGGCTGTCCAGCTGGTCCAGGTTCTGCAGGAGCTCCCAGTTCTGGGCATCGTTCTTGGCGAAGCCCAGGCCGGGATCAACAATGATCTGGTCCGGCGTCACGCCGGCCGCATAGAGCTTGTCACGCACGCCGGCCAGCTCCGCCACCACTTCGCCGGCCACGTCCTTGTACTCGGCCAGCGAATTCATGGTGCGGGCGTCGCCGCGGCGGTGCGTCAGGATGTAGGGCACCTTGGACGCGGCGACCAGCTCGGCCATTTCAGGCTCCATGGTGAGGCCGGAGACGTCGTTGATGATGGCGGCCCCTGCCTTGAGGGCGGCCGCAGCCGTGGCGGTGTGGGTGGTGTCGATGGACACCAAGGCGCCGGCCTTGACCAGGGCCTCGATGACGGGGACCACCCTGCGCTGTTCTTCGTCGGGGCTGACGTCCTCGGCGCCGGGGCGGGTGGATTCGCCGCCCACGTCAATGATGTCCGCTCCGGCGTAGAACATCCGCAGGCCGGCGGCGATCGCGGTGTCCGCCGTGGCGTGCCTGCCGCCGTCGCTGAAGGAATCCGGTGTCACATTCAGGATGCCCATCACCAGGGTGCGGTCGGTGGGCAGGTCTGCGAATTTCGCGCCCGGGCGCGGTTTGCGCAGGATGGGCAACGGGGATGTTGCGGGCCCGGTTCCCGGGGCTGCAGCTAATGAGTCCATGGTCTGATACTTACCTTCCGAGGATGAGGCTCATGGCCTCGGCGCGGGTGGCCGGGTCATGGAGCTGCCCGCGCACTGCGCTGGTGACGGTCTTGGCACCGGGCTTGCGGATACCGCGCATCGACATGCACATGTGTTCGCATTCGACAACAACGATCGCGCCCCGCGGCTTGAGGTGGCGGACCATCGCCTCAACGATCTCCGTGGTGAGCCGTTCCTGCACCTGTGGGCGCCGGGCGTAGATATCCACCAGCCGGGCCAGCTTGCTGAGCCCGGTCACTTTGCCGTCATGCGAGGGAATGTAACCCACGTGGGCCACCCCGTGAAACGGCACCAGGTGGTGCTCGCACGTGGAGTAAAACGGGATGTCCTTGACCAGGACCAGTTCCTCGTGGTCCAGGTCGAAGGTGGTGGACAGGACGTCGGCGGGGTCGTGGTGCAGCCCGGCGAACACCTCCGCATAGGCCTTGGCCACGCGCTTGGGGGTGTCCACCAGTCCGCCGCGGTCCGGGTCCTCGCCGATGGCCAGCAGGATTTCGCGCACTGCAGCTTCAATCCGGGGCCGGTCCACCTTTTCGTGCTTTTGGTGGTGGGATCCGTCTTCCGCCGGGAGTCCGGCGGAAGCGTGGGCGTCGTCGTCGTCGAAGTGATTCACAGAAGAAAGCTTAGCCGCGCAGGGCGTCGGGCCCCGAGTCGGGGATGCCGTCCTGGAAGGGGGCATCCTCCGGCACACCCTGCGGGTGCGGGGGCTGGGCGTCCA
The DNA here is from genome assembly GCA_023264815.1 of Arthrobacter sp. Lineage (GTDB taxonomy): Bacteria > Actinomycetota > Actinomycetes > Actinomycetales > Micrococcaceae > Arthrobacter. Next base: position 22,391 of record JAHFUZ010000037.1, on the reverse strand, counting down.
GCGGCTCGTCGAGCCGGGCCTGCTTGGCTTCCTCCTGGGCTTCGCGTTCCGCCCGTTCCTGGCGGGATTCCACGGGGCCGGCCTGCTGCACCGGGCGGGTCTCCTTGGAGAGCCAAACCTCGCGGAAGTCACGCTTGCGGATGTCGCTGAAAATCTCGGCGATCTCGGCCTGGTTCAGGGTTTCCCGTTCCAGGAGCTCCAGGGCCAACTGGTCCAGGACGTCGCGGTTTTCGGTCAGGATGGCGTAGGCCTCGTCGTGTGCCTGGTCGATCAGGCGGCGGACTTCCTCGTCCACCACGTAGGCGATCTGGTCCGAGTAGTTGCGCTCGTGTCCGGCATCGCGGCCCAGGAAGGGCTCGCCGCCGCCCTGGCCCAGGCGGACAGCACCCACCCGTTCGCTCATGCCGTACTCGGTGACCATCTTGCGGGCCGTGGCGGTGGCCTTTTCGATGTCGTTGGACGCACCGGTGGACGGGTCATGGAAGACAATCTCCTCGGCCACGCGGCCGCCCATGGCATAGGCCATCTGGTCCAGCAGCTCGTTGCGGGTCACGGAGTACTTGTCGTTGTCCGGCACCACCATGGTGTAGCCCAGGGCACGGCCGCGGGGCAGGATGGTGATCTTGGTGACCGGGGCGGAGTTACGCAGCGCCGCAGCCACCAGGGCGTGGCCGCCTTCGTGGTACGCGGTGATCTTGCGTTCGTGTTCCTTCATGACGCGGCTGCGTTTCTGCGGACCGGCCATGACGCGGTCAATGGCCTCGTCCAGGGCGCGGTCGTCGATGAGGTTGGCGTTGGAGCGGGCCGTCAGCAGTGCGGCTTCGTTAAGCACATTGGCGAGGTCCGCACCGGTGTAGCCGGGCGTCTTCTTGGCCACGGCCTTGAGGTCGACGCCCTGGGCCATGGGCTTGCCCTTGGCGTGCACACTGAGGATCTGTTCACGGCCGATCAGGTCCGGCGCTTCAACGGTGATCTGGCGGTCGAAGCGGCCCGGGCGGAGCAGTGCCGGATCCAGGACGTCCGGGCGGTTGGTGGCCGCGATGAGGATGACGTTGGTCTTGACGTCGAAGCCGTCCATTTCCACCAGCAGCTGGTTGAGGGTCTGCTCGCGTTCGTCGTTGCCGCCGCCGATGCCGGCGCCGCGGTGGCGGCCGACGGCGTCGATCTCGTCCACGAAGATGATGGCGGGCGAGTTGGCTTTCGCCTGCTCGAAGAGGTCGCGGACACGGGACGCGCCCACACCGACGAACATTTCCACGAAGTCCGAGCCGGAGATTGAGAAGAACGGCACGCCTGCCTCGCCGGCGACGGCGCGGGCCAGGAGGGTCTTACCGGTACCGGGAGGGCCGTACAGCAGCACGCCCTTGGGGATCTTGGCGCCCACGGCCTGGAACTTGGCGGGTTCCTGCAGGAACTCCTTGATCTCCTGGAGTTCCTCCACCGCTTCGTCGGCACCGGCGACGTCAACGAAGGTCACCTGGGGCATGTCCTTGCTGACCATTTTTGCCTTGGACTTGCCGAACTGCATGATCTTGGAGCCGCCGCCCTGCATGCGGGTCATCAGGAACCAGAACAGTGCGCCGAGCAGGATCACCGGGATCAGCAGGGAGAGCAGGCCGGAGAACCAGTTGCTTTCGATCGGCTGGTCCGTGTAGCCGTTGGCCGGTTTGGAGTCGGTGACTGCCTTAACGACGTCGGCAGCGCGGGCGTCGACGAAGAAGAACTGGACGGACTTGCCCTTGTCCTGGCCGTCGACGTTGTAGCTGTCCTTCAGGACCAGGTCCACACGGTTCTCACCGTCGAAAATCTTCGCCTGCTCAACCTTGCCGGTGTCGGCGAGGAGCTCAAGGCCCTTGTCGGTGTCGATCCGCGCGGCACCGCCGGGAGCCAGCGTTGCAAAGGCCACAAGGAGCATGACGATCACAACAACGATCCAGATGCCCGGGCCTTTGAAGAAACTCTTAGCTTTCATCTGTTCGGGGGCTGGCCCCGTCCCTCCTGGTAGTGCTGCACGGCGAGTGTTCTGCGCGCGTGTGGTGCTGCATCAGCTACTAGCTATACACCGTTCGGAGTAATTCACGCACGATGCTGGGCAAAAGTTCCCTGTGGGCGTAGCAGCAGCGGGTAGGCGAGGGCTCCGGCTTAAATGCCGCGAGATGGCACGTCACGGCAGTCCGCGGGGGCGGGACTGCCGTGGCGTGCCATCTCGGCGGGAGGAAGCTTACTCGTAGACGTGCGGGGCGAGGGTGCCGACGAAGTCCAGGTTGCGGTACTTCTCGGCGTAGTCCAGGCCGTAGCCCACCACGAATTCGTTGGGGATGTCGTAGCCGACGTACTTGACGTCGATCTCCACCTTGGCAGCCGTGGGCTTGCGGAAAGCAGTGCAGATCTCCACGGAGGCGGTGCCGCGGGATTCCAGGTTGGTCTTGAGCCAGGACAGGGTCAGGCCGGAGTCGATGATGTCTTCAACGATCAGGACGTCCTTGCCCATGAGGTCCGTGTCGAGGTCCTTGAGGATGCGGACCACGCCGGAGGACTGCGTGCCGGAGCCATAGGAGGACACTGCCATCCAGTCCATCGACACGTGGCTGTGGAGCGCCCTGGCGAGGTCTGCCATGACCATCACGGCGCCCTTGAGCACGCCGACAACGAGGATTTCGCGGCCTTCGTAGTCCTTGTCGATCTCGGCAGCGAGTTCTGTGATCCGCTGTTGGATCTGTTCCTTGGTGTAGAGAACGTGCTTGAGGTCTGCCTGGACGTCGTTTGAATCCACCAATGGCTCCTGTGTAGATGCGGGGTGCGACTATTCTTGGGGCGGTTTTTGAGGCCGGAATACTAGCTTCCCACAGCGGGCGGCCTCGCGGGGAACGGAAGTGCCGTCGTCGGGCGCCTCCCCCGTCCTGCGCCGCCGGCCGGCGGCATCCAGCTGTGCCAGCGACAGCCGGTACACGTTCACCCCGCCGGGGAGCTCCACGGGACCGGCGGAACCGTGCCGGCGCAGCAGTGCTTCAGCGGCCAGCAGGCGCTGGTAGCTGGGTTGTTGGCCCCCGACGTCGGCCGCTGCCTTGGCAATGACCCGGAACCTGATGGCTGGGGAAAGGCCGCCGAGGGCGTCCTCCGGGAGGCTGATTTCCATTCCTGAGCGCTGCGCCAAATCCGCATATGTGCGTTCTGCCACGTCCTCCAGGTAATCCGCGTCCAGCTGCAGGATCGAGGCTGTCCTGGCCAGCGATTCGGCCACCCCCGGCCCGAGCTTGTCCTCCAGCATCGGCAGCACTTCCACCCGGGTCCGGGAGCGGGCGAACGACGGGTCCGCGTTGCTGGGATCGTGCCAGGGTTCCAGTTCCTCAACATGGCAGATTTCCAGGGTGTCCTGGCGGCGGAGGCCCAGGAAGGGCCGGAGCAGGAGACCTCGGGCAGGCCGCATTCCGGCGAGCGAGCGGGTGCCCGAGCCCCGGGCCAGCCCCAGGAGGACCTGCTCAGCCTGGTCATCCATGGTGTGGCCGAGCAGGATGGCGGCGGCTTCCTGCTCGCGGGCAGCGGCTTCCAGGGCGGCATGGCGGGCATCCCGTGCGGCGGCTTCCGGGCCCATGCCGGTGGGGGCAACGTCCACGGTCCGGACCTCCACCGGGGAGAGCCCCAGTTCCGCCAGGGCCTGCGCGGCGGCGGCAGCCACCTGCGCCGACCCCTCCTGCAGCTGATGGTCCACCACCACGGCGCCCACTGTGAGCCGATGCCCGTCAACGTGCCCGCGGCGGGCGAAGTAGGCGGCTACGGCGGCGAGCGCCAGGGAGTCCGGGCCGCCACTGCAGGCCACCAGCACGTGGGCCGGATAACCGGCCTCCGCCAGGGCGTTCTGGAGCATTTTGCGCGCTTTGCCAACGACGGGCGCCAGCCTGCCGGGCCGCCGTCGGCCGCTCGCGTGCGGTTCCTGCGGTGCGTTCTGCGGGAAAACCGGCACCTACAGGCCCATCCGGTCAACCCACAGTTTGGGCTCGTGGATTTCGGGCTCGGTGGGCAGGTTGTCCGCGGATTCCCAGACCCGGTTGAAGCCGTCCATCCCGGCTGCGTCCACTACGGCGCGGACAAACTTGGCGCCGTCGGAGTACTGGCGCATCTTGGCGTCCAGGCCCAGCAGGCTCCGGATGAACTTCTCGATGACGCCGCGGTCCTTGCCGCGGTCGGTGAAACGCTGCCGGATGGTCCTGACCGACGGGACGATGCTGGCGTCCACGGCGTCCATCACCACGTTCGCGTGACCTTCCAGCAGGCTCATCACGGCTGTCAGGTGGGACAGGGACGCCTTCTCCTCCGGGTTTTGCAGCAGGTCCAGGATGGCGCCGCGGCCGGGGGTGTTGCCCGTGGCCGAGCGGTCCTTCAGGGAACGGGCCGCCGCGGAGGCCCGCTCCATGAGCGAATCCACGTTGCCCAGCAGGTGTCCGCTGAGGTTGTCGATTTCGGACAGCATGTGGTGCCGGAGCCAGGGCGCGGCCGCGAACTGCACACGGTGGGTCTGTTCATGCAGGCAGACCCAGAGCCGGAAATCCTCGGGCGTGACATTGAGTTCGCGTTCCACCGAGACGATGTTGGGGGCCACCAGCAGCAGCCTGCCGCCGGCCGGGGCGGTGGAACCTTCGGCGAGTGCGGCGAAAGGATCGTACTGGCCGAGGACCTTGCTGGACAGGAACGCCAGGACGGCGCCGAGCTGGCTGCCGGTGATGGCGCCGCTGACGCTGGCCGTCGCCGGGCTGATGGTGCCGCGGCGGCTCTCGAGCATCTTTTCGACGGCGGGTTTGAGCATCACCGCGAAGCTTTGGGTGTTGGCCTTGGCCCAGTTTGCCCGGTCCACCACCAGGACCGAGGAGTCCCGGAGGTCGCGGGCGGCTTCGAGGCCGGTAATTTCGTGGACATGCGGAACGGAGGCGTCCGCGAGGCGGCGGAGGCTGTCCACGGCCTCGCCGATTTCGGCCGAGCCGAGGACCGGCCCCGCGGAAGCCAGCCGCGCTGCGGTGGATGCGGCGAGGTCCCAGTTGATCAGGGCCTGGGCCGCGCTGGATGACGCGGATGCGGACGAATCACGTGCAGTGGACTCCATAGCCCCATCAGATCACAGCCCGGCGGCCGATGGTTCTTAAGTTCGCTGACCGGCGAACGGCTTCGCGTCCACAGCCTGGGCCGGCCTGAAGCCACCTACCGGCAGCCGCAGGCGGCGAGCGCGGCGGCGGCCCGGTCCACGACTTCGCGGTTCCCGGCCGCGCCGGGCTTCAGGCCGTTGCCGATGAATGAGAACACCAGCAGCCGCCCATCGGCGTCCACCACATAGCCGCTGAGTGCGGTTACCGTGTTCAGGGTTCCCGTTTTGGCCCGGACCAGGCCTGCTCCACGGGAGGTTTCCGCATCCTCGTAACGGGTGTCCAGTGTTCCGCTCAGCCCGGCCACTGGGAAGCCGTCCAGTGCTGCCCGCAGCCGGGGATCGGTCCCGCTGGTGATGGCCCGTACTACCTCGGCGAGCTGGCGTGCAGATGCCTGGTTGTCGATCGCCAGCCCCGAAACGTCCGCGAACCTCATGGCGTCAGTGGCGATGCCCAGCTCTGTGAGCTCAGCACGGACCGCCGCCTTGGCGCCGTCGTTGCTGGCGGCCTCCCCCGCGGCCGCCGCGGCCATACGGCCCAGGGCCTCCGCCAGGTAGTTGTCCGAAGTTTCCAGCATGAGGTTCACCTGCTCGGCCACGGTGGCAGACTGCACTTCGGCCAGCACGGCGCCGCTTACGGGTGCGGTCCCGGGAGCGGCTTCCGGGACGCTGGAACGCCCGACGCCGGCCGCGACAGTAAGTCCCGCAGCGGCGCCTGCCGCCTTGAGCTGTGCAGCGAACGCCTCCGCCGCCGTGACGGCTGCGTCCTGCGGGCGCGGTCCCGTGGTGACAGCGGGATTGTAGCGCGCCGAGTTCAGTGCGAGCGGGAACAGCGGGGCCACCTCACCGGCGGCGACGTCGCCGTCAGCCCATGCCGGGTTGAGGGCGGGGCCGCTGAAGAGGGAGAGGTCCACCAGGACTTTCAGTTCGCCGGTAGTACCGGCTTCCTGCAGCGCTGCCACGGTTGACGCGGCCAGGGTGGCGAGCCCGGCATGGCCCATCACGTTGTCCGGCGCGGATTCACCGGCGCCCAGGAGGACGTCGCCGCCGCCCGTGAGCACCACCTGGTTGGCATCGGAGCCAGCCACAACCCTGGTGCTGAAGCGGTGCTCCGGCCCGAGTGCACGGAGGGCGGCCACCGCTGTGAAGAGCTTCATGTTGGAGGCGGGAACGCGGTTCTCCGACCCGCCGCGGTCATAGAGGACATCGCCGGTAAGCGCATCCAGGACCAGCCCGGTGAAGCTGCCATCGCCGTCGGGCTTTAACAGAGAGTCCAGCTGCGCCGTGACAGCGGCCGGCAGCGGCACCGGTGCAGTGTCCGAGAGCGGCGACAGGCCCTGCCGGGCGGTCAGCGCGGCCGGGGGAAGCTGCCAGGCCGGCGTCGACGGTGCGGCGGCGGGAGGCTGCGGGTTAATGAAGCCGGGGGCAACCACCACGGCGGCGGGAACCGCGAGCGCCAGCAGGAGCGCGACCAGAACGGCGAGGGGCCAGACGTGCTGTGCGCCCTGCACCGCGCGCCGCACCAGTGGCGGGAACGAATCCCCTGACGCGCCGGGGCGCGATGTTTCCTTCATGCTGCTGCTGGTCCTCAAGTCCTGAAATTTCCCCGCAAGTTCCTGAAACCTGGGCCTCTCGCTATATCCTCAATAGTAGTCGGCGGCACCGACACTCCTTTTGTGGTTCGTCTCCTGTGCCGCGAACCCCCTGCAATTGCCGAGGAGCATTCCATGAAGCATGACGTGACCATCGAGATCCCCAAGGGATCACGCGTCAAGTACGAAGTTGACCACGAGACCGGCCGCGTCCGCCTGGACCGCGTCCTCTTCACCTCCATGCAGTACCCCACGCACTACGGATTCTTCGAGAACACCCTGGGCGAAGACGGCGACCCGCTGGACGCGCTGGTGCTCCTGCAGGACTTCGACCTGCACCCCGGCGTCATTGTCGAATCCCGCCCCATCGGCGTTTTCAACATGACCGACGACGGCGGCGGAGACGCCAAGGTCCTGTGCGTTCCGGTTGACGCCCGCTTTGACCACATCCAGGAAGTCAGCGACGTCAGCGAATTCCTGATCAAGGAAATCGAGCACTTCTTCACCCGTTACAAGGACCTGGAGCCGGGCAAGTGGGTCAAGGCTGAGGGCTGGGGCGACCGCGCCGCCGCCGAGGCCGAGCTGGAAGCCTCCATCAAGCGTTACGTTCCGGCCGCCGGCCACTAGTACGCACCGTAGGGTGGTTGGCGCAGCCCGCGCCTCAAATCCCCGCCTACCGGACAAATCCCCGCAGCATGCGACGGGGAACTGTCCGGGAGGCGGGGATTTTCTGTTGCCCCAGCACAGTAAAACTGTGGAATCGTGGACCCGTGAGTTCCGAGCCTTTGTTAAGTCCCCCGCATGCTGAACCTCCGCATTTTGAACCTCCATGCGGCCCGGTCAGCGGATGGCGTGATGGTGAGGTGGTGCGCGCCACCGGCATCCCGTACGCCACGGCCGGCCGCTTTCAGCTTCCGGTCGCTGTGCCCGCGTGGACCTCACCCTTCGCCGCGACAGATCCCGCGCCGGCCTGTCCGCAGGGGCCAGTCCCTTTCCTCGACGACGTCCTGGGCACCCGGTACGGCGAGCTGCCGGGCAGCGAGGACTGCCAGCGCCTCTCCATCACCCTGCCGGCCGGACTTTCCGACGACGAGCGGGTCCCGGTCATGGTGTGGCTGCACGGCGGCTCGTACACGTCCGGCTCCGGTGACCTGGCGATTTTCGATGCCGCCTCCCTGGTAGCGGAAAACCGGGTCATCGTGGTGTCCGTGACCTACCGGCTTGGCCTGTTCGGCTATCTGGCCACGGGTACGGGCCGGCCCGCGAACCTTGGACTGCTGGACCAGCTGGAGGCGTTCCGCTGGGTGCAACGGAACATCGCGGCATTCGGCGGGGATCCGGGCCGGGTGACCGCCTTCGGGCAGTCTGCCGGCGGCGACTCCGTGGCCCACCTCATGGCGGCACCCGAGGCGCCGGCCCTGTTCCAGCGGGCCATCATCCAGAGTGCGCCGCTGGGCATCACCCGCGGCCGGCACAAGATGAGCCATGCCATGGGAATCGCCGCGGAAGCGGTCACCGAGGACACTCCGGCCATGGAGGTTGTGGCCATTGAGGACCATGTGTCGCAAGTGGCCCGGAAGTACGGGCTGATGGCTGCCATGCCGTTCGGCACGCAGTACGGGCATGCCCCGCTGCCGCCCGAGGCCGGGATTGAGGCAGCGTGGGACGCGACGGCTCCAGGGATCGAGATCCTCATTGGGAACACGTCCGACGAAGCGCGGCTGTTCCTGCCGCGCAGTACCGTCGTCAGCCGGCTGGGCAGGGTTCCCGTGCTGGGGACCGCTGCCGTCAGGGCCATCAACTGGGCCGTGACGGAGGCGGTGTACGGCAGGGCAGCCCGCAAGTTCGCCCGCCGCCATGCCCGCGCCGGCGGCAAGGCACACAGCTACGTGCTGTCCTGGGGTGCGCCGGGGAACTTCTACCGGGCGGCACACACAGTTGACCTGCCGCTGCTCTTTGGAAACCAACGGACGTGGGCCGCTGCCGGCCTTCTCGCCGGTGCGACCTGGGACGAGATCGACGCCGTCGGCCGGGACGTGCGCCGGCTGTGGGCTTCCTTCGCCCGCGGTGAGGACCTTGGGGATGCGGGCGGCATTCCCGGGGCACTTCAGTACCGGCTGGCTTCATGAGCAACGCTCAGGCCTTGAGGGTCCAGTTCCGGATGTCTTCCGGGTCCTCGCCCTCGGTGCGCGTGTGTTCCCTGGCCTGCATCCGACGGTCCTGGAGGTTCTGACGCAGCAGCGAGTGCTTCTCCGCCAGGCCCGGCACCCGGTCAATCGCGTCGATGGCCAGCTGGAACCGGTCGATTCCGTTGAGCATGGCCATGTCGAACGGCGTGGTGGTGGTCCCTTCCTCTTTATACCCGCGGACGTGCAGACCCTCTTGGTTGGTTCGGCGGTACGCCAGCTGGTGGATCAGCGACGCATAGCCGTGGTAGGCGAAAATGATCGGCTTGTCCGGGGTGAAGATCCCATCGAAGTCCCGCGAGGTGAGGCCATGCGGGTGCTCGCTCACGTCCTGCAGCCGCATCAGGTCCACCACGTTGACCACGCGGACCTTCAGGCCCGGAGCGCCCTCACGGAGCAGTTCGGCTGCCGCGACGGTCTCCACCGTGGGCACGTCACCCGCACAGGCCATGACGACGTCGGGCTCCTCGCCGGGCACCTCGGAGCCCGCGAACTCCCAGATCCCCAGCCCCCGGCGGCAGTGGCTGGCGGCGTCGGCCGGGCCAAGCCACGTGGGCGAGGGCTGCTTTCCGCTGACCACGATGTTCACGTAGTCGGTGGAGGCCAGGCAGTGGCCCATCACGCACAGCAGCGTGTTGGCGTCCGGCGGGAGGTACACCCGGATGACCTCCGCCCTCTTGTTCACGGCGTGGTCGATAAAGCCCGGATCCTGGTGCGAGAAGCCGTTGTGGTCCTGCTGCCACACGTGCGAGGACAGCACGTAGTTCAGCGATGCCACCGGCTGGCGCCACGGCAGCTGCCGGTGCACCTTCAGCCATTTGGCGTGCTGGTTGAACATGGAGTCGACGATGTGGATGAAGGCCTCGTAGCAGCTGAACACGCCATGCCGGCCGGTCAGGAGGTACCCTTCCAGCCAGCCCTGGCACAGGTGCTCGCTCAGCACCTCCAGCACCCTGCCGGACCGCGCGAGGTGCTCGTCGACGTCGTCAATCCGGTACTGCCAGACCTTGTTGGTGACCTCGTATACGTTCTGCAGCCGGTTGGAGGCCGTCTCGTCCGGGCCGAAGAGGCGGAACGTCTCCATGTTCAGAGAGATGACGTCCCGCATCCACGAACCGAGTGTGATCATGGGGCTGATGCGTTCAGTCCCCGGTTGGTAAACCTCGACGGCGTGGGCACCGTACGCGGGCAACTTCAGCGGTTTCCGCAGCAGTCCGCCGTTGGCATGCGGGGTGGCACTCATCCGGAGGTCCCCGGCGGGCGCGTTGGCCGCGACGTCGGACCGGAGCCGGCCGTCGGTGCCGAACAGTTCGTCCGGGCGGTACGACGCCAGCCACTCAGCCAGCTGCCTCCGGTGCGTTTCGTTGGTGCGGACCTCGGAGAGCGGGACCTGGTGGCTGCGCCAGGTGCCCTCCACCTGCTTGCCGTCCACTGTCCGCGGACCGGTCCAGCCCTTCGGCGAGCGCAGCACGATCATCGGCCAGCGCGGCGCGGCAGCGTCCCCCGGGGAGCCCGCGGCAGCACCGCCGTCGGCCGCTCCGTCCGAATCCGACACACCGCGGCGGGCGTCCTGGATGGCGCGGATCCCGGCGACGCACCCGTCCAGCGCTGAAGCGAAATCGCGGTGCGCCTGCGCTGTGTCCTCCGGATCGGCCACCGTCACGAAGTACGGCTCGTGGCCATACCCGCGCAGCAGCTGCTCGAGCTGCTCCCCAGGCATCCGCGCGAGGATGGTGGGGTTGGCGATCTTGTAACCGTTCAGGTGCAGGATGGGCAGCACGGCGCCGTCATGGGCGGGGTCGAGGAAGTTGTGGGAGTGCCAGCTCGCCGCGAGCGGTCCGGTTTCCGCTTCGCCGTCGCCAATCACGACGGCGGTGATCAGCCCGGGATTATCGAAGACGGACCCGTATGCGTGGGCCAGCGCGTACCCCAGTTCGCCGCCCTCGCTGATGGATCCCGGGGTCTCCGGTGCGGCGTGGCTGGGGATGCCGCCGGGATAGGAAAACTGGCGGAACAGCTCCGCCATTCCTTCCTCATCGGGGCCCACGTGGCCGTAGATTTCGGAGTACGTGCCCTCAAGCCAGGCGTTGGCCACGACGGCCGGGCCGCCGTGCCCGGGGCCGGCGACGAAGAGCATGTCCTGGGAGTCGCGGCGAATCACCCGGTTCAGGTGGGCGTAGACAAAGTTCAGTCCCGGGGTGGTGCCCCAGTGCCCCAGGAGCCGGGATTTGGTGTGGTCCGCGGCGAGGGGTTCGCGCAGCAGCGGGTTGGCTCGTAGGTAGATCTGCCCCACGGAGAGGTAGTTCGCGGCCCGCCACCAGCGGTCCACAAGTTCCAGTCCGTCCTGCGGCACGTCATCCTGCATCATGTCGGGGTGTTCGGGGTTACCGGCCATAACCGTCCTCACATCGCTGCGCGCCACCCGCAGGGCAGCCGTCCCACCATCGCAGCATCTTCGGGCCGCCGGCACAACCCGTGACCACGCCTGACCTGCTCCGGGACCTGCCTCCCACTTGCCCGCGGCCTTCTACCAGCGGGTAGTCTGTCTTTCACATGTTCACGTTGACCATCAATCAGACTGACAGCCGGCGAGACGGCGACCGCGTCCCTCAACTGTTGAAGGACCTGCGGCACATTCCGGCGCGCCTTGATTTTGACCGCTCGGTGGAAGACGAAGTCCAGGGAATCGTGGATTGCCCCCACCAGGCGGTGGAAGTGGCGCTGATCGCCCTGCGCTCCGGGGACTGGTACGTGGGCCTCGGGGTGGGCCCGGTGAACGAGCCGCTGCCGAACCAGATCAAGGACGCCACCGGCCACAGCCTCATCTACGCCCGGCGCGCGGTGGACAGGCTCCGCAACAGCAAGGAACGCATTCCGGTGGCCGTGGAGGGCCCGCTGGCCGATATCGCCCACGAAGCCGAAGCCGTCCTCCGGCTCCTGGGCCACATCGTCAGGGACAGGTCAGGTGCCGAGTGGCGGGTCCTTGACCTGATGACGCCCGGCGTCCGCGGGCAGCAGAAAGCCGTGGCCCAGGAGTTGGGCATCACCACGCAGGCGGTCAGCAAGGCGGTGGCCCGGGCGCAGTGGACCGAGGAGCACGCTGCCCGCCCGGCGGCCGCCCGGCTGCTGGCGCTCATTCTCGAGGTGCGCTGACAGGTCGTGTTCCCGCGGTCCCGGCCGCGGCCGACCCGGCCCGCTACCCGAGGAGGCTGCGCAACACGTGCGCGGCGCCGTCGTCGAACACTGACTCGGTGATCTCATCCGCGGCGGCAAGGACTTCCACCGGGGCCTGGCCCATGGCGACGCCCCGCCCGGCCCAGCCCAGCATTTCGATGTCGTTGCGGCCGTCCCCGATGGCCACGGTGCGGTGCGGTTTAGTCCCCAGATGGCCGCGGAGCCGTTCCAGCGCGCTGGCCTTGGTGACGCCGGCGGCGGCAATGTCCAGCCAGGCCGTCCAGCCGACGGAGTACGTGACCCCGGCCAGGCCGATCTGCTGGATGGTCTCGGAAAACTCCTCGGGCGTGTTCTCAGTACTGAACACCACCAGGCGCACTGCGGTGGCCGCCAGCATGGTCTGGAAGTCGACACCGATGGCCTCAACGCCGAAGCTGGCGTCCTGGAAGCGCTCGGTGGAGAGGAAGTTTCCGTCCTCGTCCTCAAGCGCATACTTGGCCGAGGGCAGCCGCTTGCGGAGGGCGCGGAGGGCCGGTGCCGGATCGAACGTGGACTTGTGGATGATTTCGTAGCCGTCGGCCAGGTCCGGATCCAGCCGGAGGGTCACGCCGCCGTTGCAGCAGACGGCATAGCCGGTGTCGATGCCGATCATCTCGATGATGGGCAGGGTGGCGTTCAGCGAACGGCCGGTGGCGATCAGGACGTCGTGTCCGGCTGCCACCACGGCCTGGGCGGCCTCACGGACGGGGGCGGACATGTGGCCGTCGTGGTCCACGAGGGTGCCGTCCACGTCCAGGGCCACCATGAACTTGGTGGTGGTGTTTTCGTTTGCGATCCGCTGGTCATCGATGCCAGCGACTGTTTTTTCAGTCAAAGTTGTCATGCTTCAAGTAGACCAGAGGCCCCCGGGACCGGCTAGGACGCAGGCCACAGCACGTGGTGAACACGTGGTTAATACTCACAGGTTATCCCCGCTGTGAGTGTTAACCTTCGCTGCCGGCGCGGTGCGGAATACCCCGCCGGATGGACTAATCCCCGCGGCGTTACCCGGGGAAAGAGACCATTTGACGGGGATTCCTGCGGCCGGAGGTCAGAGGACCGGGAGGACTTCCAGGCCGCCCAGGTACTTCTGCAACGCCTTGGGGACGTTGACCGAGCCGTCCGGGTTCTGGTGGTGCTCCAGGATGGCCACGATCCAGCGGGTGGTGGCCAGGGTGCCGTTGAGGGTGGCCACGGCGCGGGTGCCCTTGGCGACGCCCTCGGAATTGACCACACGTTCGCGGATGTTCAGGCGGCGCGCCTGGAACGTGGTGCAGTTCGAGGTGGAGGTAAGTTCGCGGTAGGCGCCCTGGGTAGGAACCCACGCTTCGCAGTCGAACTTCCGGGCCGCGGACATGCCGAGGTCGCCGGCGGCGGTGTCGATGACCCGGTAAGGCAGCTCGCACTTGGCCAGCATTTCCTCTTCCCAGGCCAGGAGCCGTTCGTGCTCAGCGGCGGCCTCTTCAACGGTGGTGTAGATGAACATCTCCACCTTGTTGAACTGGTGGACACGGATGATGCCGCGGGTGTCCTTGCCGTGCGAGCCGGCCTCGCGGCGGTAGCAGGAGCTCTGGCCGGCGAACCGGATGGGGCCCTTGGAAAAGTCGAGGATCTCGTCCGCGTGGTACCCGGCCAGGGCCACCTCGGAGGTTCCCACGAGGTAAAGGTCATCCTCGGCGAGACGGTAGATCTCGGCGTCGTGCTTGACATCGAAGCCCGTGCCCTGCATCGTCTCCGGGCGCACCAGGGTGGGGGTGATCATCGGGACAAAGCCGGCTTCGATAGCCTGGTCCATGGCCATCTGCAGCAGCGCCATCTCCAGCCGGGCGCCGACGCCGCGCAGGAAGTAGAACCTCGAGCCGGACACCTTGGCACCGCGCTCCATGTCGATCGCGCCGATCAGTTCGCCGATTTCCAGGTGGTCCTTCGGTTCGAAGTCGGGGAATTCCCGGGGGCTACCGACGGTCTTGACCACAACGTAGTCGTCCTCGCCGCCCTCGGGGACGCCGTCCTCAATGAGGTTTGGAATGGTGCGCAGCAGTTCGTCCTGCTTGGCCTGCACGGCATCGGCCTCGGCGGATGCGGCCTTGACTGTGTTGGCCAGCTCCTTGACCTCGGCGAGGAGGGCTTTCTTTTCATCACCCTTGGCCTGCGCCACCTTCTTGCCGAAAACGTTCTGCTCGGCGCGGAGGTTTTCATACCGGATCAGGGCCGCACGGCGCGCGGAGTCTGCGGCGATGATCGCGTCCACCACTGATTCATCGGCGCCGCGGGCGCGCTGGCTGGCACGGAACTTGTCCGGGTTTTCGCTGAGGTCTTTTACGTCGATCACCAGACAAGAGTATCTAATCCGGCGCACGGAGGGCTGCCGCCCGGGGCGGGAATGGCAACACCGCAGCCGGGATACTGTTGAATCACCATGAACGACTGGCTTCTTTACCTCCTGAGTGCGGCGGCGCTGGCCTTCGCCGTCTCCAGCTGGTGGGGCGTGCGCAAGCTCAAAGCCCTGCATGTGCGCAGCGCCGTGCATGAGGATGCCCACGAGGCCGGCCTCAGCCACCAGCGGGTGGCCGTCATCCTCAACCCTGTCAAAGCGCGGGCCACGGAAGCGAAAGAAGCCATCCAGCGCGCCTGCCTCTCAGCCGGCTGGGCCGAACCCCTCTTCCTGGAGACCACGGCGGAGGACCCTGGGTACTCCCAGGCCAGGGCGGCCCTTGAGTACAAGGCCGACGTCGTCCTGGTGGGCGGCGGCGACGGTACAGTCCGGGTGGTGGCGGAGTCCCTCGCGCATACGGACGTTGCCATGGGCATCATCCCGCTGGGCACCGGGAACCTGCTGGCCCGCAACGTGGACCTGGACGTTTATGACCTCCGGACCGCCGTCCACACGGCCCTCTTTGGGCGGCAGCGGTACATCGACACCGCACGGATGGGCATCGAGAACTCCCGCACCGGCCAGTCCTCCGAACACGTTTTCCTGGTGATCGCAGGAATCGGGATGGACGCGGAAATCCTGGCGGACACCAACGACGGACTGAAGAAGGCCGTGGGCTGGCTGGCCTATACCGAGGCCGGCATGAGGCATCTGCCCGGCCGGCGCAGGAAAGTATCGGTCTCCCTGGATGACAGCCCGGACCAGGTCCGGAACATCCGCAGTGTGCTCTTCGCCAACTGCGGGCTGGTGCCGGGCGGCATCGATTTCATCCCCGAAGCCATGGTGGACGACGGCATGCTCGACGTGGTGGTCATGAGCCCCCGGAGCGCCATCGGCTGGCTGGCCATGTACGTGAAGATCCTGTTCAAGCACAAGGGCAACCTGCCCATCATGACCATGTACCGGGCGGGAAAGATCGTCATCGAATGTCCGGAACCCATGCCCACACAGATCGACGGCGATACGTCGGGATTGGCCACGAAGGTCACCGTCCAGGTGGCGCCGCGGTCCCTGTTGATCAGGGTTAAGGGCCAGGTGCTGTAGGGCGTCGTGGCCTCAGGCGGTTGCCTTCTTGGCAGCCTCATCTGCGGCGGCCTTTGCGGCACGCGCCTCAGACTGCTCACGGATCATGGCCTGCTCTTCTTCAAAGCGCAGGCGGTCGGCACGGTCTGCCTCGTCCCCGTCCCAGTCCTGGTTATCTGCAGTGGGCTTGGGGTTGACGATCATGCCCTGGCCGTCGTTATCGGTGCTGCTGGTGCTCATGACCTGCTCCCTTCGTTAGGGGCCGTCCCCCAAGTGGATCAGCCAAGCATACGCACAGTAACTACGGCGCGGAAGTACCTTGACCTACGCTGTGGGCGAAGCCCCTGGCACGGGTTCGGTGCCCAGGGGTGCCGGGCCCAGAATTCCGCCCACCCATTGATGCGCCGCCCGGAATGCCTCATCGGACGTATGCGGGGCCACGGGGACCTCGTGTTCATCCGCCCGCTGGTAGGAACCGAGGAAGCGGGTGGCAGGGCTGATCCGGTGGAGTCCGGCCAATGCATCAGCCATCCGGGCGTCCTGCACATGGCCGTCAGCGTCGATGCTGAAGAAGTAATGGCCCAGGTACTGTCCAGTGGGGCGGGATTCAATCCGGCTAAGGTTGACGCCGCGGGTGGCGAACTGGTCCAGGATTTCCATCAGGGCTCCCGGCCTGTCCTCGGGGAGCGGGACCACCACCGTGGTCTTGTCCGCTCCGGAGCGTGCGGGAAGCGCGCCCGGCCGGCTCACCAGGACGAACCGTGTCACGGCGCCGGGATTGTCCCCAATATTCTCGGCCAGGACGGACAGTCCCGGCTGCTCCCGGGCGACGATTGGGGCACAGATGGCGGCGTCGTAGTGGGCATCCTCCGCCAGCAGTCCCATGGCGGCCGCCGCGGTGGAGGACCCGGGTACGTATTCCGCCCCCGCAATATTCGCGTCCACCCACAGCCGGCACTGAGCCCAGGCGTGTCCGTGGGTGGAGATGCGCCGGATGTCCGCCGGAGCCACTCCGGGGCGGGCCACCAGCACGAAACTGATGGGTACCAGGACCTCGCGGATGATCCGGAGTTCCTGGCCGCCGGCGATGGCATCCAGGGTGGCCGTAACACCGCCCTCCACTGAGTTCTCGATGGGGACCATGGCCGCGTCGGCAGAACCGGCCCGCACCATGTCCAGCGCCGCGTTCACGTTCGAGGCGGGGATGCGCGTTGCCTCCGCAGCCCCCGGGACCTGCATCAGCGCAGCTTCGGTGAAGGTGCCCTCAGGCCCCAGGAACGTGTAGGTGACGGGTGCGGCGGGCATGGAATATTCCCCTAAGGTGATGGACGCAGGACGGGTCGCAGCTAGAGGACCAGCGGCTTGAGCCCGTTGTCGGACACCAGCGGCTTGCCTGACTCGAGCCACTGGTCCATGCCGCCGGCCACATTGATGGCGGCATAGCCTTGCCCGGTCAGCCACTGGGCGGCGCGGAAGGACCGTCCGCCGGTGCGGCAGATAACGTAGAGGTCCTGGTCCGGGTCCAGCTCATCCAGCCGTGCGGGCAGCTGGTCGAGCGGAATGTGAAGGGCACCCTCGGCATGCCCGGCCACCCATTCGTAGTCTTCACGGACGTCCAGGATGACGGCATCGCCCGGAACGTCGTTAACTGGCACAGATTCGAAATCGCTCACGGGAGTCCTTTTTCAGGTGAATACGGTCTGCTTCCAGCCTAACGCCGGCGGCCTGCCATCCCGCCAGGACCTTGGGCAGGTTACGCTTCTACATGATCCGAAGGAGGACCCTTGCCCGCTGAGCTGCCCGCCGGTTCCCTCGAAGACCTATCAGCCGTCCAGCTCCGGGACCTTCTCCGCACGGGCGGGCTCTCAGCCCGCGAGGCCACGGCATACTTCCTTGGCCGCATCGCCGAGCGCAACCCGCTGTTGGGGGCCTTCGTCACCGTGACCGCAGAACAGGCCATGGCCGACGCCGCAGCGGCCGATGACCGCTACGCCAGCGTCCGGAAGGGCACCGGGACGGCCCCTTCCGGACGCACCGCGGAGGCCTTGCCGCCCCTTCACGGTATGCCGCTGGCGTTCAAGGACCTGACCGATGTTGCCGGCGTGGTGACTACCCACGGCAGCGCAGCCCTGGACCACAAACCCGCACCTACTGATGGTGCGTTGGCGGCGGTCCTCAAAGGTGCAGGGGTGATCTCGCTGGGCAAGACGCAGGTGCCGGAATTCGGGCTGACGGCGTACAGCGAAAACCGCATCGCCCCGCCGTCGCGCAATCCACACGCCCCGAGCCGGAGTTCCGGGGGTTCTTCCGGCGGCAGCGCGGCCGCCGTCGCCGCGGGCCTGCTGCCTTTCGCGCCAGGGACTGACGGCGGCGGCTCCATCCGCATCCCGGCCGCCGCCTGCGGACTCGTGGGACTCAAGCCGGGGCGGGGCCTGGTGCCTTCGGGCGAGAGCCTGGGTGATCCCGCCGGCCTGGTGGTGGCGGGACCCCTGGCCCGGAACGCCGCGGACGCAGCCCTGATGATGGATGCCCTGGTGCCGTCCCCCGGGAACAGCTACCTCGACGGCGTGGGGCTCCAACCCCGGTCGTTGCGCATCGGCGTCAGCCTGGACAGCCCCTGGTCCGCCACGTTCCCCTTCGCGCCAGAGCCGGAGGCCCTGGCGGCGTTGCGGGCCGGCGTCGACATGCTCGAACACGCGGGGCATGCCGTGACCGAAGCGGACATCCGCTACGACAACCGGTACCCGGACGCCTTCACCACCGCCTGGACTGCCGCCGTCGGAACCGCCCGGATCAGCCCGCACCGGGAAGCGCTGCTGGCTCCGCTCACCCGGACGTTCCGGCGCAGGGCACAACAGCGCAGTGCATCCAAGCTCAACGAAGCCCTGGCTTTCCTCCGCCAGTTCAGCCGCGACACCATCACGCAGTACCGGCCCTGGGATCTCATGCTGATGCCTGCCCTGGCGCAAACGCCCCGGCCCGTGGGCTGGTTCACCGGCGCCACCCACGGTGACGGGCGCTGGCCCGCCGCGGACTGGACGGGAGATGCCGACGACGACTACCGCCGGCAGTGCGAATTCGCGCCCTGGTCCTCCATGGTGAACGTCTGCGGCCTGCCGGCCATCACGGTTCCCGTCCATTGGACCGGCGGGCAGGCGGGCGTGGGACTGCCGATGGGCATCCAACTGGTGGGTCCGGAAGGATCGGAACTGCTCCTGCTGCAGGTGGCGGCACAGCTCGGGTTCTGACGGTCCCCATGGCCCGGAGGTGGCGCCTAGTACCCGTAGGACGTGCTGTAGGTCATCAGTCCGATGACAAGGAGCAGCCAGAAAGCCCCATAGCCGAGCAGGCAGAGGTACCCCAGAACCAGCCCGGTGATGGACATGCCTTTGCCTGACGGTTCGCGGCTGAGGGCCAGGTGTCCTGTGATGATCGCGGCAAGCTGCGGGATGAGGAACCAGCCCAGGAGGACCGAGGAAATACCGCAGATCATGCTGGTGATGCTCAGGCCCTTGGGCTGCGGGGCGGCGCCGTAATACACTGCCTGCCCATACGGGCCCGGCTGGGAGTAGGTGCCCTGCGGACCATAGGGGCCGGATGGCGGGGCGTACTGCGCACCGTACTGGCCGGCGGGCTGGCTGAACTGGCCCGTGCCCGTCTGGCTCCAGTCATAAAGGGTGGCGGGGTCAGTTCCGGACCCCTGCTGCGGAACATACCGGGGCGGCTCGTAGCCCGCGGGCGAATCACCCGTTCCGTAGGCGCCGGATCCCTGTGAATCCGGGCGCGGCGTTGTCTGGTCACTCATGGTTTGTCCCCGTTCGAAGTCAGCAATTCCCAGCCTACCGCCGACGCTGTTCCCGTCCTACCATCCCAGATACGGCAGCACGTAAACAGCGAAAGCCACGAAACCGGCAAGGCACAGCAACCGGCCCAGGCCGGCGGCCGCCTGCTGCTGGGCACTCGACTTCCGGGCCGAACTGCCGGCCACCCCGGCCCTGGCCCCGGCGGCATCCGGGCGCCGGGCCGCATCCCACCGGCGGCCGGCAGGCGGGGCCAGCACACGCTGGACCGTCAACGACTTCAGCGCGGCGCTTTCCGTATCCGGCACCTGTGTAAGTTGCCGGCCTAGGTGCGCGTAGAGTCCCACAACGGCCTGCTGGTCGAGGACCGGCGGCAGCGCCAGCACCGCCCCGACCACCCGGTCTGCACCTGCCACAGCGACGTCGGCGTTGGTAATGGCGAAAAAGTCCGGCTGCCCGGCCAGGCAGATCAGCGGACGGACAAAGCGCCGGTGGGCGGGCGCAAGGACCGAGGCGATGGCGGCGCACTGGGCCAGCGCCCCTTCCACCGACTGCGTCCTGGCGAACCGGCCCTGCCACAGGACCCCGGCGGCAACGCGGACTTCACCGGTCCAGTTCTTGGCATCCACCACCACCACGCCGCCTGGCCCCACCAGCACGTGGTCCAGGTTGGCTTTGGGCCGGCCGGGCCAGTGCACATCGTGGAGCAGGTACCAGCCGTGCGGGGTGAGCCCGTTCAGCCGCTCGGCAACCAGCCGCTCGCCGGCGGCCCCGGCGTCCCAGGACTGCGTGGCCCGCTCGGCCTGGTCGAGCTGGCGTTTCAACCGCTGCACGCGCTCCGCTGCGAGCCGTGACTGCTCGGCCGCACCGTCCCCTGCCCCCATAATCGGTCCCCTATTTTCCTGGCGGCCGCGAAACTGCCGCAATGCCCGACGGCGGTGCTGCCGCCGTCGGGCATTCCGCGCCTTTTTCCGAACGTAACAGCGGCTGCGGGCGCCGGTATATAGGTACTTTTGGGCCAGGTACTCAGGTTTAACCACCTGTTCATGACATTCCGCGTCACAGCGTCCGGAATTTGGACGGGGGCGTATTGCCGCCCGCCCGGGTCTGGCATGCTGGTCCCATGGCTAGCCGCGCGGGCACAGTTGCCCAACCCCAGGACCTTGTTGACATCACTGCGCTCCTCGATGCGTATTACGACATTTCGCCGGATCTGGGTGATCCCGGCCAGCGCGTAGCATTCGGCACGTCGGGGCACCGCGGATCCAGCCTCAAGGCGTCGTTCAACGAAAAACACATCGTGGCCATCACGCAGGCCATCGTGGAATACCGCGCCGGACAGGGCATCACCGGCCCGCTGTTCCTGGCGAAGGACACCCACGCGCTCAGCGAACCGGCGCAGAACTCCGCTTTGGAGGTGCTCGCTGCCAACGGCGTGAATGTGCTGATCGACGCCCGCCACGGCTACACCCCCACGCCCGCACTCAGCCACGCCATCCTCACGTACAACAACAACCGTGCGGCCGGCGCCCCCGAGGCGGACGGCATTGTGGTCACGCCCAGCCACAACCCGCCGGCCGACGGCGGCTTCAAGTACAACCCGCCCCACGGCGGCCCCGCCGATTCGGATGCCACGGGCTGGATCGCCAACCGCGCAAATGAACTTCTGGAAAACGACCTTCGCGGGGTGAAGCGCATCCCCGTCGCGGACGCCCTGGCAGCGGACAGCACCGGCAAGTTCGATTTCCTCAGCAGCTACGTTGACGACCTCTCGTCCGTGCTCAATCTGGACGCCATCCGCGAAGCCGGCGTCCGCATCGGCGCGGACCCCATGGGCGGTGCCTCCGTGGACTACTGGGGTGAGATCGGCGAGCGCCACCACCTGGACCTCACCGTGGTGAACCCCACTGTGGACCCGCAGTGGGCGTTTATGACCCTGGACTGGGATGAAAAGATCCGGATGGACTGCTCCTCCCCCGCCGCGATGGCCTCGCTGATCAAGCGGATGTCCGACGGCGGGTCCTCCTTTGACATCGCCACCGGCAACGATGCGGATGCCGACCGGCACGGGATCGTGACACCTCTTGTTGATGGGATGGGCGGGCTGATGAACCCGAACCACTACCTCGCCGTCGCCATCGATTACCTCTACCGAAACCGCAGCGGCTGGAACCCCAACTCCGTGGTGGGCAAGACCCTGGTGTCGTCCTCGATCATCGACCGCGTGGCGGAGAGCCTGGGCCGCAAGCTGGTGGAGGTTCCCGTGGGCTTCAAGTGGTTTGTGCCGGGCCTGCTGTCCGGTGAAGGCGCCTTCGGCGGCGAGGAATCGGCCGGCGCCTCCTTCAACAAGAAGGACGGCAGCGTCTGGACCACCGACAAGGACGGCATCCTGCTGGCGCTGCTGGCCTCGGAGATCACCGCTGTCACGGGCAAGTCCCCGTCACAGCTGTACAAGGGCCTGACCGACCAGTTCGGCGCCCCGGTTTACGCACGCATCGATGCAGCAGCCACCCGGGAGCAGAAGGCGGCACTCGGCAAGCTCTCGCCGTCGGACGTTACTGCCACTGAGCTGGCCGGTGAAACCATCACGGCCAAACTGACCGAGGCCCCGGGCAACGGTGCGTCCATCGGCGGCCTCAAGGTGGTTACGGAGAACGCCTGGTTCGCGGCCCGCCCGTCCGGCACCGAGGACGTCTACAAGATCTACGCCGAGTCCTTCAAGGGCGAGGAACACCTCAAGCAGGTGCAGGCCGAAGCCAAGGCGCTGGTGGACGGCGTCATCGCCTAACCCGCCGCCCGGCCCCACTCCCAGGACGCTCTCTCACTTAATGCGATTAAAACGCCGGCGCTCTCTCACTTTCTTCAGGAAAGTGAGAGAGCGCCGGCGTTAATCCCGCATTAAGCCTCTGTGCCCCTTGCGGGGCGCCCGTTCCGGGCTGAAAATGTGCCTGTGGTCGCCTGCCGACGCCGTATCACTATGCTTCTTTGAGACCGTCATTAAGCCGGGCGCCG
>JAHFUZ010000070.1 GCA_023264815.1 Arthrobacter sp. | reverse complement strand
TACATCATTTCCGCAATTCCCTTCCTCGTCCTGGCGATTGCTGTTGCTGCAGATCTGGCGTGGAAAACGGTCGTGCGACTCTTTCCCGCAGCGCCTTATCGGGGCAACCACGCGTCGGAGAGACATGAATCCGGCAGAAAATCCCGGTTCGTTGCGCTTGGACTCACCGGCGGAACTATGATCCTCACCCTGGCAGTGCTCCTGATGCCTCAGTGGATAGCCATGAACAAAACAATGCTTGTGACGGACAGCAACGTTCAATGGGAACGTGCCCTGGCATGGTCGAAGGATAACGTGCCTGCGGAGGATACCGCCCTGGTCCCGTACTCGATGTGGCAGGACATGAACTCCGATGGCCAACACGATCCGTGGAAAGTCATTGCGCTGGAAAAAATGGACCTGGACTCGGACTTCGCCAAACATCATCCCGAAGGATGGCGAAGCATTGACTGGATCATCGAGGGCCCCCCAACCTTGCGGAACATTAACAATCTGCAACTGACTAAGGCTGGCCAGGCGCTGGAAAATTCCCGTGTTGTTGCCACGTTCGGAGACTGGAAGATCCGCAAAGTACTCAACGGGCCGGATTCACTCTCATCGGCCACGGGAAGTGAGGGACGATGATCAAAGCAGCAGGCACAATGCTTTCAGCCCGCATTTCCAGATTTGCCTACATAGGGGCCTTTGGGGCGATCGTCAACCTTTTGATCATGACGGCGCTCATCAACTTGGGCGTCGGCTACCTCGAAGCAGCACTGGTGGCGGGAGAAACTACGATCGTTTCAAACTTCATCATGCAAGAAAAATTCGCCTTTAACGATCAGTGTGGACTCCGTCGGTCACTGTCGCGGCGGTTCTTCCATTCGTTTACGTTTAACACCTTCGAGGCGCTGGCAAGGATCCCGGTCCTATGGTTTTTAGTCGAACTCCTCCGAATGAACAGCACGGTGGCCCAAGCCGCAACTCTCGCTGCGGCGTTCTTCCTTCGGTACGCCTATCACGCCAAATTTGTTTACGTCCGGTCCGAGCCTCTAGTAGATCCCCAAACCCTGTACCCGGCGCCGAAACTGCAGCCTTTACCTGACGCTTAGCCTCGAGCTAGCTCTCTGTCACGTGACCTGTCCGACACCTGAGACAGACCAGGAAGAACGCATATCGTATTGGCCGCTGCCTCGAACCAGGACCAGCTCACTCATCTTCCGACGCCGTTCCCTGCAGTCCTGATCGTGTTAATGACACGGTTGATGCTGATGGTGTCCAGTTCGTGGTACATCGGCAGAACAATAGTGCTATCGGCAAACAGCTCAGCGCGCTGTAACCGTGCGTTGCCGGTGTCGCGCCAGCGGTACGCCGGCTGCCGGTGCCCGGCCCCGACGCCGCGCGTGGCCCCAATGCCCGCATCTGCCAGCCTTGAAAGCAGGACCTCCCGGCTGATGGCGAATTCGGGCTGGACCTCAATCCAGAAGGACTGGAAGTTCGTGGTGCCGTGTGGTGGGTCCGACACCAGCCGCAGTCCCTTTGTGCTTCCCAGCCCGGCACAGTAAGCCGCCGCGATTTCCCGGCGCCGTGCCACCATCTGTGCAAGCCGGCGCAGCTGGGCGATTCCCACCGCGGCCTGCAGATCTGTCATCCGGTAGTTGAAACCGATTTCAAGAAAGACGTCCGGAGGTGGCGGTTCGGCTTCCTGAAGTTCAACATTGGCGAGGCCTCGTGAGTGTTCGCGGAGCATTCGTGCCCGCGCCGCCCAGTCCGTCCGATGCGTGGTGAGCATCCCACCTTCGCCGGTAGTCACCAATTCGCTTGGGTGGAAGGACCAGACCGCCAAATCTGCTCCCGTGCCGACAGGCCGACCTTTGTAATATGATCCGACGGCGGAGGCTGCGTCCTCGATCACCGTAATCTCATGCCTGTCGCACAACTCCCGGATCGGGTCCAGGTCCACGGGGATCCCGCCCTGGTCGACCACAATGACCGCGCGCGTATCCAGGGTTAGTGCTGCGCGGATTGTCTCGGCGGTGGCATTCCCTGTGGATGGCTCGACGTCGCAGAATACCGGCCGGGCCCCCACATATGTCACCGCGTTGGCAACGGCGATGAAGGCCAGCGAAGGCACTACTACGTCGTCTCCATGGCCGATACCGGCCACTACCAAGGCCAGGTGCAGTGCAGCTGTGCAACTGGATGTGGCGACGGCGTGCGGAACCTCGTGCGCCGTGCCGAAGTTCGCCTCAAAGTGTTTGACTTTGGGCCCTTGTGCCACCCATCCGGAAGCGACTACCTCAGCAAGCGCCCGCGCCTCGTCGGCCCCGAACCAAGGCTGCATGACGTTGATCCGGGCAAGAACTGTTTCCGGATTCATTGGGGAACCTGCTTTCTTGGTCACGGCCAGCTCCCCCAGTTAAAATTAGTCCTAAACATGAAGTTACTTCTTGGAAAAGCCGGGGCGATGCGGGTGAAAGAAAGCAACACTGCGGAAACTGCGGGTACCTGCACTTTGGGCTAGAGGACCGGCAGAACGTACGGTACCCGGGAAGGAGTCACCTTAGCGGTAGCCAAGGCGGTCAGCTGCGCCCGCGATTCCACTCCGAGCTTGCGGTAGATGGCCGTTAGACGCACTTCCACGGTTCGGATGGAAACGAAAAGTGTGGCCGCGATTTCCTTGTTGCGCATGCCGCGGGCCACCATCTGTGCCAGGGCGCGTTCGTGGTCGGCGAGCATCAGCAGGGCCGGGTTGCCCGGGCCGAGTGGTGGTTCCACCTGTTCGTCAAGAAGGAGATAATCAACATGCTGCGTCCAAGCGTCGGCGCCGGCTTCGTCAAAGATCACCTTTGCACGCAATAGCCCATCCCTGGCTGCCCGCAGTCGGCCGAAGGCGCCCAGGCGCTCTGCATAGCACAGCAAAGTCCGGGCGCGTTCCAGCAGTGAATCGTGGCCATTCCTGCTCTGCAGCGCCTGGTGGAACAGTTGAAGCGACTGCTCGCCGTCGGCGAGCATTGCGCGGCTGCGCGCCACAGCCATCAGCAGCCAAGGGGACCTCAGCCCCACGGCGCGGCCCTCAAACCGATGGAGCGCCTGGGTTGCCTCGCGATGCCGCCCAAGGCGGATCAGGACCTCCACGAGATCCGCCTCGCAGCGGAGCAGCGTTGGGTTGGTAAACCTCATCCCGATCTCCGCGGCGCGGGACAGGTGCGCGCAGGACTCTGCCAGGTTGCCGCGCATCAGCGCGAAATGGCCCTGCCAGGCAGCCAGTTGGGCAGCGATGGCGGGATGGCTGTCCGCCCCGGAAAAGTGGTGCGCGTCGGCAACATAGAGCCGGGCCAGCGCTTCATCGCCCAAGGAATAGGCCCGCCAGACACGGAAAATGTGCCGCATCCCGCGGTGATATTTGGCCTGGGGCTCGGTGAGTTCAAGATCCTCAATGAGCCGCAGCGCTTTCCGGACATTCCCTGCCCGGATCTCGTTGTCGACTGCGAAGTATTCGGCAGTCTCGCGCCAGTTGACGTGGTTGGCATCCACTGAGCTCCGCACCACTGCGAAGGCCTCCTGGGCGAGGTCGTGGTGTTCCGCATAGGTGAGGGCGCGGCCTTGCACCAGAAGACTGGGCACTGTACTGACGGCAGGTTGCTTTCGGCCGGGATGTTCGGCTTTACCCTGGATTGACTCGAGGAGGAGCCTTGCGCGGTCGGCGATTGCGAGGCAGTCCGTGGAAGCGGCTTCCTGGAAGTCTTCGGCCTGGAGGAGGAGAGCGTGGGCGTCGTCCAGCTCCCACCGTTCGCTGTAATAGAGCGCACCAAACGCCAGCAATGAGGCCGTATAAGCGGGGTCGTGCTTGCCGAAATCTTTGACCAGGCGCAGCACCATGCTGGACCGGACAGAGTCACCCTGGATGAACTGGATTTCGAAGGCCAGCCCCGTCAACCGAAGAATCAGGGCCGGGTTGCGGGTCACCCGCCGCGCCCAGTCCAGGTAGCGCTTGGCGTAAACGAGTTCCCCCCGATTGAACAGCAATTCGGCCACGGTGGTAAGCCGCGCCGCCGTCTCTCCTTCCCAGGGATTGAGGGTCAGCGCGCGTTCGACGTACTCCACTGCGAAATCCACTTCACCGGCATGGATCAGGTCGACTGCGAACCGAAGCAGGCCGAAAGGGGTCTGGCGCTCCATCGCACTGAAGCTCAGATGCCACGTGCGGGCGTACTGGTCGCTCTCACCTGCCGCGTCCGCCAGAGCGCGGTGGGCGGCCGTGCGGACCGACGGCGTCATGGCGGCGAAAACATACCCCCGCAGGAGCTGGTTCTGAATGCGCACGTGGGGACCGGACCGGCTGACCATGCCGTTTGCCAAGAGCTCATCCATGCCGGTCCACAGCTCGCCGTGTACCTTTCCCAGGGTGGCAAAGTCGCTTCGGCAGGACAGTGACATCAGGTCAAGGGCTTGCCGGGCAGCCGGATTGAGGGCACCCACCGTCGCGGCGAACTCCGATTCAAAGCTTCCTTTGCAGGGCAGAGGAATGGGAAGCGCATACTTCCCTTCGGCGTGGCGTTCCAGCAGGCGCGTGTAAAGCTCGACGGCGGCCAATGGGTTTCCCTGGGTTGCTGCGGCGACAGCGTGGACCGCCGTCGTCGCAGTCTGCCGCGCGGGAATGGACTCCAGCATGCGGACAATGTCGTTGTAGTTCAGGGCTTTCAGATGCAGGGCGGGGAGGTTGCCGAACGGGCTGTCCGGCGCCTCATCCCGGATGCTGGCCACCAGCGCTATGTCCGTTCCGGCCAAGCGGCGGGCCAGGAAGCCGATGACAGCCTGGCTGCCGGGGTCCAGCTGGTCGGCATCGTCGATGACCACGATGGTTCGCGACGAGGAGCGCTGATGAAGCCCGTTGAGAAGCATCGTGGCTACGGTGGCAACGTCCATGGCGCCGGCCGAATCCCGTAGCAGTTCGTCGGCGAACCGGCCAAGGACCGGATCGTCAATTGCGTTCAGCAGCGCAGTGAGGCCTGAAAGCGGCCAGTCGGATTCTGATGCACTGGCCCGCAGGAAAACGGTCCGGTGCTCTGAAAGTCGAGGAATCTCGGATAATAGCGCGGACTTGCCCGTTCCCCGCGGTCCAACCACGGTGAGGGAAGATTCCCTGGGGCCTCGGATCACCGTGAGGATCCGGTCCAGCTCCTTGCCTCGGCCAACTAACGACATGAAGTCCCCAATCATCAAGAAGGAGACCTGCAGCTACTCTGCACTTCACTCAACATAAGGCCTTTTCAGCCAGCTGCTTGACTGATCAGGCCCAACTACGGTTACCCAGCCGATGGATGACAATGTAGTCCGGAGTATTCGGGCGCACCACAGTACTTGTTGACTCAACGAACTACGTACCACCACCTGCCAGTACTCATTTGTCGGGGGCGGTTGCGTCATTTTGCTGTCCGAATGGATTGTATGTTCGGGTTCCTTCGGCTATGTCCTTGTTGAGCTGAGTCAGCCGCCGGACGATCTCCCGGGCATCCTGCGCTGCGGATTCGGCCAGCCGTAACAGGCGGCCACGGCTTCATCCAGCTGCTTGTGCAGCTTCTTCAGGTCCTCGTACCCGCCGTCGCCCACCAGGTTGTAGAGCTTGGTCAGTCCAAAGTTCTCCGCTTTGCAGATCTCCTGCCGGCGTCCGACGACGGCGCGGCTGAGTTCCGCGACAGCCTCGCGTTGCGCCGGGGTGACCGGGTCCGGCCCGAAGTCGATTGCCTACCGGGACGGGCTCTGCGTAGGGGAATACGTGATGTCACTGGCGGTGATATAGCGCTGCACCACATCAGCATTGAGTTCGTTGGACAGGTTGATGGCTCTTGCCGGAACGTACTCCAACGAAGCCGAGCGACCAAGATTCTGTGAAATGGAATTGGTTCCCACGAGCCCCGCGCGCTGGCCCGGCTTCAGCTGATTCTCAGCAGCGCCGAAACGGTCGATCATCTGCCTTTGCCCCATCCACAGGGTCACCCGGGCGATTAGCGCGGCAATGACTTCGATGTCGATGCTGTGCAGTTTGTTCAAGGGGTACTAGGGCAGCGGGCCAGCAGGCGCCGGCACCCCGGTGGCGTGCGCCGTCGTCGTAATTCCTTCCTTGAGTTCCTGCTCAAGTCCGCGCACAACTCCTCCAGCAGCGCAACGCCGCCGGCCACGGAGGACGGCATCGACACGTTCGCGCCAAGGATGTTCTTGTCCGTGACGTTTTCCACATAGGCGGTTCCCTGCTTTCCGGGCCGGAGATGCCGCGCGTAGCCTTGAGTCAAGCGCGAATCGCCTATCCGGTCCAAATGCACTAAGATATTGAAGTCTGTGCTGCGCCCTGCCTCCGTTCTGTTGGCCGGGCATGCACGGCATCGCAAATGAACCTCCTGTTACGGAAATGCCGTAACCGCTTAGCCCAAAGGAGGTGGGTTCACATATGCGTCCTTACGAATTGATGGTAATCATCGACCCCGAGGTCGAAGAGCGTACCGTTGAGCCGTCGCTTCAGAAGTTCCTGAACGTCATCACTAACGATGGTGGAACCATCGAAAAGGTTGACATCTGGGGCCGTCGTCGCCTGGCTTACGAAATCAAGAAGAAGTCCGAAGGAATCTACGCCGTGGTGAACTTCACCGCCAAGCCGGAAACCGCCAAGGAACTTGACCGCCAGCTGTCTCTTAACGAGACCATCATGCGCACCAAGATCACCCGCCCCGAAGAGCAGAAGGTTGTTGCTGAGTAATTTCAGCTCCGATCTTTATTCTTTACCCCGCAGGATCGAATTCTTCATCCAGGATCGAACAAGGAGGCAGTAGATGGCAGGCGAGACCACCATTACGGTCATCGGTAATCTCACCAATGACCCGGAATTGCGGTTCACACCGTCCGGTTCGGCAGTAGCGAACTTCACCATCGCTTCCACCCCACGCACCTTTGACCGCCAGTCCAATGAGTGGAAGGACGGGGAAACCCTGTTCCTTCGCGCTGCGGTATGGCGTGAAGCAGCCGAGAACGTTGCCGAGTCCCTGACCAAGGGCATGCGCGTGATCGTTTCCGGCCGTTTGAAGAGCCGTTCCTACGAAACCAAGGAAGGCGAAAAGCGCACCGTTATTGAGCTCGAAGTCGATGAAATCGGCCCGAGTCTGCGCTACGCCAACGCCAAGGTCAACCGCACCCAGCGCTCCGGCGGACAGGGTGGACAGGGTGGCTTCGGCGGCGGCAACAGCGGCGGTGGCTTCGGCGGCGGCAACTCTGGTGGAAACCAGGGCGGCAACTCCGGCGGAAACTGGGGCGGCGGCAACCAGCAGGCTGCACAGGAGGATCCCTGGGCAACCCCCGGTGTCTCCAACGCAGGCGGCTGGGGCAACGGCCCCGATTCCGAACCTCCCTTCTAAAACACATCTCCCGGCCCGGCGCCGGGACCGCCCGGAGCCGCAAGGCACCAGGCGGCTGCCGCCGTCGGACCACCACCATCCCGTGGATCAATATCCACGGGCTCCATAGAATAGGAGCTCCACGATGGCTAAGGCTGAACTCCGTAAGCCCAAACCAAAGTCCAACCCCTTGAAGGCCGCTGACATCACTGTCATCGACTACAAGGACGTAGCATTGCTGCGCAAGTT
>JAHFUZ010000036.1 GCA_023264815.1 Arthrobacter sp. | reverse complement strand
ATCTTCGCGTACTGCACTCAAAACCGGACTGGACATGATTACTGATTTCCTGGTTCTCGCCCCACGCGATTAAACGGACTTGCTATGACCCCCTGGTACCGTTCCAGCCTGACACGTAGGGTTTCCACGAGGTATTCTCCGGGGCTGACTCGGGTCACCCTGATGCCGCGGTTGAGTATAAGGGCATTCGGAATGGCGTCTTCGATGGCTGAATTGAGAAGATCATCAAGCGTGGCCACGTCGATAGCTGATATACGCCGGGTTTCTGGAGTAGCGTGCGTCATTTCTTTTCCTCAAGTTCTTGTTGTGTGAGCGAGGTTGGAGGGACCAGTTTGTGGGCTGCCCTAACTCGGCGGCGGTAGGAGTGTTCCTCACCTATCTGGAAACCGGGAGGGGCAACACCTATGACGCCGCAACGCGCGGCTCGCTGCGCGGTTCAAGACATCCCCTTGCGTTCCTCATCAAAGAGGAAGTAAAAGCGATCCTCTCCGCCCAGGACAAGGACCTCTGGCTCGGTCGCCGTGTGACCGGGCTGCTCACCGTCGCAGTTCAAACAGGTTTGCGCTTATCCGTGTCAGCTGAGCCGCCCCGGGCCGCCATCGATATCGCAGGGATGCCGACGGCGACAGCGACGACCGCAGTTGCAAGGACGGCAGAAGGGACAACAAAAATGAGAGCGCCTATGCCCATTGGAGTGACGAGGAGTGAGACGGCACGGAACGTGCCGATCGAGGCGATCGCACGCCCGCGTTCCTCCAACCCGACGGCTTCCGTGGCGAGCGCAGGGCCGAGAGTCTGCAGGATTCCAGCTCCAACCCCCGAAATGAACAGGAAGGCGCCTGCCAACACGAGATGAGGTGTCAAAAACGCCATTGAAGCGACCCCTGCGACCGCAAGAACTGTGCCGAGGGCAGCGGACGCCCTCACCCCTGTCCGACGAACTGGCCCCGCGACAGCGGAACCCGCGAGGGCAGCTAGGTTCGCCAGCGTCATCATCGCTCCTGCGACCGGGATAGAGTGCCCCGCCTCGGTTAGGAGAATGGGCAGGTACGAGTTCAGGATGCCTCGCCATGCTCCGGCCGTCGCGCCCATCCATCCCGCAGTTGTCACGTCAGGGCGCCGCCACACGGGAACCGTCCTCTCAGCGGGCACGGTGGGCGGTTTCACGAACGGTTCGTATCGAATGAGGAAGGCGCAGCTAAGAACAGCCGATCCTGCGATGCCAGCAGCGATGAAGAGTGCGAGCGTGAGTGATGAGGCCCCGATGATTCCCGCGAGGAGGGGTCCAAGGAGCAGCCCGATGCCGTTCGTGACGTTCATGACGGCGAGCGCGGACACTGCCGGTCTGGTCGATCGTACAACGTGCGTCTGCATGCCTGTGAAGAAGTACGCGCGAGCGGCTCCCTGGAGGAGTTGCGAGACGATGAACGCCCACAGCTCATCGGTCACGCCAAGAATTAGGCACGAGGAAGCCAGCAGAATCAGCGCGGCGAGGATGAAAGTCCGCGTGCTGAGATGATCCATCAGCGCGCCCATGCCTGCCCTCGCAATGATTTGCGTAATGGCGGACACGCCGATGAGGAATCCCACGGCCCCTAGCTGGTACCCGGCTGCTGCGGCCACGAGCGGGACGGCGACTGTAGCCATGCCGAGCGCCACGGAGAACAGAAAGATCGTCATCCGGGAGAGGATGTCCTCCCGCCGTGGCGTGGGGGCCATGCTGTCATGCATCGAAGTCATGTCTCATGCCGTCCTCGCGACCGCCGGTCGCCCAGAGAGAAGAGGGCCCTCCGCATCCGCGCGATGTTCGCGGAGGCGAAGGGCCCAATGATTAAGTGGGCATACGTCTCAGTACGATGCTTTGAGTACGTCGATGAAGTCCTTCGACAGTTTGTCGAATTTCGGCACCACTTCAGTCTCGAGTTCCTTGCCCGGCAGGTAGGACAGCTCGCGCTGCATTTTCTCTGCCTGTTCGAGTACCTCTGGGTCCTCCATGGCTGCCCCGAGCGCGTTTTGCAGGCAACCGAGCGTCTCCTCATTCATTCCCGCTGGCGCCACGAGCGGGCGGCCGTACTCTGTGAGCAGCTTGACGCCGTCGATGATGCCCTGCGCGTCCTCAGAGAGATCGAGGTCGCTGAACACGGTGGCGTCGGCGGCATCGGCTGGCGCCTCGTCTGCGAACGACAGTGCAGCTGTCGTTTCACCACTCTTGATGCTTGCGCGGCGGCTGTCGAGCGGCCCCGCGATCGCGTCCACGTTGCCCTGAATAAGTGCAAGATCAGCCTCCGCCTGGCTGTTGAACCCGACGACGACCTCGGCGCCCTTCAGGTCGAAGGCCTGGATGAGCGCGTTGGCGACGATGTAGTCCGAGGACCCTCGGCCGGTCGACCCGAACCTGAACCCTTCGCTTTCCATGACGTCTTCCCACGACTGGTAGTCGCTCTTCGCATTTGTGGTGACGACCAGGTCGTCGACGGCAACGCGGCCGATGTAGCTAAGATCGTCGAATCCGAATTTCGGGCCTTCGGCGCCTGCAAGGATGGCGGCGGCGGCACCTGTCCCATTGACGATTGCGATTTGGGTACCGTCAGCAGGCGCTGCGGTCAGTTGATTGATCGCGAGCAGGCCGCCCGCTCCGGGCTTGTTGAGGGGGATCACCGTAGCGCCCAGTGCGTTCTCGAGGCCTGGGACGAGGATGCGTGAGAGCACGTCGTACCCTCCTCCGGCGCTGTAGGGGATCACGAGTTCGACGGTCTTGCCCTTGAAGGAGGAACAGACCTCGGCCGTATCCGCGTTGGCGGATGACCCTTGTGCGCCGGGCGCCGTGCACCCTGTAAGTGCAAGTGCGCCGATGACGCTCGTGCCGACGGCGACCCGGGCAACGTGAGCTTTATTTTGCAACATGAATATACCTTCCTTGGTATCTTGTCAGGTTTGGATGTGGAGACTATCCTCCGGGAAGCAAGATTCCAGGGGGGCTGGGAATATACGTCACCCAGCGCATGAGGACCCACAGGAGTCCAGTCAGGACCGTCGTGTATCCGAGCGAGAAAAGCCAGGACTTCTTGCCGACGGTGACCAGGTAAACAAGCGACAACGCAGCGGCGGCGACGAACAACCCACACAGGTAGAGGACCAGGAAGAACCCGGCGATGAAGCCGATGGTCGTCAGCCACACGCGCCGCGGGGTGTGCGACAGAACATACTCCGCGTCATTTGGATCGACTTCGTCATCGTCTTCTGCGGGCGCGCTGATCTCCCCGGTGTGCACGTGAACGGGGTTGGCGGTCCTTGCGGCGCCGGCCTCCTGACGCTGTCGCGCCAGGCTGATCAATTTGCTGAGGATCATCCAGGTCGCGCACAGCAGCCCGAGGCCCGCTGCCAGGCGGGGCAGCAGCAGCGACACCGCGGGCGGGTACGTGACGCTCAGGGCGAGCGCGCCGCCGCAGATGATCAGAACCACACACGAGATGACGAGGTCCGGCACCCCGGTCCGATTCGCATTTGCCGACTGGGTCGTCATTTCTTCCTTCCAATCGTTTGAAGCACCCGACTGCATGCTCCCTTGACCGGCTCGTCGGCAAGACGTGCGCGGTGGTCACGCCGCAACGAGCGAATGCTCAGGAACAGGGTCGCAACGACGATGACGCCGATGAGGATGACACCCGGACGGGTAATCCAGTCGGAGCCAAACAGCGTGTTAGAGAGGTTCAGATACTGCTCGAGCATCTTTCCGAGCACAAGCGCGAGAAGGAACGGCACCCGTGGCCAGTCCCACCTCAGGCATACGACGCCAAGCACTGACGCCCCGATCATGACGAGCAGGTCGCCCCAGCTGTTATTGGCTGTATAAGCGCCGATGACGAGGAACATGAATAGGATCGGCGTCATGACAGGCCCGCTGATCTTCGTCAGGGCCGCAAGTGGTCGAACCAGCGCGAATGCGAGGACTACTCCGAGGAGGCCGGCGATGATGACAGTCCATACCATCGAGAATGTGATGTCCAGTTGCGTGGTCAGCATGTCCCGACCTGGTTTGATTCCGAGAATGAGGAACCCGCCGAGCAGGACCGCTGTGGCTGCTCCACCCGGAATCCCGAACACGATCGTGGGTATGAGGGAACCTGCGTCCTTGGCGTTGTTGGTCGCCCCCGCCGCGGCGAGCCCATCGACAGCGCCCTTGCCGAATTGATCGGGGTTTCTCGAAGACTGGCGCGCCTGCCCGTATGAGATCCACTGCGCGACGGTGCCGCCGAGACCTGGGAGCATTCCGATGACCACGCCGATCGATGACGAACGGATCACCACGGGCCAATGGCGAAGGGCGTCGGTCACTCCACGCATCGAGCCCGTGAGTTTGGCATCACCGAGCGGTCCGTTGGCGATGGACGATCTGGTCAGCATCAGTTGGAGCACTTCGGCCCCGCCGAAGAGGCCGACGACAACAGGGATCAGAGCGATGCCACTCCAGAGATACATCTGGTCGAATGCGAACCGTGGCAGGCCTGCGGAAGGGTCGGATCCGACGTAGGAGACGAGGAGGCCGAGGGCCACCATAGCCATCCCTTTCGCTATGCTCTTGCCCGCGAGCGTCACGACGAACGCCAGTCCGAGGAGTACGAGCATGAAGAACTCGGGTGGTCCGAGTATCAGCACGAGGGGGCGGATCACCGTGATGAAGACACCGAGGACGATTGCACCGAAGATGATGCCCATGGCGGAGCTGGTGAGTACGATCCCCAGTGCGCGCCCCGCCTGGCCCTTCTTCGTCATGGGGTAGCCGTCGAGCACCGCGGCCGCAGACGTGGCCTCGCCCGGAATGCCGAACAGCACGGACGTGATGTCGCCGGCTGTCCCTGTCACGATCCACATGCTCAGGAGGAACACAAGTCCCTGAACCGGCTCCATCGCGAAGGTGAACGGAAGCAGGAGGGCGATCGCTACAGCACCACCGAGTCCTGGCAGGATCCCTACGACGAATCCAATGAGCATTCCGCCAATCATCAGGGCCAGGGTCTCCCATTGGAGTACCTGGTCAAGGCCACTCGTGATCGCGTCGATCATGCCGGACACCTCCCCGTCCACGGACTGCGTGACGCGTGCACAGGCACGCTCACAGATTCTCGAGCGAGGGGCCTCGAAACCCGCTTTCGTGTCGCTGACAGCATGGAACGCCTTCTCTACATCGTCTCGTTAGCGGGGCACTACTTCGTGCCCTTATCCGACCACGTCGGTGTGATCGGAGTCATATGCGTAATGGATGGACCATATCACCAATAGTCCTTCCGGCAATAGCCCAGTATCCTCATAAGGTGCACCCAACCGCCTTTGCCGGTGGCAGCCATCCGGTGCACAGCTTTCGCCACCGCGATCTTCGTTCGATGGATCGCGACGCATCTGAAACGAAGGAGACGGCATTGTCCGGCACCCGCGCCAACCACCCACCCACGCAACTCTTCACCCAGGTGAATGTAGACCGCGCCTCTCACGTCATCGTCGACCAGATCAAGCAGCTAATCACAGACGGCAGCCTGAAGCCCGGCGACCGCCTGCCGAACGAACGCGAATTCTGCCAACAGCTCGGCGTCAGCCGCGTCACAGTCCGCGAGGCACTCCGCGTCCTCGAGGCGACAGGCTTGATTCATGTACGCCTCGGCGCACACGGCGGGTCGTTCTTGACCTCCCCGTCCCTGGAAGTCGTGG
This sequence comes from Arthrobacter sp., assembly GCA_023264815.1. GTDB lineage: Bacteria > Actinomycetota > Actinomycetes > Actinomycetales > Micrococcaceae > Arthrobacter. The sequence goes on along the minus strand of JAHFUZ010000036.1, from coordinate 28,661 downwards.
GGGAGAACCTCGCGCATCTTTTGACCCTCTCGTCAATCACGGCGAGCGCCGCAACGGAGGCGCGCCAGATTTTCGAGCTCGGGATTCTCCCCCTCATCCTCGAGCGAGCGACGCCGGAGGACATTGCCGCCCTCCGTGATCTGGTGGTCGCGGCGAAAGCCGAGGGCGGCCACTCCACGGCCATGTCTGCGGCGTTCCACGTGAGACTCGCGGCGTGCACGCACAACCCGGCGATCGAAGCGTTGATGCACAGCTTCCACGGCCCCCTCATCTCTTCCCTGCGTGTGGCGAAGAATGTCGCCCCAGGCATGGGTGCCAAAGGCGTCGAGGAGCACAGCAGCATCGTAGATGCGATCGAGGACGGCGATCTGTCGCGCGCTCGTGCAATCCTCACCCAGCACCTCGAACGAACGGCTCAACGCGTCGCTGAAAAGTAAACACAGACTTGGCGCAGTGTGGTCTAATGGTCCTACCCTTAAGGAGGATCATGGACCACATCGCAACGTCGCGAATGTCCGCCCGCACCCTGATCATCGGTGCAGGCCAAGCTGGCCTGCAACTGGCGGTAAGTCTGCGCGAGCTGGGCGATACGGCGCCGATCACCGTCGTCGGCGGGGAAAGCCGGCCCCCGTACCAGCGCCCACCACTGTCGAAGGCCTTCCTCAGCGGCAAGGCTGTCGAGCACGAATTGGCTCTCCGCGGCGCAGACTATTACGCGGCGAACGACATCACTCTCATCTGCGGTGAATGGATCGAGACCATTACGCTCGAGGACGCCGCCGCTGGGGCAGGCGAAGCGGTGACTCGCAGCGGCAGGACTCTTGCTTTCGACCGGCTTGCGTTCACCGTCGGCGGCACACCTCGCCGCATGCGGGTGAACGGCGCCGAGCTCGCGGGAATCCACTACCTGCGCACGCTCGACGACGCCGTCGCGCTCAAGTCATCCCTCGACGAAGCGTCCCGCGTGGCCGTCGTAGGCGGGGGCTTCGTCGGTCTCGAGATCGCGGCGGCGGCGACGGCGAGTGGAAAGGACGTTACCGTTCTGGAAGCGCAGGACCGCCTCATGGCCCGCGCTGTCGCGCCCGAGATGTCCCGCTTCTATGCAGAAGCGCATCAGCGCCGTGGCACACACATCGTCCTCGATGCAGCCGTTTCTGGCTTCCGCGGAACAGATCGGGTGAGGGGCGTCGAGCTCGCTGATGGTCGTGTAATAGATGCCGACGTCGTGGTCGTGGGCATCGGCCTGATCCCCCACACGGAGCTCGCCGCGTCACTGGGGCTGGCCGGTGACCGTGGAGTCGACGTCGACGCCTTCGGGCGCACCCGCATCCCTGGCATAGTTGCCGCAGGCGACTGCGCGGTAAGCTCCCATCCCATCCACGGCCCTGTCCGGCTCGAGTCGGTGCCGAACGCGATCGCGCAGGCGAAAGCAGCCGCCGCCGCTTTGATGGGCCACGAGCCGGGTTCGACGGCGGTGCCTTGGTTCTGGTCGGACCAAGCCGACCTCAAGCTTCAGATGGCCGGACTCACACTGGGCTATGACCAAGTGGTCGTTCGCGGCGATCCGGACAGCGAGTGTTTCTCCGCGCTCTACTATCGTGATGGTCAACTCATATCGATCGAATCGGTCAACGCGGCCCGCGACTACATGGCGGCGAGGCGAATTCTCGAGATGGGCGGGAATATTCCGCCGGCGGCAGCGGGCGACACGGGCATTCCGTTGAAGGCGCACCTTACGAGGTGACGAGGTAGTTCGGCCGGAGCGCCGCGATGGCGTTCCGGCCGAACCCGTCAGATGACGAAGGACTCGAGCGACTCAGGAGCGAACAGGTCCTCGGGCTCTCGGCGCGCTCCGGACAGTCCCTGTTCGTGGTGATAGCGGAGGAACGTAGCGAGCACCTCCCGATCGGCCCCACCCAACCCATAGGACCAGTAGTCTTCGCCCAGGAGGTCAAGCGCCTCTTCGAGATGTAGCATCAGCCATGGCTCCATGAACTGTAGCGCCGAGGAGTCATAGATGCGTGCTGTCGCCTGAGACTTCGCCGTGGTCAGAGCCTTCGTCAGTGATTGAGCAACCCACCGGTGGCGCTCGTACAGCTCGCGACGCAGCACGACGACGTGCATGATCGGGAAAATGCCCGTGTCCCGGAAGTACGCCTGCTCGGCCTTCTTGGCATCGGGGAAGAGCCGCACGATGCGCCCGCCAGGCGCCCGGAAGGTGCTTGGGATTCGCGGCGCGAAGATCGCGTCCAGGTCGCCGACTGCGAGCATCTCTGACAGCGTGCGGTCGGAGGGGATCGGATGGATCTCAAACGGCACATCAACTGCGCCCTTCTCGATCCGTCCGGGCTTCTCCTGGCCACCGGTGAAGAACGTTGACGCGTCTAGGGGCAGGCCGTGGTGGTCTGCGAGGATTCCTCGCTGCCACACGCACGCGGTCAGCTGTACCTCGGGCATCCCGATCCGCTTGCCGCGCAGATCGGAGGGCTTCTCGACCCCGGCGTCGACGTTGACGAACATCCCGCCGTGTCGGAACTGGCGTGAGGTGTAGATCGGCAGCGCGACGAACGGTGGTTTTTCTCCCACGTCGAGCGCGTTGAGGGTCGACACGTAGGTCGATAGCGACATCTCGGCGGCATCGAACTCATGATGTCTCGCCATGCGGAAGAACGTCTCCTCCACGGGCAAACGCAGGTACGTTAGGTCGATGCCGTCCACCGCCACGCTACCGTCTTCCACCCCACGGGTGCGGTCGTAGTCGCCGCATGCGAAGGTCAGTTGGAGACGGCTCATCTCTTGCTCCCTTCCAGTCTCGCGGCAAGCCGTGGGTAGATGCGCAACGCGTTCCCGTGCGTAATCGCATCCCAGTCGGCCGGCAACCGTCCAGATGCGCGCAGGTATGCCAGGGTGTCATCCCATTCCACTCCGGTATCCGGGTCGGCTCCGCGCACGGCCCCAAGCATTTCCGAGGCGAAGAGCAGATTCGATGATGAGATCAGATCGACGAGGAGGTTGTAGCCGGGCTGGTGATATACCGCCGTATCGAAGAACACATTGCGCATGAGCTCAGAGGGGTCCTGCCAGCCATTGCGCATGGCCAGGCCGCGGTATCGGCCCCAGTGGTAGGGGACTGCGCCGCCTCCGTGGGGGATGATGAGCCGCAGTCCGGGGAACCGGGCGAAGAGGTCCGATGGGAGCAGCTGCATGAACACGCTCGTGTCGGCGTTGAGATAATGCGCGCCGAGCGTGTGGAAGTTCGGGTTGCAGGCTGTTGAGACGTGCACCATCAGAGGCACGTCGAGGTGCTCGGCGGCCTCGTAGATCGGGAACCACGATGGATCAGTCAGCGGCTTGCCCGCCCACGTCCCGGAGGGATCTGGGTTCAGATTGACACCGACGAAGCCGAGACCCTCCACCGTGCGCTGCAACTCGGCGAGTACGCCGTCGAGATTGCCTTCTGGCGTCTGGGGGAGCTGGGCCACGGGAGCGAAGTGTGCGGGGAACAGCTCACTGACACGGTGGACCATGTCGTTCGACGCCTGCGCCCACGCATTCGCGGTACCGGCATCCGGCTCGTGGTGTGCCATTCCGGAGGCACGCGGCGAGAACAGCATGAGATCGCCACCGCGCTCACGCAGGACTCGGACCTGGTTGCCCTGGACACTCTCGCGGACCTCGTCGTCCGACACCTGGTCGCTGAGAGCCGCTGCGCTCGGCGACTCTCCCCGAAGCTGGGCCGCACGGAACCGGCGGAGCGGTTCGGGTTCTGTCGTGTAGTGCCCGTGGATGTCGATGATCATGATGTCCCACCCTCTTTCCACGCGCGGTAGTCGACGTACCGGATACCGGCAGCTTCGATCATCGGCCGCATGTTGTTCACGTCAAGCGCGAGTTCGCCCGCGAGGTACCGGGCACGGGAGAGCTCTTCCTTCTCTTCGCGCTCCTGCGCGGCGACCAGTACCTCGGCAACCCGTGCACACGGCACGATCACGACGCCGTCGTCGTCGGCGAGCACCGCATCTCCGGGATGCACGATCTGACCCGCGATAGAGATTGGCACGTTGACATCGCCGAGGTTGCCCTTTGTCGTTCCCTCGGCAAAGACGTGCCGCGACCAAACGGGAAACCCCATCGCCTGCAGGTCGGCGACGTCGCGCACGCCCGCGTCGATTACCAAACCTCGCACGCCCCGGGCCTTCAGCGAGGTGGCAAGCAAATCGCCGAAGTAACCCATGTCGCACGGTGCCGTCGGAGTGACAACGAGCAGGTCGCCGTCCTGGCACTGCTCGACCGCCACGGCGATTGTCGTGTTGTCGCCGGGGGCGACCGTCACTGTCACTACCGACCCGGCGACGCGGATCCCGCTCTGGATCGGCGTGATCATCGATGCGAGCAATCCGTTGCGGCCCTGTGCCTCGTGTACCGTGGCGACGCTGTACTCGGCCAGTGTGTCGAGGAGGTCAAGGGGCGTGCGGGGTGTCCCCGTCACGACGAGCCCGCCCATCAGATGGCCGCTTTCGCGCTCGTCCGCCCGCCCGGCTGGCCGATCATTCCGGGCATCATCGAGATGTGGATCGCATCTTCCTCGGTTTGACCAGCGAGCACCCGGATCGCGAGGTCGACCTGGTCGATTCCATACCGGTGGGTAGCAAGCTTCTCGAGCGGGAACCGGCCGGATGCAATCTGCGCGACGGCAAGTTCGCAGGCCCGGTATGAGTGCCCACGTGCCGACTTGATCGTGATCGACTTCTCGGTGATCTTCTTCAGCGGGAAGTCGGGGAACGCGGCCAGTTCACCCTGCACGAGCAGCGTGCCCTCGCGACGGGTGAGGACATCGACTCCGAGCAGCAAGGGCGCCGTGCCGGCTCGCGACGTGCAGTCGAGCACGTAGTCGACCCCCCGTCCTTCGGTCAGGTCCATGACCTTTTCGCGCGGATCCTCCGTAAGGATGTCGATGACGTCATCGGCGCCGAGTTCGAGTGCGAGGTCGAGCCGCTCTCTGTCACGGGTGGTGCCTGAGACGATAATCCGCGAGGCGCCGGCCTGTTTCGCCGCGATGATCTGGGAGAGTCCCTGTTGGCCGGGACCCTGGATCAGCACGGTGTCGTTGTACCCGATGCCCGCGGTGAGCAGCGCCCATTCGATGCCGTTCGACAGCGGCATGATGAGTCCCGCCAGTTCGGGTGACATTGTCTCGGGGACCTTGTGAAGCACCGCATTCCATGGGAGGTACATGCACTCGGCGAATCCTCCCCAGAGGCGGCCGGGCATGTCAGAGGACGTGTAGCCGAACCGGCGCGCGTCGGGGTTCGTGCGCCAATCGGTTGCTTCACAGTGGCGATACTCGCCGATGCGGCACCACTCGCAGTTGTAGCAGGCCACGTAATGCTCGACGAAGACGCGGTCTCCCTCTGCTAGCCCATGCCGGATCCTGAACCGCTCTCCTGCCTCGACGATCACGCCGACGTTCTCGTGCCCCATGATGACAGGCCCCCGGGTGGAGGGGGTGTCGGGGGGTGAGAAGTACAGCTTGGCGTCGGTGCCGCAGATGCCCGCCACCTCGATCTTGAGCAGGGCCGAGTCGGCGTCGATGCGCGGTTTGGGGAACTCGCGCATTTCGGTTACCTCGGGTGCTGTACGTACAGCTGCGAGCACGGAATCAGTCATTTGGCACGTCCTTGTGCTGAGGATTGGCAGAATGGTTATACCAAGATACCATCCGACAGAGACAACTTTCCGAGAACACGGAGGATCCATGCACTTGTCAGTACTTACGCGCCCGCAGGGCGCGAACCGCGCACTGATCGAGGGCGAGGTGTCCTCCTCCGGGCTCCGCTTTGACTTCGTCAATGAACCCGTCCTCGTGAAGGGGTTCCGGAAGATGGTGCGCGAGCTCGAGTTCGATGTTGCCGAGATGGCTGTGACCACATATCTCACCGCGAAGGAACATGGCGTTGCGTTCACCGCTCTGCCGATTTTCCTCGTGCGCGACTTCCACCACGGCGCCACACAGGTGTTGCGGAAAAATAGTGGCCAGCCTGCTGCAGACCTCGCCGGCAGCCGCATCGGCGTGAACCGCGGCTACACCGTGACTACGGGCGTCTGGGGCCGCGCGGCCCTGGCCGAGGCCGGACTCGATCTCGACTCAGTAACCTGGGTGTGCTCCGGGGATGAGCATGTGGCGGCGTATGTGCCTCCGAGGAACGTGCTCCGCGCACCCCAGGGGGCGACGCTCGAGGCGTTGCTCCTCGCCGGCGAACTCGATGCCGTTGTCGGCGCCGGTATCAAGCACCCCGAGGTGGTCTCACAGATCGCGGACCCCGATGACGCGGCGGCCGACGTGCTTAGGCAGCGCGGTGTATTCCCGATCAACCACCTGGTAGTCGTGCGCGACGAGCTGCTCGCACAGCACACCGATCTTGCCTCTATGTTGTTCACTGAATTCGCCAATGCGAAGCGCAGCTACCTCGAGCGGCTGCGCAGCGGTCCCGGCGACTGTCGCCAGGATCAGATCCTGGCGCGGGTCATGCAGGTCACGGGATCGGATCCCCTGCCGTACGGCATCGAAGAGAATCGGGCTACGCTCGAGGAGCTTGTTGAGAACGCGATGAACCAGCACATCGTGCGTACCCGTCCGGCGATCGAGGATCTCTTCGCTGACGGCACACGAGAGCTTCAGGGCTGATGTCCGCTCTCGCACGCATCGCAATCGCAGGAGATCACCACGGGGTGCGGCTAATCGACCTCATCGTGGGCGTCTTGAGCGCGAGGGGGCACGACGTCTCCGACCTTGCCCCGCGTGGCGTCACAACGGTGGACTATCCACCATTGTGCGCCGCGGTCGGCCGGATGGTGGCCCGGGGGGATGCTGATTTGGGCATCATCGTGGGCGGCAGCGGCCAGGGTGAGGTGATCGCCTGCAACAAGGTGCGCGGGATCCGTGCGGGGATCGTGCATTCCGAGTTTTCCGTCGATATCTCACGCGGGAACAACGACGCCAACGTGATGATTATCGGCACAAAGGTCGTCAACGACGAGACTGCCCTCGCGCTTCTCGACCGATGGCTTGCGACGCCGTTCAAGGGCGGCGTCCACGCAGAGCGGATCGCGCAAATCGAACGTATCGAGAGCGGCTTCGGCAAGGAGTGATCACTCCTCGCCGGAGCCGACGGCCTCAGTGGCGTGAGAGGAATTCGCGCACGCGTGCCGACGACGCGTCGGGCGTCTGCTCTGCGACCGGCGCATCCCAGTACTCGGCCTGCGGAAGGCACTCCTCGAGGTAGCGCGCGGCTGAGCGGGTGTGCGAGAGATCCTCGCCGGGCACAACGAGCGCTGGGACTTCCAGCAACTGGAGATCCTCAGGCTCCGGACCCGGAACGGTGTCGCGGTCGAATAGCAGCCGCGCAGATCCCGACACGAGCGTCCGGTACCGGTCTAGACTGGTGGCGGCGTAGCGCTCGGCGAATGACTCGTCTGTGCGGAGCGCCGCGGCCCAGGGCCCGACGCGGGGGTCCTTACTGAACCCCGCCGTGGTGGACCGGGCATGCGCGACGACGGCTTTCACGCCGTGTTCGAGGGCGAACCCAAGATGCTGCGTGAAGCGCAGGTGCTGGGCCGCCCGGTAAGTCACCCCGCCCGCCGGAGAGAACAGCACCATGCTGCGGACGCGTTCCGGCTGCGCAACCGCAAGCAGCGCGGCGGACGAGCAGCCGACGCATCCGCCCATAGTGTGCACCGCGTCGAGACCGAGGTGGTCAAGCAGGCCAATCGCCTGAGTGATGTACTTCGACCACGCCAACCGCTCGAGGCGACCACCCGATCGGCCCGACTCCCGCCGATCGAACACAACGCAGGTGTAGTCCTGCGACAGCGCATCGATAAATCCGAGCTGCTTGTAACGCCCGAAAGTCGTCCAGTTGTCCAGGCTCGAGTCGAAGCCGCCTGGGCTAAACATCAGGATCGGCGGACCATCTCCGACCATCTCGTAGCGGGTGCGGATTCCGTCCACTTCAACTACAGGCATGCCCTCTCCTCCGTTTCGTTAACTCGCGCCGGGGACCTTGATGCCCCCACGGATTTGGCGTCCCGCGCGGATGTCTTCTGCACAGGCGGAAAGCCCGTCATAGGCGATGCGAGCGACGTTCGCATACGTGTCGGGCTCGGTATCAAGCCATTTCGCGTTGTAGCCGAGCGCAGCGGTGGCCATGCGGATCCTGCCGTCCAGCCACGGCCCTCCACCAAAGCCGCCGAGCACGGGGATCGAGACCGCCTCAGTCACGGCTGGCCCGACGACCGGCCCCGAGTTCGTGAAGTTGAGCAGCACCGCGCCGGCGGCCTCTAAACGCCTGGCCTCGGCGACGAGCTCCTCCGTCATCTCATCCGGTACCTGGACGGTGTGAGCGCTCGAATAGTCGAGTCCGTACTTGAGCGAGGTCTGCGGTGTGATCCCGAACTGCGCGAAGACCGGGATCCCCGCTCGCGTGAGCGCTTCAACTTCCTCGGGGTAGTCGGCCGCGCCATCGAGCTTGACGAGGTCGATCCCGGCCTCCTTTACCAGTCGGATCGCGGCGTCGAGAGAGCCACCCGACTGGAGTGGACCGAAGGGGAAGTCGCAGCTCAGGAGCGCGTTCTTCACGCCGCGCCGCACCGCCTTCGCGACCACCAGTAGCTCATCGAACGTGATTTCCAGGGGATTGGACTGACCCCACAAGTTGACGCCCACTGTGTCGCCGACCGATACGATATCGGCCCCGACGCGATCAGCTATGCGCGCCATCTGGTAATCCCAGGCGACGAAGCAGACGGATTTTTCACCCGACTGTTTCATCGCCTGAAGCTGAGGGATCGTTTTTTTCATGCCCTGATCGCCTTCAACAGCTCGAAGAGGTCTTCCTCGTCGGCGGGAACCAGGAGGATGCGGGCATATGGCCGGAGAGCGCTCAGCGCGTCGCCGTCGAGTGCACCCGCGTCCAACAGGAGCAGACCTGCGGTCATGATCGAACGCTCGCGACACGCAGCACCCACTGAGGCGGCGGCGGTCGAGACGATCGAATTCGTCGCGACCATGATGACGGAGTCCGAATGTTCTATCTCCATGACCATGGGGCGCCTTTGGCCATCGAGGGTTATGAGCTCTTCGCCGGAGTCGGACGCCGTATAGAACTGGGCCTGTCCCCAAGGACCGCCGGCGACTGACCGCACAGTCTTTTCCGCAGTCTCATCGAGTGCGACCACACGGGTCGAACGCGCGTATGCCAGCGGGTAGTCAATGCGGTAGGCAGCTTCTTCTTTCGTGACTGCTCGAGCGCAGGCGCTGACCGAGTTAGGTGTAGTCATGGTCATACCGTGGTCTGGGGCACGCCTTCGCGCGCCTTGAACCCGTCGCCGATACCTTCGACGAACGGCTGGTCCGCCGGAAGGACGATCGCCACGGAACGGATGTTCTGGTGTTCGGGTACGTTGCCCATCGGCTCTGTGCCGTGGTCACGCAGTGCCTCGACGACCCGCCGCAGTTTCTGACGAGCCTTGATGATTCCCGCGTCGGTCGCTACGAGCCGCTCCTTGGTGCGATCGACGGTCGGCCCCATGCTCTCCTGCAGGGAAGAATCCTGGATCGCAATGCCTTCGACGCCCGAAAACAATTCACCCGTCTTCTGCTTATGCCGATTGATCAGGTAGTCGTTGTCTTTATTGGCCTCGGGGCGATACGTGCCGGGGATGTTCTTGCTGTGTACACCCGCTCCGGCTTTCATTGCCGAGACCTCCGCTTCGGTGAGGTCACGCGTGGGGTGATAGTCAAAGCTCCAGGCCCAGCAGTTCTCATCGTCGATCGGTACCCAGAAGTGACCGTGGACGGGGTGGTCGCCACGCGGTGGAACCATTGTGAAGTTGGGTATCACCCAGGGGGTGATGCGCCAGTAGTAGTGGTTTTCTTCCGCGTTCCGGCGTGCGCCGATCAGCAGTCCGCCTTCGTTCTCGACGACTTCGAAGAAGGGCTTCACGTCGCCCTTGTTGTACTGGTTTCCCTTCGCTCCCGCGAATAGAGGGTCGGCTTCAAGCCCGGCACCCGTCGGGCCACCGCCGTGCAGCCACGTTACGTGGCTGGAGTCGATTCCACCCTCAAGCGCCTGGAGCCAGTTACTCTCCTGGAGACGCTTCGAGGTGAAGGTCTGTCCCGAGGGGACGGTCGCGAACTCCCAGGTCGGAAGCGGTGGCTGCTTTTGGGGGTCCCCGAGGTAGGCCCACAGAAGGTCACCCACCTTGGCCAGCGGGTAGGAGCGGAGCTTGACGTTCTTGCAAAACTCAGAGTTGTTGAGCTCGCTGGGCACCTCGATCGCCTGTCCATTGGCGTTGTACTTCCAGCCATGGTAGGGGCAGCGGATGCCGCCGTTCTCTACACGACCAAAGAACATCGACACGCCGCGGTGTGCGCAGAACTCGTCCATGAGTCCGTATTCACCCTCAGGAGTGCGAACGGCGATGAGCCGCTCCGAAAGAAGCTTCACGCGCACGGGCGGGCAGCCGTCTTCGGGCAGTTCATCGGTATGCAGGATCGGCTGCCAATAGCGGCGGAACAGCTCGCCCATGGGGGTCCCCGGACCAGTCTGCGTGAGCAGTTCATTAATATCTGGACGCAACATCGCTATCCCTTTCCTTTCAATGCCATGCTTCAGGGCGCGGCTCGACAACAAGCTCATCAAGCTCGTCAGTGATGGTGATCTGGCAGCCGAGACGGCTTGCCTCCGTGTAGTCCGACACTCCGAGGTCGAGGAGGTCAGCTTCCATCTCACCTGGGCTGCCGACTCGCTCGCGAAATTCGTCTTTGACCCACACATGGCACGTGGCGCAAGACATTTGCCCTCCACATTCGCCGACGATTCCCGGCACGCCGGAGCGCACAGCCGCGCTCATAACGTTCTCTCCGACCGTCGCATCAACCACGCGCTGGTCATTACCGCTTCCCACGTACACAACCTTGGGCACTTTGGGCTCCTCCCAAATAACTAATGGCCTGACCAATCTACCTCAGATTATGAACCTGTCAAGAGATACCAAAGCCCGCCCCTCCGCTTCGCCACCACGCACTATGCTGACGAGAACGGCCGGGGTTAACCCGCTGGCGGAGTAACTCGTGCGTCCCCAGCACGTGCACGGCGACCCCGGTTCCGAGACAGGTCGCGCACAACCCACCTGGGCACATCCAATAGAGATGAGAAGGAAAAGAGCATATGAACAGCTTCGGGGAAGAGCGGACACTCATCGCGGACGCATGCCGTGTACTCGCGAACCGCGGGCTCGCGGACGGGATCCTCGGCCACATCAGCCTGCGCATCGACGACGAGAGTCTCCTCGTGCGCTGCCGAGGCCCGCGCGAACGAGGCCTCGGCTACACCGAGACCAAAGACATCCGGCTCGTCCGGTTCGACGGCACCGAGGCCGCACCAGGCGAGCTGGATGGCTGGTCCGTACCCAACGAGCTGCCGCTTCACACCGCTGTACTTCGAGCCCGCGACGACATCGCAGCGGTCGTGCACGCGCACCCGCCGCGCATCGTCGCAGCCGACCTCGCCGGCATCACGATCCGCCCGATAGTCGGCGCATTCGACATCCCCGGCACCCGGCTCGCGGCAGGCGGCGTACCCGTGTATCAACGTGGCGTGCTCGTAAGAAACCACTCGCTCGCGACCGAGATGGTCGCCGCACTGGGCGAACGTCCCGTCCTCGTGCTCAGGGCGCATGGCATCACCAGCGTGGCATCCACCGTCGAGCAGGCGGTACTCCAAGCGATCAGCGTCGACACGATTGCCGGCCTCTCTCTGGACATCCTCTCCGCCGGGGCCACGCTGAACGACCTCACCGCGGAGGACATGGCCGAACTGCCCGACCTCGGTGCGGGCTTCAACACGAGCACGGCGTGGCGCCACGAGATGGCGAGAATCGATGGGGTCGTAGCATCCCACTGAATCCTCATCGCATCCGTCCTGGCGTGTCGATGACCGTTTGCTAGCCGCCGAGATACCTGAAGCCGGTGGCGGGTAGTGATCTGTGCCGTCGTCAGACGCTCCCGCCGCGCTTAGGGCTGGTCGTCGGAACGCGTTTCGATCCTCGCTCCGCAGCCCGGCGTCTCCTTGCGCTTTCAAGACATAGTTTTGGACGGGGCTTGGTTAGCTGTCGCGCGCAGGTGTTGCCGGATTTCGCCTGGAGACCAACCCTGAGCTTGGCAAGGAGGACTTTCGGAACACCGCTGCCGGCGCGTTTAACCGGCTCGGACGCCCTTTCCGGCGGGGGTCTATTTCCGCCCTTTGTAGGCGCCGCACTGTCTAGCCAGGGCGATGCCTTCCCTCTGGCGTTCCCTGATGAGTGAGCGTTCGAATTCGGCGTAGGCCCCCATGGCGGAGAGCCTGAGGTTCGCCATTGGGGGAGTTCCCCCGGTGAATAGCAGGCTCTCTTTGACTGACTCCATCCGCACGTTTTGCGGGTTCGGCCCAGGACGAGGGCACGTAAGTCATCAAGGTTGCGTGCGAGTCTATCCATGCTGTGCACGACCACGGTGTCTCCGCCGCGGGCAACCGCAGCAATTCTGTGAGTTGCGGCCTCGTCGTATCTCTGCCCGAAGCCTTATCAGCAATAGACCTTCCTTTGGGAGTCAGTTAGCTGCACACGGCGGCCAATCGGCACGCAGAGGAGAACATGTGTGGTCGGTGCCGCAGACGGCCTGCAACTCATGCAAGGGCGGCTTGCGTCTGCGCGAGACTCATCCGGTAGTGACCCTGTACGGTCTTCGGTGGGCCCAGTAGACAGATCCCCCTCGCGTTACGGAGGGCAAGGAGAGCGATCCTGTCAACGAGTCAGGAGCCAAAGGCGCCACTGCGAGTTCTGTGAGGCTATAGCAGCAGTCCTTGAAGGTCTTCAGCGGAGGTGCGAAGCATTTCTCCGAGTTCGGCTCGCAACTGATCGGACATTCGGTGGGCGGGCACCGAAACGTTTATTCCGTAAAGCGTGCCGCTCGGCCCCGCAATCGCTACGGCGACTGACGTGACGCCGTCTTCGCTTTCTTCCCTGCTTGTCGCGTAACCAATGCGTCGGATTTCGCTAAGCTCGGCTTCAAGGTCAACCCGCGACGTGATTGAATTTGCGGTCAACCGTGGGAGTTCCTTATTCGGGTAGAGAGCCCGTAACTGCTCATGAGTGAGCCTGCTCAGCATTGCTTTTCCTGTGGCAGTGCAGTTGGCCGGCAATGTGACGCCCTGCCGGGACCCCACTCGCACGGCCCTTGAGCTTTCGATGGCATCGATGAATTGGGTGTCTGTTCGCTCGAGCCTGGCGAAGTGGACTGTCTCCCGTGTTTTTTGGAAGAGCTGTTCGAGTACGGGACGAGCCAGGGTCCTGATGTCCACTTGGCGTCTGATGGCGAAGGCGATCGAACTGAGCGCCTGGCCTGGTTCATAGGCGCGGGTGGCCGGGTTTTGCCGCACGAAGCCTCGGTAGAGCAACATTCCCATAAGCCGGTGCGCCGTTGAGGATGCGACGCCGAGATAGTTACTTGCATCTGTCAACCGGATACTGGGCTGCGTCTCGAATAACAGGAGAAGTCGCAAGGCATTGTCAACAGATTCGATACGGTATTGCGGGGGTGGACCGTACTTGGACTCGGTGTCCGTATCTGTAGACTGCATGCCTGATATCGTACTCAGCAACGCTGTGGGTGTCTGTTTTCCCGTGCTGGATAGCTTCACCCCGTGGCCTTCAGTCGCGCGATTTCGTGTCTCCAGGCCGTCTGGGTGTTGAACGATCCACCAAGGTCCGGAAGTTCAGCCATGTCCGAGTCGGGAAGGTCCTGGAGCCCTCCACCGGCTGCGGTTACTTGCAGTGATAACGCTGCAAGCGTGTCTACGCTGATCGCCTGGAGCACTGCTTGCTCCACACTCTCGGCGGCGCTGGTCAGCCCATGGCCGCGAAGCAGCACTACAGGACGGTCACCCATGGCGGTGAGCATTTCCGCCGCCAGCTGGCGGTTCCTGACCAGTACTCCTCGTGGGTATACGGGTACCCCGCCTGCTGCCAGGCGGGTGCCGGGAATATCGAAGGCTCCGACAATCGGACGGACGCCCAGCCCTGCAAGGTCCGCAGCGACAACCCGCGGCGGGTGCGCGTGGACGACCGCGTTAATGTCACTGCGTTGTCGCAACAGTTCGGTGTGAAGCGGAAGTTCGTTCGGGACGGCGTAGCCTCCCTCCAGTTCGCCCTCAGCAGCGGGGTTGCCGTCGAGGTCCACCAACCGGATGTCGCTGGCCTCGGTGAATGCCAGTCCTCGCTCCTGGGGACCCCTGCATCTCACCAGCAGGCTGTTCTCGCTCATTCGAAGGCTGATATGGCCAAGGATTCCGTCTGCCAGGCCGCGGTGCGCCAGCACGCGGCAGGCCAATGCAATGGCTTCCCTTTCCGTTGCGTGTGCTACGGGCGGCTGCGTTTGTCCCATCATGATGCCGCCAGTGGCTGGGGGTCCAGCATCGGTTCTAGTTTTTCCCGTAGTTCTTGAACCGTTATTCCTGTGCCCATGCCGCGCCGACATGCCAAAAGGGCCTTAGGCCAGTTAACGATGGCGGCACCGCTCAAGTTGATACCGTCGATTGTGTAGAGTGCTGCAAATCGGCCGTGAACTTCCGGATGACCGATGATGACGTGTTCAGCGTTTCCGCCCACCCGACCTACCACTTGAATCTTCCAATCGTGTTGGTCGCTCCAGACGTATTCGACCGGGGTGTAAGCGCGGGGGTTCTCCGGATGGGTGATGTTGTAAGCCACGCAGGCGGCCTGCTCGACGGCGTTCGTCCAGTGCTCGATCCGGATATCTGCGCCGTGTTTTTGGTGCCGCCACCGTGCCACGTCTCCGACGCCGTAAATGTGCGGGGCGTCGACCGTACGGCAGTATTCGTCGAGCACCACTCCGTTGTCCACGAGGAGACCCGAAGAACTGAGCCAGGCGTCGTTGGGAACAGCACCAATTCCGACCAGGACTGTGGCCGCTTCCAGGTTCTGTCCGTTGGTGAGTCGCAGGGTGAAGGAGCCCTGGTCGCCGTCGATGGACTCGACCCCGGTACCAAAGATCGTCGTCACGCCGTTGCTGCGGTGAAGGTCTCCGAACCATTGCCCGACTTCAGCATTGAAGATCCGGCTCATAGGGACGGGGAGGGGGTCAATGACTGTTACTTCCAGACCGAGCCCCCGTGCTGTCGCCGCGGCTTCTGCACCGATGAAGCCCGCGCCGATGACAGCCAGCTGTCCGCCCTTTGCAAGATCTGCGCGCAGGCTGCGGGCGTCGTCGAGGGTACGAAGAACATGGATGCCGGGCCGGTGTCCCCAAGGGGAGGGGCGGGCAAAGGCGCCTGTGGCTATGACCAGGTTATCGAAGCGCAGAGCTTCACCGCCGTGCAGTTGGAGCAGGTTTCCTGCCACGTCGATCCCGGCAGCGGCATGTCCAAGCTCGAGCTCTATTCCCAATTCCTGCGCCTGGTCGCGGTTCAGCAAGCAGACGGAGGCTTCGGCCGCTGTACCCGCCAGGACGGCCTTGGACAAGGGTGGTTTGTCGTAGGGCAGTTCTGTTTCTTCACCGACTAGGACGATGCGTCCTTCATATCCCTCCAGGCGTAGGGACTGTGCCGTGCGCACGCCCCCGATAGAGGAACCGACGATGACAGTTACTGTATCCAATTAGTCCTCCACTATCAGTGCGGAAACGGGGCAGCTGCGGGCTGCCTCGACGACGCGGGCTCGGTCAGTCTCGGGCACTTCAGTCTTGAGAAGGACTACGATCCCGTCATCATCCAGGTCAAAGTAGTCGGTCGCCCCGACAACGCAGTTGGCGTACCCTTGGCAGGCTTCTAAGTCTGCTTTTACGACGGGCATGATCAAGCTCCTTTGCCTAAGTGTTGTTCTTCTTGAATTGGGCTGGCTGTTCATCTTCGGTGATGAGCGGACCAAAGGGGTTTCCAATCATGGCGGAGAACGTTGCCGGCGCCTGCCAGGTCAGCGCTTCTAGTTCCAAGGGACACAAAGAGACCCACTGGCCGGAGCGCGGGGAGGCGATCATCAGCCGGGAACCGTTGCGGGTCTCCACCCTGCTGATGTGCACTTCGGAAAACTCATTGGCAATGACGATCGGACTTCCGGTGATGTGCGCTTCCAGCCGGACACGTTCCTCTGCCGCGCGAATGGCGGCAAGGCGGTCTTCTTCCTCGCCTTCCCATCCGATTTTCATAGGAATATGGCCAGATTCTGCATGCGGATAACCGACTCGTCCACCATGATCGTCCGGCGGGCGAGTTCCCATCCTGTTCCGGTACGACGCAGAAGGTCTTCCCGGCCGGCGGACACCGTGGCGGCTTCACGCACATCCCCGCGGCTCCGGAAGAGCAGCACTGCCGAATCCACGATTATTTCGTCCGGATTGTCCGTGCGGAACGTTCGAACGTTCGTGACGTAGTGCCGTAATCGTGAGGGAGGGTCTTCTGTCCAGGCATGCTCGGTGGCGAAACGCGCTACCCGGCGGCTGAGCGAGTATCTGTTCTCATCGAGATGGGCCATGCCGGGGGACGTGCTGTAACCGGCCCCGAGCGCGGTAGTGACCCGGACTGGCATGAGATAGTGCACGTCTTCAGCGATTCGTGACATCCAAGCGTCATAGTCCTGGGCGTCCAGGAGATAAGCTTCATCAACCAGCCAGCGGTGCGCCTGAAGGTGGAGCGCGTCATCGAACGGGAGGGATTCTCCTGTCCTTTGTGTGCGGGGAGCATGACCGCCCAGGACGGATTGTTCGGAAAGGGTCTTGCCGTTGCGGTCGGCTTCAAGACTCATGGCTAGGCCTCCTTTGACATGATCTGGGCAGCTGGGATGGCGGTACTTCCGGTCGAAGCCCGTGAAGGGTCCGTTCCGCCAGCGGAGGGTGACTGAATCGGATCGGTGCCGACGTGGAGCTGGGCCGCCTTCTCCATCGGCCGTTCAAGGTGGTCAGCCCACCGCCGCAGCAGTTCACGCTGGTTGTATTCGCTGTACCCGATCCGGGTGGAACCTGGCCCTGAATACTGGTCGGCCGTCAAAGGTTCAACCACGTTCTGCCCGTTCTCCAGCATGCCCATGCGGCTGTTGAGCAACAGTCGCCGCGCCATCGGACCGCCCGCAGTGCTGGTCAGAGAGACCCAGTTTTCAACGTCATCCTGTTCGAACATGCCGCCGCTACCGAAACACATCAGGTATGCCTTGTACGAAAGCGCCTTGAATTCCTCAGACGCATTCTTGTCCACCGCGAACCATGAAACGATCTCGGTCTCGTCTTCGCTGATGGGTTGCCATTGGCGGATGGAGATGAACGGCAGAACTTCGTCGGAGTCTTCTTCTACGCGGGGCCAGTTATGGACGAAACTCATGTTTGGGAAGACCGATGCGGCTGACACCATGAATCCGTCCTTGCCCACTACATCGAGCTGTTCCTGGCTCCACTGCTCCTTCATGCGCGCGATCATGTCGTCGGGATAACCGACATATCGGAGCCGTTCCTCCAATGTCCCCTCGGGAAGCTTGTAGGTTGTTCCACCGCCGTTGCCAGCCCAGTACGTTGTTCCGTCCTTGCGCTTCTCGGCCTTCGGCTCGCGGAAGAGGCCAATTTCAACCACCGACGTGTGCGTCTGGGGTGTGTGGTACATATCGCCAGCGAAGTTTTCGGCGCCGATCTTCCAGTTCGCTTTGACCCGCCACCGCTGCGGGCCGCGGAGTTCAATGCCGTCAGCGCTTTGCTTGGTGTAGTAGTCCATGTAGAACTTGAAATCACCCAGGAAGTCCTCGAGAGGCTCCGCGTCGGGGTCAAGGCTCACAAAAATGAGACCGTTGTATATGCCCAAAGACGGAGCGGGAAGCAGGCTCTGCCCTTTTTTCTTAAAGCCCTCTTCGCCACCGTAGGCCTCCTTATGGAACGGAAGGCCAACAATGCGTCCATCGTTGCGGTAGGACCAGCCGTGGTAAGGGCAACGGAAGTGTGAGGCGTTTCCCATCTCGGCCCGGCAGACCTGCATTCCGCGGTGGAGGCACATATTAAAGAGGGCGCGGATTTCACCCTTTTCATCGCGGGAAATGATGAACGAGTCCTCCAGCACCCGGCGCACCACGTAGTCGCCAGCTTCTGGCACCTCCGACTCGTGGGCAACGAAGAGCCAGCTTCTTCCAAAGAGACGCTCTTTTTCGAGCTCGAAGATTTCCTTGTCGTTGTAGATGTGTGCAGGGATCATGCCCCGCTGCACGTCCTGAATGACGCTGGTCTGGTCTGTCATGAAAGGTCTCCTTCATTGGGCCTTCAGCCGAGTTTCTCTGCATCGCAGAGAGTCTTTCTGTAAACAAGAGAGTGACGCAAAATGTGAGGTTCGTCAACCCCTCTCTTTCAAAAGAGAAGGGCACCGCGGAATCAATGGCCGTTTTCGGGGGAGTCAGAGTCCCGCGCGGCCGCCTCGCCCCTGTCCAACCGCCGGATCGCAGTCATTTCGTCGGCGCTGAGCGAGAAGTCGAAGACGGACAGGTTTTCCTTGAGCCACAGGGGGTCGGACGCTTGCGGGATGGGCACGAGGTCCTGTTGGACATGCCACCGCAGCAGGACTTGGGCTGGAGACTTGGCCAAGCGTTGAGCGATCTGGACGATCACTGGGTCCGCCCGCAGACCGGAGGACCGGCCGATGGGACTCCACGCTTCGGTGACTATTCCCAATAACCTATGGACAGCGCGCGGCTCCGCCCGCGCCAGGTCTGGGCTGAGCTGGATTTGGTTTACGTCCGGTACTACTCCCGTGGCGTCCGTTATTTCCTTCAGGTGGGCAGGTTTGAAGTTGGAAACGC
This sequence comes from Arthrobacter sp., assembly GCA_023264815.1. GTDB lineage: Bacteria > Actinomycetota > Actinomycetes > Actinomycetales > Micrococcaceae > Arthrobacter. The sequence continues at coordinate 9,785 of JAHFUZ010000036.1, read as the reverse complement.
CGATGGCTTTTACACGGCCTTCTTCCAATAACTTCACGAGGCCCTTCCATGCGTCCACGTACTTGCCCAGGGCCGGAACTGGCCAGTGGCACATGAACATGTCCAAATAGTCAAGGCCAAGCTTTCGAAGGCTCTCGTCGTAGGCCCGCTGCACTCCATCTATGCTGTGGGACTCCTTGTTAAACTTGCTGGAAATGAACAATTCGGATCGGGGGACGTCTGCTGTACGGATGCCTCTGCCGACTGCTTCTTCGTTTCTGTACTGGAACGCTGTGTCGACCAGCCGGTAGCCGCTTTGCAAGGCCAAGCGCACCGCAGCTTCACACTCGTCCTCCAACAACGGCCAAGTTCCTAGACCAAGCCGTGGAATAGCGTGTCCGTGCAGCAATTTCAGCCGGGAAATCTCAGCAGCGCTGGTGTCAATCGTTTCGGTTGTCATCGGGCACCTTTTTCTCGCGAGCTTCAAGCTGATTTTTTCGGAGGGTCCTGCAGGGACCTGATTCTGTTGGTTCCGCTTGGCTGGGAAGGTCTTTTCTGCGAATACCTCCAGCCACCGGAAGGGTCACGAGGACGCCTGCCGTCACCAACGCTCCGGCAACAGGGACCACGCTCACCAGCAGGGCCATCACAAACGGTGTAAGGAAGAGCGCTGACGCCCTCACCGTGCCAGTCAGGGCGAGAGCATCCCCGCGTTCCTCCGGGTGCACTTCATCTGCAGCTATCGCCGGCCCGACGGTCTGGAGGATCCCCGCACCAATGCCGGAAACCACAAGGGCGACGGCGGCGGCAACTGCGGCGCCGGCCAGTGGCCCCGCCGCGGCCAGGCCCGCCCCCGTGGCCAGGAGGCCTGTGAGGAGGGACATCCTGTTTCCCCGCCTGCGCAGCCAGCTCGCAGATGCACTTCCGACCAGAACGGCAGCATTGGGTATGGCTACCAGGATTCCGATGACGGCGACGGGTTGTCCAGCAAGAGAGAGCACGATGGGAACGTAGGAGTCCAAGAGGCTCTTCCAGGCGCCCGCTCCAGCGTTCATCCAGCAGGCGGCACCGACACCGGGCCGCAGCCAGAGGCCTCGCGCCAATATTCCGCCTGTGGCACGCTCGGGAGCAAACACAGGAAGCCTAGTCAGAAGGGCAGCAGGGATGACGGCCGCCGATCCAGCCACTGCACCCACGATCAGCGGCAACGGTGCTGAAAGTTCCCACAGATAACCGGCAAGCGCAGGCCCCAGCAGTGCCCCCACCCCTGCGGCGAGATTCACCTCAGTCAATCCCTTAACAGACGAGGTCGACATGCGGACGGCGTGCGTCTGGCTGCTGGTCCAGAACAAGGCTCGAGCCGAGCCCTGGACCAGCTGGGATACTACGAAAATTGCCAATGCATCTGAGACAGCGATCAGAGCGCACGAGACGGCAATCATGAGCGCTGCTCCCACGAGGAGAGCTTTGTCGGAAACCCTGCGCATCAGTGCGCCCAGGAAAAGCCGGGTCACCAACTGCGAGACTGCTGCAAGTGCAACCATCATTCCGACTTCGACCACGCTGTAGCCCACAGCAATGGCCAATATCGGCACCACCACCGTCAGGGTTCCAAGGGCGAACGAGAACAATACCGTCGCGACAATGCTCAGGATTTTGTCAGCGCCGGACAGGCCCACAGTCTGGCCTTTGCAGGATGATGGCACGCCGCCCGCGGGCCGGAGCCCGGTTAGAGACCAGACACGGCGACTTTTGCGCCGTGCTGGGCCTACCCGCGGACATGTTCGAGATAGGTGTTTGCTTCAGCCAGCCCAACAACATCGCCGTATTTGTTGTCAATATCGAAAAGACTCGCGAGATGCGGCAGCTCAGCCCGGTCTCCGACGCCCTCCTCAACAACAATGGTGTGAAATCCGTAGGAACATGAATCCACGGCGGTAGCCCGGATGCATCCGCTGGTGGTGCACCCGACGAGGATCAGCGTATCGATACCTTTGGACACCAGACGGGCGGCAAGATCGGTGCCAAAAAAGCAGGATGCATACTTTTTCACCAGCAACATTTCGTTGTTTTGACGCTCGAGCCTGTCGTCGAGTTCCACCCATTCGCTTCCCTCAACCAACCAGCTGTTGGACGGAATTTTCTGGATCCACTTACCGGCTTCCTGCAGGTCGGTGTCGTACGCGACAGTTGAAAAGATGATCGGAACGCCAGCACCCCGCGCCCTTCCAAGAAGTTCCTGGGTTGCCTTTAGTTGTTCGTCAAGGTCTCCGGCCAGGGGCGATCTTGCATCCGTGAATCCGCGGATCATGTCAACCACGAGAAGCGCTGGCCGGCTCCCAAACCCGATCCTTCCGCCCAGTCCTTTTTCCTTGAACTGGGACCTTAACCTCTGGTATTCCTCTCGGGCAGCAGTCGCAGACATGCTTTCCCCTTTCTTAGACGGTTCGGTGGTCAGACACCGTGAGCGTGCAGGCTTCCTAGGCCGAGGGCTAGAGTTTGTTGCCCAGCCGCCGTTCGACTGCCCACAGGGCGAGGTTCCCGGCCAGTGCGATTGCCGCGAGGAGCACGATGATGCCGTACATGGTTGGCAGGTCAAGCATTCCGTAGGCCCGCAGCGCCAAGAGCCCAAGTCCGGCACGCGCAGCGAAGAATTCGGCGATGATCACATTGATGAACGCGATGCTGAAGCCGATACGGATACCCACCATGAGCGACGGTGCCATGGCCGGAACGTATATTTTGGTCACGGTCTGCACCGGAGATAGGCTCAGCGAGCGGGCCAGCTTTGGCAGAAGCGGGTTGATGGCGCGGACGCCAGCGGTCGTTGAGACCATGATGGGGAATACCGCTGCCAACGCGGCCATTGCCGACTGCGCTCCCACACCCACTCCGAAAATCTGGAGAAGAATGGGAAAGAAGATTACGCGCGGGATGGCGAAGGCGCCTGCGACGATGGGGTCGAAGACAGCACCGAGAAACTTACTCCGCCCAATGGCATAGCCCAGCGGAAAGCCTATTGCAGCGGCGATGAGGAACCCAATGGCCACCGCCTGCAGGGTCGCGTTGAGGTGCCGGTAAATGGAGCCATCAGCAAACCGTTCCGCCAGCGCGTTAAGCGAGTCCGTGGGCGAAGCGACGAGGTCACTCATGGAAGACAGCAACGCCCACAGGAGCACCAAGGCTAACAGCACGGCGGCACGCCACACGTTGTCACGGATGACCCTGGATCTGTTCGCACTCTGCTGAGTGGTGATTCTCGGGACCGAAGGAATCGTTACATCGGTACTCACAGCATGTCCCTTCTAATGCGTTTCTCCAGCCAGGTAAGCACGCTGTTGACCAACACGCTGAGAACGATGACAACAGCGATATAGGCCCACATGTCTGCGGTATTCAGTTCCCGATAGTAGAAGCCGGCCCGGAAGCCAACTCCTTGGGACGCGAGGATAAACTCCATGGCAACGGTGCCGATCACCGCGTAAATAAATCCGAGCTTCACACCAGGGAAAATGAGCGGCGTCGCCGCCGGAAACAGCACCTTCAAGTAGTACTGCCGTGGAGAAGCGCTGACAGAATTAGCGAGCTTGTGAAGGATAGGCTTGATGGCATTCAGGGCAACCATCGTTGTCAGGGCAATTGGAATCAGGGACATCGACGCGGCAATAACAATGATCGGTCCCGCGTTGAGTCCCATCAAGGCCAACAGAACCGGGTAGAACAACAGGGTGGGCATCGCGTAGCCGGTGACGATAAAAGGCTCCAGGATGCGCCCTGCGGCCGGTACTCGCCACAAAAAAACACCGAGCGGGATTCCCAGCACAAGCCCGATGCTGAACGCCACAAGAATGGTAGTAAGGGTACGGGCGGCGTCTTGCCCAAATTGCTCCGTTGGGACAATCGAGGCCAATCGGGTAAGAATCTCAGATGGTGGCACCATAAGGGACTGGCTGATCATCCCCGTCCGCGTGGTGAACTCAAGGACGGCAACAAGCGCCAGAATAATAACCCAACGGACAAGGGCGGCACGCGAAACGAGCGGGGTCCTTTGCTGGCTCTGGACTGATGAGGTTTTCTCCTGAACCGTCACGCCAGCCGCGCTCCTGGTCCCAACGTTTTCTCCGCCTCAACCTTTACCAGCGCCCAAAGGTGGTCTTCCAACTCACGGAACCTTGGCAGCGCGTGAGTTCCCTCCGGCCGGGGCCGTGGCAGGTCGATGGTTACAACCTCTTTGACGACGGAGGGCCTGGCTGACATGACCCAGACCTCGTCGGAGAGATAAACGGCTTCCTGAATGTCATGGGTAATGAACAGCACGCGATTGCGCGTTTTTTCCCAGATACGGAGCAGTTCCCGGCCGATGAATTGCCTGGTCTGCTGATCCAGAGCGCCGAAAGGCTCGTCCATGAGTAGGACGCGCGGCTCCATGGCCAAGGCCCTGGCGATCGCGACGCGCTGCTTCATTCCACCGGAAAGCTGACCGGGGCGGTGGTCCTCGAAACCGGTGAGCCCGACAAGTTCGATCATTCGGCGGGCGCGTTCGTGGCGCTCCGCTTTCGGAAGGCCTTTGACCTCGAGGCCGAAAGCGACATTGTCCAGGACAGTGCGCCAGTGCAGGGTGGAGTCTTCTTGGAATACCATGGCAGTATCCCGCCGAGGACCCGTCACGCTTTCGCCGTTTATGCTGACTGAACCTTGAGTGGGCTTCAGCAGGCCACCGACCATGTCAAGCAAAGTGCTTTTTCCACAGCCGCTGGGACCGATAACGGAAACGAATTTGCCTTCCGGTATCGCTCCCGAAACGTTAGCAACTGCGTGGGTGACTCCTGACGCGGTCCCGAAAGTCATTCCGATATTGTCGAAAACGACGTCGCTGTCGTGTTCTACGGAATCGATTGGGGATACCTGGCTCATGAGAGAAAGTTCCTCATGACGATGGCATCCATGTCGGGTTCTTTGGTGATCTGGCCTTGTTCTTTACCGGCGGCGACGACGGCAGCCAATTGGGCATCGGTGAAGTCCAGGCTGTAGAAGTTCTGGGAATTTTTAAGCGCCTCAAGAGCCACCGCGGGCTCGTACTTAATAGCGGTTCCGTAGACGTCGGCGGCCTTTTCCAGGTCGTTGGTGATCAGGTCCATTGCTTTCTTGAGCGCACGGCCCCAGCCCTTCAACGCCTCGGTATTTTCGTCTATGAACGATCCTGTCGCGACGAGGCAGGTATCCGACCAGTCCGTTACATAGTCGCGGGAACGCCAGATAACCTTCGCTCCGCTCTCGGAGGCGATTTTCTCGGAGAGTGGCGAGGCCGTCCACGCGACGTCAACAACCTTCTGGGAGACGGCGGTCCAGGAGTCGCTCGCCGAGCCGACGCTGATGAGTTCGACGTCCTTGCCCGGAATAATGCCGGCTTCCCGGAGAGTACGGTCTGCGAAATACGAGGAATTTGACCCGGGCGTGCTGACTGCGACTTTCTTGCCCCTGATGTCCTCGATGGAAGTGACTGGCGAGTCCGGCAGTGCAATGAAGTCGACTGAGGCCGCTGTGTAAACATTGCCGAAGATTTTTACGTCCATGCCCTTCTCGGCCGCAATGAAGACGGGAATAGTGGACGAGGTACCGAAGCCAATTCCCGACTCGATTCCTCGGACGGTGTCAAGCCCGCCCGGGAACTGAATATGCTCGAGGGTCAGTCCCTCCTCCTCGTAGTAGCCCTCCGACTGGGCGATGAAGAAGGGAGCGGAGTGGATGAGGCTGGCCAGACCGGTGATTGCTACGTCGCCGGAATAGCCCTTCTGACCTCCACCGCCACCGCTGGCGCCACTGTTCTGGCCGCAGGCCGTAAGCCCTCCCAGAAATAGTGTCCCGCCGGCTGCGGCCGTGACTTTAATAAATCCGCGACGGCCCATTGCTTCAAAACTCATTCGGTTCTCCCTCGTCTTTGTGTCAGATCCGTGGTTGTTCAAGTGAAACACATCACTATACTGCTGTCCAGATAAAAGTTCTGTACAGCAGAGCTACTGCCGGTCTTTACACTGCCGCCCCGAACGTTCGTTGTAATGCCTCCTCGCCCCCTGTGCGGGTTGCGACAAGAAGATGGGTCTCTGAACGAAGGGTCACGTGCCGGAGTGATCGCTGGTGGAGTTTGTCATTGCCGTCCGCCCCCGCTCGTCCCCAGCCCCCGTATAAATGCCAGGCTTCGTTCGGGTGGCTAGTCCAGTGCGCTCTGAATTCCGCATCGCTGATGCTACCCATGTCGGCACCCTGGCACCGCGGATGCTCGGCATCGATGAAAAGGGGACCGGTCCACGGCGTCCTGCCCCGGCCCCAGTCGTTCTCCCTGGGGAGCCCGAGAAGGCCGACGGCATAGGCGGACAGCGCTGGTAAGCACTTTTGGGTTTATACGGCCCGTCAGATCCCAGGCCACCACTGAGCAGCCGAAAAAGATCGACTATGTCCTGCGGTGAGCGCCTCATCCCATCGATGCGCTATTTGAAACCTCGTAACCTCATGAGAGGTTGTGGGCCAATAGCACCGTAAGCTTTCAATATGACGTATGTCACTGCCATATCGCGACTAGTGAGCGCTGTCGTAATCTACCCACATCCACCGCGGTCGTGATCATGGGCTCTCTCAGACGTATCGCCCAATACTTTGCCGTAGCGATGAGGATCTACGACGAGTCAGCCCACCCGGACGTGCAGGTCACCTCCATGGAGTGGCGGGCTCGAGATGAAGAAAGGAGTCCTTGGACTAGCCCCATCGATTCCCGAAACAACCCGTGAGGATCCCCCGTTTCAACATCGACCGGCACTAACGTTTAGGGATTCTTGCATTGGGCTCGTCCGGTCAAGAATGTCAGACAGCCGCGTAGTCTCTTTTGGCCCGGCAGCCGCGAGAAGCGGTTGCCCGGGGGTGAATGCTGCTATTGCGACGGCTGGCGATAGGCCGTCGTTGTTCTTGGGGTTCGCCAGGGGTTGACAGAACACTTCGAATATATGGTCATGTTCGTCGCATCGCATGTCTGACCTGCGGAAGCGGCCACTTCCTTCAAGCGCAGGAGTTCTCGCAGCTACTCCGTCAACCTGACTGAACTGGGACAGAAGTGCTCTAGGGCATGTTGAAGGGCCGTGTTTTGTAGGCGGTGTCTTTGTTCATGTTCCAGCCGGCGACGATTCCGGAGCCGATCATCTGGTCGCTGAGGCGGGCGAGGCGGTAGGCGGGGTCGGCGTCGAGGGCGAGTTGGAGGAATTGGTGGGCTTTGCTGCCTCTGCCTTCCCACCAGTTGATGTAGCCAATGGTTGTGAGGACCGGGGCAGCATGTTCGGGACTGGTGCGGGTGTAGGCGTGGAGGAGTAGTTGTTGGGCCCATTCGATGCGTGACCACTTCGGCGGCTTTGTGGTTTGGGCGAACAGGATTTGCTGCATGGGTTCCTCGACTCCTGGGATGTCTGCGATGAGCCGGTCGCGGATTGCGGGGAACTGCAGGTTAGCAACGAGCGCGTGGCAGTCGTCATCGCTTGGGAAGGTCTTGGCGTCGAGCATGTCTGCCCAGAGTTTCCGGCCTTGGTGCAGCGCGGTGTCGGTTGGTTGGGAGGCGATGGTGTCCATGTGGTGTTCGATGGCCGTCGCTTTGGCTGCTTCCTGGCTGGTAGTGGGGAGGTTAATGCGGTCGGTGGGTTCGATGAAGCTGCCGCGGTAGATGAATTCCGCGTTGATCGCACTGGTCTGGGTGGAATTGACGGGCAGGGCGAGGCCGGTGCCAGGTTCATCGTCGTAGGGGGTGAAGGTTTCGTCGCCGACGAAGAGCCCGTCCCGGATGGTGATGCCCTGTTGGGCGAGGACCCCGGTGAGGGCTGCGATGGTGCCGGCGTGGGGCTTGCCCTGTCCGGGCTGGGCGGTTTCGCTGGTGTAAACGGCGAAGAGGATGGATGTGGCGGTGGTGTCGCTGGTCAGGTAGTGGGCGACAGTGCGTGCGTAGGGGAGTTCCTGGCCGGGCTGGTGGGGGAGGTCGATCCGCAGGGTCGCGCCGATGCTGTTCTCGTTCATGGTGATGCAGACCAGGCTTTCCTGTGGCCAGAAGCCCAGGGTGTGCCCGATGAAGCTGAGCACATCTGATGGTGTTGTAATCGTGAGCTTTTCCATGATCCCGTGGTTCCCTTCACCCTTTGTGTTGCCGTGGTTGTCTGCGGTTGTTGGTTCTGGGTGTCGTTCTGGTAGGGGACCACCCGCTGGGTTGAGGGGCCGGAGTGCAACTTGGGGAACCGGCGCCGGGGCGAAAACTTCATCCGCCGGCAGCGCTCCACCGGACTGGTGAAGAAAGTTTTCGGTTCGGGGTCGGCGCGGTGGCGCCCTGGTTGCGCGGAGGACCCGCCCAGCGATCATGGGGCATATCAGAATGACAAGCAGCGATACAGCTTCTACTGGTTCATCGAGGTACTGAGATCAGGCAGCATGACTTCTGTGGGGATGAGTTATCAGGCCGCAAGGAGTCCGTGCCGCGAGTTACTGCGTAAGAGTGAACGAGGTGCCGGCTAAGTCCGGTGTCAACGGTGGGGGGTTTTGGATCGTTTGATTAGTCGGTGCTTCGTCTCAGACGCCTCGTGGTCCTTGTCGTGTTTGCGGTTTGTGTCACCAATGCTTCCTTGTTCTGGGCGCTTGGGCGACCTGCCACTGACGTCCGTAGTGCCTTTTCTCCACCGCCGCGGGCGGAGGTTGAGCTCGACATGTTGTCCTCCGGTATGACTACCGCCGTGAACGTCACCAGGAACCCGGATGCCGCTTGGGTTGTCCGGGCTGCAGGGCAGGCCGGGATCCCTGAACGGGCCCTGCGGGCGTATGTTGCCGCGGCTGTGACCGTGAATGTTGCTGATCCGGCGTGCGGGATCGGTTGGAACACTGTGGCGGCCGTTGGTTTCGTCGAAACAGCACACGGGACGTACGGCGGCGGCAGCCTAACGGCCGCGGGGCAGGGGAGCCGCCCGGTTGTGGGCCCTGTTCTTGACGGTGCAGGTTTCGCGGCTATTGCCGACACGGACTCAGGTGCCCTGGACGGGGACACCCGCTGGGACCGCGCTGTGGGACCGATGCAGTTCATTCCCTCCACGTGGCAGCTCGTAGGGCGGGACGGGAACGGGGACGGAACGGCGGACCCGTTCAATATCGACGATGCCGCCCTCAGCGCTGCGACCTACCTGTGCGCCCACAGCCGTGACCTCACAACCACGGACGGGTGGACCGACGCGATCTACGCCTACAACCAGTCTGAGACCTATATTCGGCAAGTACGTGACCAAGCCACGGCATACGCAGCGAAGACAGGCGCCGCGGGATGAGTCCGCCGTTTGATAGCCCATGCTGTCCTTGCGGGCGAAGTAGGGACGGATCTGTCCGTCGAGGAATCAGCTGTTGAACTTGAAAAAAGAGTGTGGACATTGTCCACACTCTTTGCCTCGTATCCGGCCGTACAACCCTCGAACTTCTTGGGATTCCGCATGTTTTCGGGAGTTCCCAGCGCTTGCAAGGCGCGGAATGTAGTTCGAGTCCCACCTCGGGCACAGTGTTTCCGCAGGTCAAGAGCTTTTTGTCCTTCTAGTGTTGACAAAGCTTGACGTGACTCTGCATAAGTCGTATAAGCGGGTGTCCAACCGGTCGCGTTTTGCATGACAGTTCTGCCGTGCCGTCCTCGCCTGTTAGCGGCCATGAAAAACTGCCCGTAGGCGGCCACGGAACTGCCCACTGACGGCCATGAGAACTGCCCGTTGGTGGCCATGAGATCTGCCCACTTCCTTTACTTAGCCCTGCTGCTT
>JAHFUZ010000009.1 GCA_023264815.1 Arthrobacter sp. | reverse complement strand
ACAATAAATTGGTATCAACAAACTTGGCACACTATTGAGTTCTCAAACAACAGACACACCCGGCACCACCACCAGCACAAAACCGCCGTGGATCGCTCCGGAGCAACTTTCCAAACTTACCCGGTCTCCCGCCCCGATGCAAATCCATCTTCCAGGACCCGCACCAGCAGAAAACACCTCCCCCACCACAATTCGGCGCTCACAAGAACAACCAGAATCTGGTCTTGAAATTTAGGGGTTTTGGCCGCCCGCGGTAACCAGCTCTTCACTGTCTCCCCCGCGGCGACTTAGAAAACAATACACCTCCCCGGGCACCTCCGCAAATCCTCCTGGCCAAGGGGCCGAAACCCCGTGTTTCCGCGGCAAAACGGCCCATGGGCTCCCAAGGAGGCCCATTCGCCGTCGTACTTCATTCCTGTGTGCTGCAGCACAGTGGCCGGTAACCTGATTAGGGGACGGGGCCGGTGAATCCTTAAACGCAAAAGGGCCGGCAACCGTGAGGTTGCCGGCCCTTCTCAAGCAGCTGGTATCAGCGGTGCTGAATTACCAGGAAGACTTGGTGATGCCCGGGAGCTCACCGCGGTGAGCCATGTCGCGGAAGCGAACACGGGAGATACCGAACTTCTGGAAGGTACCGCGCGGACGGCCGTCGATGATGTCGCGGTTACGCAGACGGATCGGGGATGCGTTGCGGGGCAGCTTCTGCAGGCCGAGGCGTGCAGCTTCGCGTGCTTCGTCGGTAGCGTTGGCGTCGACGAGGGTCTTCTTCAGTTCGAGGCGCTTTGCAGCGTAACGCTCAACGATGACCTTGCGCTGCTCGTTGCGAGCAATCTTTGACTTCTTAGCCATGGTTTAGCGCTCCTCTCGGAATTCGACGTGCTGGCGGATCTTGGGGTCGTACTTCTTCAGGACCATACGGTCCGGATCGTTACGACGGTTCTTGCGGGTTACGTAGGTGTAACCCGTGCCCGCGGTCGACTTGAGCTTGATGATCGGACGTACGTCCTTGTCCTTAGCCACTAGAGCTTCACCCCACGAGCCAGAATCGAGGCGACGACTGCGTCAATGCCGCGTACGTCGATGGTCTTGATGCCCTTTGCAGAAACCTGCAGCGTGACATTACGGCGCAGGGACGGAACCCAGTAGCGCTTCTTCTGGATGTTCGGATCGAACCGACGCTTGTTGCGGCGGTGCGAGTGCGAAATGCTGTGCCCAAAGCCCGGCTCGGCTCCGGTCACTTGGCAGTGTGCTGCCATGACTTCTCCTCAAAGATTGAAAGTAATGATCCGCATATCTGCTGCAGGATCATGCGTCCAAGTGCGACCCAAAATGATCAGGGTGAACGGTTAGTCACGCAACTTGAGCCCCTAACTACCGGCTACCCTGGAGAAAATTACCGGGCCACCGGAGCAATTGCGCACGCTCCGCGCACTTAGCGCCTACCAAGTCTACGAGTTCAGGCAATTAAAGACCAATCCGGCTCCGCACGGTGTATAAGGGCCCTGTCTCCGCCAGCATGCATTCATAGCCAACGGGCCTCCTTTTTCACAGCCTAATGAAAGCTTTGCGGCGGATCTTTGAAGCATGACAACACAGCTCCGGCCGGGCGCTCCGGCCCACAACCACTCCGGCCACCGGGGCCCTGGCGCCGTGGCGCCACACGCTCCTTCCCGGGCAGGAATGTTTGCCCGGCAGCACCGCGGGCGCCTGTTCCGCACTGATGCCCTGACAGTCATCGCCTGGGGTTCCGTGGCGGCCGCGGTGGCGTTGTGGCTGGCCGACGGCGGCGCAACAGTCATCAGTTCGCCCGCCTCCGCTTTTACCGCCGTGGGCATCGTAACCGGGCTGGCAGGCATGGACCTTGTCCTGCTGATGCTCCTCCTGGCGGCCCGGATCCCGGTGATCGACCGCACGTTCGGCCACGACCGCGCCCTCGAATTCCACCGCAGGCTTGGCAAACCCTCGCTGTACCTCCTGCTGGCCCACGGGCTCCTGGTTGCCACCGGCTACGGGATGGCGGAAGGCCTGGACCCCGTCAGCGAATCGGTGGCCCTCTGGGTCCTCGTCCCGGACATGTGGCTGGCCTTCGTGTCCATGGCCCTCTTTATCACCGTGGTAGTCACGTCGCTGGTGGCCGTCCGGCGGCGCTTCCCGTACGAGTTCTGGTACGCCGTGCACCTGCTGACGTACGCCGCCGTCGGGATTTCCCTCCCCCACCAGTTCAGTGTCGGCGGGCTTTTCGCGGAAGGCACCTGGCAGCGCTGGTACTGGCTTGCCATCTGCATCACCACCGGCGCGGCCCTGCTCTACTTCCGGGTGCTGCAGCCCATCGCGGCCACCGTCCGGCATCAGCTCACCGTCAGCCGGGTGACCAGCGTGGCCCCGGGTGTGGTGAACATCGAGATGAGCGGGTACCAGCTGGACCGGCTCGCCGGACATGGCGGCCGGTTCTTCACATGGCGCTTCCTTGCCCCCGGCCTGTGGTGGCATCCGCACCCTTTCAGCCTGTCTGCGGAGCCGCTGGCACCGGGCCCTGGCGGGGAGTCGAAACTTCGCATCACCGTCCGGAACCTGGGCGAAGGTTCCGGCCGGCTCATGCGGTTGCGGCCCGGCACCAGGGTGGCCGTGGAGGGTCCGTACGGAATGTTCGGCACCACGGCGCGCACCCGGGACAAGGTGGTGATGATCGGAGCCGGTGTGGGAATCGCCCCCTTGCGTGCCCTGCTGGAAAGCACTCCGTTCTCCCCGGGGAACGCCACCATCCTGCTGCGCGGGCACAGCGAAACGGAGCTGTACCTGGGCTCCGAGATCCTGGAGCTCTGCGAGGACCGGGGTGCCCGGCTGTTCCATCTGACAGGTCCCCGTGTGCGGCAGGAAACCAATTGGTTGCCCGAAGACGCCGTCCGGGCCGGCTACACCCTGGCGTCCTACGTCCCGGACATTGCCGACTCGGACGTCTACATCTGCGGCCCGGCAGCCTGGGCGGGCAACGTCATCTCCGCGGCCCGCGCCGCCGGCGTCGGGGCGGATCAGATCCATCACGAAAGGTTCGACTGGTGAGAGCACGGGGCGCAGTCTCAGCAGCGCTGGCTTCGGCCGGCATCCTCCTGGCCGGGTGGCAGGCCGGGACCCAGGTGGCGGAAATCCGCAGCTCGGCGGAGGCCACCTCCGCGGGCACAGCAACCGGCGGGACAGGGACATCAGGCGCCGGAGGGAGCACGTCGGGGTCGTCCGGAACCTCCGGTGCCGCCGGGTCCGCCGGTGCTGGGTCGGCTTCTGCAACAACGTACGACGGCGCCGCGGTGGCCACGCGGTTTGGCTCCGTCCAGGTGCAGATCACCGTCAAGGCCGGGGTCATCACCGAGGTCACGGCCCTCCAGCTCACCGACGAGGACAGGAAATCGGTCCAGATCAGCAACCGTGCCGCGCCCCTGCTGCGGAGCGAAGTCCTGGCGGCCCAATCGGCCAAGGTGAAATCCATCAGCGGCGCAACCGTCACCAGCAACGCCTACCTCACGTCCCTCCAGGCGGCGATCGATGCCGCGAACCTTTGAGAAATCCCCGGCGGGCACTCGGCAGCCGCTGAAGGCCAGGACCTTCCACCGCATGGGCACGGCCATCAGCCTGACGGTGCCACCGGACGCCGCCGCGGGAGGGAACGGAACGGAGGACGGGCTGGCAGCTGCAACCGCCGTCGTCGAACGCCTTTTCAGCGAACTGGACCAGAGGTTCAGCCTGTACCGGCCCGAATCCGAGGCGAGCGCGCTGGCACGTGGCGAACTCTCGCTGCGTGATGCCTCGCCGGTTATGCGTGAGCGGTACGCCGAGGCCCATGAGTGGCGGCTGCGCACCGAAGGCGCGTTCACGCCGGAAAGACCCGACGCCGTGCTTGACCTTTCCGGCCTCATCAAGGCGTATGCGGTCCAGGAGTCCGGGACTTCGCTGCGGGCGCTGGGGCTCCAGGACTGGTGCCTCAACGCCGGCGGGGACATCCTGGTGAGCGGTTCTCCCGGGCCCGGGACCAGCGTCCCGTGGGATCTTGGCATCGTGGATCCTGCCGACCGCGGCGCCCTGTTGGCCGGCTACCCGCTGGGCGGCTCTGGCGGTTATCCGGTGTGCGGACGACGGCGGCATGCGGCGCTGGCGACGTCGGGTTCGGCCGAGCGCGGTGACCACATTTGGCGTCAAGCCCGGGATGCTCCCGCATTTGTCCAGGTTTCGGTGGCCGCGGCGGACATCATCACGGCGGACGTCCTGGCCACGGCAATCGTGGCCGGCGGCATGCCCATGCTGGACAGGGCCACAGACGGCTGGGATGTCGCCGTTCTTGCAGTCTGTTCGGACGGCGCGCTGCTGGGGACGCCGGACTTCCGCGGCTAGAACGCTGCCGAAGACCCGGTTCAGAGGCGGGTGAGGCTGCCGTACTTGGGCGCCAGGCCATCGCCGGACGACTTGCCGGTGATGCGGCGGACCACCCACGGGCCGGCAAATTCGCGGACCCACCGGGCGTTCGCCCGGATCGCCTCGGACCGGCTCAGTTCGGGGACCGGGGTCATGGGCGGAACGTCGATCGAGTGGTCATGCTCCAGGACGGTGAGGACGCGTTGGGCCATGTTGGCGTGGCCGGCTGCGGACATATGCATCCGGTCGGTGGCCCACATGCCCCAGTCGTAATATTCGCTGAAGCGCCAATAGTCCACCAGCAGGGCCCCGTGGTCGCCGGCGATGCCGCGGACCAGCTCGTTGTAGATGGCGGTGCGGCCGCGCATGGTGCTAAACACCTTGGACCCGCGGGCGTCGAACCCGGTGAACATCACCACGGTGGCCCCGGTCGCGGCCAGCTTGCGGATGCCGGCGTCGTACTCGGCCAGCAGGTCATCGATGTCGATCCTGGGCCGCAGGATGTCGTTGGCACCTGCATAAATGGTCACCAGGGTGGGGTTAAGTTCGACGGCGGCGTCCACCTGCTCAGCCATGATCTGCCGCAGTTTCCTGCCGCGGATGGCGAGGTTGGCGTACCCGAATCCGGGGTCAGCCGCGCCGAGCTGTTCCGCCACGCGGTCCGCCCAGCCGCGAACACCATTGGGGCGGCCGGGATCGTCATCGCCCACGCCCTCCGTGAAGGAATCGCCGAGGGCCACGTACCGTGTGCTGAACTCCATGGTTACGGCTGGTCGTCTGTCTCGCGGAGGATCCAGTGGTCATCGTCGAGGCGGGCCACGATCTTTTCGCCGATCCGGGCCAGGTCGTTCACGTCACGGTCGGTGAGCGCGTCCAGGAACTTGGTGCGAACTGCCTCCACGTGCCCCGGTGCGAGGTCCACCAAAGTGGCCATCCCGACGTCGGACAGGTGCGCCGTGGTGACCCGCGCATCCCGCGGGTGCGGACGCCGCTCCAGCCAGCCGCGCTTTTCCAGTTTGGACACCACGTGCGAGAGCCGGGAGAGGGAGGAGCTCGTGCGGGCTGCCAGCTGGCTCATGGGCAGGAAGTGCCCCTCGGCCTCGGACAGCATGGCCATCACGTTGTAGTCGAAGAGGGACACCTTGCCGGCATGGTGGAGCTGGCTGTCCAGGGCGGCAGGCAGAAGGGTGTTGATACTCAGGATCGCCAGCCAGGCACGGCGTTCGTCGGCGTTGAGCCAGCGGGGTTCGGTCATGAGTCCATTCTAGGAGGACAGGGTCCTTGACAGTTCAAGTGCCGCGTCGCGGCCCCGGTAGGCTGGCCCTATGTTTGTTGTGTCGCTCACGTACAAAGTTCCCGAAGACATTGTGGATTACCACCGACCCGCGCATATGGCCTGGGTGAAGCAGTCGTTCGACGACGGTGTGTTCCTTGCGTCCGGACGCCTGGTTCCAGCGGTGGGCGGCGTCCTGTTGTCCAAGGCGGACCGGGCCACCCTTGATGCGGCCTTGGCCAAGGACCCGTTCTACAGCAACGGTGTGGCCGAGTTCGAGGTCATCGAGTTCAAGGCCACCACCGTGGCGGAGGGCTACGAAAACCTGCTGGACTCCTAGGCCTTTTTCGCCTTCTCCCGCTTTTCCACGAGCTTCCGGAGGCCGCCTTTCCGCGGCACCTTGACCGGCTCAGGCCAGCGGGGGGCCAGCGAATCCCCCAGCGTGATGCCCCGCAGCTTGCGGCCAAAGAGCGGCAGCACCCAGTCGCTGACCCACCGCCGCTGCCCGCGCTCCCACTCGCGAAGGCTTAGCCGTGCCGGCGGGTCCCATTCCTTGGGCCGGATCTTGTGCGGCACGCCGAGCTGGTCCAGCACCTGCCCGGCCAGGTACTTGTGGCCCGCCTTGGACATGTGGAGCCGGTCCGCATCCCACATCCGCCGGTCATGGAACGCATCGAGGCACCAGTAGTCCACCAGCACGGCGCCGTGCTTTGCGGCCACTTCCCGCACGCGCTGGTTGTACAAGGTGTTGCGCTTCTTCAGGAGCTCCAGCACCGCCGAGACCTTGACGTCGAACCCGGTGAACAGGACCAGCGTGGCTCCGGTCGCGGCGAGCCTTTCCACGAGGTCTTCGTACTCATCCAGCAGCACCGCCATGTCGGTGCCGATGTCCAGGAGGTCGTTCCCGCCGCCATACAGGGTGATCAGGTCAGGCTTCATGGCGAGTGCCGGTTCCAGCTGCTCGCCCACGATGTGGCGCAGCCGCTTGCTCCGGATGGCAAGGTTGGCATATTCCCAGCCGGGCTCGGCCTTGGCCAGCTTCTCGGCTACGCGGTCGGCCCAGCCCCGCACCCCGTTGGGCAGCCGCTCGTCCCGGTCCCCTACGCCTTCGGTAAAAGAGTCCCCCAGGGCAACAAACACGCGCCGCCCACTCCGGGGCAACAAAGGATCACCAGCCACCCCGCAACCCTAACCACGGAAGTAAAAGCGAGGGTTAACGCCGGGCAACATGAACTGCGAGAGGGTTGCCGAAAAACGCACATCAAGTGATAGAGGGTTGCCGAAAAACCCACATCTAGTGAGAGAGCGTTGGAGACCGCGGTTAGCCTTCGGCTTTGCCCTTGCGCCAATACCCCATGAACGCAACCTGCTTCCGGTCAATGCCGACGTCGCGCACCAGGTACCGGCGCATGTCCTTGATGACGGCGGCCTCGCCGGCGATCCAGGCGTAGAAGGGCATGGCCCCGGCCGGGAGGTCCGGGTTTCTGCTGGCCTCAATCGCAGAAGTCTCCATCCGTGCGGGAGTCTCCCAGAGGATCTCCTCATCCACGTTGACGTCCTCGGGCTCGGGGCCTGCACCGCCGTCGGCCGTTTTGATGCCCACCCAGCCGGGCACCGGCACTGCCTTGCGCACGGCCTGCTGCAGCAGCTCGCCGTGCGGACGTGAGCGGCCGATAGCCGCGCCGCGGGCAAGCCAGGTGATCTCGACGTCGGCGTCCGTCTTGAGATCCAGGAAGTCGCCGGCCTGGGGGACTTCCAGGAAGGCGTGGCCGCTCATGTAGGACGGCAGGCTTTCGAGGATGGCGGAGATCGCGGGCACAGCGGTTTCGTCCCCCGCCAGAAGGACGCGCTGGGCCAGGCCGGGACGCCATTCGATGCCGCCGTACGATTCGGCGGTTTGGCACTGCGCGGCGCGGTTGTTGGGCCCGATGATGGTGAGGGCGTCCCCAGGCTTGGCGGCCTGTGCCCAGTTGGCGGCTGGCCCGCCGTGGCCATCGGCGTCGAAGTGCATCACGAAGTCCACCTCGATTTCCGGATAGACGGCATCCAGGCGTTCGCGGCGGACGGTGTAGGTGCGCATGGAGCCGCGGAGGGCCGGGTCCATCGCGAGCCATTCCTGGTACCAGCCGGACGCGTTCATGTCGAAGGCGGGCAGCGGGATCTGCTGCCCGGCCTCGTCGAGCGAGGGGATCATCAGTTTGATCCGCAGGTCCAGGGTGTCTCCGGCAACGCCGAAGTCCCGCAAGGAATAACCGCCGAACGTGATGCGGCGGAAATTGGGGCTCAGCTCCTCGACCGAGGAAACGGTCACCTCGAAGGCAAGGGTCATGGGCTCGGTGTTCATCGTCGTGGCGGCGGCAGTTTCGCGGGTCTTCATGAAACGAGCTCCAGTTCGTTGGCGGTGGTGTGGTGACGGCCGATCGGAATGATCAGAGGGGTTCCGGACACGGGATCGGGGATGACCCTGGACTCGAGTCCAAAGACGTCCTGGACCAGCTTTTCGGTGACGACTTTCCTGGGGGCGCCGAGGGCCACGATTTCGCCGGCCTTCATGGCGATGACGTGGTCCGCGTAGCGTGCGGCGAGGTTCAGGTCGTGCAGGACGATCGCCACCGTGGTGCCGCGCTTGCGGTTCAGGTCCGTGACCAGGTCCAGGACTTCCACCTGGTGGGCAAGGTCAAGGTAGGTGGTGGGTTCGTCCAGCAGCAGCACGTCGGTTTCCTGGGCCAGGGCCATGGCGATCCAGGCGCGCTGGCGCTGGCCGCCGGAGAGCTCGTCGACGTTGCGCCCAGCGAGCTCCAGCGTTTCGGTGGCTTCCAGCGCGCGCTGCACGGCAGCTTCATCCTGCGAGTTCCAGCTGCGGAAGAAGCCCTGGTGCGGATAGCGGCCGCGCCCCACCAGGTCCCGGACCGTGATGCCGTCCGGTGCGGTGGGGTGCTGCGGGAGGAGGCCCAGGGTCCGGGCCAGTTCGCGGGCCGGGCGGGAGTGGATGTCCTTCCCGTCCAGGGTCACGGCACCGGCCGCGGGTTTGAGGAGGCGGGAAAGTCCGCGGAGCAATGTGGACTTCCCGCAGGCGTTGGCGCCCACGATCATGGTCACCTTGCCTTCCGGGATGTCCGCGGTGAGCCCTTCCACCACGCTGTGCTGGTCGTATTTCAACGTGAGGTCCCGGGCGCGCAGAACGGCCATGTCAGGCATCCTTTCGGTTGGCCGTGACCAGGAGCCACAGCAGGAACGGGGCACCGAGGGCGCCGGTGACCACGCCGACCGGCAGCACAGTGCCGTCCAGCAGCAGGGGGGCGATGTTGGCGGCAAAGTAGTCGGCCGCCAGCACGATCAGGCCCCCAACAAAGGCCGACGCCGGGAGGCTGGCTTTGTTCGTGGCGCGCCGCGCGATGGGACCGGCCAGGAAGGCGACGAACGCGACCGGGCCGGCTGCCGCCGTCGCCACGGCTGCCAGGGCAACCGCGGTGACCACGATGGCAAACCGGGTGGCCCCGACATGGATACCCAGCCCGGCTGCGGCGTCGTCGCCCAGTTCCAGGATGCGCAGCGGGCCGGCAAGGGCGATGACCGCCGGCACCAGGACCAGCAGCGCCAGGGACAGCATCGCGGCACGGTCCCAGTTGGCGGAGTTAAGGGAGCCGTTGAGCCAGACGAGGGCGTCGGCCGCGGTCCGGATGTCCGCTCGGGTCATCAGGAAGTTGACCACGGCGTGCAGGGCGGCGGCGATGCCCACACCGGCCAGGATAAGCCTGTTCCCGGCAGCGTTCCCCCGGTTTCCGCCGCCGGAGCCCAAGGACCCGCCGCGGGAGATGGCATAAATGAGGGCGGCCACACCGAGCGCTCCGATCAGGGCCGCGCCGGAAACCACCGCGCCGGAGGCGCCGAAAACCACCATGGCGATGACGGCCGCCGCGCTGGCGCCGTAGCTGATGCCGATCACGTCCGGGCTGGCCAGCGGGTTGCGGAGCATGGTTTGGAACAGGCCGCCTGCCAGGCCGAAGGCCACCCCGATCATGGTGCCGATGACCGCGCGCGGAAGCTTGTTTTCCATCACGATGAAGCTGGCGCCGGGGATTTTGTCGCCGCCGGTCAGGTGTCCGATGAGGATCCTGAAGAAGTCCGGGATGGTCACGGTGTAGCTGCCCAGGAGCACGTACACGGCGAACATGGCAACGACGGCGAAGCCCAGGACCGCGGTCCGGTGTACCCCGCGAGAGGGCAGAAAACGCCAATGTTTGGGATGCGGATTAGCGTGAAGTGCGCTCTCGGGGTGAGTCCGGGTGATGCTCACAGTCCCACCCCCTTGCTGCGGCGGATCAGCCAGACAAAGGCGGGGCCCCCCACCAGCGCCGTCACGATCCCGGCCGGGACTTCGCCCGGCAGCAGCACCACGCGGCCGATGATGTCTGCCCCCAGCAGCAGGGCCGGAGCCAGCACCAGGGAGAACGGAAGGATCCAGCGGTAGTCGGGACCGGTCAGGGAGCGGACTGCGTGCGGGATGACCAGGCCCACGAACCCGATGGGTCCGGCCAGGGCCGTGGCGGAACCGCACAGCAGCACGATGCCCAGGGCGGTGATGCCCCGGGCCAGGCCAACGCGCTGGCCCAGGCCGCGGGCGATGTCGTCACCCAGTGCCAGGCTGTTCAGGATCCGGCCGGTCATCAGGAGGATGAGCGCCCCGACCGCCAGGAACGGCAGCCCGGGGAGCACCACGGACCAGTCGCGGCCGGCAATTCCGCCCACCTGCCAGAACCTGAAACGGTCCAGGGTGTCCTGGCTGGAGACGAGGATGACATTCATCAGCGAGAACAGTCCGGCGCTGAGGGCCGCGCCGGCGAGGGCGAGTTTGACCGGCGTCGCACCATCCCTGCCCAGGGAGGCGATGAGGTAAACCACGACGGCGGCGGCTGCGGCGCCGACGAAGGCGAACCAGATGTAGCCGGTCAGGGAGGACACGCCAAAGACGTAGATGCCGGTGACCACGGCCAGCGCGGCTCCGGCGTTGACGCCCATAATGCCGGGGTCCGCCAGCGGGTTGCGTGCCACGCCCTGCATGGCCGCTCCGGCCAGTCCGAGCGCCCCGCCGGCAAGTAATCCCAGGACCGTGCGCGGGATGCGGGCGTGGACCACGGCGTGGTCGCCGTTGCCGGGATCGAACTGCGTGAGGGCCTGCCACACCGTGGCCAGGGAAAGTCCCCGGGCACCGGTCGCCAAGGAAGCGGCGGTCAGCACAGCAAGTACGACGACGGCGGCCAGCAGCCAGGCTGCCTGCCGGCCCCGGGGGCGCGGATGGGCGCCACCGGACTGTCGAGTGGTGACGTACCGGCGCTTTGGCGGCACCAAAGCGCCGATACCTCGCCCCTCGGCGCGCGCCGCCGTCGTACTTTCTGTCATGGGACGGTACTTACTTCACTGCGTCCGCTGCGCCGGCCAGCTGGGGAAGGAACGTATCCAGTGACCACGGCAGGCTCAGCGGCGAGGAAGCCGAGATGGACAGGGTCAGCGTGTTGTTCGAATCCGCTACGAGGGCGCCATCCTTGATGGCCGGAATCTGGCCGAGCAGCGGGTCTGCCTTGATGGAATCCGTGGTGGCGGCGTCCGGAACCCAGGTGACGAAGATGTCCGAGTCCAGTTCGTTGGCCTTCTCGGCGGACCACGGGATAAAGAATTCCTTGGAGCCCTTCGAGTTGTCCTCCACAACGGAGGCCAGCTTCATGCCGATCTCGCTCAGGAAGCGGGGGCGGTTGTCGTTGGCGGTGTAGACGTTGACGCCGTCAGCCGAGGCGGGCTCGAGGTTGCCGTAGATGAAGCTCTTGCCGGCGATTTGCGGGTACTTGGCGACCTTGTCCTTGATGGTGGCCTCGGTGCCGGAGATCAGCCTGGTGGCTTCGGCATCCTTGCCCAGGGCCTTGCCGATGATGGACGTGGAGTCCTGCCAGGACGTGCCGTAGGCAACCTCGGGGTGGGCCACAACGGGGGCGATTTCGGAGAGCTTCTTGTAGTCCTCTTCGGTCAGGCCCGAGTAGGCGGCCAGGATGACGTCCGGAGTGAGCTTGGCGATTTCGGTGAAGTTGATGCCGTCGGCCTCGGAGTACTGCACCGGGGCCTTGTCCGTGCCAAATCCTGCGCCGAGGTCCGCCAGGGCTGCGTCCTTCCAGGGCGTGGAGCCCTGCTCGTTGCCGCCCCATTCGTTCTTGGGAACGCCCACGGGAACCACGCCCAGGGCAATGGCGACGTCGTCGTTGACCCAGGAGACGGTGGCTACTCGCTTGGGCTGTTCCTTGATGGTGGTCTCGCCGAAGACGTGCTTGATGGTGACGGGAAACTGGGAGCTGCTGGAGCTGGAGGCGCTGGCGTCCGGAGTGCTGGTGGCCGGCCCGGTGGAGCAGGCGGACAGCGTGAGCGCCGCGGCGGCCAGAACCGCAGTGGCCTTGCCGGCTGACTTGAACAGCGTACGGCGGGTGGCGCTGGGGCCACGGAAGAGGGGGGAAGTCACGGAACTCCTTAGGTGAATGATGCAAACCTAAGTAAGGCTAGCCTAGCCTGTCCAAAATTACGAAAGCTTTAGTTTGCGTAATTGGATCTGTGACACAAAAAACACGCACTGACCTTGCTGGCCATGGGTGAACAGTGGTTCAATGAAATCTTGGTGAACACTCGTTCACCCCTGTTCCGAGCCTGAAAGCATCCCCGCATGACATCCCCCCGACCACTCCCCGGCACACGTCGGCCAGCCTGGGCCATCATCGCCGTCCTGTCGTTGAGCGGCACCGTCGTGGCGCTGATGCAGACGCTGGTGGTGCCCCTGCTGCCCGACTTTCCCGGGATCCTGGGCGTCACGGCGGACGATTCCTCCTGGCTGGTGACTGCCACCCTGCTGACCAGCGCCGTGGCCACCCCCATCGTGTCGCGCAGCGCCGACATGTATGGGAAGCAGCGGATGATGCTGGTGTGCCTGGGGCTCATGGTGATCGGGTCCGTTTTGGCCGCGCTGGGCTCGACGTTCCCGTGGATCATTGCCGGGCGGGCGTTGCAGGGTTTCTCCGCGGCGCTCATCCCGGTGGGCATCAGCATCATGCGGGACGAACTGCCGAAGGAAAGGATCGGCTCCGCTGTGGCCCTCATGAGCGCTACGCTGGGCATCGGCAGCGCCCTGGGCCTGCCCCTGGCCGGCGTCCTCTACGAGGGCCTCGGCTGGCACTCCATCTTCTGGGTCTCCGCCGCCGCCGGCCTGCTCCTGCTGGTGGCCGTAGCGCTGGTGGTCCCCGAGTCCAAGGTCCGCACGCCAGGACGCTTTGACTACCTCGGCGCCGTAATCCTCTCCGGCGCGCTGGCGGCCCTGCTGCTCGCCATTTCCAAGGGCGGGGTGTGGGGCTGGAGTTCCGAGCAGGTGCTGCTGCTGTTCCTTTTGGCCGCAGTCCTGCTCGGCGCCTGGATTCCCTACGAACTCAAGGTCAGCCAGCCGATGGTGGATCTGCGCACGTCCGCCAAGCGCCCGGTCCTGATGACCAACGTGGCCTCGCTGCTGATCGGCTTTGCGATGTTCGCCAACATGCTGCTCACCACCCAGCAGCTCCAGCTGCCCCTGGCCACCGGCTACGGATTCGAAATGCCCGTCATTGCCGCCGGGCTCGCAATGATTCCCTCGGGGCTGGCCATGGTGGTGTTCGCCCCGGTCTCCGGCGGAATCATCAGGCGCTACGGCGCCAAATCGGCCCTGATGGCAGGGGCCGCCGTCATGATCGTGGGCTATGTGGGTCGCGTGTTCCTGTGGGATTCGGTCCTGTGGATCATCGTTGGCTCCACGGTGGTGAGCATCGGCACCGCCATCGCCTACGCCGCGATGCCCACGCTCATCATGGCTGCGGTCCCCATCACGGAAACGGCGTCCGCCAACGGCCTGAACAGCCTCCTCCGCGCCATCGGCACGTCCACCTCCAGCGCCGCCGTCGCCGCTTTCCTCACGTCCGTAACGGCCGACGTCGGACCTGTCAGGCTCCCCACGTTCGGCGCCTTCCAGGATGTTTTCTGGATGGCCGCCCTGGCTTCTGCTGCGTCCATCACCGCTGCCGCCTTTATCCCCAAGGCGGCCCGCCCCGCCGCCGTCGCCGTTCCGGTGCCGTCCGCTAACGAGCTGGTGCTCCGTGGCCGGGTGCGGGTGACGGACGATGCACCGGTGAGCCACGCGGTGGTGACCGTCCTCCGGCTCAACGGTGATCCGGTCGACTGGAACCGGGTGGATGCCGACGGCCGCTATTCGGTGGCCGTGCCGGGCGCGGGCAAGTACCTGCTGGTGGTCAACGCCGCAGGCTGGACGCCGGAGGCGCACGTCTTCGATTTTGACGGCGTCACCCTGCAGCAGGACTTCACGCTGGGGAACCAGCTGACGCTGAGCGGGCTTGCTACCTCCGGGGACGCCCCCATCGCAGGGGCCGTGGTGTCCTTGATGCAGGGCGGCGGGGAGCATGTGGCCTCGGTGGAAACTGACGCCAGCGGGCGCTACAGCCTGCCACTGCCGCCGGCAGGCCGGTACATCGTGTCCATGCTGCATCCCGAAACCCACCAGGCCACGGCCCGGAAACTGGCTGTGGACAACCGCTCCGTCACCCTTGACCTTGCCGTGTCAGCGGCACCCACCGGTCCGCTGGTCAGCGCATGAGCAGCCAGGACGCCATCCTGGGATCCGCCCGGCGCCTCTTCGGCGAACGCGGATACCGTGGCGTGACGGTGCGGGACATC
The DNA here is from genome assembly GCA_023264815.1 of Arthrobacter sp. GTDB lineage: Bacteria > Actinomycetota > Actinomycetes > Actinomycetales > Micrococcaceae > Arthrobacter. Next base: position 115,053 of record JAHFUZ010000009.1, on the reverse strand, counting down.
GCCGCCGACGCGGGCGTCTCCGCCGCCCTGGTCATGAAGCAGTTCATTTCCAAGGAAAAACTCTTCGCCGCCGCACAGCCGAACGAGTCCCTGCTCACGGACCTGGACGTCCCGCCGTCGGAACTGGGCAGGGCCCTGGTGTTCCGGGTGCTGATGCGCCGGGAACGGGGCATGCAGGAGCCGTGGGCCATGATCCCGTTCGTTGTCCGGGACGCGCCGGACCCGGACGCCGCCCGGGCCGAAATCCGCGAACGCTACCTTGCCGCCGTCGCCCGTGTTATGGGCGACCACACGCCTGACCGCCGCGCCGCGGCGACTGTGGTGGCACTGATGACCGGTTTCGGCGAAACAGTCCGCACCCTGGGGCTGTTCGACGGCTGGGAGTTCGATGACCTCGTGGCCCACTTCGGCGCGATCGTCCAGGCCCAGATCGACGCCGGCACCTCCGCCCCCTGAAAACGCTCTATCACTTAACGCACGAAAATCACCGATGCTCTCTCACTTTCTTCAAGAGAGTGAGAGAGCATCGGTGAAAAACCAGCATTAAGTGAGAGAGCGTCCTGACTAGCGGAGCACGATGTCGACGGGGTTGGCCTCGGAACGCCAGGCCCCCTCGGTCCCGGGACGGGGCCGGATCACCGGGGCAGTGAGCACCCCGGACCGGTTGGTCCGCTTGTCGCGGAGGATTTCGGTGACGGAGCCGAGGTGGCGGGACAGGTCGATCACGTTTTCGGGTGCGGCCAGCAGCAGCTGGAACCCGAATTCGTGCAGCGCTTTGATGCCTGCGCCGGCGAATTCCTCGGAGGCCAGAACGAAGGCCTCGTCCATCATCACCGTGCCGTAGGTGGTGAAGCCCTGCTCCGCAATTCCCAGCTGGTAGCTCAGCGCCGCAGCCATGATGAACGCGGTGAACCGCTGCCGCTCGCCGCCGGACATGGAGCCCGTATCGGCGTGCATGTAGACCTCGGTCCTCTTGCCGCCGCGCGGACCGGCCACTTCGCGGTGCTCTTTGCACTGGATGAACAGGTGCCCGCGGACGTCCAGCACCTCGGCACGCCAGCGCCGGTCCTCGGGGGTGGGCGATCCCAGCCGCTTCACGAGCGTTTCCAGGGTCTTGTAGCGCGCGGTGAGTTCGGCGTCCTCGTCCCCGCCGGTGTCCGCGGCGGCGCGTGCCGGCCGCGTGTGCCGGGCCTTTAGCGCATTCTGGATGGCGTCCTTGAACTGCTTGGCCGTGGCTGGGAGCGTCTGTTTGATGTCGAGCTCCAGGAAGCTGCCCTCGTGGAAGTTGACCTCGGACAGGATGCCGTTCAGCGGCAGGATGCGGCTGGTGATGGACCGCCGCTCTTCGTCCAGCAGGTGCAGCAGAGTGCTGAATGATTCGTGCGTGCGCTGGTTGAAGAACTGCCGGAACTCGGTCTCCTGCGCGGGCAGCCCGTCGCTGACGATCGCGTGGTAGCGGGCTTCGAACTCCCCGGCAGCGCCAATGGAGGTGCCGTGGTCCGCAGAGATTGCGGACCCCCACTCGCGCACAAAGCCTTCAAAGATCCGCGTCAGCCGCTCGGACGTGGCCTGCCCGCGCGTTTCGGCGGCGAGCAGCTCCCCCAGCAGCGACGTGCGGACCCTGTTGGCCAGGTTGTCCAACTCGTGCATTTCGGTGACCTCGCCGAAGTCCGTAAAGTACGGTTCCAGCGCGGTGGCGGTAGCGTCCGACGGCGGCGCCTGGGCCAGGCGGGCGCGCGCGGCTTCCAGCAGTGAATCGGCGGTGGTCAGCTGGCGGTCCAGTGCCTTGTATTCGCTTTGCAGGACAGCGGCCGCTTCGGTGCTCGCCTGGTGCTTCTGCCGCACCGCTTCGATGCTGGCGCGCAGCGGTTCCAGGTCCGCCTGGGCGGCCAGCGCGTCCTTGAGCCGCTGCTCAATTTTGGTGACCTCCGCCGCGGCGACTGCAGCGGAGACCTCTTCCCAAGGCCGGTGGTCCCCGGCGATGCGCCGAAGGGCCTCAAGCTGGCGGCTCATGCCCTGGTGCGACTCTTCGCGGCTTTGGGCCAGCTCGGCGGCCTTGGCCAGCTCCTGCTGCAGGTCCCCCACCTGGGCGGCCACGAGCTCCAGCTTCGCGGCGTTGTCGAACCCCAGCACGTAGTCCTGGCGGCTGGTGAAGCGGTCGTCCTTTTCCACCGTGTGGCGGTTTCGCTTCACCACACCGCCCAGGCTCAGGCCCTTGTCCAGCGCGGCCAGCTCGTCGGGGTCCTCCACGCACGGGTAGTCGAAGTCGAGGGCGATCCGCTCACGGATCCATTCCCCGGCGTCGGCCACCGCGCCGCTGGCGAGGATGTCCAGCTTGGTCAGCAGGTCGCCGTCGCGCACGTCCTCCACAGCCAACGCGCCGCCGGCGAGCGGTTTGGAGACGTCCACCGCACGCAGGGCTCCGCGCACCTTATTGTCATTCAGGTAGCGGGTCACGGCGGCGAAGTGCTCACCGGGGACAAGCAAGGTGGTGGCAAGGTTCCGGAGCGCACGTTCCGCGGCGGGCCGCCACTGCTCCTCCCCATCGGCGAGGTCCATCAGCTCGCCGCCGAACGGCATCCGGTCCTCGGGGACGCCGGTGGCCGCGGCGATCGCCGCACGGTTTTCAATGCTCGACGGCGGCAGCAGGGACTTGCGCGTCTGCAGCGAGACGAGTTCCTGCTGGGCAGCCGCCAGTTCGCGTTTTTTCGTGGCGTGGCCGTCGAAGGCCTCGAAACGGAGTTCCTGCAGGGCCTGTGAATCGTCCTTGAGCTCGGCGGACCTGGCCGCGGCCTGCTCGTGGGCCTGTTCCCATCCTTCGGCGGTCCACTCGAGCTGCAGGCCGGCGTCGCTCAGGGCCTGGCGGGCGGCTTCCTCCACCTGCTCGCGGAGCCGCAGCCCCACCCTGGCGTTGTCCAGCGACTGTTCGATCGCCGAGATCGCATTGCCGCCCTGGCTGTTGTAGTCCGTTTCCAGCTGGCGCAGTTCCTTGGCCAGTTCGTCGCGCACCAGGCGCTCGGCGCCCAGCTCCTTGGCCTTGGCCTGCGCCAGTTCCTTGAACCGGGTCAGGGTTTTCTGGTGCACGGTGACCGCGAGCTGCTGCTTGTAGGCCTCGAACTCGCCGCCCGACAGTTCGCGGAGCCGGTTGGCGTCCAGCAGCGACTGGGCGTAGTCCTTGTTCAGGCCGGGCACCGGGGCCAGCTGGTCCCGCTGCTGCCGCACATCCTCCAGGCGCTGCCGGATGGACATCAGGTTGCTGAATTCCTCCACTACGGCATCCGCCGCGGAAAGGGTCGCCGGGGCGTCCAGGACCTGGTCGCGGAAGAACGTGTTGACGCTCCCGCCCAGGCCCTTGCCGGCCTGGATGACGCGGAGCAGCGGCAGCGCCTGGTCCGAGCTGATGCCCAGCAGGCGGCGGAAACGCTCCGCAAAGGCCTTGTGCACATCAAAAATCTGGGCGTCCGGGAAGATCGACTCCAGCGTTGCCTTGGTGAAGCGCTTCTCCGCAATGTCCTCGATGGCCGGCAGGTCCAGCGGCTTGTTGTCGATCAGGTAGAAGCGCCCAACGCTGGACTCCGTGCCGTTCTTGGGCACGTCGAACAGGGCCGACACGGTGACGCGGGTGCCCGCGGCGTTATCGAACGTCAGCGCGACGGCGGACCACGTGGCGCCAGGGCGCTGGAAAGCACTGGCCGAGCCGTCGCCTACGGCCTTGTCGCCCACCTTGCCACGCATGTACGTGAACGTGGTCCTCTTGTCCTCCACAGCACCGCCGGCACGCTGCGCCGCAGCCTCGTTGGACCGCGGCCGGGCATCGAAGACCCGCAGCATGGCGTCGAACAGGGTTGACTTGCCCACGCCCGAGTTGCCCGTGAGCAGCGTTCCGTTGCGGTCCACGTGCATGGTGTGTGCCCCATGGAACGTGCCCCAGTTGACCACCTGCACCAGCGCCAGGCGCATCTGGCCAGGGTTCGTGAGCTCGCCCATCGGCAGCATGGTTGCGATGCTCACTTGGTCTCCTCCGTTTCGGTGGTCGAGGCTTCCGCGCCGGAGTCTATGTCGAGGTCGATGAGCGGTTCGGTGCCCGTGGGGTCTGTTGTCGCTGCTACCAGGGCTTCGATTTGGGCGGGAATGTCGCCGATGTTTTCGAAGGGCAGGGCCAGGGGCAGGGCGTTGGAGATGGCGTAGACGTCCTCCAGGCCGGTGGTGAGCAGGAGCTGGCGGGCCAGGAGCTTGGTGATGGCGCGGGTGACCACGTCCGAGTCGCGCAGGGCGTCCTGCTGGCCGGCGGGCTGGTAGTGGGCCACGAGGTCAGCGATTTCCTCGCGGGTGATGGTGGGGTCCGTCTGGGCCGTGACGTGGCGGTCCAGCAGCATCCGCAGGCGCAGCAGCACGATGGTTTCCACCCGGCTCAGTGCACGCTGCTGGCGCAGGATGCTGGACCGCGTGCTGCTTCCGATGGCGTCAGGGTCTACCGGGCGCAGGACGGCGATCTTGCGCTCATGGTCGAGCTGGAGGGCCAGGAAAAGCTCGGACAGGCGGCTGCGCAGGATCAGCTGGTTGTCCAGCAGCGTGGTCCACAGCTTCTCGTCCCGGCCGCCGTCAACGTACGGGCCCTTCAGCAGCTTCACGAGGGCCTGGCGGACCTTCATGGGGAGTACGCCCGTGTCGCCGGGGAACATTGCTGCGCCGTCCACAAAGGTGTCGCGGGGTGCGACGGTGAAGGGGCGCTCAGCGTGCCCGGACACGTCCGAAAGGGGCGCGACTTCCTCAACGGGTGGCGCCGCCGTCGTGATCTCTTCAGTCATTCTGAATCCTTTGTGAGCGTGACCACCGGCAGGTACGCCTTGCGGGTGGTGCCGTCTATTTGTTCGAAGTCCAGCCCGTCCCAGGTTGCGCGGTCGAAGGCCGCGCCTTCCTGGAGGGCGTGGGAGAGGAGCGCGCGGATGGAGTTGATGTGCTGCTCCTCGGCCGGCAGCTGGGCCCAGGCCTCGGCCAGGGTGGCAGCACCGGCAACCGCGGCCCGGATGGCCTCGGGGCGGGCCTTGCCCGTCCTCGGCGAGCGCACGCGGTCCGAGTCGCTGAAGGCGATGGGATCCGCGAGTTTGGGCGGGACGGCGAACTCGTCCGGATCGTAGAGCTTGACCATGGCCAGTGATTCAAAGCCTGCGTTGAACAGGACCGGCCCGCGGATCAGGCCTGGCCGTTCACGCTCGTAGGGCAGCGACCGGATGGCCTGCTCGGCCTCGCGCAGGACCTTCCGGAGCCGGACGGACTGGCGGAAGTCGTCGCTCTGGACGTACGTGTTCAGGCTCTCGCTGAGCTTGCCGTAGATGCGTTGGATCTGGCTGTGCTGGTGGCGGAGCTCGGCCACCAGGTTCTTCAGCGTCTCGCGGTCCTCCGGCGACAGGTCATCGGCGAACTGCCGGCTCAGGACCTCGCCAATGGCCGACCGGAACCGGAGCTGCTGCTGCGGATCGTCCAGGAACGCGGTGAAGGAACGGAATGTCCTGCCCTCGGGGCTCTGCCGGAGCCTCTTGTCCGCCTCCAGGACCTGCGCCATGGTGGCACCCTTGCTGAGCGACTCCTCGATGATCTGGTTGCGCAGTTCGCCCACCAGCTCTTCGATGCGGTCACGCATCTTCTTATAGTCGGCGGGCAGGCTCGCGGCGAGGTCCAGGATGTTGCCGGCGGCCTCCACGGCTTCGTCGTCATCGAGCAGCCCGTCAAAGTCCCCCGAACTGATGTCCTGGATCAGCTGCTGCCGTTCCTCGATCTCTTCCTCGAGGGATTCCAGCCGGGCGCTCTGGTCCGGGTTGGTTTCGTTGGCGAGCTTCTCCACGTCGCCCAGCAGCGTGCCCAGCCTGGAGCCGTTCAGCGTGGAACGCTCGCTGGAAAGGCTGTCCAGGAAGGCGAGCACGCGCGCAGCGGGCTCCGTGACTTCGTACACGATCTGCCCCGACTGGTTGCGGCGGGTCAGGAAACTCTTGCGCGTCCACTCGTCCGCGTAGATCTTTCCGGAGGACGTCCCGACGGCGGCCCCTCCCGGCCCCGGTTCCTGGCGCCGCAGCTGCTCCAGGAAGGAGTCGACGTCGGCGTGGAACTCCTCGAGCGGAAGCTGCGGACGGGTGCGGGTAAAGGATGCCTGCAGGACGGCGATGACCCACGGCGCCGAGCGGGTGAGCGCCCACGCAGGCCCCTTGGTGAGGAGTTCGAGGTCCCGTAGCCGGGCGCTGATCACGTCAGCGGATGACCTGGCGGAGCGGGGCACGCACTCTCCTTGAGCTGCTTGGGGGGATGGTTGGGCAGAAAACTGCCAATTACAAGGTTAACTCAGGCGCCCGGCACCCAGCGCGGGGTTCCGCGACCGCTCCGTGACCTACCTCCGGGTAGCATTGCGATCCCGTATCAACCCGCCGTCCGGGCGGGGCACATCTGGTTGGAGGCGCCCGGCTGCCCCTACGCTCAGTGCTACTGATTCAACCGAGGCAATGGCGCAGGGGGAAGAATGCAGTTCGATCTCAGTTCAGTGGAAACGGCCACCATGGTGTTCATCGGAACGCTGGTGTTTGCCATGGTCCTGGTGGCCTTCGTCCTGACCGCAGGTTTCCTGGCCCTCATCCTGGTGGGGGTGGGCAAGCTGGCATGGTTCCTCGTCTCCTCGTCGCTGCTCGCCGCGGTCCACGGCATTAACGACGGCTGGGACCGGCTGATCCATCACGCCGCCACTGCGGAGATGCCGGTGGACTTCCAGGGGCAGCCCGCCCCTAGCACCGGAAGCTACCCGCGGGTAATGTTGAGAGACAGCTAAAGGGTTCTCCAACCCGGCGGATCCATGGCTTGAACCGGCCATCCCGGGCAGAGGAGATACCCCATGAGCTCCGCCACTGACAGTCCCGCCACCCAAGCAGCAGGCCCCGGGGTTCCGCCCAAAGATGCCCCGGCCGCGGACGCTCCCATCGCAACGGACAACCTCGGCCCCGAAGCCACCGCCGAGGATGCCCGTGCGCTGGCCGAGGCCTCCCGCGAGACCGGTTGGGACCGGCCCAGCTTTGCCAAGGGACTGTACCTGGGCAGCTTCGACCTGGGCCTGGTCCACCCCTGGCCCAAGGCGAAGGCGGACGACGTGGAGCGCGGCGAGGCGTTTATGGAACGGCTCACCGAGTTCGCCCGCACCATGTCCGGCCGGGTGATCGAGCGTGATGCCAGGATTCCGGACGAATACCTTCGGGGCTTGGCAGAGCTTGGCGTTTTCGGCATGAAGATCCCGCAGGAGTACGGCGGGCTGGGGCTTTCACTGGTCTACTACGGCCGCGCCTTGGCGCTCCTGGGCAGTGTCCACCCCAGCCTCGGCGCCCTGCTTTCCGCGCACCAGTCCATCGGCGTGCCCGAGCCGGTAAAGGTTTTCGGTACCGAGGAGCAGAAACGCGAGTACCTGCCCCGCTGCGCCGCCGGAGCCATCACCGCCTACCTCCTGACCGAACCGGACGTGGGCAGCGACCCCGCCCGGATGGGCAGCACCGCAGTCCCCACGGACGACGGCGAGGCCTACATCCTGGACGGCGTGAAACTTTGGACCACCAACGGGGTGATCGCCGAGATCGTGGTGGTGATGGCCGTGGTGCCGGCGCACACCGATGCGGACGGCACACAACACAAGGGCGGCATCAGTTCCTTCGTGGTGGAAATGGACTCCCCGGGCATCACTGTGGAGAACCGGAACGCGTTTATGGGGCTGCGCGGCATTGAAAACGGCGTGACCCGCTTCCATCAGGTGCGGGTGCCCGCGGCAAACAGGCTCGGCCGGGAAGGCCAGGGCCTGAAGATTGCCCTGACCACGCTGAATACCGGACGGCTCTCCATTCCGGCGCTGTGTGTGGCCTCGGGCCGGTGGAGCCTGAAGATTGCCCGCGAATGGTCAAGCGCCCGCGTCCAGTGGGGCCAGCCGGTTGGCAGGCATGAGGCCGTCAGCAAGAAGATCGCCTTCATCGCGGCCTCGGCCTTCGCACTCGACGCGGTCTTTGAGCTTTCCGCAGAAATGGCCGACGCCGGGCAGAAGGACGTGCGGATCGAGGCGGCGTTGGCCAAGCTCTGGTCCACGGAGATCAGCTACCGCATTGCGGACGAGCTGGTGCAGATCCGTGGGGGCCGCGGGTTCGAGACCGCGGAGTCCCTGGAAGCGCGGGGCGAGCGTGCCGTTCCCGCGGAGCAGCAGCTGCGGGACCTCCGGATCAACCGGATCTTTGAGGGGTCCTCGGAGATCATGAAGCTGCTGATCGCCCGCGAGGCCGTGGACGCGCACTTGGCCGCCGCGGGAGACCTCGCATCCGTTACTGCGAGCCTGCAGGACAAGGCAAAGGCCGCCGTGGGCGCGTCAGGTTTCTACGCCAAATGGCTACCCAAGCTGGTGGCCGGCGCCGGCATGGATCCGCGCTCCTACAGCGAGTTCGGGCGGCTGGGCAAGCAGCTGCGGTTCGTGGAACGGTCCTCCCGCCGGCTGGCCCGCCAGACCTTCTACGGCATGGGCCGCTGGCAGGCCAACCTGGCGTACAAGCAGGCCTTCCTGGGGCGCATCGTTGATATCGGCGCCGAGCTGTTCGCCATGGCCGCGTGCTGCTCACGCGCGGAGATGATCCTGCACACCGCACCGGAACGCGCCGCCAGCGCCTTCGAGTTGGCGGAGGCATACTGCGAGCAGGCCCGGGTCCGGGTGGACGAGTACTTCGACCAGCTGTGGCGCAACACGGACGACGGCGACCAGGAGCTGTCGCGGAAGGTCCTGGCCGGCGATTACACCTGGCTGGAAGCCGGCGTCCTGGACCAGTCGGAGGGCACCGGACCGTGGATCGCGGACGCCTCGCCCGGCCCCTCCAGCAGGCAAAACCTGCACCGGAACTACCGCTAGCCGATACTAAGCATCCTTGTTATCGAGGTTGACCAGTGGTTGAGTTGACCCATGAGCAACCAAATGGAACCAGGGGACGGACTTCCGCGGCACGCCCGGAATGAGAATCTGCGGAGTGAAACTGCTCGTGATGCGGCCTTCGCCGGGGGTGAGCCAACCCGCGCCGTTGACCAGGTGCCCTATGCCGAGCGCGCGGACACCGAACCGGCGGTGGCTGCTCCGGTGATCGACCCGCGCCTCACCGACCAGCAGACCGCCGCGGCGCGCGAGAAGGAACAGTTCGGCGGGGTTAAAGTGGGCTCCGCCTTCTTCGGCTGGCTGGCTGCCACCGGCATGGCCGTCCTGCTGACGGCGTTCGTGGCCGCGGCCGGCACGGCCGTGGGCCTGGCCAGCAATACGGACGTCAACGAGGCCGTCAACCAGATGGCCACCAACGGCACCGTGGGTGTGGTGGGCATCATCGTCCTCCTGGTGATCCTGTTCGTCTCCTACTATTCAGGCGGCTATGTGGCCGGCCGGATGGCTCGGTTCAACGGCGCTCGGCAGGGGATGATGGTGTGGGTGTGGGCTCTGATCGCTGCTGTGGTGGTGGCCCTGCTGGGCCTCATCGCCGGGCAGCAGTTCAACGTCCTGGCCAACCTCAACAGCTTCCCGCGGATCCCCGTCAACGAGGGCGAACTGACCGTCACCAGCATCATCGCCGCCGTGGTGGTGGCGCTGGTTGCGCTCGTCGGAGCGGTGCTCGGCGGCCTGGCCGGCATGCATTTCCACCGGAAGGTGGACCGCGCCGGTTTCACCCCGGACGAAACCTACAGCGGCACCTAGGCCAGAAGCACGGCATCCACGTAGTACCAGCGCCGGTTTTCCCGCACAAAGCGGCTGGTTTCGTGGTGGACTCCGCGTTCGCCGTCGTGCCTGAAGTGGGCTTTGAACTCCACGGTTCCCTCGGAATCCAACGGCCCGCCCCGGTGCGTGGAGACGATGTCCAGGCGGCGCCATTCCATGGCCGGGTCCAGGTCCAGCTCTGACGGCACGGTGTCCGGGTGCCACGTTCTGCGGAGGTATTCGGCGTCCAGCAGGACGAACGCGCTATAGCGGGAGCGCATCAGTTGCTCGGCGGTGGCGGCCTCGGCCCCTCCGCGGTGGAAGCGTCCGCAGCATTCGCTGTATGCCTCGCCGGAGAGGCAAAAGCAGTTGCCGGCCGTGCCGGGATTCTGGGTCAAGGGGGCTGCTCCTTCGGCGGATGCGCGGACCGGGCCGCGGCGGCCTGGCTGGTCCTTCGACTATAGGCGCCGGGACACCCAGCAGGCGGATTGTCATATCCGGTAACAGCTTTGAAACAACCTCGACCGTATCCCCGCAGCCGGGGGCATGTCCGAAAAATAGTCCGTAAGGTAGTAAAGGGGCCCGGCGCCCGCGGTGATGGGTGCCGGCACGGGCTCTGCCGCTGGCTGATTGGAGTGATGACGTGGGAGATTCAACGACGATCGCTCTCAACCTGACATTTTTTGGCACACTGGGCCTGGCGTTCCTGATGTTCCTGGGCCTGTTCCTGCTGGTGGTCCTCACGCTGGTGCTCGCCGGCGCCGGACGGCTCGTGGCGCTGACCGTCATGGCGCTCTTCGGACGGCTCCACCAACACGACACCCTCCCCCTGGCGCACTTTTCCGGGACCTCCGGGCCGGCGTCGGACGCTTCGTTGGCAACGCACGACGACGCCGCTGCCGCCCCCTCCCCGGCAAAGGCACCCCGCGCCGGGGTACTGCGTGCGAAAGCCAGCGCACTGCGGCCGCGGCTGCAGGAAGCCGTGGAACACCACCCGCTGCTTACCGCCGCGCGCCGTGAGCAGCCGGTCCTTTCGGAGGACTGGGCCGCCGCTGTCGCCGAAGCTGATGCCCGCGCCGTGGCCCGGGCCCGGGCTGCCGCTCCCGAGATCACGGTGACGGTCCGCGAACTTCCCGCCCCGTCCATGCCTGCAGCACACGTGGAGGCGGTGGCCCCGCTGGTGGAGTCGGCCCTGCATCAGGACGTCCCTGACCGCGAGGACCCGGGCCACAAAGGCACCGGCAAGGAAACCGGCGGCGACTCCGGGCCGGTCCCCGCGGCTGCCCGCTCCTTTACGAAGCCACCATCCCCGGCGTCGCTGTCCATGCTGGACACCGGTTCGCTGCTCTCCCTGTCCGGCCACGCCAAGGTGTTCAAAGCCAAGCTGCCGGCAGACCGCAGCTGACGCGCCGCCTGCCGTCTGCACCGTTCACAAATCATCACGGCGCCCGGCTGCGTATCATCCCGTCCGCGCTGGACGCCGTCGTACGTTTCCGGCCCGCACCGCGCCGAGCCCTTACCCTGAGCAACCATCTCCGTTAGCGTGGAAACCATGGAATTCAGATACCTCGGAAACAGCGGTTTCAAAGTCTCGGAAGTCACCTTCGGCAACTGGCTCACGCACGGCTCCCAGGTGGAGAACGACGTCGCCACCCAGTGTGTGCGGGCAGCGCTCGATGCCGGCATCAGCACCTTCGACACCGCGGACGTCTACGCCAACACCGCCGCGGAAACGGTCCTCGGCGAGGCGCTGAAGGGTGAACGCCGGGAATCCCTGGAGATTTTCACCAAGGTGTTCGGCCCCACCGGCCCCAAGGGCAAGAACGACCGCGGGCTGTCCCGCAAGCACATCATGGAGTCCATCAACGGCTCCCTCAGCCGGCTCCAGACGGACTACGTGGACCTCTACCAGGCCCACCGCTACGATTTCGAGACGCCGCTGGAAGAGACCATGCAGGCGTTCGCGGACATCGTCCGGCAGGGCAAGGCCCTCTACATCGGCGTCAGCGAGTGGACGGCGGAGCAGCTCCGCGAAGGCCACGCGCTGTCCAAGGAACTCGGCTTCCAGCTGATCTCCAACCAGCCGCAGTACTCCATGCTGTGGCGGGTCATCGAGGCCGAGGTGGTGCCGGCGTCCGAAGAGCTGGGCGTGTCCCAGATCGTCTGGTCGCCCATGGCGCAGGGTGTGCTGAGCGGCAAATACCTGCCAGGCCAGGCAGCGCCGGAGGGCAGCCGCGCCACGGATGACAAGGGCGGGGCCAAGATGATCGAACGCTGGATGCGCGAGGACGTTCTCGCCGGCGTCCAGGAGCTCAAGCCGATTGCGGCAGAGGCCGGGCTCAGCATGCCGCAGCTCGCCGTCGCCTGGGTGCTGCAGAACCCGAACGTGGCGTCCGCCATTGTGGGGGCCTCCCGTCCCGAGCAGATCGCGGACAGCGTGGCTGCGGCGGGCGTGAAACTGGAGGCAGAGGTCCTGAAGAAGATCGACGACGCCATCGGGGCTCTGGCCGAACGCGACCCGTCGCTGACCAAGTCCCCCGCCACCCGCGAAGGGTAGATCCCATGGTTTCCCTTCCAGAGCTCGCCATCACCGGATCCACCGGCGCACTGGGTGGCATGGTGGCCCGGCAGCTGGCCGATGCCGGCTCCGCCCAGCGCCTCCTTGTCCGCGACGCCGGCCGCGCACCGGCCCTGGACCGTGCCGAACCGGTGCTGTTCAGCTACGCAGACAGGGACCTGGCCAGGCAGGCGCTGGAGGGAGCCAAGGTCCTGTTTTTGGTGTCTGCCGCCGAAGCCGAGGACAGGCTGGAACAGCACTTCCGCTTCATCGGCGCCGCGGCTGACGCCGGGGTCCAGCACGTTGTCTACACGTCGTTCTACAACGCGGCACCGGATGCCACCTTCACGCTGGCACGGGACCACTACGCCACCGAGCAGCGGATCAGGGACTCCGGGATGGGCTACACGTTCCTGCGGGACAACCTGTACCTGGATTTCCTGCCGATGCTCGCCGGTGGCGACGGGGTGATCCGCGGGCCGGCCGGGGAAGGGCGTGTTTCTGCCGTGGCCCGCGAGGACGTGGCCCGGTCCGCGGTGATGGTCCTGCGGGATCCTGCCCTTCATGTGGGGGCCACCTACAACCTCACCGGCCCCGAGGAGATCACGCTGGCGCAGGCCGCCGCCATCATCTCCGAGGGAACCGGGCGGACCGTCACCTATCACCAGGAAACCGTCGAGGAGGCCTACGCTTCCCGGGCATCCTACGGGGCACCGCCATGGCAGGTGGACGCGTGGGTCAGCACGTACACCTCGATCGCCGCCGGGGAAAATGCCGGGCTTTCACCTGACGTGCGTGCGCTGACGGGCAGGGACCCGCTGAGTCTGGCGGAGTTCCTGGCGCAGCCGCAGCTGTAGCCCGCGGCGGCGGGGCGTAGCTCTGTGGAGACAATGCCGCTGCCTCGGCCCGGGCTCAGCAGCCTTCGAAGTCCGTGAGGACCTTGACCTTGTCCGCCGAGGCCGAGGCCGGATCAAAGGTGTAGCCGATCCATTCCTTCGCCAGCCGGCTGGCCAGTTCAACGCCAACTACCCGCTGCCCCATGGTGAGGACCTGGCAGTCGTTGGACAGCACCGAGCGCTCCACCGAGAAAGAGTCATGGGCCGTGGTGGCGCGGATGCCGTCCACCTTGTTGGCGGCGATGGCCACCCCGATGCCGGTCCCGCAGAAGAGGATGGCCCGGTCCGCCTTGCCGTCGCGGATCAGCTCGCCTGCGGCGATGCCGACGTAGGGGTAGGGCTTGGTGAAGTCCTCCGGGGCATCGGTCCGGTTGACCCCGATGTCGATGATTTCACTGATCCGGGGATCGGCCTGCAGGTCCGCCAGAATGCGGTTTTTGTAATCGACGCCGGCTTCGTCGGCGCCCAGGACCAGGCGCAGGCCCGGGGTTTCCTGTGTGGTGGTCATGAGAGTGCTCCTGCCGGCTGGCTGGTGGTGGCTGATGGGACGGGTTGCCCGGGAACGGGTTGCCCGGAAGCGGCCAGGAACGGTCCCATCACGGTGAAGATCATGGCGAGGGACGTGGCACCGGGATCCGCAGTGCCGATGCTCTTTTCCGCGAGCGGCCGTGCCCGGCCTTTCAGCGGGCGGAGCGATGCTGTGGCCTCGGCCGCCGTGGTGGCCTCAAGGGCCGCGTCTTCCCATGCCTGCCGCGGTGACGCGCCGCTGGCCGCCAGGCGAGAGAAGGTTTCGGTGAACGGCACCAGGGCATCCACCATGGTCTTGTCGCCCGGCTCCGCCTTGCCCAGGCAGGTGATCCTGTCCGTAAAGGCACGAACTCCGGCGGCCAGTTCCTTGAGTTCAGGGCTGCGCTGGTCCCCCAGCGATTCGCCGAACGCCCGCAGTCCTGCGCCCCAGAGGACGCCGGAGGTGCCGCCGGCTTTGTCCGCCCAGGCGTCACCCGCGGCGATAAGGACGGACCCTGCGCCGGCTCCCCGGCCGGCCGCAGCGGTAGCCGCCGCCGTTGCGGCGTCCACCCCGCGGACCATCCCGCGGCCGTGGTCGCCGTCCCCGGCAATGGCGTCCATGTCTCCGAGCCGCGTTTCGGCGGCGTGCAGGCAGTCGCGGGCGGCGTCCAGCGCCGAGACGCAACGGCCGGCATACCCGCGTGAATCCTCGGTGGCCTCGAACACCCCAGGTGCGTCGCCGGCGTCGGACGTTTCCCCGCCGGACACAGCGCCGGACTGGAGTGCGGCGTTTCCGCGGCGGTACGCGGGAGTTTCGGCCGGTGCCGTCCAGAGCGGTTCCAGTTCGTCGTCCAGCCAGGTGATGGTGAGGGACACGCCGGACATGTCCAGGCTGGTGACCAGTTCGCCCACCTCGGGCATCACCAGGGTGTAGCCGGCGTCCCGGAGCAGCGGCGCCACCGTCAGCCAGAGGACAAAAAGCTCCTCGTGCTTGGTGGAGCCGAGGCCGTTGAGGATGACGGCGAGCCGGTCACCGGCGCCTTCCGGCGTTTCCGCCAGCAGCCGCGTGACGAATTCCTGGCCGAGTTCGTTGGCGGACGGCAGATCGGTGTCGAACAGGCCCGGTTCACCGTGGATTCCGAGGCCGAGGCCCATCTGCTTGTCCCGCAGTGCGAACAGCGGGGCGTCAGCGCCCGGGAAGGTGCAGCCGCGGAAGGCGCTGCCGATGGTGCGGGTCAGGCTGTTGGCTTTCCGGCCCAAACGGACGACGTCGGCAAGGTCCGCACCCGCTTCGGCGGCGGCGCCCATGATCTTGAAGACCGTGAAGTCGCCGGCGATGCCGCGGCGCTTTTCAGTTTCCGACGGCGGCGCGCTGGCAATGTCGTCGGTGACCAGGACATTTTCAACCTGGATCCCCTCGGCGGCGAGGCGTTCGCTGGCCATCCCGAAGTTCATCACGTCCCCGGCGTAGTTGCCGTACGTAAACACCACGCCGGCGCCGGACTCCGCGGCCTTGGCCACGGCGTAGGCCTGCTGCGCTGACGGTGAGGTGAAGATGTTGCCCACCACGGCGCCGTCGGCCAGTCCGGTGCCGATCAGCCCGGCGAACGCCGGGTAGTGCCCGGACCCGCCGCCGGCGAGGACCGCCACCTTGGGCGTGGCGGGACGGTGGCGCCGCACGGCACCGCCGGGGACCTGGCGGACCAGCCCGGAATGGACGTCGCAGAATCCGGCAAGGGCTTCTTCCGCGAATTCGGAGGGATCGTTGAAAATCTTGGTCATGGTGGGCTCTCTGGCTTCGGCGGAGACGGCTACTAGTGGATGTGGCTTCCGCCGTTGATGTCGATGGTGGTGCCGGTGAGGTAGGCGGATTCCTCGGAGGACAGGAACGTGATGACGGCGGCAACTTCCTCGGTGGTGGCGTTGCGGCCCAGCGGGATGCCGGCGTTGATGGCGGCTTCCTGCTCGTCGGTGCTGCCCACGCGGATGTTGGTATCCACGGCGCCGGGCGTGATGGCGTTGACCGTGACACCTGCGGTGCCGAGCTCGCGGGCAAGGGCCTTGGTGAAGCCCAGGATGGCGGCTTTCGCGGCGGAGTACGGGACCTTGCCGAACACGCCGCCGCCGCGCTGGGCGGAGACGGAGGACATGTTCACGATCCGGCCCCAGCCATTCCCGATCATGTCCGGCAGGAACGCCTTGGTGACCAGGTAGGTGCCCGTGGCATTGACGTCCATGACCTTGTGCCACAGCTCAAGGGTGGTCTCCAGGAACGGGACCGGGGAGGTGATGCCCGCGATGTTGGCCAGGGCACCCACCTGCGGCAGGATCCCGGCGTCGATCTCGTTCTTAACCGCTGCGTAGGCGGCGTTGACGGAGCCCTCGTTGGCAACGTCGATCTCGTGGCCGAATGCCGGCACGTTGAACTCGTTGCCGATTTCGGCGGCAACCTTGGCGGACTTCTCGCCGTCGAGGTCCAGGATCACCACGGCCCAGCCCTGGCTGGCGTAGCGGCGGGCGGTGGTGATGCCGATGCCACGGTCCGAGGTGGCTCCGGTGAGGACGGCGGTGCGCTGGATGCTGGTCATGGTGTGCTCCTTGGGTTTGGTTTGGGTGGATCGATTGCTCCGCAAGCGTCGTTTTGAGGGTTCAGAACGACCGTTACGGAGCAATCGATGGTCAGATGAGGTCGGTGATGAGGCTTGCCGCTTTGGCGGCGGCGGCGGGGCGTTCGTCATGGGTAACGTCCCGGGTTTCGAGTTCGAGCGAGAAGTGGCCGGTGTAGCCGCTTGCCGCGAGCGCCTTGAGGCCGGCGGCGAAGTCCGCCTGGCCGTTGCCGATGCTGAGGTTGATGTTGCCCGGCACGGCGTCCCGCAGGTGGACGTGGGCGATCCGGCCCCGGTGGCGTTCGAGGTACTCCAGCGGATCCTCGCCGGCGGCCACGATGTGGCTGAAATCCATGACGATTCCGACGCCGGTACCTGCCAGCCGCCGGGCCAGCAGTTCCGCGCGCTCCAGGTTCCAGCAGAACCTCAGGAAGTGCAGGGATTCGGTCCAAAGCCCGACGCCGAACTCCGCCGCGCGCTGGGCGGCGTGGGTGAGCTGGGCGGCCACGAGGTCCAGGTCCTCGTCGAGGGTGCGCACCGGCTCGTGGTTGAGCGCCCCGCACGGGAGGACCAGCGCCTTCGCGCCGGTGTTGGCGGCGAGGGTGAGCAGCGCCTCCAGGTGCCGTTCGCGGGCCGCGCGTGCTTCGGCGTCGAGCACTGCGTTCAGGTCCCCGATGTCCCCGTTGACCGAACGGACCCGCAGTCCGGAGGCCGCGACCTCCGCGGTCACCGCGGCGACCGCTTCGTGGTCCAGGT
This sequence comes from Arthrobacter sp., assembly GCA_023264815.1. GTDB lineage: Bacteria > Actinomycetota > Actinomycetes > Actinomycetales > Micrococcaceae > Arthrobacter. The sequence goes on along the minus strand of JAHFUZ010000009.1, from coordinate 98,001 downwards.
TGTAGGGGACGTGGTCGCAGACCCCCGGGAGGGCGCCGAGATCGATCTCTTCGAAGCCCAGGCCGCTGATGGTCCGCAGGGCAGCCGGCAGGTCCTGATGCCGGAAGCTGATGGATGAGCAGCCGAGTCGGGTGTTGAACATCGTCGTTGATCCTCTGGATGAGCGGGTGGTGATGTGAATCACTGTAGGCTAATTCACTGTTAACAGTCAACCTCCAACATTGACTGTTGACATTCGCTCATGACGCGGGTCACACTTGGGCATATCATTTGTTAACAGTCGACAGCGGCGCGGAATACGTTGGCGGCTACGCGAAAGGGAAACAGCAATGAGCAATGAGGCTCTGAAGATGCGCGGCCACGTGCATGGCACCAAGGACGCCAAGCGCGTCGCCATCGGCTCCGGTGTTGGCGCCGTTATTGAGACATATGACTTCATCGGCTTCGGCACCGCTGCGGCCCTGTACTTCGGCACGGCCTTCTTCCCCACCGGCGATCCGGTCACGGGCACACTGGCCGCCTTCGCCACCCTTGGCGTCGGCTTCGCCGCCCGCCCCATCGGCGGCATCATCGGCGGACACCTCGGCGACAGGGTGGGCCGCAAGCCGGTCCTGGTGACCTCCCTGATCATGATGGGCGTGGCCACCTTCTTCATCGGCCTGCTGCCCACGTACGAGCAGGTGGGCCTGCTGGCTCCGGCCCTGCTGGTCTTCGTCCGGATCGTCCAAGGCCTGGCCTTCGGCGCCGAATGGGGCGGCGCCATCCTCATGAGCTACGAGCACGCACCGTGGAAATCCAAGGGAAAGTACACCGGCATCGTCCAGGCCGGGTTCCCGGTTGGCCTGCTGCTGGCCAACCTCGTCTTCCTGGTCAGCGTGAACCTCGGCGGCGAACTCGCCTGGCGCGTACCGTTCCTGGCCAGCATCGTCCTGGTGGTCGTCGGCCTGATCATCCGCTCCAAGGTGCCCGAGTCCCCGGTCTTCGACGAGGTCAAGGAAAGCGGCGCAATCGTCAAGTCCCCCATTGTTGAGGTCATCAGGACTGACTGGCGCAACATCGTGAAGGGCATCGGCCTCCGCGTTGCCGAGACTGCCGGCTACGCCGTGTCCATCACATACATGATTTCCTACCTCCACACCCAGCAGCTCGCGGACAAGACCCAGACCCTCGTGGCCCTGTGCATCGCCTCGTTCATCGGCATCTTCGCCACCATGGCCTGGGCCCGCCTCACCGACAGGATCGGCCGCCGCCCCCTCTACATCTGGTCCACCGCCTTCGCCCTGCTGTTCGGCATCCCCATGTTCCTGCTGGTCAACACCGGCCTCTTCATCTTCGTCATCGCCACGATCGCCATCTCCTACGCCGTCTGCCAGAACTCCCTTGCCGGCGCCCAGGGCCCGTGGTTCCCCGAGCTGTTCCAGGCCAAGACCCGCTCCTCCGGCGCCTCGCTGGCCTACCAGATCTCCGCCATGGTCTCCGGCTTCACCCCCTTCATCACCACCCTGCTCTTCGTGGCCATGGGCTGGATGGGCCCCGCCCTGCTCTTCAGCCTGTATGCAGCGATTGGCCTCTGGGCCGCCCTCGTCACCCGGGAAACCTGGGGCAAGCGTGAGCGCCAGCTCGCGGATGAGGCCACCAAAAGCACACCCCAGATCGTGAACGCCTGATGACTGCCACCCAGGAACTGCACACCGCCCACAAGGAACGAATGAGCCAGGAAACAGCCTCCGAACGCCTCTGCCGCGTCAGCGCCGCCGCCTACCGGATCCGCCACCACGCCCTGAACATGGGCGAAGTGCAGGGCCAGGGCTACGTGGGCCAGGCCCTGGGCGCTGCGGATATGCTGGCCACGGTGTACGGTGACCAGCTCCGCTTCCGGGCGGAGGATCCGCACTGGGAGGCCCGGGACAGGTTCCTGCTGTCCACCGGGCACTACGCAATCGGCCACTACGCAGCCCTGGCAGAGGCCGGGATTGTCCCGGTGGAAGAGCTGGAGACCTACGGCTCGGACGATTCCCGGCTGCCGATGTCCGGAATGTCCACCTACACGCCGGGCATGGAAATCTCCGGCGGCTCGCTGGGCCACGGCCTCACCATCGCGGTGGGCATGGCGCTGGGCCTGCGCTACCAGGGCTCCTCCGCCAGGATCTACAACTTCCTCTCCGACGGCGAACTCGACGAGGGGTCCACCTGGGAGGCCGCCATGGGCGCCCACCACCACCAGCTTGGCAACCTCACCGCGATGGTGGACATCAACGCGCTGCAGGCCGACGGGAAGACGGACACGGTGCTCCGCACCGAACCCGTGACCGAGAAGTGGGAATCGTTCGGCTGGTACACCCAGCGGGTGGACGGGAACGACGTCGGCGCGCTGCTGGCAGCGTTCGACAACGCAGCCGCCCAGGCCGCCGCCGTCGGACGCCCCTCGGTGATCCTGTGCGACACGAAGGTGGGCCGCGGGGTGCCGCTGCTGGAGGAGCGCGAGAAGGCGCACTTCATGCGCATCGAAGAACACGAATGGCAGACCTGCAGCGAACAACTCACCGCCGGATATGAAGGGAAGGCTTCAGCATGAGCACCACAGCCGTCACCAAGCCGAAGCTGAAGACCTCGGCCATGATCGCCTCCTTCGCGGACCCCGGCCAGAAGACCGCACCCGCACCGTTCGGCCACGCCCTGGTCAAGGCCGCGCAGGAAAACGACAGGATCGTGGGCCTCACCGCGGACCTGGGCAAGTACACGGACATGCACATCTTCGCGAAGGCCTTCCCCGAGCGGTTCTTCCAGATGGGCATGGCCGAGCAACTGCTCTTCGGCGCCGCCGCGGGCCTGGCCGAAACCGGGCTGGTGCCGTTCGCGTCCACCTACTCCGTGTTCGCCGCCCGCCGCGCCTACGACTTCCTTTGCCTCGACGCCGCGGAGCCGAACCTGAACGTGAACATCGTGGGCGGGCTCCCCGGCCTGACCACCGGGTACGGCCCCAGCCACCAGGCCACCGAGGACATGGCGATCTTCCGCGGCATGCCCAACCTGACCATCGTGGACCCCTGCGACTCGGTGGACATCGAGCAGGCGGTGCCGCAGCTGGCAGCGGCGGACGGGCCCACGTACCTGCGCCTGCTGCGCGGCAACGTGCCGACCGTGCTGGATGAGTACGGCTACACGTTCGAACTCGGCAAGGCCAAGGTGCTGCGGGGCGGCAACGACGTGGTGTTCATCTCCTCGGGGCTGATGACCATGCGGGCGCTGCAGGCAGCCAAAGCCCTCGCGGCACACAACGTGGACGTCGCCGTCGTCCACACCCCCACCATCAAGCCGTTCGACGCCGAAACCGTCCTGGCCGAGATCAACACCGACCGGCTCGCCGTCACCCTCGAAAACCACAGCGTGATCGGCGGCCTGTTCGAAACCGTGGCCTCCGCCGTCGTCACCGCCGGGCTCGGCAAGCGCGTGGTGCCGGTGGCGCTGCCGGACGAGTTCCTCGACGCCGGCGCGCTCCCCACGCTGCATGACCGCTACGGGCTCACTGTCCAGAAGATCGTGGCGAAAGTGCTCGCCGAACTGGAATAGAAACCGATGCGGGCAGAAGCGCGGGGCCTCATACTGGGCGCCGCGCTTCTGCCGTACCATCGACTGTTAACAGATCGGCTGTAAACAGTCGACCACTGACACTGAGGATGTATCACCATGGCTGGAGCAACCGCACCGCTGCTGGGACTGCAGAAGAAGAGCCTCCGCGAGCAGGCGCTTGCCGCGTTGCGCGCCGCCATCACCAGCGGGGAACTCGAACCCGGCCGGCATCTCGTGGAAACCGAACTGTCCGAGATGCTCCAGATCAGCCGCGGCACCCTCCGGGAAGCACTGCGCCAGCTGGAACAGGAGGGCCTGCTGTCCGCCGGACCGCGTGGCCGGCTGTCCGTCAGGCACCTGGATGCCAAGGAAATCCGCGACATCTACTCGGTCCGGGCAGCCCTGGAATCCCTGGCAGCCCGCACGTTGTGTGAACTGCCCGACCGTCAGCACGCCATCAGCTCGCTCAAGAACGCCATCGAGGCCATGGCCGCCGCCGAGAAGTCCAGCATGCAGGACCGAGTGGAGTCGGACCTGGAGTTCCACCGGACCCTGTGCCGGCTCACCGGCAATGAGACCCTGCTGCATTCGTGGGAAGCCTTGGAAGGGTCCATCCGGATGTCCATCATGTTCGCGGGCCAGGAGAAGGGCGTGCGGAACATGAGTGTGGACCGGCATTACGACATCGTGGCCGCCATCGAAACCGGCGATGCCACACTGGCCCGGAGCACCATCCGCGAACACATGGACACCGCCGCCGCGAACCTGGTGGCGTAGGGCTCCACCCCTCACCGTCCCGTTCTTAAGGGTTTCTTAATGGCCCCGGCAGAGAGTTAACGTGGGGCGGCCGTCCGGCCTCCCTGTGCCGAGCCGGAGCCCTCATGCCTGACGCAGACAACAACCGCACCTTTACCGCCACCAGCCGACCAGTCTTGAGCCAGCCCATCGGCAGGACCCGGTTGCTTGCGCTGCCCCAAGCACCGCATTGGCTCCTCCTCGGGATTTTCCTCGCCACCGCCGTGGTCATTCTTGGCCTGACGGTGGCACATGTTCCAGGTGTCAGCGCCGCCGAACTGGGCGTGGACCAGAGCCTCAGCCTGCATCACGTTGCGCTGCTCACGGCCGTGGCTATGGCCTTGAACCTGCTGTTCGGGCCCGTGGCGGGGTTGCTGGCCATCGCCGCGATTGCGGTGTTTCTGCTGCTGGTCCGCCGCGCTCCGGTTAACGCGGTGGCGTTCGGCCTGGTGGCTGGATCCGGGTGGGTGGCGAGTGAATTCTTCAAGGTCCTGGTGGCGAGGCAACGCCCGGACGCTGCGCTGCTGTTCGATCCACTGGCCCCGGAATCCGGTACGGACAGTTTTCCCAGCGGCCATGTCACCTTCGCGGTGACCCTTGCCTTTGCGGTGTATTTTCTGGCCAGGGGCACCAGTTGGGCGAAGTTCGCGCTGGTTTCCGGCGTCGTGCTGGTTGCCCTGGTGGCATGGTCCCGGCTGTACATCGGCGTTCACTACCCTTCCGACGTGGCGGGTTCGCTCCTTGCCGGCACCGCGGCGGTGGTTCTTCTCGCGGGTCTGTGGAACAGGTTCGTACCTCGTGCACTCAGAAAGGCAACATGCTGACATTTCATGCACTGGCCACGGCAGCCGCTGACTCCTCGCCGCTGGATCCCGCAGGGCTCCTCGAGGGCTTTGGACCGGCCGCCCTAGCTTTCATTGCCGGGATGGTCTTCATCGAATCCGGGGTCCTCTTCCCGTTCCTGCCCGGGGACTCGCTCCTCTTCACGGCCGGCCTGCTTCATCAACAGCTGCACCTCACCCTCCCGCTCCTGATCGGCGTCGTTTCACTGGCCGCGGTGGCCGGGGACCAGGTGGGTTTCTTCCTTGGCCGGAAATTCGGCAGGCGCTGGTTCAAGGACGATGCCCGGATCCTGAAGACCTCGCACCTGACCCAGACTGAGGAGTTCTTCCACCGTCACGGCGGCGGGGCGGTGGTACTGGCCCGCTTTGTGCCAATCGTGCGCACCTATGCCCCGTTGGCAGCCGGGACCGCTTACTACCCCTATCGGAAGTTCGTCCTCTGGAACATCGCGGGCGCCGTGGCCTGGTCCGTGTCCGTAATTTTGCTGGGCTCCTGGCTGGGGCACTTCGAAATCATCGCCAACAACATCGACCTGATCGCCGTGGCCATGGTGTTGGTCTCGGTCATCCCGTGGGGCGTTGAGTACCTCAAGCGCCGCAAGAGCAAGGGCAACGCCAAGGAACCGGCCGAAGAATCCCAGGATCAGCCCGTGAAAGAGCCGGCCGCGGAAGAATAGCCCCATGACAACTGATGCCCGGCCGTCCCTGCTACTGGTCGAGGACGATCCGGTCCTGGGCCCGCTTATTGCCGAGCTGCTGGAAGGCGACTACCGGATCAGCCTGGTCGCGGACGGAAGGCGTGGCCTGAGCTCCGCACTCGGGCAACCGTGGGATGTCATGGTGATCGACCGTGGCCTGCCCGGACTGGACGGGATCGCGCTGATCAGCGCCCTTCGGGCAAAAGGAATTTCGACGCCGGTGCTCATCCTGACTGCGCTGGGCGCCACGGACGAGAAGGTCCGCGGCCTCGACGCCGGGGCGAATGACTACATGAGCAAACCGTTCGACGCCGGGGAGCTGGGTGCGCGCCTGCGCGCACTGACGCGCAGCTACACCCAGCCGACGGTGAGTATCGGCGACTGGGAACTGAACGCCGTCGGCCGTTCCGTGCGGTCCGTGTACGGACCACTGGTGACCCTGACCGCGAAGGAATGCGAGTTGCTGGCGGCCCTCGCCACAGACCCGGACCGTGTCTTCAGCCGGGACGAGCTCATCGGTTCCGTCTTCCCGTCCACCGACCAGCCAAGCGTGATCGACACCTACGTCCACCATCTGCGCCGCAAGATTTCCCGGAACGTGATCCGCACAGTCCACGGTGTCGGCTACCAGATCGGGGACGGCCATGAATGAGCGCGCCGCAGACCCGGACCTGGCCACCCTCCGCAAGGCCTCCTTCCGGATCGCTGTCCGCATCAGTGCCGCCTGCGCCGTGATGGTCCTCTGCCTGCTGGCGGGGGCCGCGATCTACCTCACCAACCAGCTGTCCCACCCGGAACTGCCCGGCACGTCCAGCCCGGCCGCCGACTTTGCGTACCTTGACTACAAGGACCTGCTCAAAGCCCTGATCATCGCCGGCGCGGCAGGGATCGTCCTCGCCGGCGTGATCGGCTGGTTCAGTGCCCGGAGCGCTATTGAACCCCTGGGCGCGGCCATGGCCCTGCAGCGCCGCTTCGTCCAGGATGCCAGCCACGAACTGCGGACACCGTTGGCCATCCTGGACGCGCGGATCCAGCTGGCCCAGCGTGACACCCCGGCCAAGTCGAAGCCGGGCCAGGCGCTGGCCCGGATCCGGCAGGACACCTCGGCACTGACGGCAATCGTCAACGAACTTCTCCTGGCCGCTACGGGAGATGCCGCGGAAACCCCTGCGGACCCGATTGATGTGGCGGGCGTGATGGAATCCGTTGCGGAGAGCGTCCGGATCATCGCCCAAGACCAGGATGTCAGCGTCGCAGTCACAGCGGGTGCTCGTCCGCTGGCCCGGATCGACGAAAGCAGCTTGCGCCGCGCTATCGTGGCGCTGGCTGACAACGCCTTGGCACACACACCGGCAGGCGGGACCATCACCCTCGCCGCGGCAGCGAGCCGTCGCAGCGCGCTCATCACGGTGACGGATACGGGAAGCGGGATCTCCGGCGTCGAGCGTGACAGGATCTTTGAGCGCTTCGTCCGGACGCCGCGGCCGGACGGAAGGACGGTGCGACGCAGCTTCGGCATCGGGCTGGCCCTGGTACGCGATGTGGCCACCGCCGCCGGCGGGACAGTTGAGATCGCCAGCACAGGCCCGGGCGGAACCACCATGCGGATCACACTTCCGCTGGCCACCCCCTGAACTGCCCGTTCGGAGTTGCCACACCGTATACTCGGTGCCAGCCATGACCAGCCTTCCTGCCTCCCCCACCAGCGTCCGTCTTGATGCGTGGCTGTGGGCAATCCGTGCCTACAAAACCCGCTCAGCCGCCACCGCAGCGTGCCGGGCCGGGCATGTACGGCTCAATGGCAGCCCGGCCAAAGCCTCCGCCACGCTGGTGACAGGCGAGACTGTGACCATACGGATGTCAGGTTACGAGCGCATCCTCGAAGTCCGGCGCCTGATCGCGAAGCGTGTGGGTGCTGAGGCTGCATCGCACTGCTTCACCGACCACACTCCGCCGCGCCCCGTCGCGCCGGCGCTGGGCCTTCCGCAGCGGGACCGCGGGGCAGGACGGCCCACCAAAAAGGACCGCCGCGAGATGGAACGGCTCAAGGGCTCCTAGCTTCTGGCCTTGGCCTGCACCAGGTTGGCGAACGGCAGTTTGCCGTGGTCCGCAACGAAGGCTGCGTGATACGCCGCCTCGGCCTTGTTCACCTCCTCTGCCGGGAGTTCCTTCCACGCGATGATGAGCTCGTCCGTGTGGGTCAGCTGCCAGATCAGGCGGCCGTCCCAGTGGCCCGGCGGCAGGCCCCGCCCGAAATCAAGGAACTCCTTGATCTGGTGGCGGAGGCCGCGGTTGCCTTTGCTTCCGGGCCCGGCTTTGCCGATGTAGAGAATGTCGGCGCCGTCTACCCACTCGGCCAGGATGGCGTCCGCCGTGAGGGTGGGGATCTTCTTTTTGAAGACTCCGGCGGTGCTTCTTTTCAGGAAGTGCGGCTCGAACTCGGTCGGCCGCAGGACGGCGAATATGCCAGTACCCTGCGGAACCCTCATGATCTCAAGGCTGTCGAAGCTCCTGAAGCCGGTAAAGCCGTCAGACTTGAGCGTTTTCCTGTTCATCCTGATGACGTTACCCGGCCCCGCCGTGGTCCGGCGTCCCAATCAGCACTGCACACCTCAACGCCCAAAAGCGTAGAGTGGCTTTAGACGCCTGATTCTGGACGCCTTGCTGCTGAGGGAGAGATCGTGACGATTGACTGGGACGAAAAAAAGGCCCTGCTACAGGAACCAAACATCGCGGCGGTCACGCAGCTTTGCGACGAACTGATGGAAAAGAAGCCAGGGTCTGTTGTCCCCTACATCGATCCCGTGCACGACGAAGACGAATGCCGGATCGTCAGCCTCCATGTGAGCCCCGGCAAGGGCACCGAGTCAGGCTTCGTTTCCCACTTCAACGACGACGAAGCAGCCCGCCGCGCCACCCAGATCTACGAGCTCGCGGAGCTGGATCCCCGCTACGTGATGCCGTGGAACGCCTACCCCTGGATCCGCGACCCGGAGCTGCCCTCGGCCCTGAATGTCCAGGAGAAAACCGACGGGCTGCGGCCCTTCCGGCAGTTCCTGAAGATCAACAAACGAGTCTCCGCAGTGATCGCCCACGGCACGGACGCTTCCACGTTCCTCACCCTTTTTGAGAAGACCTACCATTCCTCACTGAAGAACAGCGGCATCAAGATCTATAAGGCCAGCGCGCTCGGCGGGCGGGCCTTTGCTGTTTCGGAAGCCAAGCAGGAGGACCTGCTGGCCAAGAGCGTGGAGGTCTACAAGGACGCCATGCAGCGGGCGGGCATTCAGCACCTTTAGCCACCTGCACGGCGAATTGGGGGTCCCGGGAACGTCCGACGGCGGCCCAACTATGGGTGCCTCAGCCCTCCAGTAAGCGCCTGCGGTGCTTGAGCTCCTTGACCCATGCACGGGTGACCATGTCAGGAAAGGGTGAGCCGCCGTCGTCGGTCCCCTTTGCCCCCCGCAGGCCGGCGAAAGCGGTTCCGGCTTCGAGGTCGGCCACCAGCGGACCTGACGCCTTGAGGGCGAGCTCCACCACCTGGGTGGCAGTCCGGTCCGTGAGCCCCAGGTCGGTGGCCCAGCCCAGGAAGTGCCGCCGCGAAATCCCGCTGCGCTTCCCGTCAAGGGTCAGCGCGAGGGTTTTGTCGCCGTAGACCACGGTGGAGGGCAGGTCGTAGACCGGGGCGATGGTCCATTCGCCGCCGGGCTGCTGCACCATGGAGACGTTTTTGGCGTGCAGGTCCCCGTTGCCGCTCAGCCATGCGAAAGCCCCCTGGATGGCCAGGTTGCGCAGGGCCGGCAGCGGCGCGGCGCAGTAGTCCGCCAGGGCGCGGCAGACCGTCCCGTAGCCCACGTTGTACTTGTCCGCCGGGTAGAGCTTGAGTACCTGTGCGCCGTCCTCCACTGCCAGGCGGTGGATCTGGTCCGGCTTTCCGCCCGGAACCGGGACCCGGTCGAAGCGCTCCACGAGCAGGCCCGGCCGGCCAGCGACGTCCCGGATCAGCTGCACGTTGCTGATGGGGATCCTTAGCCTGGCGGCATAGCGGAACATCACCAGCTCGTTTTCCACCACATGAGGGAATTCGGGGGCGTTGAGTTTGAGGATGAACCGCTTGCCGGCGCTGGCAACGGGCAGCGAGATCATTCCGGCCGACAACTTGTCCTGCACACCTGCCAGGGCCACAGGGTCGATCAGGTCGGGGTCGCCCAGCAGCTCGTCGAAGTCCACGGTCCGCCAGGGATCCAGCTCGACGGCGTGCTCGTCCGGGTCCAGCGGTTCGCCGTGGCCCACGATTTGCACGTCGCCCACCGGGTTCGCCCCGGCCGCGATCAGCAGGGAAAGGTCGTCGTCGGCGCTGGTCTTGATGGAGCGGCGCAGTGCGTTGAGCCGGCGGCCTTCGGGCAGCAGTCCAGTGAAATAAGGCGGCGCGGCGCCCGCCGCGGACAGCACCGGTTCGGGGGTGAGCGGCAGGGAACTGGCGACGGCGGATCCCCCACTGCGCAGGTAGGCGGGGAGGTAGCTGAACCGCGTGCCGCCGTCGTGCCTTTCGAGCCTCGCGGCCAGAACGCCCGCCTTGTAGATGTCCGCGATGCGGTGCTTCATGGCCGTGCTTCGCCTGGGTTCGCCGACTTGCTGGGAGGGCTTTCGGCCGGGCCGGCATCCGGGCCGCTGAGCGAGCGGGCCGCGTGGCTGGTTCTTGTGGCGAGGCGGAGCTCCAGCCCCAGGGTTTCCAGGACCGCGGTCAGTGAATCCAGTTGGACGCTCGGCTTGCCCTGTTCCACAAAGCGGACGAAGCGCTCCGAGACCCCGGCCATGTCGGCGAGGTCCTGCTGGGTCAGACCCAGCTGGCCACGGCGGGAGCGGACTTCCGCGGCCATGACGTCCGCAACCCGCTCAGTCATTGCCCCTCCAATAGGTACGATCGTGCCGTTTTTCCGTCAAGGATGAGCTTACGCCGTATTCGGCTTCCCGGCCAGGGGTCAATCGGAACGAACGTACCTGCCTGAGGGGCTCCCACGTGGCGGTACTCAAGAAAACAAGTAGTGGGACTCGGGCCACTCAGGTCTGCCGGGGACTACCGTGACTGCAGCATACGGGCGGGCCAGCAACCGTGGTCCACCTGGCGAGGCCGTCGGCCAGGACAGTGGCCGGCGGCCTCGGGCCAGCACGGGATCCCACGAGGCAGGGGCGAAGACGATGGAACTCATGAACCGATTCCGGGTACTGCGGAGCATCTTCTGGAACAGGTCTGCACCTGCGGGATCCCTGCAGCGCCGTTCGGCGCCGGGACAGCCCGAAAACCGCCATCGGGCATCGGTCAGCCGACTGGCGGCGGTTCCACTGGCTTTGGGCGTAGTGGTTGCCGGCGCTTCCCTCTGGACCGGCCCCAGCGCCCATGCGGCGATCACCGGCATGGTGAGTGTGACCTTTGACGACGGGTGGGCCAGCCAATACAACAACGCGCTGCCGGTCCTGAACAAATACGGGGTTCCGGCCACGATGTACATCTACACGGAGGGGATCAACGACGTTCCGCTCTACATGACGCAGGCACAGATCCAGGGGTTCGCCAGCCGCGGCGACGAAATCGCCTCCCATACTGTCAGCCACGCGGACCTGACCACGCTTACTGCCACCGAGCGCAACACCGAACTCTCGCAAAGCAGGGCCACGCTGCAGCAGATGTTTGGTCCCACCGCCGGGATCGATTTCGCGTCCCCCTACGGGGCGTACAACGCGACCACTACGACGGCGGTGAGGAATTACTACGCTACCCAGCGCAACACCGACGAGGGTTTCAACTCGCAGACCGGCTTCGATCCGTACAACATCCTGGTCCAGAACGTGGTCTCCACCACCTCCAACGCAACGGTCCAGGGCTGGATCAATTCCGCGAAGGCCAACAACACCTGGCTGGTGCTGGTCTACCACGAGATCGGGGCGAACATCGGCGGCGATATTTATCACACGGACACCGCCGCGCTCGATGCCAATCTGGCTGCAGTCAAGAACAGCGGACTGGCCATGGTCACCGTCCGCCAAGGTGTCCAGGCGATGACCGCCCCGGCCGCCACGGCACCGGGAGCACCCACCGGAGTCACCGCCACCGCCGGAAACGCCGCCGCGACCGTCAGCTGGACCGCACCCGCCAGCAACGGCGGATCAGCCATCACCTCCTACACCGTCACCCCACGCACCGGCACCACCAACCTCACCCCCGTCACCATCACCGGCAACCCACCCGCCACCAGCACCACCATCACCGGACTCACCAACGGCACCGCCTACACCTTCACCGTCACCGCCACCAACGCCATCGGCACCTCCCCCGCCTCCACGCCCTCCGCCACCGTCACCCCCACCGCACCGGTACCGACCGGCGGCATGGTGAGCGTGGCACTCGACGATGGGTGGGCCAGCCAGTTCAACAATGCGCTGCCGGTCCTGAACAAGTACGGGGTTCCGGCCACGATGTACATCTACACGGAGGCGATCGGCCAGACGCCGACGTACATGACGCAGGCACAGATCCAGGGGTTCGCCAACCGCGGCGACGAGATCGCTTCCCACACCGTCACCCATTCGGACCTGACCACGCTCACGGCCACCCAGCGCAACAACGAGCTCTCGCAGAGCAGGGCCACGCTGCAGCAGATGTTTGGGCCTACGGCCGCCATCGACTTTGCGTCGCCCTACGGGGCGTACAACGCAACCACTACGGCAGCGGTCAAGAACTACTACGCCTCGCAGCGCAACACGGACGGCGGATTCAACGCCCGGGCCGGCTTCGATCCGTACAACATCCTCGTCCAGAACGTCGTCTCCACCACCTCCAACGCAACGGTCCAGGGCTGGATCAATTCCGCGAAGACCAACAACACCTGGCTGGTGCTGGTGTACCACGAGATCGGAGCGAATATCGGCGGCGACATCTACAACACCCCCACGGCCGCGTTCGACTCCCATCTGGCCGCAGTCAAGAACAGCGGACTGGCCATGGTCACCGTCCGCCAGGGCGTCCAGGCGTTTGCCCCGGCCCCCACGGCACCGGCGGCACCAAGCGGGGTTACCGCCACCGCCGGAAATGCCTCCGCGACCGTCGCCTGGACTGCACCCAACAACGGCGGCTCGGCCATCACCTCGTACACGGTGACCCCCCGCACCGGCACCACCAACCTCACGCCGGTCACCGTCACCGGCAACCCGCCCGCCACCAGCACCAGCGTCACCGGACTCACCAACGGCACCGCCTACACGTTCACCGTCACCGCCACCAACGCCATCGGCACCTCCCCGGCGTCCGGGCCTTCCAACAGCGTCACTCCAGCCGTAGCCACCCCGGGCACATTCACCAACGGCGGGTTCGAATCGGGCCTCACCGGCTGGACCACCGGCGGCGTCCGGGCCCCCGTGGCCTCCACCACCGCCCGTACCGGAACCGGCTCCGCCCTGGTCGGCCTGGCCTCGGGCGCGGAGCCCCTCGGCGACAGCATCCTGTCCCAGACCATCACGGTCCCGGCCACCGGAACACCCACCCTGTCCTTCTGGTACAAGCCCCACACCACCGATGAACCCTGTTCCGGCACCGCCTGCCGCTACGACTGGTCGGAAGCACAACTGCGCTCCAGCACCGGCACCGTCCTGCGGAGCCTCTTCAAACGCGCCAGCAACTCCGCCACCTGGACCCTGGTCACCGCCGACCTCAGCGCCTACCGGGGCCAAAGCATCACCCTCTGGTTCAACGTCCACCTCGATGGCGCCGTGCCTGCCGACGACACCTGGATGTTCGTGGACGACGTCACGCTCACCACCGGTTAGCGGGCAGTGGTGAGGCACGGCGGTGATGTCACACCCAGGCACTAAACTCACTGGGGTGATCACAGGTGAAATCAAGTCCCAAGTAGACAAGGTCTGGAATACGTTCTGGAGCGGCGGCATCTCCAACCCGCTGGAAGTTATCGAACAGATCACGTACCTCCTCTTCCTCAAGCGCCTGGACGAGAACCACACGCGCGAGGAGAAGCGGGCCAACCTCTTGGGACAGCCCCTGCAGAACGCCGTGTTCCCTGCCGGGCTGGATCCGATGGGCCGTCCCTATGCCGACCTGCGCTGGTCCAGGTTCAAGGATTTCTCCCAGTCAGAGATGTTCACGGTCTTCTCCCAGAGCATCTTCCCGTTCCTCCGGAACGAACTCCCCAAGCTGGCCAACGGCGAGGACTCCACGTACAGCCACCACATGAAGGATGCGCAGTTCAAGATCCCCAACGCGGGCGTCCTGAAGCAGGTGGTGGACATCGTGGACAGCATGAACATGGACGGCAAGGACACCAAGGGCGACCTCTACGAGTACATGCTCTCCAAGCTCGCTTCTGCCGGCACCAACGGGCAGTTCCGGACGCCGCGCCACATCATCGACCTCATGGTGGCGATGACCGCGCCCAAACCGCTGGAAGCAATCTGCGATCCCGCCTCCGGCACGTGCGGCTTCCTGGTCCAGGCCGGCGAGTATCTGCGGAAGCAGAACACCAACCTGCTCACCAACGACGAGACCGGCAAGTTCTTCCACAACCACCAGTTCCACGGCTTCGACTTCGATTCCACCATGCTCCGGATCGGCTCCATGAACATGCTGCTGCACGGCGTGGAGAACCCGGACATCTCCTACCGCGACTCCCTGGCGAACCTCCACGAATCCGAGGAGGAAAAGTACAACGTCATCCTCGCCAACCCGCCGTTCGCCGGCAGCCTGGATTACGACAACGTGGCCAAGGACCTCCTGACCGTCGTCAAAACCAAGAAGACCGAACTGCTCTTCCTGGCGCTGTTTATCAAGCTGCTCAAGCCGGGCGGCCGGGCGGCTGTGATCGTCCCGGACGGCGTCCTGTTCGGGTCCACCAAGGCCCATAAGGAACTGCGGAAAATGCTCGTGGAGGACCACAAGCTCGATGCCGTGGTGAAACTCCCTTCAGGCGTCTTCAAGCCTTATGCCGGGGTGTCCACGGCCATCCTGTTCTTCACCAAGACCAACTCCGGCGGCACGGACAACGTCTGGTTCTACGACGTCAAGTCGGACGGCTTCAGCCTCGATGACAAGCGCACACCGCTCGGCACCTCCGACCTCCCCGATGTCCTCACCCGCTGGAATGAACGCACGACGGCGGAACTCACCAGGGCGCGGACGGAACAGTCGTTCTGTGTGCCGCTTTCAGAGATCGCGGAGAACGACTACGACCTGTCGCTGAACCGGTACAAGGAGATCGAGCACGAAGACGTCGAGCACGCCGAGCCGGCGGAAATTCTGGCTGCGCTGGATCAGCTCGAAGCGGAGATCACTGAGGGCATGGCAGAACTGCGGGAGCTGCTGAAGTGAACTCGGCCTTTGGCGACGTACTTTCGCAGCACACGGCCTCAGAGCGCATCTCAAACCCCGAATCAGAAACTTTCGTGACGCTCCGACTCAATGGAAACGGGGCAGTAAGAAGGAAAGTAGGCGAAGGCAAGACGCCACAGGCATTCAGCGGATATCGCGTAAATGCCGGGCAGTTCATCTACTCTCGCATCGACGCAAGGAATGGCGCCTTTGCCATCGTGCCGAGCGAGCTAGATGGTGCAGTCGTTTCCAAGGATTTTCCAGTTTTCGACATTGACACGTCGCTTGTTGATCCTCGTTATCTACTAAGCTTCGTGACGACGACAACGTTCATTGACGGAATTAGACGGCTCAGCTTCGGTGCCACCAACAGGCAACGCGTCAAAGAAGAAATCTTTCTGCGCCTCCCACTGGTTCTTCCACCCCTCAACGAGCAACGGCGGATTGCGGCGATCCTGGACAAGGCCGACGAGCTCCGCACCAAGCGCCGCCAAGCCCTCGCCCAACTCGAAATCCTCACCCAGTCGATCTTCCACTCCATGTTCGGTGATCCAATTCGGAACGATCGGAATTGGAGAACCGTGAGGCTCGACCAACTTGGCCGGATTACCACCGGAAATACTCCGTCGCGCGCAGTGGATTCCAACTTCGGGGACTTCATTGAGTGGATCAAGACCGACAACATAAACATTCCGAGAGCTACCCTCAGTCCAGCTTCGGAAGGGTTGTCCGAAACCGGCGCGGCGAAAGGGAGAATCGTGGAGCCCGGTTCAGTCTTGATGACGTGCATCGCAGGAAGCCCCAATGTCATTGGGAACGTAGCCATCGCCGATCGGCGGGTCGCGTTCAACCAGCAAATCAACGCATTCACTCCCAATGAAGGGCCTACGTACTACTGGTACGGGCTCCTGCTAGGAATCAAACGGTCAGTTCAAGCCGCAAGTACTGGCGGCATGACGGGAATGGTCAGCAAATCAACACTTGCGGCAATTGATGCTATTGAAACGCCCCTCGAACTCCAACAGACCTTCGCAACCCGCGTTGCCGCCGTCGAACGCTTGAAGGAATCCCACCGCAAGCACCTAGCCGAACTCGACGCACTATTCGCGTCGCTCCAACATCGCGCGTTCAAAGGAGAGCTCTGATGACTGAATCCGCCGCGCAGGACGGAATCCCGCCATGGCAGGACTTCATGATTCCGGTCCTCAAAGTTCTTTCCGACGGCATCGCGCGAAAACGGCATGAACTCATCAGTGCCGTGTTGGACGTGGTGGGCATGACGGATGAGCAGCGCGCGGTGCTGTTGAACTCCGGGCAGCCTAAGGTCGAGAACCGTGTGGGCTGGGCAATGTCTGACCTGACTACGGCTACAGCCATCCAACGGCCAGTCCGCGCCACCTTCGAGATCACGGCTGTTGGCCGGGATCTGCTGACCCGCTTTCCACAGGGCCTGAACCGCCGCGATCTTGATTCCATCGAGGCATACAGGAATCACCAGCCGTCGCGTCGGACGGCGGAGCCATTCACGAATATCGAAGCAACTGAAATCACGGAAGCAACAGTCTCCCCGTCCGAGCAGATCGAAGACGGCATCAACAGGATCGCTTCCGAGGTGGGCGCCGAACTGGTCCAGCGCCTGAGGGACAGCGACCCGGCATTCTTCGAGCAGGCCGTCGTCGATCTGCTCCTCAAGATGGGTTACGGGGGCGCGGAACAGCGCGGCCGCCGCATCGGCGGGTCAGGGGATGGCGGCGTTGACGGCGTGATCGACCAGGATGCACTGGGCCTCGACAGGATCTACGTGCAGGCCAAGCGGTACGCGGACGGCAACAACGTGGGCCGCGAAACCATCCAGGCCTTTGTTGGTGCGCTGCACGGCGTCGGGGCCTCCCGGGGAGTCTTCATCACCACCAGCACCTTCACTTCGGGAGCAAGGCAGTACGCAGAGAACGTGCCATCCCGCATCATCCTGATCGATGCCGCGCGGTTGGTCAGCCTCATGATCAAGTACCGCGTGGGCGTGCAGGTGAAGCAGACCTACGACGTGGTCGAACTGGACGAGGACTTCTTCGAGTAGGTGTGACCTCCGTCTGCCACGGGTGCGTGCGACGTGAACACTGGATTAACTGGATAGGGGACCAGGAATGAAACATGGCCAAGATTCTCGTAGTGGCTTTGTCCGTCGCGAGCTGTACACTGTAACCAGATCGGTTACATGATATGGATATCAGCTTCTCAAGTGGCAAGCTCGAAAAAACTCTCACCTCAGACCGTGAACTAAAGAAGAATTACTCAACGCAGTGGGTGCCAAAAATCAAGATGCGCCTGAAGGAACTAGAGATCGCAGACACTCTCGAAGAACTACGGGACGGCCCGGGCCACTGGCACCCCCTGACCGGAAACCTAGCTCCGATGTGGGCCGGCGAGGTCTCGGGCAATTTCAGAATGCTCATCACGCCGGGCACGGATAGTGCCGCAGCAGAAGTTACAGCAGTCATCGTCGAGAAAATTGGTGACTACCACTAGGAAGAGAGGAAACCATGGCCACCAAAACTGACTACGCCGTCCCCCCTGGCTCCTTCCTCCGGGAGTGGCTGGACGACAACAACAAAACGCAGCAGGAACTCGGCGACGCCGCTGGCCTGAGTCGGAAGCACATCAATGAGCTGCTGAGTGGGAGCGCCACACTCTCCCCCGAAGTCGCCGCTAAGCTCTCCCTGGTGACTGGCTACTCCATCAAGTTCTGGCTCAACGCCGAGGCAGTATTCCGGGCCGACGCGGCACGACTGGCACTCGAGGAGCAACTGGCGCCGCACGCTTCGGAACTGCCTCCGATGGTAACGACTTTCCTTCGCAAGCAAGGTTTCATCAAGGGCACCCTACGGGAGCCCGGGCGACTGGTCTGGGAAGTCTTGGCATTCTTCGAAGTTGGCAGCTGGAAGGCACTCGAGTCGAGATTCGCCGCTCCAGCCGCGGCATTCAGGCAGCAGCTCGCCCACGATGTGAGCTGGCCAGCAGTGGCCACATGGTTGCGTATTGGTGAGATCGAATCCCGCCGCCAGTCCAGAGAATTTCCACGGTATGACGCGCAGAAGCTCACTGGCATCGCTCCTGAATTGCCAAGCCTGAGTAGGCTGGCGCCAGACGATTACCGCAAGCAATTGGGCGAGAAGCTTGCGGCCGCCGGCGTCGAACTCCTCTACGTTCCCGAGATTCCGGGCTGCCGGGCACACGGAGCTACCCGGTGGGTAGATGGTCGCCCGCGCATACAGCTGTCCCTCAGGGGCAGGAACGACTCGCAATTTTGGTTTAGCCTTATGCACGAGATCCACCACGTCCTGAACGACAGCCACGACGATCTCCTCCTTCAGGGTCCCGCCGAGTCGAAAGAGGACCCCCGGGAGATTGCCGCCGACGCCTTTGCCCGGACCTGCATCATTTCCCAGCGCGACGCCGCACGCCTTGGTTCTCTCAAGAGCCCGGCGGACGCGCAGAAGTTCGCCCGAGAACTGGGCATCGCCCCTGGCCTGGTAGTCGGTCGCCTTCAGCACGACGGGCATTGGACATATCAGCAAGGAAATCAGCTGTACAGGGATATCGTGGCCGTTGATCAATATGTGCCGCCGACTCCGAGCCCGTAAAGTCGGCGTACGGCAACTTTTGAAAAAGTCGCCGTACGCCAACAGGAGCCGACATGTAAACCGACAGTGGAGACCGCAAAGTTCATGGATGTCTTCCAAGCCCTGGGTTTTGAAATTGCCGTCCGTGACCGTGAGTCCGGCGCGGTCAGATGGTAGCGTCCACCGCCGGATAGCGGCCAAACTGTCGCACCGGCATGGTTGACTGTTCCACAGAACATCGTTGATCAGGATCGGAGACATCTGCGTGGGGGCAGACAACAGCAATTTCGGGTTCATGCTGGCGGACTGGCCAGACCTGGCACCGCATGCACGGCGCGCCGAGCAGTTCGCCCGGGTTGATCCCCGCGCTTCCATGTTCTACGCAAGGTACACCGCCGAACGCCTGGTTGAGTGGCTGTACAAGGTGGAGCCGGTCCTGGCGCTTCCCTATAAGGACGACCTCAACGCCCTCCTGAACGAACCCGCGTTCAAGAACCTCGTCGGCGGCACCATCGGCAGCAAGCTCACCATCATCCGCAAAGCCGGAAACAACGCGGTCCACAACCCGGTCAACCCCACCATCCAGGGCGCGGAACTTGTCCTCAAAGAGCTCCACCACGTCTGCTACTGGCTCGCACGGAACTATGCGAAAAACGGCAGCCAGCTGCCGCCGTCGTTAGCTTTCGACGCCGGCCACCTCGCCCCTGCGCCCAAGGCGCCGGCCCCGCAGCAATCGCCCGAGCAGCTCCAGAAGCTGGAGGCGGAGCTCAAGTCCAAAGACGAGGCTCTCGCCAAATCAGCAGCGGCCAACGAGGACCTCACGGCCCAGCTCCAGCAGCTCCAGGCCGAAATTGCCGACGCCAAGAAGCAGAACCAGGCCGTCCCGGATCACCACGACTACGACGAGGCCCTGACTCGCAGCCACCTCATCGACCTGGATCTCCACGAGGCCGGCTGGCCGTTGTCCAATGCCGAGGACCGCGAATTCAGGGTGGATACGATGCCCACGGCCAGCGGCACGCTGAGTGGCGTCGGCTACGTGGATTACGTCCTCTGGGGTGCGGACGGGCTGCCGCTGGCCGTCGTCGAGGCGAAACGGACCACCAAGGATCCGCACGTGGGCAAGCAGCAGGCCAAGCTGTACGCCGACTGCCTCGAGCTCCGATACAACAGGCGGCCCATCATCTACTACACCTCCGGCTACGAGACCTGGATCTGGGACGACACCATGTATCCCGAGCGTGCGGTCCAGGGTTTCCACACCCGGGACCAGCTGCAGCTGATGGTCAACCGCCGGCAGACCCGCAAGCCCCTGGCACAGCAGCAGATCGACAACACCATCGTCGAGCGGCCGTACCAGCACAATGCCATCCGCGCGGTCACCGAGGCCTACGAGGACCAGCACGAGCGCAAGGCCCTGGTGGTGATGGCGACCGGTACCGGCAAGACGCGTACCGTCGTCGCCCTCACCAAACTCCTGCAGGAGGCCAACTGGGCCAAGCGCGTCCTGTTCCTCGCCGACCGGGTGGCCCTCGTGAAGCAGGCGGCCAACGCGTTCAAGACCCACCTGCCCGGCTCGGGGCCCGTCATCCTGGGCTCCGGCGAGGAAGCGGACAGCCGCATCCACGTGGCCACCTACCCCGCCATGATGAACCTCATCAACCACACCGAGGGAAGCCTGGGCCAGCGCAGGTTCGGCATCGGCCATTACGACCTCATCATCGTTGACGAGGCCCACCGCTCGATCTACCAGAAGTACAAGGCCATCTTCGAGTACTTCGACTCGCTGCTGATCGGCCTCACCGCCACGCCGCAATCCGAGGTGGACCGCAACACCTACAGCCTGTTCGGCATCGAGGACAACGTGCCCACGTTCGCCTACGAGCTCAACGAAGCCATCGAGGCCAGCTACCTCGTTCCGCCGAGGGTTGTCCCGGTTCCCCTCAAGTTCCCGTACGAAGGAATCGCCTACGACGACCTGCCGCAGCACGAGAAGGAACAGTGGGACGACCTCGACTGGAACGAGGACGGCGAGATCCCCGAAACGGTTGATCCCGCCGTCGTAAATTCCTGGCTCTTCAACACGGACACCGTGGACAAGGCGCTGGAAGTCCTCATGACCCGCGGGCACAAAGTTGCCGGCGGGGACCGCCTGGGCAAGACCATCATCTTCGCCAAGAACAACCGGCACGCCGAGTTCATCGAACGGCGCTTCGACAAGAACTATCCCCACCTCAAAGGCCACTTCGCCCGGGTGGTCACGTACCAGGTGAACTACGCGCAGACCCTGATCGACGAGTTCTCGCGCCGGGACGGGAACCCGCACATTGCCATCTCGGTGGACATGCTTGATACCGGCATCGACGTCCCGGAGGCCGTGAACCTGGTCTTCTTCAAAATGGTTCGCT
Source organism: Arthrobacter sp. (assembly GCA_023264815.1). Taxonomy (GTDB): domain Bacteria; phylum Actinomycetota; class Actinomycetes; order Actinomycetales; family Micrococcaceae; genus Arthrobacter. The sequence continues at coordinate 76,695 of JAHFUZ010000009.1, read as the reverse complement.
CCAAAACCAAGTTCTGGCAGATGGTGGGCCGGGGAACGCGGCTCTGCCGGGACCTCTTCGGGCCCGGCGAAGACAAGAAGGACTTCTTCATCTTCGATCTCTGCCGCAATGCCGAGTACTTCAACGCCGGCATGCCCGGAAACGAAGGGTCCCTGGGCAAATCCCTCGCGGAAAGCACTTTCGCCACGCGGGTCCAGTTGCTGCGCACGACGGCGGATCTCGCCTGGGATTCGGGTGCCCCGTTTGTTGTTGAGTTGCGGGAGTCCTTGCGGCACACCGTGGGCAGGCTGCCCCTGGACAACTTCCTGGTCAAGCCGGCCCGCAAGTGGGTGGACAGGTTCACCGAACCTACGGCATGGGAATCGCTGGCCGGCGACGACTTTGACGCCCTCGAGACGGACATCGCCCGGCTCGCCTCCATCGGCGCGCTGCCGGACACAGAAGAAGCCAAGCGCTTTGACTACCTCCTCCTGCAGACCGAGCTTGCAGCACTTCAGGGCAAACCGCTGGGACCGTTGCGGAAGAAAGTCCAGGCCGTGGCCGCAGCCCTCCAGGACCAGCCAAACGTTCCTGCCATTGCAGCGCAACTGCCGCTGATCGAGGCAATCCTGGACGATGCCGAGTGGGAGTCCGTCTCCGCCGAATGGCTGGAGGACATCCGGCTTCGTTTGCGGGAGCTGGTCCACCTCATCGAGAGGCGCAAGCGCAACGTCGTCTACACGAACTTCCAGGACGAACTCGGGGAACTCGATGAGGTCGAACTCATCGGGGCCACCAACGGCCACATCGACCTGGCCCGGTACCGCGACAAGATCCGCCTCTACCTCGCCGCCCATCAGGACCACGCGACCATCCAGCGCCTGCGCCGGAACAAGCAGCTCACTGCCCTGGACCTCTCGGAGCTGGAACGCATCCTGCTGGAGAGCGGCCTAGGGTCCCGGGAAGACCTGGACCGGGCGGCAACTGAAGGGCTGGGCCTCTACGTCCGGTCGCTGGTGGGGCTGGACCGCGACGCCGTTGAGGAAGCCCTGGCGGAATTTGTTGCCGGAACCACGCTGACGGCCCAGCAACTCGACTTCCTCCAGGTCCTGACCTCGCATCTGGTGGAGAACGGCAAAGTTGCCCCCGCTGCGCTCTTCGATTCCCCGTACAACGAACTGGCGCCATCCGGCCCGGACATTCTCTTTGGCGACGACAGGGTAGTGAAACTGTTCGGCATCCTGCGTTCCATCGAGGACCGGGCCCGGGTGGGCTGAGTCCTGCCGGCCGCAGCCGCCGCCCGCCTAAAGCAGGCTGTCCAGAGTCACGAACCCGTACCCGGCCTGCCGCACCCGGTCGATGATCTGCGGCAGGGCGTCGGCGTCAAGGGTGGTGCCGTCGGCGGGGTTTGACCCGATGTGCATCAGGACAATCTCTCCGGGCTGCAGGGCGGACAGCACCCGGTCCGCCACCTGCTGGGCGGTGATGCCGCCGCTGGTTCCCTTCCAGCCGAGGGTGTCCACCGTCCACCGCACCGGCACGTAACCGAGGTTGTTCACGGCCGCGATGGTGCGGGCGTCCCGCTCGCCGAAGGGGAAGCGGAAGAACGGCACCGGGTCAGCACCGGCGGCACGGATGGCCTGTTCCGCGCCACGCACCTCCGCCGCCACGCCATCATCCGGAAGTCCGGTGAAACCGGGGTGCGTCATGGAGTGGTTGCCCACGCGGTGCCCTGCGGACGCGATCGCCGACACGCCCGCAGGGTTCGCGGCCGCCCAGTTACCGGTCAAAAAGAACGACGCCGGAACCCCTGCGTTGGCCAGCCCCTGCAGGATCCTGGGCAGTCCCGCCGAGTTGGCGCCGGCGTCGAACGTCAGGGCAACCACCCGGCCGGCACCCGGCAGCACCTCAACATCCTGCCCCAGCAAGGCCGGCGGGAACGGCGCTGCCGGCGGCGGTTGGGGAGTGACCGGGGGCGTCGGCTCAGCGGTGCCAGGTTCCGCCGTCGCGGTCGGGACTGCGGCGGTTTCGCCGGCAGAGGGCGCGGCACTGGGCGAAGCGGAAACTTCCGACGGCGGTCCGCCCGCCTGCGGTGGGCCGGACAGCACCACTGCCACCACGATGACGGCAACCACCAGCAGGGCCGCCAGTATCGCGGCCACCACTCGGCGGTTCCAGCCGGAGACGGGGCTCATGGTTCACACTGACAGGACCGCAGCCAGTGCCGGAAGGGCAGAAAGACCCGGCTCCCGCCCAACCCTCCCGTAGGTACGATCGTGCCGTTCTGCCACTTAGTCGGAGCTGACGCCGGCTTGGGTGTCGACAGACAGTGGTAAAGCGGCACGAACGTACCGATAACTAGGTCAGCGGAACTTGCCGGGGAACGCGTTGATGATGCCGTCGCTGAGCTCGTCGGCCATCATCAGCATGTGCTGTTCGGCGAGGTCATAGGTGGCAATGCCTTCGGCATACCGTCCGTTCAGTTCAGCGCTGCCGTAGGAGATGGTCTGGTCGATGTGCTCCTTCATCATGGAGCGCATCTCTTCCTGGCTCCAGTTCAGGGGGTTGGCCCCGGCAAGGAAATCGGCGATTTCCTGGGCGTTGGCGTAAACGGCAGCCTTGGCCGAGTCAAGGGCCGCAGCATCCTGGGCCTTGGCAGCCTGGAACAGGCCAACGAATTCTGTGATGTGCTGCTGCAGCAGGGTGGTCAACCGGGCGCCGGCAGCCTCACCGTAAAACGGCTTGATGGCATTGCCGATGTCCGACTGGTTCTGCAGCAGCCGGCCCGCCGTGGTGTCGAAGCCGGCCGATCCGGAAGCGAAATTAACCACTGCGAGGCGCGTCCATTCCATGTGCTGCGCCCACAGCGTCCGCATGGCCTGGCGCAGCTCAAGCTGTGCGGCGGGCACCGAATTGGAGTTGCCGGAACCATGGTTGTGGGCCATGGATACTGCTGCAGCCTCCTGGAATGTGGGCTGCGCAGGCGCCCCTCCCACGGAATAGGCAGCTGTCAGGCCGCCTGAAACAGCCAGCAGGGCAAACACGACGGCGAGCTTGGGCCGCCGGCGGGATGTCATGGTTTCCACGGTGGAATCTCCTTTCCTATGGGCGGGCGCCCATGGCACATTAGTGGCACCCAGCGCCCGGTTCTTACCCCCTCCAGCCGGAAATCTTTTCGGCTCCCAACTCCCCGAACGCCGGTAAGAGCGGCGGCCGGGATGACACTAAAGGGGTATGAACACTCAGCGGGAAGTAGAAGCACAGACAGGGGCCGGATCGCCCCGAAACGAGTGGGACGCAATCGTCGCCTGGCGCGGGCGGCTCCTGATCGAGGCAGGGTTCCCTGCTAGTCTGGCGTCACGCATGGCAGCCACCCGGGGAGTGGACATCCACGAGCTACTCAAACTGGTGGACAAGGGATGTCCGCCGGAATTGGCGGTCCGCATCGCCGGGCCCGTGGACGACCTTAGCGGATGGGAGTGATCGCATGGCCACGCTGGACGGCCCCGAGCTCGCGGACACGCAGGAAGCGCGTCCCAGGCCTCCGGACCCGGACTGGGTGACACTCCTCAGCACACCGGGCCCTGGCCACGAGGCGGCACTGCTGGAGCTCCACCAGCTCCTGGTCAAGGCAACCCGGCACCAGGTATCGCAGATGTATTACGGACTGCCGGCCATCGGCGCCGTCCGCGTGGACGAGCTGGTGAACCAGGCAGCCGACGAGGCCATGGTGGACGTCCTCGGCAAACTGTCCAGCTTCGAGGGCCGCAGCAGGTTCACCACGTGGGCGTACAAGTTCGGCATCCTGCACGCCGCCGTCGAGGTGCGGCGGAACATGTGGCGCCACCGCGACCTCAACCTTGACTCGGTCCTGGAGAGGCCGGCAGCCCAAAGCTCCCCCGAGCAACTGGTCGAGGGCACAGAACTTTCCGCCGCCGTCGGACACGCAATCGATGAAGCGCTCACACCCCACCAGCGCCTGGTGGTGCTGGCGCTGCTCGTGGACGAGGTGCCCATCGATGTGCTGGCAGACCGCCTGGGCACCACCCGCAACGCCCTCTACAAGGCCCTTCACGATGCCCGCGGCCGGCTCAGGGCGCACCTCACGCTCGCCGGCTTCCTCCCCGCTGCACCAACCACACCGAGAGTGATCTCATGACTACGCACCGCCGAAACCTGACCCCGGAATCAGTGCGCCGGCTCACCCTGGCGGCTGAGCCGTGGCTTTCCTGCAACGACTGCTTCGACGCGGTTGATACCTACGTCGAGACCCTGTTGAGCGGATCGCCGGACAGCATGCCGGCGCTCCGGGCGCACCTCTCGGGCTGCAGCGCCTGCTTCGAAGAAGCGCGTTCGCTGCTGCTGCTCACGGCTGCCGACGACGGCGTAAACCCCGGCCCGGCGCTGCGGCGTCTGGGCCGCGGGTGATGCGGGCGCTTGACATGCACTGTGACCGGTGCCATATTTGAAAGCGTGAACCTGTCAGACAGCCGGACAGCAGGACAGCCTGCGGCCCCGCTTGCCCGCCTAAGCGCCGCCGAAGCGGTGTTCAACGCGGTGCGCGCCGACATCGAGTCCGGAAAGGTGGCGGTGGGCGGGAAGCTCAGCTCCGAGGCCATGCTGTCGCAGCAGTACGGGGTCAGCCGCTCGGTCATCCGCGAAGCCCTCCGCTCCTGCACCGCCCTGGGCCTGACCGTCACCAAGACAGGCAAGGGAACCTTTGTGGTGGCGGACAAGGTGGCCAACGACCTGACCCTCGGGCAGTACTCCGCCCGGGACCTCACCGAGGCCCGGCCCCACATCGAGGTCCCCGCCGCTGGACTCGCTGCCCAGCGGCGGACCGATGAGGAACTCGAGACGATGCGGCACATCGTCGCCGCCATGATCACCGAAACGGACCCCGAGTCCTGGGTTGCCCTGGATTCCAGCTTCCACGCCGCCATCGCCCGGGCCAGCGGCAACAAGGTGTTCGCCAGCGTGGTAGCAGACATCCGGGGCGCCCTGGCTTTCCAGTCGGAAACGCTGAACATGGTGGCCGACCGCCAGCACGCCTCCGACGCCGAGCACCAGCGGATCCTCGCCGCCATCGAAGCAGGTTCCGCCGACGCAGCCAGCAGCGCCATGGCCGAGCACCTGCGCGCCGTGGGCGTCGCCCTCGATTCCATCCTCAACAAGTAGTCACCACCACCTTTAGGACTCCATGCCTGCCCCTGCCCTTCCCGCTGCCCAAGCCGCTGCCCCCGGCGCGGCCGCACGCGGATTCCGGACCGACATCAACGCCGAAACCCTCCCGCAGCACGCACCCCTGGTTGTTGCCACCCGTGACGGCCTGGTGGAAAGCGTCCACTACGGCTCGGCCATCGCCACCGCCGCGGACGGCACCGTCGCGGCCACCGCCGGGGACCCCCTGGCACCCTTCTACCCGCGCTCCTCGCTCAAGCCGCTGCAGGCCGTTGCCATGGTCCGCGCCGGCCTGAACCTCCCGGCGGACCTGCTCGCCCTGGCTGCCGCCAGCCACTCGGGCGGAGCCAAGCACCGCGGCGGCACCCAGCGGATCCTGGCCATGCACGGGCTCAGCGTCAACAACCTCGAAAACAGCACCGACCTGCCCTACGGCGCCGGCGAGCGCGAGGACTGGCTGCGGTCCGGCTTTGCCGCCACCCAGCTGACCCAGAACTGCTCCGGCAAGCACGCCGCCATGGCCGCCACCTGCGTCATCAACGGCTGGCCGGTGAAGGGCTACCTGGACCCGTCGCACCCGCTGCAGCAGCTGGTCGCCGCCACCGTCACCGACCTGACCGGCGAACAGCCCCTCGCCCTCAGCACCGACGGCTGCGGCACCCCGCTGTTCGCACTGACCCTCCGCGGTATGGCCCGCGCTTTCGGCACCATCGCAGCCGCCGCCGCAACCGTGTCGGCTCCCGTTCCAGCGGGCGCCACTTATGGAACCCCCGACGACGGCGGGACCGCCCCGCTGCTGGCGGAAGCCGCCGTCGGGCTCGCCATGCGGCAGCACCCGGACATGGTGGCCGGCGAGCGCCGGGACGTCACTGAGCTGATGCGGCTTCTTCCCGGTTCCGTGGCGAAGGACGGGTTTGAGGGTGTGCAGCTGGTGGGCCTGCCGGACGGCCGCGGCGTTGCCGTGAAAATTTCCGACGGCGGCGACCGCGCCCGGATGCCCGCCACCGTCACGCTGCTTGAGGCGCTGGGCGTTGATGCGTCACCGCTCCTTCCCATTGCCACGGCACCGGTTCTCGGTGGCGGGCATCCGGTGGGCCTGCTGCAGGCAACCGACTTCCTAAACCCACTGTCCACACCCGTCAACGAAGCCCCGTAAGGACACATGACCTCCGTCGATACCACCGCCCCCGCACTGACCCGCTCCGACCACGACCTGCTCGGCGACCGCGACATCCCCGCCAACGCCTATTGGGGCGTCCACACCCTCCGCGCCGTGGAAAACTTTCCCATCACGGGCCAGAAGCTGTCCTCCAACATGCACCTGGTCCGCGGCCTGGCCGCGGTCAAGCTCGCAGCCGCCCGCACGAACCGGGAGCTTGGCCTGCTGGATGCAGAACGCGCCGATGCGATCGAACTGGCCTGCCGCGACATCCTGGACGGCCGGTTTGCCGACCAGTTCGTGGTGGACGTCATCCAGGGCGGTGCCGGAACGTCGTCGAACATGAACGCCAACGAGGTGATCGCCAACCGGGCCCTGGAAATCCTCGGCCACCCCAAAGGCGACTACGCCCGCCTGCACCCCAACGACCACGTCAACCTCAGCCAGTCCACCAATGACGTGTACCCCACGGCGGTGAAGCTGGGCACCATTTTCGCCGCGCGGGAACTGCTGGCCGCCCTGGCCGAGCTGGAGGAAGCCTGCGCCGCGAAGGCCCTGGAATTCCGCACGATAGTGAAGATGGGCCGCACCCAGCTGCAGGACGCCGTTCCCATGACCCTGGGCCAGGAATTCGGCACCTATGCCATCACCATCGGCGAGGACCGGCTCCGGCTCGCCGAAGCCCAGCTGCTCATCCACGAGATCAACCTCGGCGCCACGGCCATCGGCACCGGGCTGAACGCCCACGCCGGCTACGCCGAGGCAGCCTGCCGGCACCTGGCCGCGATCACCGGGCTCCCCCTGGTAACAGCCCCTGACCTCATCGAAGCCACCCAGGACGTGGGCGCCTTTGTCCACCTGTCCGGCGTGCTGAAGCGGGTGGCCGTGAAGCTGTCCAAGACCTGCAACGACCTCCGCCTGCTCTCCTCCGGCCCGCGCGCCGGCTTCGGCGAAATCAACCTGCCGGCCGTCCAGTCCGGCTCCTCCATCATGCCCGGCAAGATCAACCCGGTGATCCCGGAAGTGGTCAGCCAGGTGGCCTACGAGGTCATCGGCAACGACGTCACCATCACCATGGCCGCCGAAGCCGGGCAGCTCCAGCTCAACGCCTTCGAACCCATCATTGTCCACAGCCTCCACAAGAGCATCTCGCACCTCGAAGCCGCCTGCCGCACCCTTACGGCACGCTGCATCCGGGGCATCACCGCCAACACCGAACACCTCCGCCGCACGGTGGAACAGTCCATCGGCCTGGTCACCGCCCTCAATCCCCACCTGGGCTACGCCACCGCCACGGCCATCGCCCAGGAGGCACTCGCCACCGGCAAGGGCGTTGCGGAACTTGTCCTGGAACACGGGCTCCTCACCTCCGCGCAGCTCCAGGAACTCCTCAGCCCCGAACGCCTGGCCAACCTCAGCAAGTAAGGCACACTCATGACCAATACCCCCACCTCCCTTCCCGACCACGTCATCGACGGCGGCCACGCGCACGCCTCCGAAACCGCCCTGCATGCCGAGGACAAGGGCTACCACAAGAACCTGAAGCCCCGGCAGATCCAGATGATCGCCATCGGCGGCGCGATCGGCACCGGCCTGTTCCTCGGCGCCGGCGGCCGGCTCAACGCCGCGGGCCCGTCCCTGGTCATCGCCTACGCCGTCTGCGGCTTCTTCGCATTCCTGATCCTGCGCGCCCTGGGCGAACTGGTCCTGCACCGCCCCTCGTCAGGCTCGTTCGTTTCCTACGCCCGCGAATTCTTCGGCGAAAAAGCCGCGTTCGTCTCCGGCTGGTTCTACTGGATCAACTGGGCCACCACCACCATCGTGGACATCACCGCCGCCGCGCTCTACATGAACTTCTTCGGCAACTACATCCCCTGGATGGCAGCCGTCCCGCAATGGGCCTGGGCACTGATCGCCCTCGTCGTGGTCCTCGCCCTGAACCTCGTCTCGGTCAAGGTCTTCGGCGAAATGGAATTCTGGTTCGCCCTGATCAAGGTCGCCGCCCTGGTCATCTTCCTGGTCGTCGGCACCTACTTTGTCATCTTCGGCACCCCGGTGGATGGCCAGCAGGTTGGCCTGAGCCTCCTGACGGACAACGGCGGCGTGTTCCCCAACGGCCTGCTCCCCATGATCATCCTGATGCAGGGCGTCCTGTTCGCCTACGCCTCGATCGAGCTGGTGGGCACCGCGGCCGGCGAGACCGAGAACCCGGAAAAGATCATGCCCAAGGCCATCAACTCGGTAGTCTTCCGCATCGCCGTTTTCTACGTTGGCTCCGTCATCCTGCTCGCGCTGCTGCTGCCGTACACGTCCTACCAGAAGGGCGTCAGCCCGTTTGTGACCTTCTTCGGCTCCATCGGCATCCAGGGTGTGGACGTCATCATGAACCTCGTGGTGCTCACCGCAGCCCTCTCCTCGCTGAATGCCGGCCTATATTCCACCGGGCGTATACTTCGATCCATGTCCGTGAACGGGTCTGCCCCCAAGTTTGCGAGCCGGATGAACAAGGCCGGTGTCCCCTACGGCGGCATTGCCATCACCGCCGGAGTGTCCCTGCTGGGCGTCCCGCTGAACTACCTGGTGCCGGCACAGGCCTTCGAGATCGTGCTGAACATCGCCTCCGTGGGCATCATCATGACCTGGGCAACCATTGTGCTCTGCCAGATCCAGCTCAAGCGCTGGGCGGACAAGGGCTGGCTGGAGCGTCCGTCGTTCCGGATGTTCGGCGCCCCGTACACCGGCTACCTCTCGCTGCTGTTCCTGGTGGGCGTGCTGGTGATGGTCTTCATCGACTCCCCGCTCACCATGCTGGTGACCGCCATCGCGTCCGCCCTGATGGTGGCCGGCTGGTACGCCTGCCGCCACCGCATCCGCGAAATCGCGGCGGCCCGCGAGGGCTTCACCGGCACTGCTCCGGTAGTGGCCAACCCGCCTGCCGAGACCTTCAAGAAGTAAGGCGCCAGGTACGCCCGACGGCGGCACCCGGGTTCTGTTTCCGCGGAACCCGGGTGCCGCCGTCGTACTTTCAAAATCCCCTTGACGGCAGGTTGGCGCCGGGTCTAACGTCGGGCGCATCCTGCTGTCTCAACGGCGAAACCGAGTTAAGGAGTTGTGGCACCATGCCGGAATTCATGGATGTTCATCGCAACATGGTTGGAATCACCCAGGAGGCCCTCCGGGAGGCCCACAACGCCGATCTCGCCATCCAGGAGGACGAGAAGGTCGACTTCAAATCCGCCTGGGCCGATCCCGAGTCAGGGCTGGTCTACTGCCTGTCCGAGGCGCCTTCGGCGGATGCCGTACGGCGCATCCATGAACGTGCAGGCCACCCCGCCGATGAGGTGCACCCGGTCCCGATCAAAGTCTGACCCGCCCCCGCCTGACCCGCCGCGTACAGCGGCCGCCATGTAACGCAACGTTCCCGCAACCCTTTGTCGCGGGCAGATCGCCTATGCTCAGCAGAGTGCCCCACGGCGCTGCACTGAACATTCACCGACCTGCAGTTCAACGACGAACCACCCCGGGAGACACGGCATGACCAACTGGCGGATCAGGGATTTCCACTCGGCCGACCTGGACGGGATCCTGCACCTGTGGGAGACCCTCAAGGCCTCCGACGTTGAGCCCGTGTATGCCCTCTCCGAAGTCCTGGCGTCCTGCGAAAAGGACCACGCGGTGGTTGCCGTGCAGGGTGACATGGTGGTGGGCGCCGCCGTGGGACGCGCGGCCCATGACCAGGGCTGGATCGTTTTCCTCGCCACGCTGCCGGAGTACCGCGGCCGCGGAATCGGCACGTCGCTGCTCGCCGCCGTCGAAAACCGGATGGCTCCGCACGGCCTGAACAAGCTCTCGGCGCTGATGCCGGAAGCCGAAACCAGGGTGGAGGCGTTCCTCAGCCGCGGCTTCGCACTCAAGAAGAACCTGCGCTACTTCGAACGGACCATCCCCGTGCAACGCCAGGAGCTCGACGCGCTCGGCCAGCTGGGTGGCCGGATCCTGGCCCGGGACCTGTGGGAAAACGTGGCAGGCATGCGGAAGGAAAAGGAGCTCCTGGAGCGGCGCTTGGTCCTGCCGCTCGCGGAGGCCGACCTTGCCGACGAATACGGTGTGGTGCCGCCGCGGGCCGTGGTGCTGTTCGGGCCCCCGGGGACCGGCAAAACCACGTTCGCCAAGGCCATTGCCTCCCGGCTGGAGTGGCCGTTCGTGGAGGTATTCCCGTCCCGGCTCGCCGCGGACCCCAAGGGCCTGGCGGGCGCGCTGCGCGAAACGTTCCTGGAAATCGCCGAGCTGGAGCACTGCGTGGTGTTTATCGACGAGGTGGAAGAGATCGCATCCCAGCGGGCCGGGGACCCGCCCTCGCCGCTGCAGGGCGTCACCAACGAACTGCTGAAGATCATCCCGGCCTTCCGCGAACAGCCCGGCCGCCTGCTGGTGTGCGCCACGAACTTCATCCGAGCCCTGGACACCGCCTTCCTGCGGCACGGCCGGTTCGACTACGTCATCCCCATCGGCCTGCCCGACCGCCAGGCCCGCGAAGCCATGTGGCAGCGCTTCATCCCGGCCGCCGTGGTGGATGCGGCGGATGTTGAACTCCTCGTGGAGCGGACACAAGGCTTCTCCCCCGCCGACATCGAGTACGCCGCCCGCAGCGCCTCCCAGCGTGCCCTGGAGAAAGCAGTGTACGACGACGGCGGCGCGGCTTCCGGCGGCAGCGTTTCCGTTCGGGAGGCGGTGCGGAAAGGGCCCTCCACCCAGGACTACCTGGACGCCATCGGGGAAACCCGGACCACCGTCAGCGCCGAGGTCCACCAGGACTTCCTCGAGGACATCGACGCCCTCGGCCGGGTCTAGGGAGGATCTAGGCCTTGGCAGGGTGACGCAGTGGAGCGGGACCTCTGGAAGGGCGTCCGCTAGGACTCGTAGGACAGGGTCCCGTAGTCGGTCTGGTCTTCCTCGTCCAACCTGTCATCCAGCTCCTCCAGCAGCCACGGGTTCACCCGGGCCAGGATCTTCCGGACTTCTTCCTCCTCCACGGCGGCGTAGAGCACCGGCCGGGCGTCCCGGTATTTGGTGACAGGGGGCTTGTCCGGCCATTTCTCCGCCAGCGCCTTGACCCGCTCGGGCAGGGAATTGTGCGCGTTGTCCGCGATCTTCACGAGGGCGGCGTCGTGGTCCTCGGCAATGAAGCGGATGCCGTCCTGGTAATCATCGGGGTTGTCGTGCAGCCGGATGGTGACCCGCTCGATGATGTCCACGGCCCGCTCGGAAACACCCATGTCCAGCAGCGCCTGCCGGGTAATGGGCGTGTCCTCCGCGATGTCATGCAGGTACCCGGCGATCCGGATATCGTCGTCGAAATCGGCCAGGGCGTCCCCCACAGCCAGGACATGGTCACGGTAGGGCCGCTTGAGCTTGTCCTTCTGCCGGTTGTGGGCCACTTCGGCCAGGACCCTCGCAGTCTCAACGGTGAACCGCGGTTGGGGAAATGCTGCTTCAGTGAACTCTGGATCCGACATGGCTCCAGCCTACGCGCCGGAGCGGCCGCCCTGGCTGCCGCGTTCCACACCCACGCCCCGCCAGACCCAGGGTTCGCGCGGGAGGCTGCCGGGAGTGAACCCGGAAAGGGCCTGCTCGAGGGTCCCCGCCGGCAGGCCCAGGGACCGAAGGATCAGGTCACGGACCTCGGCCGCGGCGACTCCCGCGCGGGAAAGGTCGCCCAGTGTCACGGCGCCATCGCGCTTTGCCAGCCGGGCGCCGTCGGAATTCACTACCAGCGGCACATGAGCATATTCCGGAACCGGAATATGCAGAAGTGAGGCGAGGTACGCCTGGCGGGGCGTGGACGGCAACAGGTCATCTCCGCGGACCACCTGGTCGATGCCTTGTGCGGCATCATCCACCACCACGGCCAGGTTATAGGCGGTCACTCCGTCGTTGCGGCGCAGGACAAAATCGTCCACCACGCCGGTGAAGTCCCCGTGCAGCACGTCGTTCACGGTGTACTCGCCAACTCCGGCGCGCAACCTGATGGCCGCCGGCCGCAGGGAGCGTTTGACCTCCAGTTCCGCGGGGTCAAGGTTGCGGCACGTCCCGGGATAGGCACCCTGCGGTGCATGCGGGGCGGACGGTGCCTCCTGGATTTCGCGGCGGGTGCAGAAGCACTCATAGGTCAGGCCCGCGGACGTGAGCTGTTGGATGGCGTCGCGGTACAGTTCACCGCGGTCAGTCTGATGCACGACGGCGCCGTCCCAGGTTACGCCGATGGCTGCCAGATCGCGGAGCTGTTCCGCCTCGGCGCCGGCACGCGCGCGGTCCAGGTCCTCCACGCGCAGCAGGAAGTCCCTGCCGGTGGAGCGGGCAAACAGCCAGGCGAGGACGGCGGTGCGGAGGTTGCCTACGTGCAGCTCACCGGAGGGGCTGGGGGCAAAGCGGCCGGCGGGAGTCATGAAGCAACCCTAATCCGGTCGACGTTGCTTAAACACAAGAGCCCCTCAGCTACCGATGACGCCGAAGTTTCGACGCCCGGGAGTTCAGGGGCCCTTGCCGTGTTTGTCTGCAGAATGACCGTGGTGTGAACAAGTGTCAATCAGCGGCGGCCTCCTTGCGGGAGGCGGATCGAGGTGCCGGGTGGTGTGCCGGGTGCCTGTAGCCAGCGGGATTCGGCGGTAGCCTCTTCCCTCGTTGCCATAATTTGAGCAGAACACATACAGTTGGCACAACCAGCAGGTGCCACGTTGATCAGCCTGACTAACGAATCGCCGGAATATCGACAGGAAATGATCAGATTGCAGCAATTGGACGCCACGGACAAGCGGATCCTCTATGCCCTGGACGACGACCCCCGGATTCCCATCATGGTGCTGGCGCAGCGGCTTGGCCTGGCCCGCGGCACGGTGCAGTCGCGGCTCGAGCGGATGACGGCCTCGGGAGCCCTCCGGCCCAACAGCAGCCGTGTCCTGCCGTCCGCCCTGGGCCGTGGCGTTGCCGCAGCCGTCAGTGCGGAACTGGACCAAAGCCGCCTTAACGACGCCATCGCGGCGCTACGCGAGATTCCCGAAGTCCTGGAATGCCACGCTCCGGCCGGCGACACAGACCTCATCATCCGGGTGGTGGCCAAAAGCCCGGACGACCTCTACCGCGTCTCGGAAGAAATCCGCCTGTGCCCTGGCATTGTGCGCACGTCCACCAGCATGTTCCTGCGCGAAGTGATCCCCTACCGCACCACCGGGCTGCTCAAGCCCTAAACGGGTGGGCCCGCGTTCGACTTGAGGTTCTTCATCACCAGCGTGGACGTGAGCCGCTCCACGCCGGGCAGGGACGTGAGCTCGGCGTCGTAGAAGCGCTGGTAGGCCGGAAGGTCCTCTGCGATGACCTTCAGCAGGTAGTCCGGTGAGCCGAAGAGCCGCTGCGCCTCCACGATGTTGGGGTTCTCCGCCACCCGGTTCTCGAAGATCTCCATGGTGGAGCGGTCCACCTGGCGCAGGGTGACAAAAACAATCGCTTCGAAGCCCAGTCCCACGGCAGCGGGATCGATGTCCGCCTTGTAGCCGCGGATCACGCCCGAGGCCTCCAGGTCGCGCAGCCTCCGGTGGCACGGGGCAACGGTCAGGCCCACCTTGGCAGCCAACGCCGTGGCAGTCATTCGGCCATCCTCTTTGAGGTGCCGCAAGATATTCCTGTCAATATGGTCAATCACGCACAAATCTTACCAACCTGTGGCGATCTTGGGAGAAATTGGTAAGCACTTATGGCCGGAAAGTCCATAGGGTTTGTGCTGTAGCCGTTGACAGGAGCCCGCCATGAACCCGCAGTTGTTTTTCGCCTTTGTGCTGGTGGCTGCCGCCCTCGCCTGCACCCCTGGCGTCGACTGGGCGTACTCCATCAGCGCCGGGCTCCGGCAGCGGAGCTTTGTCCCGGCCGTGGCCGGACTCTGCGGCGGCTACGTCCTGCACACCCTGCTGATGGCAGCCGGCCTCGCGGCACTTCTCGCCGGCCTGCCGGGCCTCCTCGGCTGGCTCACCGTGGCCGGCGCAGGGTACCTCCTCTGGCTGGGCATCAGCACCCTCCGCTCCTGGCGCGGTGCCTCCTTCAGCGCGGCAGACGCCGCAGCGAAACCCGCCAACCAGCTCCGGATCTTCCTGCAGGGCATGGGCACCAGCGGCATCAACCCCAAGGGCCTGCTCTTCTTTGTGGCGCTGGTGCCGCAGTTCGTCAGCCCGGACGCCGCACTCCCGCTGCCGGTCCAGTCCGGACTGCTGGGACTGACCTTTGTCCTGTTGGCCGGAACCGTCTACACGTGCGTGGCGCTCATGGCCCGCAAGCTCCTGCAGTCCCGCCCCGGCGCAGCCCGCGCGGTCACGCTGACCAGCGGCATCATTATGATCGGCCTGGGCGCGGTACTGCTGGCCGAGCAGGTGGTCCCGCTGGTTGCCGGGCTTGCGCAGCGTGTCTAGACCTCGCGTTCCATGAACCATCCGGTGAATTCCGCCGCCCGCCGTCAGGCTCCAGGCGGTTCCGGGCCTATTTCCCGTCCAGGTTTTCCCACTCCTGCTCCCACAGCCGGCGTTCGTCCACGTCCTTGCGGATCACCTCAAAGGTTTCCAGCTCCGCCGGCCGGCCCCGGAGCCAGTCGCGGGGATTGAGCGATTTTCGGCCGTTGTCCAGCACCAGCAGCGCGCGGTCGGTCAGGGCGTCGTTGCGGAGCACCGCGTCGGTCTTCCGACGGCGCAGCACCTCCTTGAGTGCCTCCTGCGCCTTCGCGTGGGCGCCGAGACGCCGCAGCGCCCGGCCGCGGAGCAGCAGCAGGGCAGCAGAGAGGTCATCCGAATTCAGCAGGCCTTCGGTCCAGATCACCACCTCCTTGTCCCGCCCCAGCGCGAACGCCAGCGCACAGCGGGCCAGCGCTGTGGGCAACGACGGCGGCAGTCCGGCCACCGTCTGCAGCGCGGCTTCCAGCTGCCCCGTCTCCCGCAGGGAGTGGGACAGGGCCAGGAACACTGATTCCTGCCCGAACAGCACGGGGACTTCTATGCGCTCGGCGACCTCCACCCGGGTGACCACGCGTGTCAGGTACGTGGCCGCATACTGGTTGGCGTCGTCGTCGTTCCTGATGGACAGTCCCCGCTGGAGGAGCTCGGAGGCGCGGAGGTAACCGCCGTGCTGGTACGCCAGCAGGCCGGCCATGACTGAACACAGGCCCGCCCAGCCGGGGTAGGTCCGCCCGGCGGTGATGAGCGGCCCCGGTTCCCTGCTGGTGAAGATCGCGTCATGGACCGCCCTGGCCGCCTTGCCCGGCATCAGCTTCAGCCGGGGGACATCGCCGTCCACGGTGATCAGCGCAGCATCACGGCCGCCAAGCACCCCGTGGAGCAGGCCGCCCACACTGCCGGCAAGTTCACGGACCGGGGTTTGGAACTGGACGTTCCCGAACGGCGTTAGATCCCGGGTGTCGCGGTAAATCGGTCCTCTGGCATCCCCCACGCTCATCTCTCCATGCTACGTGGCGGCGGCCACCCACAGCCCGATCACCCACGTGCTGGCGGCCAGGCACGCCAGCACGAACTCCGCCAGCATGCCCAGGCCGGTGGCCTTCAGCGCGGCCCAACTGGTCCTGCTCGCGGTGCGGACCTCCCGGGTCCGGCGAAGCTCGCTCAGCAGCAGGCCGGCAGCGAACCCGATGAACAGCCCCACGACGGGGATGATAAACATGCCGATCACGCCTGCAACCAGGCCCACCACAACGCTGCGGCTGGGGATGCCGTGCTGCTTCAGTTTTCGGCCGGTGAGTACGGCGCTGGCCGACATGCCGGCCACCACAAACACCATTGCCACCGCGAAGACCACCCAGCCCAGCGTTCCGGCGCCGCCCCAGATGGCCCACGCCAGCAGGCTGAGGCCAATCAGGAAGCTGCCGGGCAGCACGGGGATGATGGTTCCCGCCACGCCCACCAGGATGGCAAGGCCGCACAGGATGCTGACAACGGTTTCGGAGTTCATGAGCCCCAGTTTAGGGCGGCCGTCACCGCCCGCCGGTCCTCACGGCTGCATAACGCCCGACGGCGGTGCCCCACCTTCGAGAGGGAGGCACCGCCGTCGGGCGTGATGGCAGGGTGTGGCTGCCGGGGTTACTCGGCTTCCACAGCGGCGGCCACGGCGGCCGTCACTGCGGGGGCTACCCGCGGGTCCAGCGGGCTGGGCACGATGTAGTCCACGGAGAGGTCCTCTTCGGCGAGTTCCGCGATGGCGCGGGCCGCGGCGAGCTTCATGGCGGGCGTGATCCGGCGGGCGCCGGCGTCCAGCGCGCCACGGAAGATGCCAGGGAAAGCCAGGACGTTGTTGATCTGGTTGGGGAAGTCGCTCCGGCCGGTGGCCACAACGGCGGCGTACTTGGCAGCCACCTCGGGCAGGACTTCGGGGTCCGGGTTGGAGAGGGCGAAGACGATGGCGTCCTGGTTCATCAGCTTCAGGTGGTCCTCGGCCAGCTTCGAGGAGGACACTCCGATGAACACGTCAGCACCGAGCAGCGCCTCCCCCGGGCCGCCGGTGACGCTGCGCGGGTTGCTGCGCTGCGCCATCTGGGCCTTCTTGCTCTGCGGGTCGGCGGCGATGTCGGCCCGGTCGCGGTTGATGACGCCCTTGGAGTCGAGCAGGACAACGTCCTCGATGCCGGCAGCGAGCAGGATCTCGGCGACAGCGATGCCGGCAGCACCGGCGCCGGAGACCACCACCTTGAGGGCGGGGAGTTCGCGGCCGGTGACCTTGGCGGCGTTCGTCAGGGCGGCGAGGGCCACCACGGCGGTGCCGTGCTGGTCATCGTGCATGACCGGGCAGTCCAGGGCTTCGATGAGCTTCTCTTCGAGTTCGAAGCAGCGCGGAGCCGAGATGTCCTCAAGGTTGACGGCGCCGAAGCTGGGGCGGAGCCGGACGAGGGTTTCCACGATCTCGTCAACGTCCGTAGTGTTCAGGACCAGGGGAATGGAATCCAGTTCGCCGAACGTCTTGAAGAGGGCGGACTTGCCCTCCATGACGGGCAGCGACGCGCTGGCGCCAATGTTGCCCAGGCCGAGTACGGCGGTACCGTCGCTGACCACAACCACCAGGCGCTGGGCCCAGGTGAGGGTCTTGGCGAGCTCCGGGTTGGTGTGGATGGCACGGCTGACCTCGGCTACACCGGGGGTGTAGGCGATGGAAAGATCGCGCTTGTTGGACAGCGGCACGGTGCTGGTGACCGAGAGCTTGCCGCCCTGGTGTGCATCGAAAATTTCCGCCTCGGTCAGGGCCGTGGCGGCGGAATTGTCGGTCAGTGCGATTGCGTCAATGGACACGTCGTTGTCTCCTGGGGCTAGCCGTGGTCACACGGCGCAGAATGGCTCAAGCACAGGCAGGCTCAAGATGATGGGGTTCGGCGCTTCGCGGACCCAAGGATGGCGGGTCCGGGTGAAGCCCTCGCAGCTGCGGGATGCCAGCCACTCCGGTCCTGCCATAGTAAACAGCGCGTGCGGGGCAGAAAGTGCGCAGGGGCCCGCTGCACCCGCGCCAAAACGATTAATCAAGCCTAAATGTGATCCACATCACGGCATAAAGGCGTATTTAATTGCCCACTGGTCTAGACCAGTTACGCGAATCGGTGGGCTGCCCGGGAGTTGGGAGCCGGCGGCGCAAGCAGCGTGCAGGCCTTTTTAAGGTCCTCTTCGGCCTCAAACAATGACAATCGGCGGTTGCGGACGGACTGGACCAGACCAGTGACCGTCAGCAGCAGCACCCGTGCCGCCACGGCGTCCTCGGACGCGGCAGCCACCGCCTTCTCACTGAGCGCATCAATCTCCTGCAGGAGCGCCGTGGTGTCCAGTTCCTTGAGGTAGACGCTGCGGGTCAGGCACTGCTCCACGGCGGGCTGCATCACCCGCATGTGGAAGATCTCCATGACCACTCCGGTGAGGGCCCGCCCACCGAAGCTGGCAGCGGACGTCCGGGCCCGCGTCTGGAGCTCATCCAACTGCTGGCGGTAAAGCGACAGCATGAGGTGCGTCGGGGAGGGGAAGTAGCGGTAGAGGGTACCCAGCGGGACGCCGGACTTCTCCGAGATCTCGGCCAGATCCACGGACTCCAGCCCCTTACGGGCAAACCCCCCGGCGGACTCGAGGACGCGCGTGTAGCGCAGCCTCTGGCGGGGGGTGGAGGGCCGGGCGGCCATGGGCGGATGGTCGGGAAGGGTCTCGGGCATCAGCATTCCGGGGTAGTGAATTTATGGTGCAGCACCCCGGTTGATCCCCACCCCGGGCCGCCTTGCAGTCCGCCTCAACTATACGGCACGAAGCACCCGCGCCTCAGTCCACGCCCTTGATCTTGACCACGAACACTGCGCCCAGCAGACCGATCACGGCGGCCGCAACGAACAGCGTGACGTACCCGCCGAACTGCGTCACCGCAAGGAAAGCGAGGCCTGTCGCGAACACCTGCGGCAGCGAGGCGGCCACGTTAATGACCCCCATGTCCTTGCCGCGGTCTGCGGCCTGCGGCAGCACCTGCGTCAGCAGCGCAAAGTCAACGGCCTGGTAGGCGCCGAAGCCGATACCCAGGATGGCGGCGCCAACCAGGGCGCCGGTCCATACGGGGAAGAACGCCAGGGTGAGGCCTGCCATGGCGATCATCGCGGAGGAGGCGATCACGAAGGGCTTGCGCTTGCCCACCCGGTCGCTCCACGGACCCGCAATCACCGCAGTAACCATCACCAACACCGCATATATGCCGGTCAGGATCAGGACTCCCAGTGCCGGGTTCTCAAGCCTGAGGACGTCCCCGAGGAAAAAGATCAGGTACACAATGGTCAGCTGGTTGCAGACATTGACCAGGAAGCGGGTGAGCCAGGCCCAGGCGAAGTCCGGATGGCGGGCCGGGCTGATCCAGAAGCCACGGAGGAAGCTGCCCCACGAGAACGGCGGCCTGAGCTCCCTGGGCAGCGGCGGGTCATTCCGGTGGAACAGGTAGGGCATCACCGAGAACAGCAGGGCGGCCGCACACATGGTGTACCCCACCATGAAGTTTCCCGACACCACCGCTCCGAAGACTGCGCCCAGGAGGATGCCCGCCGTCTGGCCCAAGGCGGCCAGTCCCCCCACGCCGCCGCGCTGCAGCACCGGCACCCTGTCCGGGATGGCAGCGGTGATGGCCGCATAGGCCGCGTTGGCGCCCAGCTGGACCAGGCACCAGAACAGGACCATGAAGGCAACAGCCGTGGCACCGGACATGGCCAGCAGGGCAGCGACGGCAAGGACGGCACCGGCCAGGACCCAGGGGGAACGCCGGCCGAAACCCGAGACCGTCCGGTCGGACAGCGCGCCGAACAGCGGATTGGCCACCAGGGATACCGCGGCGCCGCAGCCCAGCACGAGGGAGGCAATAGCTTCCTTGTTGGCCGCGTCGATGCCAATGGCCTGCTCGGCGATAAAGACGTTGATGGGCCCGAAGAACGCGGCGTTGATGCCAACATTGACCAGGACCAGCCCCGTCACCCAGCGCGCGGTGACCCTCTGCGTCGGCTCGGCGAGCGCCGCCGTCGAACTTTCCGCTGGATTCAGCGACGAGCCGGGATCCGACGCACGGCTGGGATCCTCTGCTGCGGGTGTGTCGGGCAGGCTCATTGGTTCCCCCTGGAACAGTTTGGTCATTCTGGAGACAGACTATCGTGGGCATCATCGCCCCGCGTGTTATGCCGGCACAATGCCGGCGGGCGCCACGAACGTGACCACCGGACATTTGGAGATGCCATGAACGCACCTGCCCCAAGCCCCGCAAACCCTGTTAACACCGCCGACCTCTACGACGAACGCGGCGAGGAACTCGCGTCTGTGTCACTCCAGTTTCAGTCTTTGGGCGGGCGTTCGCACTTCAGCGGCCCGGTCCGGACCATCCGATGCTTCCAGGACAACGGCCTGGTGAAATCAACCCTGGCCACTCCCGGCAACGGCGCCGTGCTGGTGGTGGACGGCGGCGGCTCGCTGGGCACGGCCCTGATGGGGGACATGATCGCCGAGAGCGCGGTCGCCAACGGGTGGGCCGGCGTCGTCATTAATGGCGCCATCCGCGACCGCGAGGCGATCGCCGGGCTCCACCTCGGCGTCAAGGCGCTCGGCAGCAACCCGCGCAAGAGCGCCAAAGAAAGCGCCGGCGAGGTGGACGTGGACGTAGTGCTCGACGGCGTGACGTTCCGGCCCGGCGCCACGGTCTGGTGCGATCCGGACGGCATCCTCGTGGAGCGCTGAGGCCGCTGCGTCGAGGGGACGTCGTCCGCCGGGCCGCCGTCCGCCGGGCCGCCATCGAGCGGCGAGATCTCGGCGCTCTGGCCGCGGCTTAGCGGCGGGATCTCGCCACTCGATTTTCGATCCGCCGTGGTCCGGAAGTTGAGCCCCAGGTATTCAGCGGGAATGAATTGCGACCTAACATAGTTACTGAAAGCAACTATCGAGCGTGTTTCCTTTTTCTGCCTGGAGAAGCCATGTCCAAAACCTCCGCCGTGCGTGCCGCCGGCGAAACCCTGACGCAGCGTCAGATCGTCACCGTGATGGTGGGACTCATGCTCGGCATGTTCCTGGCGTCGCTGGACCAGACGATCGTATCCACCTCCATCTACACCATCGCCAACGACCTCGACGGGCTGTCCCTGCAGGCGTGGGCCACCACCGCGTACCTGATTACGTCCACCGTCAGCACGCCGCTGTACGGCAAGCTCAGCGACATCTTCGGCCGGCGCCCGCTGTACCTGATCGCCATCGCCATCTTCCTGGCCGGCTCGCTGTACGCCGGCTCGGTGCATTCAATGACCGAACTGGCCATCGCCCGCGGTGTCCAGGGCCTGGGCGCCGGCGGCCTGCTGGCCCTGGCGCTGACCATCATCGGGGACATCGTGTCCCTGAAGGACCGGGCCAAATACCAGGGCTACTTCATGTCCGTGTTCGGTATCTCCTCGGTGCTGGGGCCCGTGGTGGGCGGCACGTTCGCCGGGTCCGCGAACATCCTGGGCTTCGACGGCTGGCGCTGGGTCTTCTTTATCAACCTGCCCATCGGTCTGGCCGCCCTGGCCGTGGTGTTTATGTACCTTCACCTGCCGGCCAAGCATGTGAAGCAGAAGATCGACTACTGGGGCGCCGCCGCCATCACCCTGGCCATCGTGCCGCTGCTGCTGGTGGCAGAGCAGGGCCGCAGCTGGGGCAACACGTCCCTGAACTCCTTCCTTTGCTACGGCCTGGGCGCCGTGGGCATCACCTGGTTCCTGCTGGCGGAGAAACGCGCCGGCGACTATGCCCTCATCCCGTTGCGGCTCTTCAAGAACATGACGTTCGGGCTGTCCTCGCTGCTGAACTTCATCATCGGCATCGGCATGTTCGGTGCGATCGCCATGCTGCCCATGTACCTGCAGCTGGTTAAGGGACTCACCCCCACCGAGGCCGGCCTGATGATGATCACGTTCACCGTGGGCATCCTGACCGGTTCCATCACTGCCGGTCGGACCATCTCGGCGTCGGGCACGTTCCGGATCTTCCCCATCATGGGAACCGCCATCCTCACGGCCGCGGCGCTGGTGATGGGGCTGTCGCTGCACGTTGACACCGAGCTGTGGGTCCCCGGCGTGATCGCCGTGTTCTTCGGCATGGGACTGGGCTTCTGCATGCAGCCGCTCACCCTGGCGATGCAGGTCTCCGTCCCGCGCCGTGACATGGGCGTGGGCACGTCCTCGGCCGCCTTCTTCCGCTCCATGGGCGGCGCCGTGGGAACTGCCGTGTTCATCTCCATGCTCTTCAGCCTGGCGGCCAGCCGCATCGCGGACGGCATGAAATCGGCCATGGGCAGCGCCGACTACCAGGCCGTGCTTCGTGACCCCGCGGTTGCCGCAGATCCTGCCAACGCCAAGCTGTACGAGTTCTTCCAGAAAGGAGCCTCCGACGATTCCCTGAACGACACCAGCTGGCTGCATTCGGCCAACAGTGTGCTCACCCGGCCCATTACCGAGGGATTCGCCGACGCGATCGACACCGTGATGCTTACCGCCGCCGTCCTGACGGGCTTGGCCTTCCTGATCAGTTTCGCCCTGCCGAAGCAGAAGCTGGTGGACCAGCAGGCCGCGCCGCAGGATTCCGTGCCGGCCCACTAGCTTCCCGGAGCGGGCCGTGTCACAGCAGCCACCCGCCCGGCGCACGCTCTCTCACTTAATGTGCGTTTATACCAACGCTCTCTCACTTAATGTGCGTTTATATCCAACGCTCTCTCACTTTGCATTGCTCAGAGCGTGAGCTTCATACCTTCATGGCTGGCGTCAAACCCCAGCCGCTCGTAGAACCGGTGGGCGGCCGCCCGTGACTTGTGCGTGGTCAGCTGCATCAGGGTGCAACCACGACGCCGGGACTCGTCGATTGCCCACCGCATCATCAGGTTCCCGATGCCCTGGCCGCGGAGACTCCCAGCCACGCGGACGGCCTCAATCTGCGAGCGCCAGGCACCCTGCCGTGAGATGCCGGGCAGAAAACTCAACTGGAACATCGCCATCACCGGACCGTTCGCAGCTCCGTCCGGCACCAGTTCCCCCACCACGAGCAGGTGGGCCGGGTCGGCGTCGATCGCGGCGAAGGCCTCCTCATACGGCACCATATCCCGGGCCGTTTCACGGCCGGCACCCATGGCATCGTCCGCCAGCAGGGCAACCATTGCGGGCAGGTCCGCAGGTGAGGCGGGGCGAAGGCGGAAAGTCCCGCCGTCGACGTCGGCAGTCAGCAAAGGGGGCGGCGCGCCCTGGTGATTCGTCACCCCACCAGCATTCCACAGTGCCCCGTCCGGCCACCCAGACAGGCACCGGAGCCGCCGTGTTCATCATGTCACCGCCGAGCGGGTACGGTGGTACAGCTGATTTTGTAACCGCCGTCACCCTTACCGGCGGACCAATCGAAGGATTAAGCACATGTCTGAGCAGACAACCACGGGGCAGAGGACTGCCTCCAGCCGGGACAGCGAGCCCCACCTCTCACGCTCGCTGAGCAATCGGCACATCCAGCTCCTGGCCATCGGCGGAGCGATCGGCACGGGCCTGTTCATGGGCTCCGGCAAGACCATTTCCGTGGCCGGACCGTCCGTCATCTTCGTGTACATGATCATCGGCTTTATGCTGTTCTTCGTGATGCGGGCCATGGGCCAGCTGCTGCTGTCCAACCTGAATTACAAGTCCTTCAGCGACTTTGCGGGCGACCTGCTGGGACCCTGGGCCGGTTTCTTTACCGGCTGGACCTACTGGTTCTGCTGGGTGGTGACCGGCGTGGCCGACGTCATCGCGATTGCCGGCTACGCCAACGAGCTGTGGCCCGGAATCCAGCTGTGGATACCCGGCCTGGCGACCATCATCATCCTCCTGCTGCTGAACCTGCCCACGGTCAAAGCCTTCGGCGAAACCGAGTTCTGGTTCGCCCTCATCAAGATCGTTGCCATCGTGGCGCTGATCGTTGTGGGCCTGGTGATGATCTTCACCGGCTTCACCTCCAACGCCGGCACCGCGAGCTTCACCAACCTGTGGAGCCACGGCGGCTTCTTCCCGAAGGAGTTCATGGGCTTCGTGGCCGGGTTCCAGATCGCCGTGTTCGCGTTCGTGGGCATCGAACTGGTGGGCACCGCCGCCGCGGAAACCAAGAACCCGGAACACAATCTCCCCCGGGCCATCAACGCCATCCCCCTGCGCGTCATGCTCTTCTACGTAGGCGCGCTCATCATCCTCATGTCCGTCACGCCGTGGACCGAGTTCAAGGCGGGCCACAGCCCCTTCATCGGCATGTTCTCGCTTGCGGGCCTGGGCATGGCCGCCATGGTGGTCAACCTGGTGGTGCTGACGTCCGCGATGTCATCGGCCAACTCCGGGATCTACTCCACCTCGCGGATGGTGTTCGGGCTGGCGCACGACGGCGACGCCCCCAAGCTCTTCGGCCGCCTCTCCAGCCGCAAAGTACCCCAGAACGCCCTGTTCCTGTCCTGCGTGCTGCTCCTCGCCGGCGTCGTCCTGCTCTACGCGGGCAAGGACGTTGGCGCGGCCTTCGACATGGTGACCACCGTGTCCGCGGTCTGCTTTATGTTCGTCTGGTCCATCATCCTGGCCAGCTACCTGGCGTTCCGGAAGCGCCGCCCGGCCCTGCATCGGGACTCCCCGTTCAAGATGCCCGGCGGCATTCCGATGGTGTGGGTGGTGTTCGCGTTCTTCGCCTTCCTCATCTGGGCGCTCACCACCCAGCCGGACACTCTGACGGCGCTGCTTGTGACACCGGTCTGGTTCGCGGTTCTGGGCATTGCGTACGCCCTGGTCCGGAAGACACCGCTGCACCAGGCCCGGGTGGCCGAGTGGAAGGCCATGGCCGGCGCCGAAACCGCCGCCGCGGCAAAGTCCGCCTAACGGCCACCCCCAGCCCCCCCACCCACCGGGGACGCTCTCTCATTTGATGGGGGTTTTTAGCTGACGCTCTCTCATTTGATGGGGGTTTTCGGCAAACCCTCTCCCACCGGTTGGCGGGAGAGGGTTTTGTCGTCTGTGCTGGCCGAGGGGTATTCCTTGTGCCGCCAGGGATCCCGTGCTTGGCTAAGGAAGCCGGCACCGGCGGGAACACTCACTTGGGGGAAGGATCCGAACAATGGATCAGAATGCAGCCATCCGTTTGCCACTAACCACTTTGCGGGCCGGAATCATCGTGGGTGCCGTGGGCGCCTTTTCGGTCATCCTGGCACCGCAGATCATGCAGTCACTGATCCTGGGCCCGTCCTATTCGCAAGCGGTGGGGATGGTTCTACAGACGGCTTTCCAACTGGTCACGCTGTTCTTCCTGCCGTTTTCCGCCGCACTGATCGCCGCTTCCCTGGTGATGCGGTACATCACGGCCGCACTGGGGCGAGTGACGCCGTCGGACGCCCCGGAGCCCGGCGGCAGGTGAGAGAGCGTCGCGGGAGAACCCACATTAAGTGCGAGAGCGTCGCGGGAAAACCCGCATCAAGTGAGAGAGCGTCGCGCGCCGGGGGGGGTGGTTCTAAGCCGGGGCCTTCGCCCCTTCCGCCTGGCGCTCCTCCACCAGGGTGGACACTGCCGCGAACAGCGGATGCTCGGGCGCCAGGCCCGTGATCCGGGCCGTGGCATCGGCCGGCGTGGATGAGGCCAGGATCTGCGCAAGCTCCGTGGCTTCGGCGTCGGCAGGATCGTTGAAGCGCAGGGCCGCAGCGATGGCACCCAGCAGGGCCTCCGGCACGATGCCGCGCTCAGCGAGCTCGGCGGCCGGGCCGATGAACCGCTCATGCCGGCTGAGCTTCCGCAGCGGGGCGCGGCCCACCCGGTTGACCGTGTCCGGCAGGTGCGGATTGGAGAACCGGACCAGGATCTTCTGGACGTAGGCTTCCTGCTCGTCGTTGCTGAACCCGTGCTTGGCCACCAGCAGCTGCTTGGTCTCCTCCAGGACGGCCCGGACGTCCTCCGCAACGTCCTGGTCGGCCATGGCGTCGGAGATCTTCTCCACGCCCGCCTCAAACCCGAGGTATGCTGCGGAGGCGTGCCCGGTGTTCACGGTGAAGAGCTTCCGTTCGATGTAGGGCGCGAGCTCGTCCACGAACGTGGCACCCGGTATCACCGGCGCCGCGTTGCCGAACGCGGTCCGGTCGATGACCCACTCATAGAACGTCTCCACTGTGACATCCAGGCCCTGACCGGGTTCCTGGTTGGGCACGATCCGGTCCACGGCGGTGTTCGCAAACACTGCCAGGGAGTCCAGCGAGCCGGCAGCGTCGTCCCAGAGCGCAGCCACTTCGTCCCGCAGGATGTCCGTGGCGTTGATGGCGTTCTCACAGGCCATGACCTGCAGCGGCGCCAGCCCGGCCTCCCGCGCGGCGATGCCCTTGGTGATGGCGGGCGCCACGAACTTCAGGATGTGCGGCCCCACCGCGGTGGTGACGATGTCCGCCGTCGCGATTTCCCGCACCAGTTCCGCTTCCTGCGTGGCGGAATTCAGCGCCCGGAAGTTGTCCACCGTCCGGACCGTGGGGTTCTCCCCCACCTCGTGGACGCTGTAGCTGTCCGCTGCCGCCAGCTGGTCAATGAGGGCGTCCGCGACGTCGGCGAACACCATCTCATACCCGGCCTGGTGCAGCAGCAGACCCACAAAGCCGCGGCCGATGTTCCCGGCGCCGAAATGTACTGCCTTCACTATGCGTTGACCTTTCCGAAGAGGTCCAGGACTTCGTCCACGGTGGTCGCGGCCTCCAGCTGGGCCACCTGGGCCTTGTTGGTGAAGACCTTGGCGATGGAGGACAGGATGTGGAGGTGCTCGTTGTTGATGCCCGCAACGCCCACCACGAACTTGACTTGCTTGCCGTTCCAGTCGATGCCGTCCGGGTAGCGGATCACGGACACCGCGGACTTCATGATGTGGTCCTTGGCAGCGTTGGTGCCGTGCGGGATGGCCAGGAAGCTGCCCATGTACGTGGACACGGATTCCTCGCGCTCATGCATGGCCGCGATGTAGCCCTCGTCCACGGCGCCGCGGTCCAGCAGGAGCCGGCCCGCTTCGTCGATCGCGGCATCGCGGGTGGTGGCGGTGCCGTTAAGGACAACACTGTCAGCCACGAGGATGTCCGACGGCGGTGCGGCGGCTGGTTCGGCACCGCTAGCGGGTGCCGCGTCCACGGGGGTGTCGGCAACGTGCGCGCCGTGGCCCGCCGCAGCGGTTCCGGCCGCTGCGGCGCCGGCTCCGGCGGCCGCGGCCGTTCCGGCGTCACCGCCGGCCGTTTTCGGCGTATTGCTTTCCTTGACCAGTTCCACGATCTCGTCGTACCGCGGGCTGTTCATGAAGTTGTCCACCGAGAAGTGCGCGGCGCTGGAGGTGACCGGCCTGGCCCGTTCCGTCAAGTCCTGGTGGGTGATCACCACGTCGTAGTCGTCGCGAAGGTTGGCGATGGCCGCGTTGGTGACCTTGACGTCCGGGAATCCGGCAGCCTTGATCTTGTTCCGCAGCACCGAGGCGCCCATGGCACTGGAGCCCATGCCGGCGTCGCACGCAAACACGATGTTCCTGATGGGACCGGCCAGGACGGCCGTGCCTACGCCGGCACCAGCACCGGCGCCCGTCAGGACGGAGGACACGGAGCTCTTCTTGCCCTTCATGGCCTCCATCTTGGAGGTGGCGTCGTTAAGGTCCACCTCGTCGCTGTGCTTGGTGGTCTTCAGGATCACCGAGGCCACCAGGAAGGAGACCGTGGTGGCAAGAAGCACCGCCAGGATCACGCCGAGGTAGCTGTCACGGGAGGTCTGGGCCAGGACCGCGATGATGGAACCCGGAGCCGCCGGGGCAACCAGTCCGGAGCCGGTGATGGCCAGGGTGGCAATACCGGTCATGCCGCCGGCGATCGCGGCCAGGATCAGCAGCGGGCGCATCAGGACGTACGGGAAGTAGATCTCGTGGATGCCGCCGAGGAAGTGGATGATCGCCGCGCCGGAGGCTGACGCCTTGGCCACACCCTTGCCGAAGAACATGTAGGCGAGCAGGATGCCCAGGCCAGGGCCGGGGTTGGCTTCGAGCAGGAAGAGGATGGATTTGCCCTGCTCCAGCGACTGCTGGATGCCCAGCGGGGTCAGCACGCCGTGGTTGATGGCGTTGTTCAGGAACAGGACCTTGGCCGGTTCGATGAAAATGCTGGTGAGGGGCAGCAGGCCGTTGTTGACCAGGAACTGGACCACGTTCCCGGCGCCCGTGCTGAAGGCCTGCACCAGCGGGGAAATGCCGTAGTAGCCAAGCATGGCCAGGAAGGCGCCCCAGATGCCTGCAGCGAAGTTGTTCACCAGCATCTCGAAGCCGGGCCTGATCTTGCCGTCCCAGAGCGAGTCGATCTTCTTCATGGTCCAGCCGCCCAGCGGGCCCATGATCATGGCGCCGATGAACATCGGGATGCCGGCACCCACAATGACGCCCATGGTGCCGATGGCGCCCACCACGCCGCCGCGGACGTCGTAGACCATCCGGCCGCCGGTGTAGGCGATCAGCAGGGGCAGCAGGTAAGTGATCATGGGGCCGACGAGGCCGATGTTCGGCTTTCCGTTGGTTTCGCCGAAGCCGCCCAGGCCCGGAACCGGTATCCAGCCCTTCTCGATAAAGAGGGCGGTGATGAGGCCCCAGGCGATGAACGCCCCGATATTGGGCATGATCATTCCGGACAGGAACGTCCCAAACTTCTGGACGCCGACCCGCACGCTGGCGCGGGGTTTTGCAACTGTCTCTGTTGCCATGTGATTTCCTAACCGTCATTCCTGCTGCAGCGCAGGATGGGTCTGATATTTACGACGACGTGCTGGTGGAGATCCGGTGGAGCCATTCGAGGAACAGTTTGAGTTCCGAACTGGAGAGCTGGTCTGAGTGCGATGCCTGAAGTGCGGCGTTCAGGGCGATCGCTGCCACCACTACCGAGGATTTCCCGGAGTCTTCCGGGGAGGCTCCCGCGGCCTGCTCCGTGGACACCGCGAAAATCATGGCGTCCCGGGTCATGGTGGACAGTTCAAGGTTCCGTTCAGCGGCAGGCTCCGCAATCAGCATGAGCGTCACACCCACGTTCGCGGCCAGGATGGACCTGGCCGCCTCCCGCGGCTGCACGTTCAGCTGGCCGGCTGCTGCTGCTTTGGTCAGCATTTCCTCGAGCAATGCCTCGGCATCTGCAACGATGGCGGGGCGGCTTTCCGGACGGATATTGCCGAACATCACCAAATACAGTTCAGGCTGCTTGAGCCCGAACTGGACGTGGTTGTCCCACATCCGCCGGATGTCCTCCAGCGGCTGTCCGGACGGGGCGAAATCCCTCTCGCCCGCAACATACTCCTCAAAACCTGCGGCGACGACGGCGTCGAAAAGACCTTCCTTGTCACCGAAGTGGTGGTACAGCGTGGGCGCCGTGACACCCGCCAGCTGCGTGATCTGGCGGGTGGACACCGAGGCGCCCGCGGAGTTTGCCAGCAATTCGGCCGCTGCTCGCAGCAGACGCATTTTGGGGGGAAGCTGGCCATCCAAACTCATAGCCGCTACCCTATCACCTATAGCATTGCTATATGAACTGAATCACATACAATTTTTTCAGGCACGTTTCCGCCGTCGCACGCAGTTGTCGCGATGGCCCCGGCATGGCGCCGGGACTACCGAGGGCGCGCCTGGCTACCGGCAGAGAATGAGGATCTTCAGTGCAGACCTTCCCAGGAGTAGGCGTCAGCCCCGGCCGCATCATCGGAACCATCCGCCAGATGCCCAAACCGATCAGCGAACCACCCGCAGGCGAGCAGTTAAGCGCCGGAACTACTGCAGAGGAAGCCACCGCCGCCCTTAAGGCCGCGTCCCAAGCCGTCCACGACGAACTGAAGGACCGCGCCGCCCATGCCATTGGCGACGGCAAGGCAGTCCTGGAGGCCACGGCACTGATGGCCAAGGACACCATGCTGATCAAGGGCGCCGCCAAGCTTGTTGCCAGGGGCCTCTCGAGTGAACGCGCTATCTGGGAATCCGGCTCCTCGGTGGCAGAAATGCTCCACAATCTGGGCGGCTACATGGCTGAACGCGCCACCGACGTCCTGGACGTCCGTGCCCGGATTGTGGCTGAACTGCGCGGCGTCCCCGCTCCCGGCATTCCGGCTTCCAGCACGCCGTTCGTCCTGGTGGCCGAGGACCTGGCGCCGGCCGACACCGCAACCCTTGACCCGAACAAGGTCCTGGCACTCGTGACGGCAGGCGGCGGCCCCCAGTCCCATACCGCCATCATCGCGCGGTCACTGGGCCTGCCGGCCGTGGTGGCTGCCGTGGGAGTGGACGAACTGCCGGACGGCACCGAAGTTTACGTGGACGGCGCCGCCGGCAGCATCACCGCGAATCCCGATGATTCTCTGCGTGCCGCCGCGGACGCTTGGGCGGCCACGGCGTCCCTGCTGGCCGAGTTCAGCGGTACGGGCACGACGGCGGACGGCCACCTGGTGCCGCTGCTCGCCAATGTTGGCGGCGGCAAGGATGCCGAGGCGGCCGCCAAGCTGGGCGCCCAGGGCGTGGGCCTGTTCCGGACCGAATTCTGCTTCCTGGAACGTGACACCGAACCCACGGTGGAGGAGCAGGCCGCCGCGTACAAGAGCGTATTCGACGCGTTCCCGGGAAAGAAGGTGGTGCTGCGTACGCTCGACGCCGGCGCCGACAAGCCGCTCCCGTTCCTGACAGACTCCACCGAGCCCAACCCGGCCCTGGGCGTCCGCGGCTACCGCACCGACTTCACCACCCCCGGCGTCCTGGACCGCCAACTGGAGGCCATCGCGCTGGCCGAGCAGCAGTCCGAAGCCGACGTGTGGGTCATGGCCCCCATGATCTCAACCGCCGAAGAAGCCGCGCGGTTCGCCTCCATGTGCGCCGACGCCGGCATCAAGACTCCCGGGGTCATGGTGGAAGTCCCCTCCGCCGCGCTCACCGCCGAGGCCATCCTTCGCGAAGTGGGCTTCGCCAGCCTGGGCACCAACGACCTGACGCAGTACGCCATGGCGGCGGACCGCCAGCTGGGCCCGCTCGCCGGGCTGAACACGCCGTGGCAGCCAGCCGTCCTGCGCCTGGTGGGACTGACCGTGGAAGGCTCGCGTGCGGAGGGCAACGGCAAACCGGTAGGCGTCTGCGGTGAGGCGGCGGCTGACCCTGCCCTCGCCGTCGTGCTTACCGGGCTGGGCGTGAACACGCTCTCCATGACGGCGCGCTCCCTCGCCGCCGTGGCGGCCGTCCTGAAGACGGTCACCCTCGCCGAGGCGCAGGAGCTGGCCAAGCTGGCACTGTCCGCGCCGAGCGCCACGGAGGCCCGCGCCTGGGTGCGCGAGAAGCTGCCCGTCCTCGAAGAGCTCGGGCTCTGACCACGGTCCCAACTGCGCCCATCAACTGCAAGGCACCAACCAGGAGGAACCATGCCCGAACGCATCGCCACCATTGCCAGCCGCTCCGGCCTGCACGCCCGTCCCGCCGCACTGTTCGCCGAAGCCGCCGGTGACGTGGGGGTGGACGTCACCATTGCCATGCAGGGCGACCCGGCGGATGAGGCACTGGACGCCTCGAGCATCCTGTCGCTGATGACCCTGGGTGCCGCCAAGGGTGATGTGGTGGTGCTGCGGGCCGAGGGTGACGGCGCCGATGCGGCACTGGATTCGCTGGTGAAGCTCCTGGAAACGGACCTCGACGCCGAATAGCGCTGACAGCCGTTCGCGTGGAGTCGGTTCGCGTGGATCGAGGGGTGGGATCTCGGCGCTTTGATGCACTCATAGCGGCGGGAGCTCCCCGCTGGAATCGATTGCGGGCGGCCAAGGGCCCGGCGCGGCCAGGATCGGACCGGAAGAACCCCCGGGTTAGGCTGTTGGCATGGCACTGATTGCTCCCCGGATGACTGCCGGCCTGCCCGCCGAAGACGCGGGAAAACTGCAGCGGGCCCTCGAAGGCGGCCACGACATCACTGTCTTCGTGGATGGCACCGTGCACCGGCTGACGCCCGAGGCGAGGGACGCCGTCGTCGATCTCCTCAGCCGCTTCGGCCGGGGCGAAGCGGTAACCGTCAGCAGCGTGGAGGAAATGCTCACCACCTCGCAGGCGGCAGAGCTGGCCGGGATTTCCCACACGTACCTGCGCAACATGACCGACCGCGGGGAGATCCCGGTGGAGTACCGGGGCACGCACCGCCGGATCAGGCTGGCGGCCATCATGGCCTGGCTGGCCGAGCAGAAGAAGAACGAGCACGCGAAGCAGGCCGGGCAGCCTCATGGCTCCGCGCCAGCCGCCCCGGAAGCTTAGATCCGGGGGCGTCCCGCCCAGCGCCGCATCTTCAGCGCAGCGTGGAGTTCCAGCCGGGGCATGCCTTTGAGGGGATCGACGCCGAGCAGCTGGCGGATGCGGCCCAGCCGGTTGTAGATGCTGCTGCGGTGCAGGTGGAGCTTGGTGGCCACGTCCTGCACCGAGCCGTCATTGTCGTAGATGAGCTCCAGCACGGGCAGGAGTTCATGGTTCCTGTCGTGGTCCTCCAGCATTTTGACGTAGACCGACCCCGTGTCGGTCCACGCGCCGGCGCCCCCTCCCGCCGAGGCCAGCAGCTGGTAAACCCCGGTTGCCCGGCATTCCACCAGTTCGCCCAGCTGCGGATCAACGGCCGCCGCCTGCGCCGCCTGCCGCGACTGCCGGTAGGCTTCGGCCAGCTGACGCGGCCGGGCAAATCCCTCGCTGATGCCCAGGATGATCCGGTGCACCGGCCGCCCGGACCGTTTGGCCAGCTCCAGCTGGTAATGGACCAGGACCTGGGCATGGCTGGCCCGCCCCACAGACTCGCTGAACAGGACCACCGAGTGGGTTTCGGTGCCCGCGCTGAACAACACCAGGTCCACGCCGATCGTGGCCTGCAGGGCGGCTGAGCGGTGGATCAGCGTAGAGGCGATGGGGTCAGGACCGCCGGCCCAGCCATCGGCGTCGAGCACGGTGACCACCTGCCATGGCCCCTTGCCCTGGACTTCCTTCCAACCCCCCACGGCGGCCACAGCGTTCGCCTCACCCGCGCAGGCCGCCAGGAACTCCCGCTCGCGGCCGCGCCTGAATTCGGACTCTGCGGTGTTGGAGTCGAGCAGCAGGCCGGACAGCAGCTCGATCTCCCGGGCCACCTCCGGCAACTGGGAGACGATCGCCGTCGGGCTTTCCTCCGCAGAGTCCTGCTGGACCCAGAGGTAACCCACGCGGAAACCGCGGACCATCAGGGGAACACAGATCCTGCCCAGCATGTCCAGGTCCGGGTTGGCCGGGATCACCACCGGGCGGACCGCCGTGGCAATGCCGTGGGACAGCTGCCAGGCGCTGACATCGGCCGGCACCCGCTTGCTTAACAGGAAATTCACCCGGACGCGGTCCGCATGGGACTGGTTGGAGCTGTAAGCCAGCAGCAGGCCGTCCAGGTCCTCCAGCGAGAGGCCCCGCCCGAGCTTCTGGGCCACCTGCTCCACCAGCTGTTCCACATCCTGCTGCATGGGCTAACACTACTGCTCCGCAGGCCCTCCCCGCGAACGGACATGAGGCGACACCTGACGCTCCCAGGCTGGACATTCGTCGAGCGCATAAAACCGAAAACCCCGGAATGACGCGGAATCCCTGGGGGCCGGAGCTGGGTTTCCTGTCGGCTGGGTCACAACCGGATTTATTGTTTAAGCACAACTTTCCCCGCAATTTCTGACCTATCCGGTCCGAGAACATGGAGCCCCCAAATGATCATCGGTGTCCCCAAAGAGATCAAGAACAACGAATTCCGCGTGGCCATCACGGCCGCCGGTGTTCACGAGTTCCGCACCCACGGCCACGCTGTCCTGGTGGAACGCGGCGCCGGTCTGGGCTCCGGAATCACGGATGAGGAATACGCCATTGCGGGCGCGGAAATCGTGGCCGACGCCGACGACGTCTGGGCCCGCGCGGACATGGTGATGAAGGTCAAGGAACCCATCAAGGCCGAGTACCACCGCTTCCGCAAGGGCCTGATCCTCTTCACCTACCTCCACCTCGCCGCGGAGCCGGAACTCACCCAGCAGCTCATCAACTCCGGCGTCACGGCTATCGCGTACGAAACTGTTCAGGAAGGCCGCACGCTGCCGCTGCTGGCCCCGATGTCCGAGGTTGCCGGACGCCTCTCCGTGCAGGTGGGCGCCACCTCCCTCATGGCACCCGCCGGCGGCAAAGGTGTCCTGCTGGGCGGTGTTCCGGGTGTCCGGCCGGCCAAGGTTGTTGTCCTGGGAGCCGGCGTGGCAGGTACCAATGCCGCAGCCATGGCCCTGGGCCTCGGCGCCGATGTGACCATCCTGGACATCAACATCAACCGCCTCCGCGAACTGGACGCCCAGTATGCCGGCCGGCTCAAGACCGTGGCCTCCAACAAGTACGAGATCGAAAAGTCAGTGGTGGACGCGGACCTGGTGATCGGCTCGGTCCTGATCCCCGGCGCCAAGGCCCCCAAGCTGGTCAGCAACGAACTCGTCGCCCGCATGAAGCCGGGCTCCGTGCTGGTGGACATTGCCGTGGACCAGGGCGGCTGCTTCGAGGACACGCACCCCACCACGCACCAGGAACCCACGTACAGGGTGCACAACACCATCTTCTACTGCGTGGCCAACATGCCCGGCGCCGTACCCAACACGTCCACCTACGCCCTGACCAACGTCACCCTGCGCTACGCCGTGGCGCTGGCCAACCTGGGCGTCCGCGCCGCGTTCGACCGTGACCCGGCCCTCGCCGCCGGGCTCAACATTGCCGGCGGCCACGTGGCCCACCACTCCGTCTCCGAGGCACACAACCTGCCCCTCGTGGCGGACTGGCACGAACTGGTTTCCGCCTAGCCAATCCCCATCGACTGCTCCGTAACCGCCCTTTTGGCCCCCCAGAACGGCCGTTACGGAGCAGTCGATTACCTTTTAAGCCAGTTCCCGTGCTTGTTCAATGATTTTTAGGGTCTCGACGGCGTCTGCCGGGTCTACCGGGAGCGGCAGCGGCGAGGTGGTGCCGCCGTCGATGATCTTGTCGCCCAGCAGCCGGTAGAACTCAGGGTAAGTGCCGCGCTCGGTGGGCAGCGCGTCCAGGTGGCCGTCACGGCCAAGCGCCCCCGCCCACTCCGGCGCCTCAACGCCGTACTCTGCGTCCAGCGGGCTCCCTCCGGCCACGATGTATGGCTCCTGCGGATCGATCCCGTGCTTGGTGAACGCCGCACCGGTGCCCAGGACCCGGAAACGGGGGCCCTGCTGCGCGCACAGCATGTTCATGGCCAGGTGGCTAAGGACGCCCGACTCATGCCGAAGGACCACAAAGGCGTCGTCGTCGGCCTTCTCCTCGGGGCGCCGGATCCGCAGTTCAGAGTGGATAACTGTGGCCGGCCCGAACAGCTGGAGGGCCTGGTCGATCAGGTGGGTGCCCAGGTCAAACAGCACACCGCCGCCGTCAGCAGCCGTGGCACTCGCCTTCCACGCTTTGGAAATCTCCGGCGACCAGCGCTCGAAACTGGACTCGAAGCGCGTCACCTGACCCAGCGACCCACCCGCAACGAGCTTCTGGACTGTCAGGAAATCCCCGTCCCAGCGCCGGTTCTGGAAGACGCTGAGGACGCGGCCCAGCTGGGTCGCGAGCGCGATCAGTTCCTGCCCCTCGGCACTGGTGACGGCGAACGGCTTATCCACCACCACATCCAGGCCCGCTTCCAGTGCAGCCTTCGCCAGCGGGAAATGCGTGGCCGGCGGAGTCCCCAGCACCACGAGGTCAAGGTCAGCGGCCAGCGCAAGGACGGCACCGCCGTCGCGTACTGTTGTGACACCGGGGTACCGCTGCGTCGCCGCAGCCTGCCGGCCGGCGTCGGACGTGGCAATGACATCCAGCGAGTAGCGCGGGTCCGCGGCGATCAGCGGCGCGTGGAAGACGCTGCCGGAAAGGCCGTAGCCGACCACAGCGGTCCGGATGGGGCGGGCAGGTTCAGTCGTGTTCATAGCCAGTACCGTACCCCCAACGCTCTGGCAGTTAATGTGCGTTAAGCCCGAACGCTCTCTCACCTCCCGCGTATGACGGGCCGGAAGTGAGAGAGCGTTGGGAAAAAACCCATGTTAAGTGATAGAGCGTTACTTCTTCTTTTCCCAGCCGAGGGTGCTCCAGTCCGGCACCATGGACGGACTCTGGAACAAGGACGGGCCGTAGTTGGCCAGGCCGGTGCGGACGAAGGAGATCTGCGGTCCGTTCATCACCACACCCATGGAGAAGTACTTCGCCATGTGCTCCTTCTCGACGTCCATCGCTGCCTTGTTGCGGGCGGCATTATCCTCGATGGACGCCAGATCGGCAATCTTCTTGTCCAGCTCCGCATCGCCAAGTTTGTTCTCGTTGACCCGGGAGTCGTAGAACTGCTTGACGCCGTCGGTTGCGTCCGGGCTCATGCCGTACCCCGAGACGCTCAGGTCGAAGTCACGGGCACCAACCACCTTGCCGAAGTCTGCGGAAGCGCGCTGGTCGATGCCCACGTCCATTCCACCTGCCTGCAGTTGCTTCTGCAGGGTCTGCGCGAAGGCCAGGGTGGTGGGGTCGTCGCCGAAGTTGCTGATCTTGAAGGCCGCGGGCTTGCCGTCCTTCTCCATGATGCCGCTGGCGTTCGCGGTGTAGCCGGCATCGGTGAGGACCTTCTTGGCGGCGTCCGGGCCGGTTTCCTTGACGGGGTAGTTGTCCTGGTAGTAATCGGAGAACGGCAACAGCAACATGGAACCCGAGCTGGGCTCCTCCCAGTTCAAACCATTGAAACGCACCTTGCGGAGAGCCTCTCGGTCAACGGCTGCGAAAATCGCCTTGCGGACCGCCACGTCCGGAATCCGCTGCGCATTCAGGTTCATGCCGCCCGCGAAGAGCCGCTGGCCGCGGCGGACCTCGGAATCCTTGCTGCCCTCGAGCTGTTTGTACAGCGAGATGGTATTTGCCTCAACGCTGTCAATCTCACCGTTCTTGAACGCGGCCACTTGGGCGCTCAGTTCAAGCTGCCGGAAGACAACGTTCGCCAGGACAGGCTTCCTCCCCCACCACTTATCGTTCGGGATGAGAGTCACGGTCTTGGCCGCGGTATCGTACTGGTCCAGCTTGAAGGGACCGGCCATCCACTCCGGATGCAGGTTGCCGTTGAAACCCTCGTTGAAGATCTCGGGGGTGTTGACAGCCGGGTGGATGAGGCCGAAGAACAGCGAATCAACGGGGAAGACCGGGCGCGAGGTCTTGACGATGACTTCCTTGGCGCTGCTGCCGGCCTCCACCGAATCAACGAATTCGTAGGCGCCGGAGCTGACGATGTCATAGCCGGCGTCAGGGCTCTTGAGGATGTTCCAGGTGTTCTTGAAGGCCTTGACGTCGATGGGCGTGCCGTCGTTGTAGGTGGCCTTGGGGTTCACCTTGATAGTGATGGTCTGCTTGCCGTCCTTCACCTCGCTCGTAACCGACTCGCAGAAGTCGGTGTTCGGGGTGATCTTTCCTTCGAAATCGACTTTCCAGCAGCCGCCCATGCCCCCGCTGTTCATGGCCACCGGGTTCATCGGGACCTGCAAAGCAGTGTTGTCCCCGCTGTTGCCGTTGTTGGAGAAGCCGTTGAAGTCCGGCCCTATGCTCCTTAGCGGCAGGGTGACCTTTCCGC
Source organism: Arthrobacter sp. (assembly GCA_023264815.1). GTDB lineage: Bacteria > Actinomycetota > Actinomycetes > Actinomycetales > Micrococcaceae > Arthrobacter. The sequence continues at coordinate 39,170 of JAHFUZ010000009.1, read as the reverse complement.
CCTGCTCAAGATCCGCGGCTGGTTTCTCATTGATGCTGATGAGCTTGGACAGATCGCTGCCCGCTTCCTGCCCCTTGGCCGACTCAGGCCCGGTGGGGGTTCCCCCACCGCCACAGGCCGTCAGCGTCAGGGCTGCGGCAATTGCCGCGGCTCCGCCGATCTTGGTCAGATTCCTCATTATTTTCCCTTCATAGGTGCGGGTGGTGCTGGTGATGGGTCTGAAAAACCTAGGGTGCATGCGGGTCCGCCGTGTCGTGGACCACCAGCATGTCCTCGTCCAGCTCGCCGTCCGGGAAGAAACAGGCGAACTTCTGGTCAGCGGACGAAGCGGGTTGCGATTCAAGCGCCTGGGCTGCCGGCGAGGGCCGCACAGCTTCAAGCGGCGGTTCAAGTGTCAGGCACTTTTCCTGCTTCACCGCGGGAAGCGCCGCGAAAACCGGACACCGTGTGGCGAAGTTGCAGCCCTTCGGCGCATCCAGGGGCGAGGGCAAATCGCCCTTGAGAATGATCCGTTCCCGGGTGCGCTCGAAGTGCGGATCGGGGACGGGGATGGCGGAGAGGAGCGCGCGGGTGTACGGGTGGCGCGGATTATCAAAAACCCGGTCCACCTCGCCGATTTCCACGATCTTCCCGAGGTACATCACGGCCACCCGGTTGGAGATGTGCCGGACCACGGAGAGGTCGTGCGCCACCATCAGGTAGCTGAGGCCCAGCTCGGCGCGGAGCTTGTCCAGCAGGTTGATGACCCCGGCCTGCACGGACACGTCCAGCGCGGACACCGGCTCGTCCAGGACCACCAGCTTGGGGTTCACCGCCAGCGCCCGGGCGATGCCCACACGCTGCCGCTGGCCGCCGGAGAACTGGTTGGGGAAGCGGTTGACGTGGTCGGGCTGCAGCCCCACGAGCTTCATCAGCTCCATGATGCGTTTCCGGATGGCCTTTTTGTCCATGCCCGCGTTCTGCAGCGGTTCGGCCAGCACCTCATACACCGTGAAACGTGGGTCCAGCGCGCCCGTGGGGTCCTGGAAGACCATCTGCATCTCCCGGCGCATGGCGGCCTTGGTCTTGGCGTCGGCGGCACGATTGTTGCTGATCCCGCCGATGACCACCTCGCCGTCCTGGTCCGCATGGAACTCCATGATCTCCAGCAGGGTGGTGGTCTTGCCGGAACCGGACTCGCCCACGATGGAGAAGCACTCACCCTCGCGGATGTCGAAGCTCAGGCCGTCCACCGCTTTGACCGTGCCGATGCGCCGTTTCAGGAGGGCGCCCTTGGTCAGCGGGAAATGCTTGCGGACGTCCCTGAGCTCAAGGACTGTGGCGCGTTCCCCGCGCGGGATGGAATCGAACCGGGACACCGGCACCGGAGGCGCCGAGAAGATCTCCAGGGCGTCCACATCGGTGCCGAGTTCGTCAGACTTGATGCAGGCCGCCTTGTGCCCGGTGTCGCCGGCGGCCGGCAGCAGCGGCGGTTCACCCGTCAGGCAAGCATCGGCCACCAGTGGGCAGCGCGGTGCGAAGGAGCAGCCCGTGGGCGTGTGGAGCAGGTTCGGCGGGATGCCGTCGATGGGAACCAGCGATGACTTTTCCGCCACGTCCACCCTGGGCACCGCCCCGAGCAGGCCCATGGTGTAGGGCATCCGGGGGTTGTAGTAGATGTCATCCACGCGGCCGGTCTCCACCGGCTTCCCGGCGTACATCACCATAATGTCGTCGGCGATGCCCGCCACCACGCCCAGATCGTGCGTGATCATCACGACGGCGGCACCGGTCTCCTCCTGTGCCGTGTGCAGCACCTCCAGCACCTGAGCCTGGATGGTGACGTCCAGGGCCGTCGTCGGCTCATCCGCGATCAGGACACGCGGGTTGTTGGCGATGGCGATGGCGATCATCACGCGCTGGCGCATGCCGCCGGAGAACTCGTGCGGGAACGCTTTGAGCCGGTTCTTCGGGCTGGGGATGCCCACCATGGCCAGGAGTTCGACGGCGCGGGCTTCCTTGGCCTGGTTGCTCATCCCGGGGTTGTGGATGGTGAGCGCCTCGATGATCTGTGTTCCCACGGTATAGACGGGCGTCAGCGAGGAGAGCGGGTCCTGGAACACCATGGCGATGTCGTTCCCGCGGTAGGCGCACATGGCTTTGTCGCTGAGGCCCAGCAGTTCCCGGCCCCTGAGCCGGACCGAACCGGAGATTTCCGCGGTGGGCGGCAGGAGGCCCATGATGGCCAGCGACGTGACCGACTTGCCGGAGCCGGACTCGCCCACGATTCCCAGGGTCTTGCCGGGCATGAGGTGGAAGTCGACGCCGCGAACGGCGTGCACCAGCCCGTTTTCGGTATTGAAGCTGACGTTCAGGTCCTGGACGGAGAGCACCGCGTCCGACGGCGGGTGGTTGCCGGCGACGTGCAGCTGCTCGGCCGGTGCCTGGGCAGGGTCGGCCGGCTCGATGAAGGTCCCGCTGCTCATTTGCCCGCCTTTTTTGCGCTGTTCTTTTTTGCCCGGCCAACCGAACTGGAGCTTGGGTCGAAGGCGTCACGCAGGCCGTCGTTCATCATGGCCAGGGAGCCCGTGAGCAGGAACATCACCGTCAGGGGCACCCAGAACATCCAGGGGAAAGTCTGGACCTGGGAGGTGGCGCCGCCGATCAGCACGCCCAGGCTCACGTCCGGCAGCTTGATGCCGATGCCGATGAAGGAGAACGCCACCTCCGCGAGGATGGCGCCGGTGACGCCGCGGGTGATGTCCAGGACCAGCAGCGAACCGATGTTGGGCACCAGGTGCCGCCAGACGATCCGGCGCGGCGGCACGCCCATGTACTGGGCCGCCTTGACGAAGTCGCGCTGCATCAGGGACATGGACAGTGAACGGATCAGCCTGGCCGTGCCCATCCAGCTGAAGACCAGGAGCACGATGATCAGCAGGAGCCAGCTGGGGAGGTTCTTCTTCAGGGTGTCGCCGCCGCCGCTGGTGGCCACAGCCACTACCAGCAGTGCCGGCATCATGATCAGCGCTTCCAGGACAAAGAGCATGACTCTGTCCACTTTCCCGCCAAAATAGGCCATGGTGCAGCCGTAGACAGCGGCAATAAGAACGGACACCAGGCCAACGATCAGGCCGATCATGATGGAGATGCGCGTGCCCTCAACTGTCATGGCGTAGAGGTCTATGCCTGCCTGCGACGTTCCCAGGTAGTGGTCTCCGGAGGGCGGCATGCCGATGTTGAAGGGGTCGATGGTTTCCTTGTCCCAGGGCGTGAAGAAGCCGCCGATGAAGGAGAAGACGGTCAGGCCCAGGAAGATCGCCAGTCCTGCGACGGCGGTCCTGTTCCGCATAAACCGCCGGAAGATGATGGTGGACTTGCCGATCACCACATCGGCGCCGTCCAGGTGCGCGTCCTGGGCAACAGCTGCCGGGTCCACGGCGTTGAGGTTGGTCATGGTTACTGCACCCGCACTCTGGGGTCGACAAGCGTGGTGGCGAAGTCCGCAAGGATGGCGCCCAGGGCGAAGATGACCGAGCCGTAGGCCAGCGTGGCCGTTGCCGCGTTGACGTCCTGCAGGGAGATGGCGTCGATGCTCCACGAGCCCACGCCGGGCCAGGCGAAGATCTTCTCGGCGAAGAAGCCACCGGCAAAGATGGCCGGAATAGTGAAGGCGATGCTTTGGGCCACCGGAATGAAGGACACCCGGAGGGCATGCCGGGAGATGGCCTGGTTCCGGGTCAGTCCCTTGGCCCGGGCCGTCCGGACAAAGTCTGCGTTGACGTTGTCCAGCAGGTACTGGCGTTGGGCGATCTGGTAGGAGCCCCAGCCCACCAGCGTGATGGCGATGGTAGGCACGGCATAGTGCGCCAGCATGTCCACGAACTGCGCCCATCCCGGTGCCATGCCCGGGGTGGAGATGCCGGTGACGAAGAAGATGCGCTCCCCCACCGTCTCGTTGATATTGATGGCGCCCAGCTGCACCAGGAAGTAGGCAATGGGCGCGGGCACGATGTACGCGAGATAGCTGTAGGAGGTGATCACCCGGTCCTGGAACTTGTACTGGCGGGCAGCCGAGTACACGCCGAGCGCCACACCGATGACAAGGGTCAGGATGATGGAGGCCAGGAAGAGCCGGGTGGAAATCCACACGCGGTCGCCGAACTCTGCGTTGATGAAGGCGCCGTTGGGGCTGCGGCCCCAGTCCCAGCGGGTAACGATAGCGGTCAGCCACTCGACGTAGCGCTCCCACGGACTGAGCTCCGGGTCCAGCCCTTTCAGGCGCATGGAATTAGCAACCTGCTCGGGCGTGGGGCGGGGAATCCGCTCCTGTTCAAGGAGCGCTGGCTTGAGCGAACTGACCGCCAGGAAGTATCCGGCCGAGGTGGTCAGGAAGATCATAAAAACGTAGGTGATGCCGCGTTTGGCAAGGTACCGGAGCATGTGGCGTCTATTTCAGGATCGAGGCCGCCTGGACTGCGGAAGAAAGCCCCAAGGGATCGCCCTGGGCTGGCAATGGACTCTTTGCCGTGTTTACATCCATGATCCATATCCTTCCGATTTCCGGTAACCGACGGGTCTCGTGGTTCCCAGACGCCTCCCAGCGCATCGCTGGACTCCGGTGACCGTCACTGCATGTCCGTGTAGTGGACTATGTTGCGGGTCACATTCCAGAGGAAACTACCACATAGAACGGGCCGTAAAGCGCGCCGGTGCACGGAAACGCCGGCACCGTATCAGATCGTTATGAATAATTCAGTAAAACCGATATGACTGGACGATCCGCCGGATTCTGCCGTATTCTACGGCCCGCCGACCACTCGTGTGACAAGTTCACGCCATGTCCCCGTGAGCCGTTCGGGTGCGATTCCCTGAACCTGCACCGCGTGCAGGAGCCGTTCGGGCTCAAGGGCGGCGATCAGGGCCATCGCCATGACCGGGGGGTCCGCGTCCATGCCTTCCTGCGCGAGCAGGAACTCGACATGGCGCTGCCACAGGAGCGCCGCGGGAACCTCGTAGCGGCTGGGGTACGTACTCTCCGAAGCCCGGACCAGGTCTCCGTGCTCCATAATGTAGGCGATCCGCGCCTCACCAAAGGCGATCAGCCGCGCCAGCCCCGGCGCCCCAGGTCCAAGCGGTGGCGGGCCAAACATAAAACGGGCCTGGAAGGCGGCCTCGGATTCGCTGAGCAGTGTCATCATCAGGCCGGTCCTGCTGCCGAACCGCCGAAAAACGGTCCCCTTGCCCACCCCGGCGCGCTCGGCCAACCCGTCCATGGTCAGGGCGTCCACGCCGCATTCTGCGATCAACTCCTGCGCCGCAGCCAGAAGCCGCGCCCGGTTGCGGGCAGCGTCGCTGCGTTCCGCAACAGGTCCGGACAGCGGCCCTGGCAGCAATGGGATGTAGCTCACACTCCATATTCTATCGGCCGGGGAATATTAATCGGACCGTAGTCCGTTTAGTCCATGAAGGCAGCAACGCCTCACCCCTTCCACACGGCCGACGGCCCCACCGCGGCCCGATTTACAGGAGTCCCCATGTCAAAGAGCACCGTCCTTACCCTTGTAGGCAGCCTCCGCGCCGGATCCACCAACCAGCAGCTCGCCGAGGCCATCCAGCTGAACGCGCCCGAGCAGGTTGACGTGGTCATCCACGAAAGCCTGGGCAACATCCCGTTCTACAACGAGGACATCGACGTGGAGGGCCAGGTTCCCGCCGCTGCCGCCGCACTGCGCGCAGCCGCCAACGACGCCGACACCATCCTCCTGGTGACCCCGGAGCACAACGGCACTGTTCCGGCGTCGCTGAAGAACGCCATCGACTGGCTGTCCCGCCCGTTCGGCGCCGGCGCCCTCGCAGGCAAGCCCACCGCCGTCGTCGGCACCGCTTTTGGCCAGTTCGGCGGCGTCTGGGCCCAGGACGAGGCCCGCAAGGCCGTTGGCATCGCCGGCGCCAAGGTCCTCGAAGACGTCAAGCTGGCAGTTCCGGGTTCCATGGTCCGCTTCGCGGAACTGCACCCGAAGGACGACGCCGAGGTTGTTGACCAGATCAAGGCCATCTTCGCACCGCTGACCGCAGCCCAGCCGGCAGCGTAACGCCGTGCCGGTGCGAGCCGGCCATCGCGCCAATGGAAAGCCCCGGTCACCCATGGTGGCCGGGGCTTCTGCTTGCCCGGAGCCTTTGTTACCGCAGCGTGAGCGCACCGGAATCCTCCGCCGTCGGCGTAACCAACTCTTGCCCCAACCGGTACCGTGCGGGCATTTTCACAGCCAGGCGACCGCCGTACCGTTAATTCACGGTACGAACATGGACGGGATCGCGGGGCGGACATGGCAGGCGTGTGGAAGGCCCGGGGGCTGCTACTGGCGACGGCGGCGCTCACGCTTCCGCTGTGGCTCGGCTCCTGCACTCCCGGCCAATACCCCTCCGCCGGAAGCAGCCTCCCGGCAGGGGCCACCGCAGTGGAGCCCACGGAGGAACCCGGAACACCTCCACTCCCTGCGCCCCGGCCGCAGGCACCTCCGCCGCCCATCACAGCGTCCGCGGCCGCCGGTGCGGAACCCGCGCCACAGCCCCCGGCCCCCTCCGGCCGCGCCACTGCGCCGGAAGCCGGCGGCGGGGTGACGGCGCCCGGCTCCACATCCGGGGCGCCCACCAGCCCGCCCGCCGCGCCGAAGCCATCGCCAACGCCCGAGGTCTCCGCACCGCCTCCCGCCGATCCATCCGGGAGCCCCTCGGCCCGCCAGCCTGCCACCAGGGCAGTCACCGCGTATTACGTCCTCCTGGAGGATGGCGGCGCCGGCGGTGTCCGCTTCGGCTGCAATGACAGCCTGGCGAGCGTCCGCCGGACCGTCGCCGGAATCGCCGAACCGCTGCCGGCCGCCATGGCCGCCCTGCTGGACGGATCGGCCAAACCGGCCCCGGGAATGTACAACGCCCTGTCTGCCTCGACGCTGACATTCCTGTCCGGCACTTTCGACGGCACTACCGTGACCGTCTACCTCGCCGGCACCCTCCGGCCCGGCGGCGTGTGCGACGTCCCCCGGATCGAAGCACAGCTCACGCAAACCGCGGTGGCCTCGGTGGGCGCCATCCGCGCCGAGGTCTATATCAACGGCGTGGGACTTACCCAAGCCCTGAGCCTGAAGTAGCGCTCCCACCTTCATACGATCGCAATTTTGAAAACAGGTGTTGCCTTATTAGCAACTCGCGGCTGTATCCTGATGGTGTGACCCACGAAACACTTGACGGTGCAGCAGCGCCGCTCCCCGCCGAAGCCATTGACGCAATCGAACGGGCGGCCACGTCCGCGCACCGTTCGGCCCACCCGCATGAGGCGCTGTTTTCAGAGCGCGCGGCCAACATCAAGCAGTCCGCTGTCCGTGACGTGTTCGACATTTCGCTGCGTCCCGGGCTGGTGTCGCTCGCCGGCGGGAGTCCGTACCTGCAGTCGCTTCCCCTGGAGCGGCTGGCGGCGACGGCGGCCGCCATCATCGCGCAGGACGGACTGACCGCCCTGCAGTACGGCGCCGGCCAGGGCACCGAAGAGCTTCGCACCCAAATCTGCCAGGTCATGGCTGCTGAAGGAATCCTCGATGCCCGCCCGGAGAACGTGGTCATCACCGCCGGCTCCCAGTCGGCCCAGGACATCGCCACCAAGGTCTTCTGCAACCCCGGCGACGTGGTGCTTGTGGAGGACCCCACCTATGTGGGCGCCCTCAATACCTTCGAGGCGTACCAGGTGGAGGTGGCCACCGTGGGGATGGACGACGACGGCCTGGTGCCGGAGCTGCTCGAGGCAAGGATCGCGGCACTCCAGACGGCTGGGAAAAGCATCAAGTTCCTGTACACCATCCCGAACTTCAACAACCCATCCGGCATCACACTGTCCGGGGGCCGGCGTCAGCGGATCGTTGATATATGCCGCAATGCGAATATTCTGGTCCTGGAAGACAATCCGTATGGTCTGCTGCGCTACGGGGGCAAGCCGCTGGAACCGCTCCGGGCAGCAAACCCTCACGATGTCATCTACCTGGGCTCGTTCTCCAAGATCTTTGCGCCCGGTCTTCGCATCGGCTGGGCCTTGGTCCCCGAACACCTCCAGCGCCGGTACTACCTGGCCGCAGAGTCCGTCACGCTGTGTCCGCCCGCCCTGAACCAGATGATGGTGTCCGCCTATCTGCGTGATTACGACTGGAAGGGCCAGATCGAAACCTACCGCGGCCTTTATGCCGAACGGTGCGCCGCGATGCTGGCGGCCCTCGAGGCGCATATGCCGGCGGGCACCAGCTGGACCAGCCCCGAAGGCGGTTTCTTTGTGTGGGTCACACTGCCGGCGGGCGTGGACACGTACCCCTTGCTGACAAAGGCCATCGACGCAGGCGTCGTCTTTATCCCGGGGGCCGCCTTCACCCCCTCGGATGAGCCCTCCAACCGGCTGCGCCTGGCGTTCAGTGCCGTGCCGCCGTCCGCCATCGAGGAAGGTGTCCGCAGGCTGGCCGGGGTACTGCGTGAATCCCTCGCTGCGTTGTAACGTTGGCCGGAGCGGGATGGCCAGTTTCATATCAAACAAGGAGTACAAAGCATGAGCGCAATTATTGTTGTGGGCGTTGACGGCAGTGGAACTGCCAAGAAGGCTGCCGAATCGGCCCGCGACCTGGCCGTCGCCACCGGTTCCTCGCTGCACGTGGTCTCAGCCTTCGACAGCGACCGCACCGAGATCTTCGGCTCCGGCAGCGACCAATGGATCGTTTCCGACGCCGATGGCGCGGAGCATGTGGCCAAGACCGTGGCAGACGCCCTGGCGGGCACCGTCAAGGTGACCTACTCGGCTGCCCGCGGCAAGCCGGCAGAGGCACTGATCAGCGAAGCCGAGCGCCTCGGTGCCCGGATGATCGTGGTGGGCAACCGGCGCATGCGCGGGATTGGCCGGGTGCTGGGCAGCGTGGCCAACAGCGTGGCCCACAACGCTTCCTGCGACGTCTACATTGCCAATACCTACGACGCCGACTGACACAAGACTGACTAATACGGACACCATGCACCGGGCACCACGCCGGTGCATGGTGTCCGTTCTCACCCCTTATTTGGTAAGATCCGGCCGCCCCTGGCCGATAAAATGGAAGTGCCCCCAACGGAGCGGTCACGTTCTCTCCACTTCAGCCAAAGGGGCTCCTTGCTTACTCTCCAGCGCCGCCAGCTTGTTGGCCACGACATCCTTCTGGCCCGCCACGGCAACCACATCTGCTCCATGCGCGTTGACCGCGGCAACGGCCGCGTGATCGCCCTCCTGGACGACGGCTCCGTGGACAGCGCCCCCAACCTCATTACTCCGGACCTCCGCCTGCCGGACACCATCCAGAGCGTCCTGCGCGAGGACTGGAAGTTCTTCTCCATTGTTTCGTCCGCCGCCCTCATCCTCGGCGGCCTGGTCTTCGGAACCTGCGCAGCCCTCAGCGGAACCTGGGCCGGGGATCCGGAGATGGTGGAGATGTTCGCGGCCTACTCCGCCTACGCCTACTGAGAGTGGGCCCGGCGGTCCTCCTAGGGCAGCCAGCCCCGCAGGAGCCACCAGAGGCCTGCCATCACCAGGGCGCCGAACAGCGATCCGGCAAGGACCTGTGCCCGGGTGTGGGCGCGAAGCACCACCCGGGACCAGCCAACGGCGGGAATCAGCACCAGCAGGGGCAGCCACGCCGGACCGAGCATCAGGACGAAAATCGCGGCGGCTGACGAGACGGCGGCCGCGTGCCCGCTCATCTTCCAGAACGGGCTGACAGCCGCCAGCACCACAATGCCGGCGACGATCGCAAGCACCATGACCAGCACGCTCCGCGGAGCGCCGACGGCTTGCAGCACCAGCAATCCCGCGATGACCGAGGCCAGTGCCATCAGCAGTACGGGAGCACGCTGATGGCGGTCGCTGACATGGTGGTCCGTGACCTTGCCCAGCTTGACCAGGACAAGCAGCAGGACCAGGGGCAGCACGCAGACGAAGAGGGCCGCCAGGGCGCCATACGCCAGGGTCCCCGGGAAGCCCGGTTCGATTACGGGGCTGACCAGCAACTGCAGGGTCACCACCACCGGCGGCTGGAACACCTCGGTCAGCCACCTGGCGGCCCGGTTTTTCGCACGGACGGCCGCCGGACTCAACGCTCTGGAATCCCTAGTCAAGAAGGAGCGCCGGCTCCTCGAGGATCGCCGCGACGTCGGCCATGAAGCGGGCGGACAGGTCTCCGTCAACCACCCGGTGGTCGAAGGACCCGCCGAGGGTGGTGATCCAGCGCGGAATGACTTCGCCATCCAGCACCCAGGGCTTCTGCTTGATGGTTCCGAAGGCCACAATCGCCACTTCGCCCGGGTTGATGATGGGCGTTCCGGTGTCGATGCCGAGCGCGCCGATGTTGGTGATGGTGAGCGTTCCGCCCTGCATCTCGGCCGGCTGGGTTTTGCCCGCACGGGCCGTGGTGGCCAGGTTGTTCAGCGCCAGCGCCAGCTCCTTGAGCGAGAGATCCTGCGCGTCCTTGATGTTGGGAACCATGAGTCCGCGGGGAGTGGCTGCGGCGATGCCCAGGTTCATGTAGTGCTTGACGTGGATCTCGGCGGCGTCCGTTCCGCCCACGTTCTCCACCCAGGTGGCATTGACGCTGGGGTTCCGGGCTGCCGCCCAGATGACGGCCTTGGCCAGAATGAGCAGCGGCGAAACCCTGATGCCTTCGAAGTCGCGTGAGGCCTTGAGCCGCTTGACGAATTCCATGGTGCGGCTCGCGTCAACGTCCACGAAGATGCTCACGTGCGGGGCCGAGAAGGCCGATTCCACCATGGCCTTGGCCGTGGCCTTGCGGACGCCCTTCACGGGGATGCGTTCGATCCGCTCGTCCTGCGGCTTGCCCGCTGTGCCCCAGAAAGCGTCGGCCTTGTCCAGTTCGGCATCACGCTGCGCCTGGTAGCTGACCAGGTCCTCGCGCGTGACTTCGCCGCGGAAGCCGGTGGCCACCACGTCGGCGAGGTCGATCCCCAGGTCGCGCGCGATCTTGCGGACCGGAGGCTTGGCCAGGACCCGGTTTACCAGGCCGGTGATGGTTCCGCCCAGGGTGGGACGGCTGTCCACCGGCCTGTCGGTGACCGTGCCTGCCGAAATCCGTGCGTCGAAGACCTCGGCCCGCGTGTGGGGCTGGACCGGCTCCACCTCGGGGGCGTTGGCGGAGACGGCGTCAGCCGGAGCCGCCGCTTTCCGGGGACGGCGCCTGACGGCGTCCGCCTTGGGACCCGAGCCCACCAGCGGACCGCCGGCCGGGGCACCCGCGGCGGTGTCGCCGTCGTGCGTTGGCAGCTTGCCGTAAAGCGGCTGGACCGGGGTGGCGGGAGCCGGGACGTCCGCAGGCGTGGGGTCGCCGGAGACGGTGTCCGAGACGCTGATGATCGGTGTGCCGACGTCGACGGTTACGCCCTCCGCAACCAGCAGTTCGGTGACGGTGCCGGCAAACGGGGACGGCAGCTCCACGAGCGACTTGGCGGTCTCGATCTCACACAGGACGTCGTTAACGGCAACCTCATCCCCCGGCTTCACCTTCCAGGAGACGATTTCCGCCTCGGTGAGGCCTTCGCCCACATCGGGCAGGTTGAACTTGTTGAGAGTCATGGTGTCCTCTTTTGCGGCATGCGTGAACAGGTGCGGGCCCTTAGTAGGCCAGGGCGCGCTCCAGCGCCTCCAGGATGCGGTCAATGCCGGGGAGGTAGTCTTCCTCGACCTTGGCCACGGGGTACGGCATATGGAAGCCACCCACGCGGATCACGGGGGCTTCCAGTGACAGGAAGGCCCGTTCGCTGATCCGGGCCGCGATTTCGCCGCCAATGCCGCCGAAGGTGGGGGCCTCGTGGGCCACCACCAGGCGGCCGGTCTTCTTCGCGGAGGCGGTGATGGTGTCAAAGTCGATCGGCGATATGGAGCGGAGGTCGATGACTTCGATGCTGTGCCCGTCTTCCGCAGCAGCATCGGCAGCGGCCAGGGCCACCGGCACGAGGGGCCCATAGGCCACCACGGTAGCGTCGGTTCCCGCACGCAGCACGTGAGCCTTGAACGGGTCGGCCGACGCGCCGGGGGACTCGGTATCCACCTCGCCCTTGAGCCAGTAGCGGCGCTTCGGCTCGAAGAAGATCACCGGGTCCTGGCACTCGACGGCCTGCCGGATCATCCAGTAGGCGTCGTGGGCGTTGGAGGGCGTGATGATGCGCAGGCCTGCCGTGTGGGCGAACAGCGCCTCCGGTGATTCCGAGTGATGCTCGATCGAACCGATGCCGCCGCCGTATGGGATGCGGACCACCACGGGAACGGACAGGTTGCCGTTGCTGCGTGAGTGCATTTTGGCCAGCTGGGTGGTGATCTGGTTGAAGCCGGGGAACACGAACCCGTCGAACTGGATCTCGCAGACGGGCAGGTAGCCACGGAGGGCCAGGCCGATAGCGGTGCCGATGATGCCGGATTCCGCCAGCGGAGTGTCCACCACCCGGTCCTCGCCGAACTCCGCCAGGAGGCCGTCCGTGACGCGGTAAACACCGCCCAGCGCACCGATATCCTCGCCCATCAGCAGGGACCGGGGGTTGCCGTCCAGGGTGGCGCGCAGGCCCTCGTTGATGGCCTTGGCAATGGTCATGGTGGTCATCAGCGGGCCGCTCCTGTAGCTGCTTCAGTGGTTCCCGCTCCGCCAGGCGAGGGAACCGCGTGGTCAGGTTCATCCGCAAAACCCGCACTGTACTGCTCGAACCAGGCCAGTTCCTCCGCCACCAGCGGGTGGGCCTCGACGTACGTGTTGGCGAATGCTGTCCGGATGTCCGGGGTTTCGAGGTCGTGCGTGGTTTTGCGGACGTAGGCAGCCAGTTCGTCGCCCTCGGCCTTGACCTGCGCAAAAAACGCGTCGTCCGCGAGCCCCTGGGCACGGAGGTACTTTTCCAGGCGGTCCAGCGGATCCTTGGCCCGCCAGCGGGTTTCCTCGGAGGATTCGCGGTACTTGGTGGGGTCATCTGCCGTGGTGTGCGCCCCGACGCGGTAAGTGAATGCCTCGATCAGCACCGGGCCGTGGCCTTCGCGGGCACGTTCCAGCGCCCATTCAGTCACGGCATGGACGGCGATGACGTCGTTGCCGTCCACGCGGATGCCCGGGAAGCCGTAGCCCTTGGCCCGGTTGGCCAGCGGAATGCGCGTCTGCACGGAACTGGGCACGGAGATGGCCCAGTGGTTGTTTTGGCAGAAGAACACCACGGGCGCCTTGTAGGAGGAGGCAAAAACCATGGACTCGTGCACGTCGCCCTCCGAGCTGGCACCGTCACCGAAGTAGACCATCACAGCGGCCTTGGGCTCGGCTGGCCGGCCAGCGGCTGCGGCCGCGAGCTTCTGGTCCCGCTGGATTCCCATGGCGTAGCCGACGGCGTGCGGTGTCTGCGCGGCCAGGACCAGTGTGTAGAGGTGGAAGTTGGTGTCCTTGGGGTTCCAGCCACCATTGGAGACGCCACGGAACTGGCGCAGGAGCTCGGCCAGGTCCACGTTGCGCGTCAATGCCACGCCGTGCTCGCGGTACGTGGGGAAGATGTAGTCCTGTGGCTGGCTTGCCCGCCCGGAGCCGATCTGCGCGCCCTCCTGGCCGGTGAGCGGGACCCACAGCGCAAGCTGGCCTTGGCGCTGGAGCGCGGTGGCCTCCACATCAAACCGGCGGATCTTGGCCATGTCAGCGTAGAAACCACGGAGCTTTTCGGCATCCAGCCGGTCCGCGTAGGCCGAGAAGAGCGGGTCTGTGCCCAGGGTCCCGTCTGGTGCCAACAGCTGCACCATGGGCTCGGCGGGATCGCCCAGCCGGGCCTCGGCCTCGGCCTCGAGTTGGTCGTCCACCGCTGTTCCGTCGAACTCGGTGGAGGGCAGATGTGTGGCGCCCATACCGTCTCCTTGCTTGCCGCATGCGGATGCGTTGCAATGTCGCTGGGATATATGCCGCTCAGGGAATGCATTCCATTCGCGGCATATATGTTGGCTTACTGATCCTTACTTTATCTTTAGTAGGTAGCGCTTCCGGCACATGTTAAGCGCTAGGAACGCCGTGGCGGCTTTGTATAGTTTGCACAGAGCGCCAGGAAACGGCTGTTGGCTTCCGGTTCGCCGATACTGACGCGCACACCTTCTGCGCCAAACGCGCGGACCGACAGCGCCTGCTTCCCGGCCAACTCGGCGAATTCCGTACTGTTTTCGCCCAGGCCCAGCCAGACAAAGTTGCCCTCCGCTTCGGGAACGAACCAGCCAAGCTCACGCAGCCCGGCAGCCACGCGGATCCGTTCGTCCACAATGCTTTGTACCCTTTCTACAACCTGCGGGTAGTTCTGCAGCGAAACAATCGCAGCCTGTTCGGCGATCTGTGACACGGCGAACGGCGTGGCCGCCACGCGCAGGTACTGGGTCAAGGCGGGATTGGACACGCTGTAGCCCACGCGCAGCCCGGCGAGTCCGTGGGCTTTGGAGAACGTCCTGAGAACCACCACATTGGGATACTTCCGGTACATGGCGATGCCGTCCACGGCTCCTTCGGCCCGGACGAACTCCTGGTAGGCCTCATCGATCACCACCACAACATCCGACGGGACGGCCTGGATGAACCGCTCCGTTTCGGCGGCTGTGAGGATGGGGCCGGTGGGGTTGTTCGGCGTGCAGAGCAGGATGACCCTGGTACGGACCGTCACGGCCGCCGCCATGGCCTCTAGGTCATGGCGCCCGTCAGCGGTGAGCGGGACCCTGACGCTTTCGGCACCGGCCAGGCCCACGCTGATGGGGTAGGCCTCGAAAGAGCGCCACGCGTAGATAACTTCGTCGGCCTTGCCGTCGTCATTCTGCCCGGCAAAAGTAGAGAGCAGCTGGTTGAGCGCGCCGAGGCTTCCTGCCCCGGTGACGATGTCATCGGCCGGGACATCCAGGAATGCCGCGAGCGCCGAACGCAGCCTGCTGCTGAGCGGGTCCGGGTAACGGTTGAAGTCCGTCTGGCCGGCGATCGCTTCAAGGACCGCCGGAAGCGGCGGCAGCGGGTTCTCGTTGGAGGACAGTTTGTAGCTGGCCAGCCCGTCCACGGCGACGGGAGGCTTTCCTGCGGCGTACCGGGGAAGCCGTCCCACCACGGGACGGGGCCGGATTTCCCCAGGCAGGGTCTCTGATGACGTCATGCAAACTAGCCTACTTCGCCCCATCAGTCAGGGACCGGGCCGGGCGCAGGGCCGGTGCCGCGTGCAGCCCCCAGCCCGCCCGGGCCGCCCCGGTCCGCACTCAGGGCAATATGACAGCATGGGCGCATGCGCTCTTTTATTGTTCGGGTCCTGATCAACGGCCTGGCCCTGTGGATTGCCAGCTGGATCCTGCCGGGCCTCGATATTTCCACTTCCGCCACCACCGAGGCCGTGGCCAACTCCGGCGTCACGCAGGGCACGGAAACTATCGGCATCATCCTGGCGTACCTGTTTATCGGCCTGATCTTCGGCGTGGTGAACGCGTTTGTCCGCCCGCTGGTCAGCTTCCTGTCGTTGCCCATCACGATCCTGACGCTGGGCCTGTTCACGATCGTCATCAACGCTGCCATGCTGTACCTGACGTCCTGGCTGAGCAGTTACACACCGGTGCATTTCACCATCGACTCGTTCTTCTGGACAGCGGTGCTCGCCGCCATCATCATCACCCTGATCTCCCTGGTGGCTGGCCGCGTCCCGGGCGGCCGCAGGCGCTGACCGGCGTTCACCATCCGCGATCCATCTCTGACCGCCGCGGAGGGTTCCGGGGCCGGGGCGTGGGCTGGATCCCGGGACCGGGCGCGTCCGCCTTGCGGGCCGGGGTCCGGGTAAGGGCGAAGCGGGTTACCGTTGCAGTGCCGCCGGCCCCGAGGACGCCGGCAAGGACCGCGGTCGAGTCCACCAGTGTGGGGTCGTCGCTGGCCGCAGCAACCCTGGCCGCTTCCTGATAGCTGGCCAGCCGGTGGCCCGGACCAAGACCTGCAGGCTCGCCATCCGGGGTTGTCACCTGGTCCAGGAGCATAACAGTCACCCGGTCCCGCGTGTCCGGGTTCGCAGCACCATCGGCTCCGGGAACCCAGTCCTGACGATGCTCGAAGTGCAGGGTGCTGATGCCGCCGGGGTCGATGCCACCAACCGGGGACCCTGCCGTCAGCACATATTTCATGTCGTACTCACTGCGGAACATCTTGTCGGCCGCAAGGTTCATGGCGTGGATCCCGCCCTGGCTGTAACCGACCGCAACAACGGGGTCTCCCCTTTCTGCCCCGGCTTCCTGCAGCGCTGCCCGCACGGCAACGTTGACTTCGACCGACTGATGCCCCACAGCTTCCCCGATGCCTGCCACATCAAACGGGTTCGCTTCCCCGATGCCAGCGCCCGTTTGGGTGCCGGGGATGACAACCACGTAGGCCTTTTGGCCGCCGGAAACGGTTTCGATGACTTCTATGTAACCCGGTCCTCTTTCGTCGATAATCCGGGCACGTTCGAGGAGGGACGCCGGGGAACCATCAAAGATAATGTCCACGGTCTCCTTCCGGTCCACAGCTATGTGCCGTGGTTCAACGTCGGGAAAGAGCGCTTCCGCGATGCCCAGGATGTGGTGCTTGGCCTTCACCACGTTGCGCATGGCCAGATCCATGCCGCGAAGGTCCAACCCCAGCGGATCGTCCAGGCGCACATGTTCAAAGTCGCGGAATGACGGAATGCCCATATTGGCAAGGAGACTTGTCACCGCTTCAGCCGCCTCATAGTCCCGTTTGCTGGCGCGGACGCCGCTGCAGATGGCCTGCAGCTCGGCCCGGACGGCCTGAAGGCCCGCAGAGGACCGGACCAGCGCGGACGTGGCTTCTGTCCATGCCTGCCCCTGCCCGATCTGGAGGGGCCCCAAGTTGCTTCGGACGCGCTGGACGTCGGCGTCCACAACGGCCAACTCTTCCGCCAGGACATCGAGCTTTTCCGCGCCGCCCACGAGCTCCTCGAGCTGGAAAGTGATGCCACCAATGCCGCCCCGAATTTCCATCCCGCCATCGACGGTGGGGCCGGTCAGCCTGATGGGGCCGCCTGCTCCGGACGGTGTTACCTCGGCCATGGGAACGGTCCCGGGGGCACGGCCGCGGCCGGTGGAACGGAGGCAACTTCCTGCGCGTAGCGGCTCACTGCCGTCACGGCATCCTCAATCGCCACCCGGGCCCTGCCCAACTGAATCTCCTGCAGGGCGACGGAATCCCGGTACGCCCGCCCGGCCGGCGACTGCCACTCCAGCAGTTGGATTTCCCGGAAACAGGCAAGAATTCGCGCCACACGGTCCGCGCACCCGGCTACCCGCCCAGCCAACTCCTGAACATCACCACGCCGCAGTATTGCCCCAAGATCTGCACCAACCCAGTCCCCACTCATGTCTCCACTTGTGCCTTCCCGCCCAACGTGCGCCCTGCGCATCACGTGACGCGCCGCTCCCGATCCCGACGCTACGGAAGCCACCCGCACCACGGAAGCACCGCCGTCGGCTATGTGGACAAGTCCCGGCGGCCAGGTCACAAGGGAACAGCCGCTTAAGCCGCAGCCGGAGTTCGTGAAAGAATCAGCACATGCCTGAAACTGCCGCCACAGCTGATACCCGCACGCCCTCCGGACGCCTGGCCCTCGCCGCGTCGCCGGAGCCGATCGCCCTGGGCCCGCTGGACGGCCGTTACCAGTCCGCCGTCGGGCCTCTCGTTGACTACCTGTCCGAGGCAGCGCTCAACCGTGACCGCGTAGCCGTGGAAGTTGAGTGGCTCATCCACCTGACCAGCAACAACGTCCTGCCCGGCGCGGGTCCGCTGACGCAGGAGCAGCAGGACCAGCTGCGTGCCATCGTCACGGAATTCAACGCCGCCTCCGTCGCCGAGCTGGCCGAAATCGAAGCCGTCACAGTCCACGACGTCAAGGCAGTGGAGTACTACATCGGCCGCCGACTCCCCGCCATCGGCATCGAACGCCTGACCGCCATGGTCCACTTCGGCTGCACGTCCGAGGACATTAACAACCTCTCCTACGCCCTGGGCGTCAAGGGTGCTGTGGAGGACGTGTGGCTTCCCGCAGCCCGCGCCCTGGTGGCCCAGATCAGCACCATGGCCGAGGACAACCGCGCCGTTCCCATGCTGTCCCGCACCCACGGCCAGCCCGCCACGCCCACCACCCTGGGCAAGGAACTGGCAGTTATCGCGCACCGCCTGACCCGCCAGCTGGACCGGATCGCGAAGACCGAATACCTGGGCAAGATCAACGGCGCCACCGGCACCTACGCCGCCCACGTGGCGTCCGTGCCCGGCGCCGACTGGCAGCAGGTGGCCAAATCCTTCGTGGAGGGCCTCGGCCTGACCTGGAACCCGCTGACCACCCAGATTGAGAGCCACGACTGGCAGGCCGAGCTGTACGCCGACGTGGCCCGCTTCAACCGGATCCTGCACAACGTCTGCACGGACATCTGGAGCTACATCTCGATCGGCTACTTCGCCCAGATTCCCGTGGCCGGCGCCACCGGATCGTCCACGATGCCGCACAAGGTCAACCCGATCCGCTTCGAAAACGCCGAGGCCAACCTGGAAATCTCCTCCGGCCTGCTGGACGTGCTCGGCTCCACGCTGGTGACCTCGCGCTGGCAGCGCGACCTCACCGACTCCTCCAGCCAGCGCAACATCGGCGTGGCGTTCGGCCACTCCCTGCTCGCCATCTCCAACGTGGCCAAGGGCCTGGACCGGCTCGATGTTGCCGAGGAGGTCCTCGCCGGCGACCTGGACACCAACTGGGAAGTCCTGGGCGAGGCCATCCAGATGGTCATGCGCGCCGAGGCGATCGCCGGCGTCGAAGGCATGGAAAACCCGTACGAGCGGCTCAAGGACCTCACCCGCGGACAGCGTGTGGACGCGGCCCGCATGCAGGAGTTTGTCCAGAGCCTGGGCCTGTCCGCCGAGGCCGAGGCGCGGCTGCTCGCCCTGACTCCGGGCAAGTACACGGGCATCGCGAACCAGCTGGTGGACCACCTCAAGTAGGGGCGCGTCCAGCAGCATAAGAAGTACGACGGCGGCGCCGGGCTCCTGGGCCCGGTGCCTTTCGTTTCTGGTGGTTGGGCCTGTCGAAACCGGCCAGTCCGTTCCCGCCCGGTTGTCGGCCTGGATTCGGGCGTAGGGCGAGCGACACGCCGTGTCCCGCCGTCATCGGGCACCACGAACTGGGCGGGAACGCACGAGGCACGCCGCCGGCAGGTGCGAAACTGGAGTCATGAAGCTGCTCCTGATCCGCCATGGCGAGACACCCGGCAACGTCCTGGGCCAACTGGACACCGCCCACCCCGGACCGGGGCTCACCGAGCTGGGAGAGCGGCAGGCTGAAGCCATGGCGCGGTCCCTGGCCAACGAACCCATCGCCGCGCTCTATGCCTCCACCCTGCTCCGCACCCAGATCACGGCCGCGCCGCTCGCGCGGGTCCACGGTCTTCAGGTCGAAGTGCTCGCCGGCCTGCACGAAATTGAAGCCGGGTCCCTGGAGAAGCTGACAGACCACGAGTCGCACAAGCGGTACATGACAACAGTCTTTTCCTGGGCAGCAGGCGATCTGGACCGCCGCATGCCTGCGGGCCCGGACGGCCACGAATTCTTCGAACGGTATGACGCCGACATCGCCCGGGTCGCCGAACACGCAGCCAGCGGCGGGGACTCCGCGGTGGCCGCCGTGGTGAGCCACGGCGCCGCAATCCGCACGTGGGCCGGCCTGCGGACGGCTGACACGGATGCCGAGTTCGTTGCCAGGCACATCCTGGCCAACACCGGAATCGTGGCCGTGGAAGGCGACCCGGACGCCGGCTGGAAGCTGATCCACTGGGACGGCAGCCCCATCGGCGGACTCGCCCTGGCCGATCCAACAGCCGAAGACCCGACGGGAAGAACTCTGTAGCCCGGCCCGGTACTCCCGGGCACTGGACGGCCCCGCCTCCTCCGGCCATGATGAAAGGTAGGTGCGGGCGCCCGGATCCGGGCAGTTCCCGCGCAGTGGAGGCGCAGTGGCATGGCACGGACATCGGGGCAGGCTGAGGCCGGTTCTGTGGAGCCGGACGGGGATTTCCTCGCCGCGTACTACGCGCACGTAGCCGCCGAGGACCTGCACAACTACGATGCCGAAACCCTCCACGCCAGGGCCGCCCACCATTTGGAACTGGCTGGCCGCCGCCCACCCGGCCAGGCCGCCGTCGGGATCCTGAACGAACTGGACACCAGCGTCGTGGCGGTGGTCGCCGAGGACCTGCCGTACCTGGTCCAGTCGGTGACCGCGGAACTCACCCGCCATGACACGCCCATCCGCTTACTGGTCCATCCCACCTTCCTGGTCCACCGCGACGCCGCGTCCCATGCCCTGCTGGGGGTTCGTCCCGGGCACGCGCGCGAAGGGTTCGTGCCGGGCACCGCCGTTCCTGCCGGCGAAACGCCCGAGGTCTGGATTGGGATGGAAATCAGCAGGCTCGCCGATTCCACGGAAGCAACAGATCTGGTCCGGCGCCTGCACAACGTGGTTGCGGACGTGCGGGCGGCAGCCGGGGATGACCAGGCGATCCGCGCCAGGCTGACCGATGCCGTGGCCGCAGCGGATCACCTGCCGCCCGGCGCCATCCCTGCGGCCGGGCCGCTCCGCGACCTGCTCGGGTGGCTGGCGGACGGGAACTTCGTCTTCCTCGGTTACCGCGGTTATGAACTGACGACGGCGGCGGGCCGGGAGCTGCTCACCGCCCGCCCCGGTTCCGGGCTGGGCCTGCTGCGCGGGACAGATCCCGGCGCGGCGGAACCCGGGCTCCCGGGTCCGCAGGTCCTTAAGCTGGCTACCTCGGACCTGCGTTCCACGGTCCTCCGGGGATCGTACCTGGACGAAATCCGGCTCGAGTCCGTCGACCGGGGCGGCCGGCCGACAGGGGAACAGCGCTTCCTGGGGCTCTTTACCCCCAGCGCCGAGCACCAGTCCGTGCGGCGGATCCCGGTGGTCAGGGAAAAGCTGGAGGCGGTCCGGGACCGGCTCGGTGCCGGACCGGGTTCGCAGCAGGCCAAGGACCTTGTGGCGGTGCTGGAGGCCATCCCCCGCGACGAGCTGTTCCAGGTTGACGTGCCGGAACTCAGCAGGCTGGCACGGGATATCCTGCGGGCCGAACAGCTCCGCCAGCCCCGGGTGTTCCTCCGCCCGGATAATCTGGGCCAGTTTGTGCTGGCGCTCGTCTTTTTCCCGCGCACACGGTACAGCACCGCCGTCCGGCTGTTGATGGAGCAGGTGTTCACGCACGCCTTCCGCCCCTCGTCCATCGAATTCGAAGTGCGGCTCTCAGAATCCCCCATGGCCCGGATCTTCTTCCGGATCAGGACGGCCAAAGCCACCGAAGTCGTCGATGCTGCCCGCCTTGAGCAGGACCTCATCGCCGCCACCCGCACCTGGGCCGAAGGCCTGGACGACCTGCTCCGCGACCGTCTTCCTGCCGGGGAGGCTGCGCGGATCTCGCGCCTGTGGTCCGACGCGTTTCCGCCGGCCTACCGTGCCGACTACCGGCCGGAGGAGGCGCTCCGTGACATTACCAGCTTCGAGGCCTTCGACCTGGACGGCACCGGCGGCCGGCCGATGGATGACCCGCTGCTGGCGGTTTCCCGGCCGCCGGGCGGCACGGAACTGCCCGGCGAAGCCAGGATCCGCCTCTACCTGACCCGGCCGCGGAGCCTCAGCCACATCCTGCCGTTCCTGCACAACCTGGGCCTGGAGGTGGTGGACCAGAGGCCGTTCGAGATCCACCGCGCCACGGGCCAGGGCCTGTTCCTCTACGACCTCAACGTGACCTATCCGGCCGGCGTGGATCCCGAAGCCAGCAACGGGCTGCTGGCCGAGGCATTCCGAGCGGCGATGCGCGGGGACAGCGAGTCCGATGCCATCGACGCCCTGGTCATCAGGGAGGGCGTGGGCTGGCGGCAGGCGGCCCTCCTGCGCAGCTATGCCAAGTACCTGCAGCAGCTGGGCACCACCACGTCCTACGGATTCATGGCCGAGACCCTCAAGGCCAATGTCCGGGCAACCCGCGCGCTGCTGGCCCTCTTCCAGGCAAAGTTTGATCCCGCCCTGGACGCACCTGCCCGGTTCCGGGCTACGGCTGCGGCGCGCAGCGAACTCCTGGCGGCCATCGAGGCGGTCCCGGTCCTGGATGCGGACCGGCTGCTCCGCACCTTCATGAACCTGATCGAGTCCACACTGCGCACCAACTACTTCCAGGACAAGCCGCACCTGAGCTTTAAGCTCACCCCGGCGGCCATCGCCAACGCACCGTTTCCCCGCCCGAAGTACGAGATCTGGGTCTACTCGCCCCGAGTGGAAGGCGTCCACCTGCGCTTCGGGGAACTGGCCAGGGGCGGCCTGCGGTGGTCGGAGCGCAGCGAGGATTTCCGCACGGAAGTGCTGGGCCTGGTCAAGGCCCAGAACCTCAAGAACTCCGTGATTGTCCCCACCGGGGCCAAGGGTGGTTTCTATCCCAAGCGGCTGCCTGATCCGGCGGCGGACCGGGCCGGCTGGTTCGCGGAAGGAACCGAATGCTACCGGATCTTCATCCGCGGGCTGCTGGACCTGACGGACAACCTGGTGGTCACCCCGGCCGGGGAGAAAGTGGTGCCGCCGCCCCTGATGGTCCGCCACGACGGTGACGACTACTACCTCGTGGTGGCCGCTGACAAGGGCACCGCAGCCTTCTCCGACACCGCAAACGCCGTGGCCGCCGAGTACGGCTTCTGGCTCGGCGATGCCTTCGCGTCCGGCGGCTCGGTGGGCTACGATCACAAAAAGATGGGCATCACGGCCCGCGGCGCCTGGGAGTCGGTCAGGCAGCACTTCCGCGTCCTGGGCAAGGATCCGCAGGTGCAGGATTTCACGGTGGCCGGAATCGGGGACATGAGCGGGGACGTCTTCGGCAACGGAATGCTGCTCTCACCGCACATCAGGCTCGTGGCGGCTTTTGACCACCGGCACATCTTCCTGGATCCCGCTCCCGACGCCGGAGCCTCCTTCGGCGAGCGCCAGCGGCTGTTTGCCCTGCCGCGCTCATCCTGGGCCGACTACAACACGGCACTGATCAGCGCCGGCGGCGGCGTCCACTCCCGCGCCGCGAAAGCGATTCCCATCACCGACCAGGTCCGGACCTGCCTCGCGCTGCCGCCAGGAACAACCACCCTGCCGCCGCACGCCCTCCTGCAGGCCATTCTCAAGGCGCCGGTGGACCTGCTCTACAACGGCGGGATCGGGACCTACATCAAGGCATCCTTCGAGCGGAACCCCGATGTGGGCGACAAAGCCAACGATCCCCTCAGAATTGACGGCAACCAGGTCCGTGCCCGGGTGATCGTGGAGGGCGGCAACCTCGGCATCACCCAGCGCGGCCGGATTGAGGCCGCCCTGGGCGGAACCCTGGTGAACACGGATGCGATCGACAACTCCGCCGGAGTGGACTGCTCGGACCACGAGGTCAACATCAAGATCTTTGTGGACCGGATGATTGCCGCGCAGCGCATGGCGGCCTCGGAACGCAGCGAATTCCTGCACTCGCTCACGGATGAAGTGTCCCGGCTGGTGCTGGCCAACAACACCGACCAGAATGTCCTCCTGCTCAACGACAGGCACCTTGTCCTGGAATGGAGCCCCGGCTTCGAACGGGCCATGGACTGGCTCGAAAAGGCCTCCGACCTGGACCGCGAACAGGAAGCCCTGCCCGAAACAGACCAGCTCAACGAACGGCTGGGCTCCGGCAAGGGTCTGACCTCGCCCGAACTGGCCGTCCTTGCCGGCTACGCAAAGATCGAACTCGCCAAAGAACTCACCGCCAGCGACCTCGCCGACGATCCGTGGTTCAGGACAACCCTGCGCACCTATTTTCCCCACCAGCTGTCCGGACGCTTCGCAGCCGAACTGGACTCCCACCCGCTGCGCCGCCAGATCATCTGCACCGTGGTGGCCAACGACATGATCAACCTCGGCGGCATTACCTTTGCCTTCCGGGCCAAGGAGGAAACCACTGCCACGGCAGCGGCGGTGGCCCGGGCCTTCGTGGTGGCCCGCGAAGCCTTCGACCTGCCCTGGATCATGGACCGGCTCGCGGCCATGCCGCCTGATGTGCCCAGTGAGCAGGCCGCCGAGATGGCCATCCACATGCGCCGTGTCCTGGACCGCGCCACGCGCTGGTATGTCACCCACGATCACCGCGACCAGCCGATCGGCACCGCTCTGGGCCGGATCATGCCCACCCTGGACCTGCTCCGCACCAGGACGTCGGACTACCTGCGCGGCTCCGATGTGGACCGCGTGCACGACCGCCTGACGCACTACCGCTCCGTGGGCCTGCCGGAGGACGTGGCCGTGCGTGCCTCGGACCTGCTGGAAAGCTTCGGACTGTTGGACATTTCCCTGGTGTCCGAACAGGTCCCGGAGCCCATCACCACCATCGCCGACCTGTACTACACGGTCTTCCAACGGATTGACGCCGCGCACCTGCTCTTGCGCATTACCGACCTGCCGCGCCAATCCCGCTGGGAAACGCTTGCCCGGGCTGCCCTGCGGGACGACGTCTATTCGGCCGTTGCGGACATGACCATTGCGGTGATGCAGCTGGACACCCCGCCCGGGGCAGACGCCGTGGAACGCATCGTGGCGTGGGAGCGCGGCCACCAGGAGCAGCTGGCACGCATCAAGGACACGTTCGCCGAGGTCACCAGCCCCGGCCAGGTGGACATCGCCTCCATCTCCGTGGCGCTCAAGCTCCTGCGGACACTGGTCCGCCAGTAACGCCCGGTACCGCCGGCCCCGGCCGGGCGCGCTGTTATCTGCCCGCTTACGCGGAGGAAACACCGCGGTAACCCTGCCCCCTTAGGCTTGTCAGGCATAACCCTTCGGCGAATCGAGGCAGTCATGCAGACCAACCCCCGTCTCAACATCAGGGCCGTGACCTGGGCCAACCCGGTGGGCGCCGATCTGCGGAGGGCCCAGCAGGCCGAACTGGACGCCCGCTTTGGTACGCCTGACCACGAACCCGGGACCCCGCCGTCGGGCGCTGACTGCGCCGTGTTCCTCGTGGCGTACGACAAGGGTTCAGGCCAGCCCGTGGGCTGCGGCGGGCTGCGGCTCCTGGACGAGAGCACAGCGGAGATCAAGCGGCTCTACGTGCTGCCATACACGCGCGGCTCCGGCGTGGCCAGCTCCATCCTGGCGGCCCTCGAAGCCGAAGCGCGCAAGCAGGGAATCACCCGGATCAAGGCCGAGGCGGGCTCGGCCCAGCCTGACGGCCGGAACTTCTACCAGAACTCCGGGTTTGACCCCGTGCCCAACTTTGGCGCCTACATCGGTGTGGAGCACTCCTACTGCTACGCGAAGCTGATCGACTCGCACAGTGCCGCGCACACCGCCATGGCCTGAGTCGCGTCACACGGCGCCCGGCACTGCGCACCGCGCGGCCCCGTCCGCTAACCTCGCCCTATGGAATCAGCAGACATCACCTTCCGGACACGCAAATGGGTGCGGCCCGAGGACCTCAACGCCAACGGCACACTGTTCGGCGGAAGCCTGCTGAAATGGATCGACGAGGAAGCAGCGATCTACGCCATCCTCCAGCTCGGCAACGGGCGCGCAGTGACCAAGTACATCTCCGAAATCAACTTCGTCAGCTCCGCCGTCCAGGGCGACCTGATCGAGATGGGCCTGACGGCCACCCGCTTCGGCCGCACGTCGCTGACCATGCGGGCCGAAGTCCGCAACATGATCACCCGGCAGAGCATCCTCACCATTGAGCAGATCGTGTTCGTGAACCTCAGCCCCACCGGCCAGCCCGAGCCGCACGGCTACACCGAAATCACCTATGACCGGGACAGGATCCCCACGCACCACCTCACCGAAACGCTCAACCAGGACTGACGACGGCGGGACCCGCCTTCGCACTCCGGCCCACCTGCTTCGCAACGTTCACCGCGCGTTTACGCACTGTGCCCTGAATGTTGCGGCGATGGGGCCAGACTCGACAGCCTGGCTGTTTATCGAATTGATAGCGATAAAGGCCCCCATTAGTCGAGTCCAGCTATAGGCTTGCCGGACCATACTCCGAGCCGAGTACAGAAACGAGTCCTGATCGTGCGTAAATTCCAGACTTTAATGGCGGCCGCAGTCGCCGCGACCCTGTTAGCCGGCTGCGGCGCCGGTACTGCAACCCCGGCAGCGTCCGAGGCTCCCTCCTCGACGTCTCCTTCCGGCGAAACCCTGGTGGTCTACACGAACTCCAACGGAGAAGGCCGCGGCGACTGGCTGACCGCAGAGGCAACAAAAGCCGGCTTCAAGATCGAGATAGTGGGAGCCGGCGGCGCAGACGCCACCAACAAACTCATTGCGGAAAAGAACAACCCGATTGCCGATGTCGCCTTCGGGCTGAACAACATGTACTTCGCCCAGATCAAGGCCGCCGGCGCCCTCGAGCCCTTCGATCCGGCCTGGGCCGGCGATGTGGACACGGCCGTAGGGGATACCGGCGACGGCAAGTCGTACTGGCCGCTGGTGAAGCAGGCCATCCTCCTCGGCTACAACGCCGACAAGTTCAGCGGCGACACCGCGCCCAAGGACTGGACAGACCTCTGGACCAAGGACGAGTTCAAATCCCGCTACGAGCGGGTCACCGGGCTGGGAACGGCAACAGCCCAGCTGGTCTTCGCCGGCATCCTCTCCCGCTATAAGGACGATTCCGGTGACCTTGGCATCTCGGACGAGGGCTGGAAGCAGGTTGAGCAGTACTTCAAGAACGGCAGCCCGGCTGTGGCCAAGACCGACCTTTTCGCACGGATCGCCTCCGGCGAAGTGGACATGGGCCAGATGCCGTCCTCGATCATTGCCGACCGTGAAAAGACCTTCAAAGTCAACGCCGAAACGGTTGTCCCCTCCGTTGGCGTTCCGCTCGCCGTGGAGCAGATCGCCCTGGTGAAGGGCACGGACAAGAAGGCTGAGGCCGTGAAGTTCATCGACTGGTTTGGCAGCGCCGACGTCCAGGCCGCCTTTGCCAAGCAGTTCAACTCGATGCCGGTCAACAAGGTCGCGGCAGAGCAGGCCAATCCTGACGTGGTGGAGTTCTTCGCCACAGTGAAGCAGCAGGATATCGACTGGGAATTCGTCCAGGAGAACATGGGCGCCTGGGTGGAGAAGATCGAGCTCGAATACATGCAGTAGGGCCCCCTACCGCTTTGTCCCCGCACCGCTGCCGGGCCAGCCGGCTTTCCCCAGACAGGTACACATGATCCGCCTAGACAACATCGAAGTTACCTTCGGCGATTTCGTAGCCATCCCGAACCTTGACCTGCACGTCAAACCCGGCGAGTTCTTCACGCTGCTTGGTCCGTCCGGATGCGGGAAGACGACGGCGTTGCGCACCTTGGCGGGTTTCATCGAGCCGTCTGCCGGGACGGTCCATGTGGACGGGAAGAATGTCACCCGTCTTCCGAGCGACAAACGGCAGGTGGGCATGGTGTTCCAGAACTATGCCCTGTTCCCCAGCATGAGCGTCTGGGAGAACATCGCCTTCGGGCTTCGGGTGCGGAAAGAAAAGACCGCCGAGAGCGACCGCCTGGTTCGCGACATTGCCCGCCGGGTGGAGCTCAGCGATGAACAACTGCACAAGAATGTGGCGGAGCTTTCCGGTGGCCAGCAACAGCGCGTGGCCGTGGCCCGGGCACTGGTGCTGCGGCCCAAGATTCTCCTGCTGGACGAGCCGCTGTCCAACCTTGACGCCAAGCTCCGGCACCAGCTCCGGCAGCAGCTCAAGGACCTGCAGAGTGAGTTCGGCATTACTACCGTGTACGTCACGCACGATCAGGATGAAGCCCTGGCCATGAGTGACAGGGTGGCTGTCTTCAACAAGGGCGTGGTGGAACAGGTGGGCACACCGCAGTCCATTTACGACGACGCCGCCACCGAATTTGTCTGCAACTTCATCGGTGACAGTTCGCCGCTGACCCCGGAGTTCATCGCTGAGCTCAACAGGCTCTCCGGCGCGGGCCTCAGCCCCACCGCCAACTCCTACCTTCGGGTGGAAAAGGCGTCACTGACGCAGCCCGCCACTGGGGGCACCGCCGTCGGGCTTTCCGGAAAAGTGGTTTCACGCACCTATCACGGGCTCCACAGCCGCTACATTGTGCGGAGCCATGGCGCGGACCTTCGGCTGCTCGTGAAGGAAGACGGCGCCGCCCACCCGGAGGCCGGAGCGGAAGCCACCGTGTACGTCCAGCCGGGCCACGTGCTGCAATACCATCCTGACACCGGCAGGGCCCTGGACAGGCGGGAACCGGCGGTAACCCTGCCATGAGCGGGTCTTCCAGAGGCGGATCCTCCGCGAAAAGCATGCTCCGTTCCCCGTTCATCCTGATCGTGGGAGCGGTGCTGACATGGTTTATCGCCGCATTCCTGGTCTGGCCCAACGTGAACGTCCTGATCGCCACGTTCTTCCCGGACGGGAACTTCTCAGGCCGGGCCGCGGAGAAGCTGTTCTCCTCCCAGCGCGCCATGAAGTCCCTCGGCAACAGCTTTATGCTCGCGGTGGCACTGTCAATCACGGTGAACGTGGTGGGCATCTTCATTGTGCTGGTCACGCATTACTTCAGGATCCGCGGCTCAAGGATTCTTTTCCTGGGCTACGCCACCACGTTCATCTACGGCGGCATCGTGCTGGCGGCAGGGTACAAGTTTATCTACGGGGACAAGGGAATTATCACCTCCCTGCTCCTCCAGGTGTTCCCTGGCATGGACGCGGCGTGGTTCTCCGGCTTCTTCGCCGTCCTGGTGGTAATGACGTTCGCCACCACCACCAACCACATGCTGTTCGTTGCCAACGCACTCAGGGGCGTGGATTACCAGACCATCGAGGCCGCCAAGAACCTCGGCGCCTCCAGCTGGACCATCCTGCGCAGGGTGGTCCTGCCCATGCTCAAGCCCACGCTGTTTGCAGTCACCATCCTGTCCTTCCTGACCGGGCTGGGGGCACTCAGCGCGCCGCAGGTCCTGGGCGGCCGCGATTTCCAGACCATCACGCCCATGATCCTGACGTTCACCAACAGCCCCACTTCGCGGGATTTGGCGGCGCTCCTGGCTGTCATCCTGGGCGCGGCCACTATCCTGATGCTGGCCGTGATGACACGGCTGGAGAAGGGCGGCACGTACTTTTCCGTGTCCAAAGTTTCGTCGGCCCTACGGAAGCAACAGATCACCAACCCGGTAGCCAACATTGCGGTGCACCTGACCGCCTACCTGCTGTTCGCCGTGTACACGTTGCCCGTGCTGCTGATCGTGCTGTATTCGTTCGCCGATGGGGCAGCCATCCAGACCGGGCAGCTCTCGCCGGGCAGCCTGACGCTGGATAACTACGTCCGCGTCCTGACCCAGGAATCCGGCCTGCGGCCCTTTGTTGTCAGCGTCGTCTACAGCGCTCTCGCCGCGGTGATTGCCGTGGGCGGCCTGCTGTTCGTGGCCCGGCTCCTGCAGAAGTACCGAAACTGGGTCAGCTCCCTGTTCGAGTACCTCCTCCACATCCCGTGGATCCTGCCTTCAGCCCTGCTCGCCCTGGGGCTCATCATCAGCTACGACCACCCGAACCCGTTGGTGGGAGGCGCCGTATTGACGGGCACTACGGTGATTCTGCTGATCGCCTTCGTGACGGTGAAGATCCCCTTCACCCTCCGTATGCTCAAGGCCTCGTTCGCGTCGGTGAACTCATCGCTGGAGGAGGCCGCAGCCATCATGGGCGCCAAGACCCTCTACGTCTTTCGGCGCATCCTGCTGCCCCTGGTGCTTCCCGCTGCCGCGGCCATCGCAGCCCTGAACTTCAACAGCCTGCTGGATGACTACGACACGGCGATCTTCCTGGCGCACCCCCTCGTCCAGCCGCTTGGCCTGGTCATCAAAGCCAATACAGACGGCGCCGAAGGGGTGGAGGGCGTGGCAAACACCTTCGTTTACACTGTGCTGCTGATGGTTATCACCGGCCTGACCATGTACCTCGTCTATGGCCGGTCGGGCAGACGTGGAGCTGGAAAATCCGGTGCGGGACCGTCCGGGAGGCGCCGCGCCGGCTTCCCCGGCACAGTGACAATCGCGGAGGCAGCGCCCGGGCCCGAGGCTGCACCGTTGCCCGCGGGCAGGCCATGAGACCTGCCGGCCTTTCCACCATTGCCCGCGGCTACACTGTCTGACGTCCCGCTCTGGGGTCCAGGCGAGAATTCCCGGGGCTCAAAAGCATAGGATCAATAGCCGGACCCTATGAAAGGACCCCCTTGGCCAAGCTCTACTTCCGCTACGGCGCCATGAACTCCGGCAAGTCCACCGGACTCCTGCAGGCTGCCTTCAACTACGAGGAGCGGGGCCAGAGGGTCCTGCTGGCCAAGCCCGATGTGGACACCAAAGGCGACACGGACATCGTGTCCCGGCTGGGCATGACCCGGTCCGTGGATTTCCTGATCTCCCCCACCACGTCCGTCCGGGACCTCTTCGCCGCCCATGCCGCGGGTGATGACCCCGACGCCCTCCTGGAGCACGTGGACCAGAAGCCGGTGGCATGCCTGCTGGTGGACGAGGCGCAGTTCCTCTCCCCGGACCAGGTGGATGACCTGTTCCGCATCGCCGTCCTGGACAACGTCCCGGTGCTGGCCTACGGCATCAGGACCGACTTCCTCACCCACGCCTTCCCCGGATCGCGCCGGCTCCTGGAGGTGGCGCACACGCTGGAGGAGCTCAAGACCATCTGCCGGTGCGGGCGCAAGGCCATCTTCAACACCCGGCGGATGGGCAACGAGGTGGTGTTCGACGGCGACCAGGTGGCCATCGACGGGCAGGACGTCTGGTACGAATCCCTGTGCGGCTCCTGCTACCTCGAAGCCTCCGGCGGACGGCTGGGCTAGCCGCGGCTAGGCTAGCTGCGGCCGGGCCAGCCGGTGTAGGCCTCGGCCAGGTACGCCATGCCGTGCCGGGACGACACCACCGAGTTGAGTTCGCCGAGCTGGCGGGCGCGGGAGAAATCGTCCGCGTCAGTTGGTGTGTGCAGCATGGTGGTCATCCAGTAGGAGAACTGCTGGGCCTTCCACACACGCTCCAGGGCACGGTCGCTGAAGGAGTCCAGCAGCGCGGTGGAGCCGGACCCGTAGAAGGACTCCAGACCCTCAAACAGCATCTTGACGTCGTGGATGGCCAGGTTCAGGCCCTTGGCGCCGGTGGGCGGAACCGTGTGGGCGGCGTCGCCGGCCAGGAACAGGTTGCCGTGCCGCATGGGGGTGTGCACAAAGCTGCGGAACGGCAGGACCATCTTGTCGATGACCGGCCCCTCCTTGAGCTCGAAGCCGTTGCCGTTGACGCGGCTGCGGAATTCGGCCCAGATCCGGTCGTCGTCCCACTCAGCCACGTTCTCCTTGGGATCGCACTGGAAGTACATCCGCTGGACGGTCTCGGTCCGCTGGCTGATCAGGGCGAAGCCGTTGTCCGAGTTGGCGTAGATGAGCTCGTCGGAGCTGCGCGGGGCCTCGGCCAGGATGCCGAACCAGGCGAACGGGTACTCGTGGAAGTACCACTTGCGGTTGGCTTCCGGGATCTGGAACCGGCAGTGGCTGCGTGAACCGTCGGCGCCCACCAGGAATTCAGCCTGGATCTCGTACTCCACACCGTCGGAGTCGGTGAACCAGACTTTCGGTTTGCCCTCCAGGTCGTGGACGGTGGTGTCCGTGACGCTGTAGCGGACGTCGCCGCCGTCGGCCTTCCGCCGAGCGGCGAGGTCCACGAACACGTCTGTCTGCGGGTACAGCCAGACGGATTCGCCCACGAGGTCCTTGAAGTCGATGCGGTGGCTTTCGCCGTTGAATCGTAGTTCGATGCCGTCGTGCCGGTCCCCGTCGCGCAGCACGCGGTCCGAGACTCCGCTGTCCACGAGGAGGTTAACGGTGCCGTGCTCCAGGATTCCGGCGCGGACTGTTTCGGAGATGTCCTGGTGGCTGCGGACCTCGATCACGGTGGATTCGATGCCGGCCTTCGCCAGCAGGTGGGAGAGCATCAGGCCCGCGGGGCCGGCGCCCATGATGGCCACCTGCGTGGTGATGATCTTGCGTGCTGCCATGGCTGATTCTCGCTTCGCTGCGGGGCCCGGCGCTGCCGGCGGGCCGTTGAGTGGGTCTGCTAACAGTGTGGGCCGGGCAACACCCCAAGCGTTATAGCAATTCCGTTCAACGGAATGACGGTCAGCCCTGCGCCGAGTCGAGCCGGCGCGCAATGCCCCGCGCCGCGGTCTGCAGCGCGGGAACCAGCGCCTGGAGCCGGACCTCGTGCAGAGGCACCACAACACCCAGGGCCGCCACGGCGGCCTGGCGTCCGTTCAGCACCGGCACAGCAATGCCCCAGGTGTCCGGATCAACCACGCCGGCCAGCTGCGCGAAGCCCTGGCGGGAGGTTTCGGCCAGCTGGGCGCGCACGGCTTCGGCCTGCACCCTTCCCCCCGGATCCGCGAACTGCTTCAGGTAGTCCCGCTGGGTGGCCTTGTCCTGGAATGCCATCAGGGCGAGCCCGGCCGAGGAGATGTGGACGGGCATCCTGCCGGCCACCCGGGCCCGGTTGGCCACGGATCCGCGGCGGGAGAGCCGCTCCACAAAGAGGGCCTCCCAGCCGTCCAGGACGGCCAGGTTGATGTTCTGGTTCAGGACCTGCTGGATGTCCTCCATGAACGGCATGGCAGCCTGCCGCAGCGCGAGGGTGGGCGAATTGCGGTTCACCAGCTCCCAGAGCCGCAGCCCCAGGCGCACCGCTCCGCCGTCGCCCGTTTCCAGCAGGCCGTGCCCGGCCAGCTGCCGAACCAGACGGTGGGCGGTGGCCGGCGGGAGTCCGGCGCGGTGGGCCAGATCGGAGAGCTGCAGGCTGCTGGTTCCCTCGGGAAACGCCGAGATCACGCGGACCACGCGGTCCACCACAGAATCCCCCGATGCGGAGTTGGCCATGCTAATCACTTCCATTGAATGGTATGAGCGTGACTTCCAGACTACACGCGGCGCAGGCGCCGCCACAGGGCGGGTGCCAGCACCACGGCAATTCCGACGGCGGCTCCAATCAGCGTCTCGATGATGCGGTCCCGGAGCAGCACCGTGGGCGATGCGGGAACCACCAGCAGCGTGGAGATCAACGCCAGCGGGGTCACAAACAGCTGGGCCAGCACATACTGGCGGGCGATGAAGAGCTCTGCGCCGAACTGGCACAGCGCGATGACCAGCACGGTCTGCCAGGGCGAGAGGCCCAGCAGCAGGATGGCCGCGAGCAACGCCAGCCCCAGCACCGTGCCAATGATCCTCTGCACGCCGCGGCGGACCCGGTGCACCGTGGTGTGCCCGACGAGCGGAACCACTACCGCCACCATGGCCCAGTACGCATGCCCAAAACCCAGCCACTGCCCGGCAAGTGTTGCCAGGGAACCCGCCAGCCCGGCCGCCACGAGGTAACCGAAGCCTTCCAGCCATGCCGCCCGCCGCTCACCGGCGGTCCGCCGGATGGGCGCCGGCCACACCCAGGGGCTGCGGTGGCCGGGCAGGATGCGGGCCGAGAATCCGATCACCAGTGAAAGGGCAGTGGTGAGGACCGCCACCAGCATTCCCTGCCACAACGGTGGCTGGTGGGGCACGGAGGCGATGGCCGCAAAAGCGAAAATATGGAACAGGGAGCCGGCGGGGCGCAGGCGCAGCCAGGCGATGGTCACCGAACAGGACCCCGCCACGAGCGTTGTGGCCAGGACCAGGAGCCAGCCTGCGGCCGGGGCATCGATCCCCCAGGCCGGGGCGGCCCGTGCCGTGAAGGCGGCGAGCAGAATCACCAGAAGCATGAGCGCGCCGGCCCGGAGCTGGACCACAAAGCGCGTGGCGTGCGGCTCGCCGCGGCCGTAGATCCCCGCGAACGCGCCGAAGGACGCGAAGATGGCCAGGTCCAGCCGGTCCAGCAGAACCAGGGTGAGCAGCGGGACAAAAATGCCCACGGCGCAACGGATGGCCGGGTGGTGGTCTTTGTTGGCCGGGGCAATGCTGAACATCTCAGCGAGGAACTTCACGTGCGGAGGGCGCCTTCCTGCAGGACCAGTGGTACGTCACTGACGGGCGGCCGCGCTGACGTCCACACCGATCCTACGCCGCCGCCTGTTCCCATGACTGGAACGGCAGGGCAACACCGTAGAAACACCGAACTGTGATCCTTGAGGCATGAAGCGCAACGCCGTAAACGCCGCCAGCACCCCGGCCGCGGCTGACCTGAGCTGCGAAGTCTGCGGCCTGATGCCGGAACCCACCAAGACCCGCCTGACAGTGGCCAACGTGGCCGTGATGCTCCCCATCGAGCTCCTGGTCCACGCCGCGGTGGTGGAAACGCACCTGCCGTACCTGGCCAAGGTCCTGGTCCTCACCCTCACCGCCACCGTGCTGGTGATCTGGGTGGCTGAACCGTCCGCTGCCCGGATCCTGCGGGGCTGGCTGCACGCGCCGGCGCTCCGGCACCGCAGGAAACTCGGCACCGCCCCGGCTCTCTGGCGGGCGCGCACTGTCCTGCACGACCAGCCGGGCGCGCTTCAAAAGGTCACCCGGGCGCTGGCACGGCTGGACACGAACATCCTGAGCATCCACGTGCACCCCGTGGCCGGCGGCGTGCTGGACGAGTTTGTCCTCTCCGCCCCGGGGAACGTCAGTGAACGGCAGCTGCTGGAGGCACTGCACGACGGCGGCGGCTCCCGTTCCCACGTGTGGCCCACCACCGCCCTGGCCATGGCAGACGGGCAGACCAAGGCGCTCAGCCTCGCGGCCCGGATCGCGGCCGCCCCGGACGAACTGCCCCTCGCCGTCGCCGAACTGCTCCATGCCCGGGTCCTCACGCCGTCGGAGGCTGTGCTGGAGAAGCACGACGCCGGGACGCTCCTGAAAATCCCCACCGCCTGGCACGGACCCATCACCTTTGTCCGTCCCGGCGAGCCGTTCACCCCCGCCGAGTCCGCCCGCGCGCACCGGCTCGCAGAGCTCGCGGAAATCCTGGCCCACCGTCCCGCCCCGGCCCACCCCATGTAGGCAGCAGTTGGGCAGGTTACAGGCGGACGGTGAGCGCCCCGGGGTCGACGGTCATCACCACGTGCTTGCCGTCGCCCTCGTGGTCGCCGTCGAGCTGGTAGTCGTCGTTGTGCTCCAGAGTGATTTCCACGGATTTGCCCTGGAAGAACTCCACCGCGGAGTCCTTGCCGCGCCCCTTGCCGATCATGCCGGCGATCACCGAGAGCCAGCCCAGCTTGCCATGGTGGGGGGCCAGCACGGCAACATCCAGGAGACCGTCATCCATTTTGGCGTCGGGGAAAATCTCCAGCCCGCCCTGGACCTTGCCGCAGTTGCCTACCATCACGCTGCGGACACCGCGGTGCACCACCTCCTTGCCGTCGACGGTGATAGTGGCCTTCACCGGCTTCCCGGGCAGGTTCCGGATGCCGGCATCCACGTAGGCCAGCCAGCCCACCTTGTCCTTGAGGTCCTCGTTGGTGTCGGCCATGATGGTGGCGTCGTAGCCCACGCCGGCCATGACCAGGTAGACCTGTTCCTTGTCCGGGTCCTGGCGGCGGGCGCGGACCACATCGATCTTCCGCTCAGTTCCCGCCAGCGCACCGGCCATGGCCCCGTCGAAGTCCGTGACGTCCATGCCCAGATTCCTGGCCAGGAGGTTGCCCGTCCCGAACGGGAGCAGCCCCATGGGCACATCGCCGCCGGCCAGGACCTCGGCAACGCACCGCACGGTACCGTCGCCGCCGGCGGCAATGACGACGTCGGCCCCCAGCTTGAGTGCCTCCTTCGCCTGGCCGACCCCCGGGTCCTCCTTGGTGGTTTCCAGCCAGATGGGCTCGCCCCAGCCGTTCTCCGCGCAGTGCTTGGCCGCGAGCGCCTTCACGTCAACCTCCACCGGTTTGGCAGGGTTGATGATGATGGCCGGGCGTTTGAGGTC
Organism: Arthrobacter sp.; assembly: GCA_023264815.1. Lineage (GTDB taxonomy): Bacteria > Actinomycetota > Actinomycetes > Actinomycetales > Micrococcaceae > Arthrobacter. The sequence continues at coordinate 3,122 of JAHFUZ010000009.1, read as the reverse complement.
GGTGGAGCTGCTGGCAGTCATGGTGTCCTTCGGTGACGTCGAATGTGCCTGTGCTGACAGCGTACTTGCTAGAGCGCTTTCACGGCTCCCAGCACCTTGGCGAGTGAATCCTTGGCGTCGCCGAAGAGCAGGGACGTCTGCGGTTCATACAGGAGTTCGTTCTCGATGCCGGCGAATCCGGGCCGCATGGAACGCTTCAGGAAGATCACCTGGCGGGCGTCGGACACTTCCAGGATGGGCATCCCGTAGATGGGTGAGCCGGAGGATGTCTTCGCTGCCGGGTTCACCACATCGTTGGCGCCCACCACCAGCGCGACGTCGGCGGTCCGGAATTCGGAGTTGATCTCACCCATTTCCTTGAGCGACTCGTACGGCACGTTGGCCTCGGCCAGAAGCACGTTCATGTGCCCGGGCATGCGGCCTGCCACGGGATGGATGGCGAAGTCGACGTCAATCCCGCGGTCCTCCAGGGCCTGCGCCAGTTCCGCCGCGGTGTGCTGGCCCTGCGCCACGGCCAGCCCGTAGCCGGGCACGATGATCACCCGCTGCGCGTACCCCAGGAGCACCGCCACGTCTTCTGCGCTGGAGGACCTGACCGGGCGTTCGCTCACGGCCGTGGACCCCGCCGTCGAGCCACCCTTGAAGGCGCCGAACAGGATGCCCGCCACGCTGCGGCCCATCGCCGCGGCCATGGCGCGCGTGAGGATGGTACCGGAGGCGCCCACCAGCGTGCCCGCGACGACCAGCAGGACGTTCCCCAGCACCACGCCGGACGCGGCCACGGCCAGGCCGGTGAAGGCGTTCAGGAGTGAGATAACGATGGGCACGTCGGCACCGCCCACCGGCAGCACCAGCAGCGCGCCGGCGGCCAGTCCCAGCACCATGAGCAGCACCGCGAGTGGCAGGGATCCCGTGAGGACGACGGCAACGGCGGTGCCCACCGCGGCGAGCAGCACCACCGCCATCACCACGGGAAGCCCGGGGAACACCACCGGGCGGGTGGTCATGAGTTCCTGGAGCTTGGCGAACGTGACGCCGGATCCGGCGAAGGAAACGGCCCCCACCAGGAGCGTGAAAACGATGGCCAGCCGCACCCAGGGGTCTGCGTTGTGGCTGAGTTCCAGGAGCGCCACCAGTGCCGCGGCGCCGCCGCCCACCCCGTTGAACAGGGCCACCAGCTGGGGCATCTGCGTCATCTTCACGCGTCTGGCCACGGGGGCGGCCACCGCCGTTCCCACCGCGATGGCGCCGATGATCCAGGGGATGTTCTCCAGCCGCGCCGAGAGGAACACGGTGACGACGGCGAGCAGCGCACCGAAGGCGCCGATCAGGTTGCCGCGGCGCGCTGTGCGTGGTGAGCTGAGGCCGCGGAGGGCCAGGATGAAGAAGACGGCGGCGGCCAGGTAGAGCAGCGAGGTCCAGACCGGATCGAGGAGGCTCACTTGCCGTCCTCCCCGGCTGCTGCTCCCGTACGGACGGGTTCCTTCCGGGCATGGAACATATGCAGCATCCTGTCCGTGACCACAAAGCCGCCCACGAGGTTGGCTGTGGCCAGCACCACAGCCAGCAGCGCGACGGCCAGGATCCAGGGATCGGCGGCCTGGCCGGCCACGATGATGGCGCCCACCAGGATGATGCCGTGGATGGCGTTGGCGCCGGACATCAGCGGAGTGTGCAGGGTGCTGGAGACCTTCGAGACCACCTCGAACCCCACAAACACGGCCAGCACGGTGACCGTCAGCAGGCTCATGCCGTCCATCAGATTCCCCCCTCAACGAGCGCCGCCAAAGCTTCGGCCGTGGGCGCATGCCGCACTTCGCCGTCGTGCGTGAGGCAGGCACCCGCGATCACGTCGTCGTCGAAATCGGGGGCTACTGTCCCGTCACGGACCATCAGGGCGATCAGGTTGGCCACGTTCTTGGCGTAGAGCCGGGACGCGTCCGAGGCCATGGTGGACGGTGCGTCCTTCAGCCCCACCAGGGTGACGTGGCCCTGGCCGTCGGCGGTGGGCACCAGGATGTCCTCGCCGGGAACGGCGCCCTCCACGTTGCCGCCTGACTCAGCGGCGAGGTCCACGACGACGGAACCGGGCCGCATGGCCGCCACCATCTGGTGGCTCACCAGGAGCGGTGCGCGCCGGCCGGGGACGGCCGCCGTCGTGATCAGGACGTCAGCATGCGCGACATGCGGGGCGAGGAGTTCACGCTGGAGGGCGCCGCGGTCGGCGCTGAGCTCGCGGGCGTAGCCGCCGGAGGCCTCCGCCGTTTCCAGGTCGAGTTTGATGAAGGTGCCGCCCATGGACGCCACTTCATCGGCGGAGGCGGGGCGGATGTCGTTGGCGGACACGCGCGCGCCGAGCCGTTTCGCGGTGCCGATGGCCTGCAGACCGGCCACACCGGCGCCCAGCACCAGGACGCGGGCGGGCGGGACGGTGCCGGCCGCCGTCATGTACAGCGGAAAGAAGCGGGGGAACCGGATGGCGGCCTCCAGCACGCAGCGGTAGCCGGCCACCAGGGCCTGGGAGCTGAGCGCATCCATTGACTGGGCGCGGGAGATGCGGGGCACCAGTTCCAAGGCGAACGAGGTGGCGCCGGCTTCGGCGAGCGCCTGCACCGTGGCCAGCTCGGACGACGGCGAGGCCAGGCCCACGGTGACGGCACCTTTTTTCAGGGCTGCCGCCGTCGCGGGTTCCAGCGGGCGGACGTGGACCAGGATGTCCAGGTCAGCGGGGTGGAGGGCCGGGACAATGCGGGCGCCGGCGTGGTCATACTCTTGGTCTGAGTGGCCGGCGGCGGCACCGGCCCCCGCTTCAACGAAGACCTCGAAGCCAAGGCCCGCCAACTGCGTGACTGTTTCCGGTGTGGCGGCAACACGGCGTTCACCCTCATGCCGTTCCCGCGGTATGCCCAGTTTCAACCGCCAGCTCCCTTACGGACGTAGTTGGCACGAGTCTATGACCCGCCGGGCGGGATCCGCACTCATTTTGTGGCCTGAGTCCGGGCTACCCGCGGGCGGTCAGGTCCGCGGAGATCAGCTTCGCGGTGGCCACGATCTCCTGTGCTGCTGCCGCCAGGTAGGCCTCGGGGTCCGGCTGGGCCGCGACGGACTGGGCCTGCAGCGAG
>JAHFUZ010000069.1 GCA_023264815.1 Arthrobacter sp. | reverse complement strand
AACGGGACTCTTAGATGACTGGGCCCGGATCAGCCAGCTGTTTGCAGCATGGCTGGGGCCGAGAAAATCCGACGCAAACTGCGCCCGGAGAAGCCCTGACAACACGACATCGGACGGGGGTTCAATTCCCCCCATCTCCACACCCCCATCTCCACATGTGGTGAGTCGGGACATCCTTCACGGATGAGTCGGGTCATCGGTAACACCCCGGTCTTAGGACCGGGGTGTTTTTCTTTGTCCCCAGGTCCAGGTTTGCAGTACCTGTAAGTGTCAGCCAACGGGTAAAACAGGTAGTGGCTACTCTCGCTGCACTGGCCGGTCAAACATTAACGTGGCACTTGCACGGGTGCGGACCGCCGAGCCTGCTCAAACACAGGCGAGGGTTACCTACTGGGAAAGGTAGGCCTTCCGCCAGCACCGAGTACGACGGAGCAGAAGCGAGGGAACGATGAAACTTGTGGATCGAATGAGGGTGCTGGGCGGCACCTTGCGGCGGAGGCCTGACCGTGACGAACGGTCCTCGCGGCCCCCGTCGGTTGCAGAAGGCCCGGCGAGAGGACCCCAGCTGCCACCGAGGTGGCTGACGGCTCCCATCGCCTTTGCCATGGTGTTCGGCGGTGCCTCTCTTGGAACTGTCCCCGCGGCCAACGCCGCGGATGGTGGCATGATCAGCGTCACTTTTGACGACGGGTGGACCAGCCAATACGACAATGCGCTGCCGATTCTGAAAAAGTATGCAATTCCGGCCACGATGTACATCTTTTCCAACTCGATTGGCGATACACCGCCTTACATGAGACAGGACCAACTCCAGGAATTCGCCAGCCGAGGTGACCAGATAGCATCCCATACAGTCAGCCACACGGATCTGACTACTCTCACCCCTGATCGGGTCAATGCCGAGCTGTCGCAAAGCAAGACCGTGTTGCAGGGAATGTTTGGCCCCACAGCTGCGCTTGACTTCGCGTCCCCGTTCGGGGCGTCCAGCACCACGACAACTGCGGCAGTGAAGAATTACTACGCTACGCAGCGCAACACCGACGAAGGCTTCAACGCGAAGGCAACGTTTGATCCGTATAACATCCTTGTACAAAACGTCGTTGACACTACAACTGCCGACCAAGTACAGACATGGATAAACACCGCGAAGACCAACGGCACCTGGCTGGTACTCGTCTACCACGAGGTAGGAGCCAACGTCGGGCAAGGTATCTACAACACCTCCACGGCCACGCTGGACGCCCACCTGGCGGCCGTGAAGAACAGCGGCCTGCCCGTTGTCACCGTCCGCCAAGGCGTCGAGGCGATGACCGGGACAACCCCGCCGCCCCCACCGCCGCCGGGTCCTCCGGCTGAGGCCACGGCAGCCATCAACGCGGCGGCGGCAGCAAACCCGGGCCTCGGCGCTCCAACCGGCGACATTGTCTGCGGTCTGGTCAACGGCGGCTGCTACCGGAACTATGTGGCCGGCACGGTGATCTGGTCCCCGGCCACGGGTGCGCACTCCATTGTCGGTCCAGTCCGTCAGGAGTGGGCGGCGACGGGCTATGAGGGCGGCATTCTGGGCTATCCGACCACGGATCAGGTGGGAGGACTGGTTAACGGCGGTGCATACCAGAATTTCCAGCGGGGCACCATCATGTGGTCCCAGGCCAGCGGCGCCCACTATATTCTTGGTTCGATCCGCCAAAAGTGGGCCGGGACAGGTTATGAGGGAGGGTTCCTCGGCTACCCGACCTCGGGTGAAGTTGTAGGACTGATCAACGGCGGCGTATACCAGAACTTCCAGCGGGGCACCATCCTGTGGTCCCCGGCTACCGGTGCACACTACGTCGTCGGCGCGATCCGCCAAGGTTGGGCCGGAACTGGCTTTGAAGGTGGGATCCTGGGCTACCCCACCTCGGATGAAGTGGTGGGACTGATCAACGGCGGTGTGTACCAGAATTACCAACGGGGCACCATGATGTGGTCGCCCGGCTCGGGCGCACACTACATTACGGGGGCAATCCGGCAGACCTGGGCTTCAACCGGATACGAGGGAGGACGCCTCGGGTACCCACTCACCAATGAGTATGCCTCCGGCAGCGGTGTAGCCCAGGACTACCAGGGTGGCCGCATCAACTGGACGGCTACAAGCGGGGCATCAGTGACGTACAAATAATGCTGAGCCCGCGACACGAAGCCGATGACATGTAGCTTCGGAAGTCGCAGTAGTGAATTGGACGGCTCCCGGGATTGCTCCGGGGGCCGTCCTTTGCTGTTCACCGACGGCGTAGCCGGCGGGGGACTACGGGCCGCACCGCCATGGTTGTCCCCAATAAGATCCGGTAGCGGACTGACGTGTCGGATCCAGTACAGGCAGCCAGGAGGCACGCCATGGACCCGGTCCGTGAATTCCGTGAAGAAGAGTACGACGACGATGCACTGGATGCGTATTCGAGAACAGTGATGCGCGTGGCTGAGACAGTCACTCCGCACGTTGCGGCCATCGAAATGGCCGGCACCCGGCGGAGCGGACGGTTCCGGGCGGGTGCCGGCTCCGCGGTGCTCTTCACAGAAGACGACTACCTGCTGACCAACTCGCACGTCGTCGCCGGCACACACCAGGGCCACGCAGCCTTTGCCGACGGCAGCAGGACTGATCTTGAGCTGGTGGGCGCGGACCCGTTGTCCGATCTGGCGGTGGTCCGGGGGCGGTCACCTAAAGTTGCACCGGCACAGTTTGGTGATGCAGAGACGTTGCGGGTTGGCCAGCTGGTTATCGCCGTCGGGAATCCCCTGGGCCTTGCGGGGTCGGTCACCGCAGGGGTGGTCAGTGGTCTGGGCAGGGCCATTCCCGTATGGCAGGGCAACAATCGGCGCGTGATCGAGGACGTCATCCAGACCGATGCGGCCCTCAACCCAGGAAGTTCCGGCGGTGCGCTGGCGGACTCATACGGACGGATCGTGGGGATCAACACCGCGGTGGCCGGCGCCGGGCTTGGACTGGCTGTCCCCATCAATACCACCACGCGGCGGATCATCTCTGCGCTGCTGAATGACGGCCGGGTACGGCGCGCCTACCTGGGCGTTGTCAGCACACCCATCCGGCTCGGCACCAGCGCCGTGATCAGGACGGGCCAGCATGACGGACTCAGGGTGGTGGAAGTCCTGGCAGGGTCGCCTGCAGACCGGGCCGGCCTGCAGGCTGGTGACATCATCCTGACAGCCGGAAGCCGCCCCGTCAGCAACGCCGAAAGCCTGCAGAAGCTGCTGTTCGCCGACGCAATCGGCCAGCCGCTGCCGGTCAGCGTGCTGCGGGACGGCAAGGAACTGGACCTTGTGGCCGTACCGGAGGAAATGGCCGCTAACGGCTAACCGCTAGCGCCGCTTCTTCAGGTGCGCTACGGGATCCTGGGCGCCCTCGGTCGGGTGCTTGGCCTTCTTCTCGGCGCGTTTTTCCTTGATGGTTTTGACAGGCTTCTTGTTCAGCTGCTGGTGTGGTGATTTGTCCGGCATGGCGTGCTCCTTACAACACGGGACGGGGACCGCCCCACTTCGTAAACTACGCCTGATCCGCGCTGAATGTAATGGCCAGGATCAGGCCGGTGCAGGGACGTCCGCAATGCCCACGAAACGGGTGCCGACGCCGTCGAACTCGCTCCTGATGAAGCCATCCTGCGGCCGGGGCACCTCGGCAGGCGCATGATGTTCGCACACGACGTAGGTAAATTCGGGCCACCATTTCTTGGGCCGGGCCGCTTCCTCGTAGCCGCAGACGGCGCATTCGAGGTGGACCCATACCGGCCGCTTACCGGTACGGTTGGCCCTCGACTGGACCAGCCAGGCCGGCGGGTTGTCCAGGATTTCTCCCAGCTCCGCCTCGCTCAGGCGTTTGGGGATGCCGTGGCGCTGGGCCATTTCCATCGGTACATCAAGGGCAATTGCCGCGTCACGTCTGCTAATCATCAGATTCAACGATACGGGACGGCACCAAACCCGGCAGGCCCCGTGCCGAAGCAAAACGAGGGGAGCGGCGAGGCTACGAGGCGAGGGCCAGGCCAACTGCCGCGGCGGCAAAGCCCACTGCCAGGTTGGCGCCGACGTTGAGGGCTGCGGCTCCGAACCGCGACTCGCTCAGCAACCGGACAGTAGCCGTGGTCCAGGAACTGAAGGTGGTCAGCCCGCCGGCCAGGCCTGTTGCGACGGCCGTCTGCCACTCGGCCGCCATGCCGAGCTTCCCCGTGATCCCGATGGACAGCCCGATGATGAGGCAGCCCGTGGCATTAACCACCAGCGTTGCCCAGGGCCAGTGCCGGGGCGTGGCGCGGCTACCGCCGCGGCGGTCCGTGGGTCCGGGACGAACGGCACGGTGCGCGAACCAGCTGTCGACGGCGAACCGCAGCAGTGCGCCAGCCACTCCGAATACCCCCACCAGGATTGCGCCCGTCACGAGACCGTGCCCATCACGAAACCACCCGGTCCGCCACCACGCGCCCCGTGCGCCAGCCGGCCGCCGCGGCGCCCAAGCCAAGCAGCAGGGACAGGCCCAGGTAAGCAAGCCACACCGGATGGTCTTCGGTCCTGGCCAGCTGGTCAATCGAGAAAATTACCGCAGAGAACGTGGTGAAGGAACCCAGCAGCCCGGGTCCCAGGCCGGCGCGGAGCCAGAAGGCGGTGTGCGGCCGGGCGATCCACAGGGTGGTCAGGGTGGCAAGGACAAAACTCCCGGCAACGTTGATCCCCAATGTGGTCCAGGGCACGGCTCCGGTATGGTCAGGAAAGGCGAGCCCCAACCCGTAACGGAGTTCCGTCCCGAGCAGTCCGCCAACCGCCACGGCAAGCCAGGCGCGCCACTCCGGGATGCCTCCCCGGGTCACGCAGCAGCGCTCATCATTCAGCGGCACCTAGCGTGCAGCCGACATGCGGGTGGTCGGTGTGGACCCAGAGCGCGGCGGTCACCTCGTCTGCCAGATCGTAGTCCCGGGTCCGTCCTGCGTTGTTGATCCGTATAACCAGGGCGCCGCCAAACGGTTTGCGGCCTAGGACCTCCACATCGGCGTCGAGGTCGATTTCCTCTGCGGCGAGGTACCGGAGCAGGTCAGGGTTCTCGTCACTGATCCGGGTGATCCGGCCCGTATGCCCCGGATCGAGTTCGCCCAGCAGGTGCGCCTCAGGCATCAGGACTGCGCCATCCGCCGTGGGAATCGGATCGCCGTGGGGATCGCGCTCGGGGTTGCCCAGCTTGGCTGCCATGCGCTCAATGAACGTGTCCGACACCGCATGCTCAAGCAGTTCGGCTTCGTCGTGGACTTCGTCCCAGCTGTAGCCAAGCTCCTGCACCAGGTAGGTCTCGATGAGCCGGTGGCGGCGGACCATGGACAGAGCCAGCCGGATCCCGGCCGGCGTGAGCGTGATGGCGCTGTAGGGTTTATGGTCCACCAGCCCCTGGTCCTTGAGTTTGCGGACCATCTCCGAGACGGACGAGTTGGCCACGCCCAGGCGCTGGGCCAGCTGGGAGGACGTGATGGGCTTGTCCTGCCATTCGGTAAAGCCATAGATGACCTTGACGTAGTCCTCAATGGAGGAGGAGGGGGCGCTGGTCTTCACGGCTCCAAGCCTACCCGGTGCCTACGCCTTGACGGCCCTCCATGTCAGCGTCAGGTACGGCAGGCTGATGTCCTCGTCGGCGCTGTGCCCCAAATGCTCATGAAGGTACCAGTCAAGGTTGGCCAGGACCTTGCTTCGGGTCGCTTGGCCGGCCCGCAGGTAGTAGCTGCGCGACTTGGTCAGCTCCATGATGTCTGCAGCGCTGAGGCTGTCCTCCCAGCGGGTCAGGTGACTCTCGAGGCCCTCAAACTCAGGCCCTACGAGCGGCCGGAAATCAGGTTTGTAAACATCGCCCGCATGCATAATGCGGGACAGCCTGTGCACCCAGGGGACGGATGTGTCCAGCTGGTTCCAGATCAGCCCCAGCGTCCCGCCAGGCCTGAGGATCCGGGCCTGCTCGGTGCTGGCAGGCAGCGGATCGCACCAGTGCCACGCCTGGGCAACGCTGACGACGTCGAACGAAGAGTCGGCGAGGCCGGTCGCCTCGGCAGTACCCTGGGTTGCCACTGCCGCCGGATAGTGGGCACGCAGCTGATCCAGCATGTCCGCCGACGGATCAACAGCCGAGACGGACAGGCCCCGCGCAAGCAGCAGCGCAGTGAACTTTCCCGTCCCGGCGCCCACGTCAACGGCATCCCGGGCTCCGGGCGGGACCAGCCAGTCGGCCGAATCGCCAGGGTAGCCGGGACGAACCCGCTGGTAGTGTTCGCCGCCGTCCTGGAAGCTCTGTCCGAGCTCCAGCCGGCGCACATGCTCAAGCTTGGGGCCACCCCGTGCCACGTGCGGCCTCCTTCAACTGATCACCATGGGTATCCTTCGAATTTACCCCATGGCGGGACAGCGCCTGCCGGCAGGTCAGACTGGCTGCTGCTCAGTCATCGAGGCAGGGTGCTGCGCCTGCAGTGCCGGGCGTATTGGGTGCCCACTCCGGGTAGATGCGTGAATCGTTGGCCGGAACCCAGCGTCCTGCATCCACCACGTAGTCCCAGCCCAGGCCCGTGCGGCGGAGCTGCTCAAGGCCGGCGAGGAGCCGCTGGGCATCCTCAAGACGGGAACCCACACCGAAGCTGGCCCGCAGCGAACCGGACGGAAGGCCGAGCCGCTTCAGCAGCGGATGGGCGCAGAACCGCCCGTCCCGGAGGCCTACGCCATGCTCGGCTGAAAGGTACGCCGCCACGAGTCCGGCGTCGTAGCCGGCCACGGAGAAGTTCACCACGCCGATGGTGCCGGTCGCCGCATCGGAGTCGGCGAAGATCTGGTGGACCGTGACGCCGTCGATCTTCTGCAGCCCGTCCACCAGGTAGGACCTGATGGCCGCCTCGTGGGAGTGCCAGCGGTCCTGGTCCAGGGAGGCGATGACCTCGGTGGCGCGGGCCAGGGTGGCCGCACCCAGCACGTTGGGGGAGCCCCCCTCATGGCGGGCCGGGCCGGTGGCCCAGCTGACGCCGTCGAGCCTTGCCTCACGGACGGCGCCGCCGCCCGCCAGGTGCGGGGTGCCGGCGTCGAGCCAGTCCGTGCGCCCCACCAGGACGCCGGCGCCGAACGGTGCGTACAGCTTGTGGCCGGAGAAAGCGAGGTAGTCAACGCCGTCTGCGCTGATGTTGATGCGGCGGTGCGGTGCCAGCTGCGCGGCGTCCACCACGATCCGTGCACCGAACTCATGGGCCAGCGCGGCCAGGGCACGGATGGGCAGAATCTCGCCGGTCACGTTGGATGCGCCGGTCACGGCGAGCAGGCTGACGTGGCCCTGCTGCAGTTCGGCGCGGAGCGCCTCGATGGTTCCTGCCAGGGTGGGCGCGGCCACCACGCTGCGGTGCGGTACACCCTGCCACGGCAGGAGGTTGGCGTGGTGCTCGATGTCCAGGTAGAGGACGTCGCCGGTGGGACGGCCGTCAGACTGCGGCAGGCAGCCCGCGAGCAGGTTTAGCGAGTCAGTGGTGTTGCGGGTGAAGATGACGGAGTCGTCCTGGCGGCCGCCCACAAAGTCGCGGACGATGTTGCGGGCGTTCTCGTACACCGAGGTGCTGATCTGCGAGGCGTAGCCGGCGCCCCTGTGGACGCTGGCGTAGTAGGGCAGGATCTCGTTGAGGTAGGCGGACACCACGGACAAGGCCGGGGCGGAGGCGCCGTAGTCCAGGTTGGCGTAGCGGATGTGGCCGCCCTGGATCAGCGGAGCCTGGATTTCCGCTCCGGTGACGGCGGACAGCGGCCGCCCGGCGAGGGCCGTGAGCTCGCTGGCAGGTGCTTCGCCGGCAGTGGCGATGGCGGGGGAGACGGTGGCAGTTGTCACGGAGACCTCACTTAAGAAGGACTCCCGGTTACCGGGAATCCGCGCTTGCCGGGTCCGTTCCGGACCGGCCTGGTCGTCACCCGGGGCACCCCACCGCGAATGGAGGGTTGCCGGCCAGCAAACCGGGGTTTAGCGCTGGCACTCGTGACCTGTTAAAGAGCGTAGGACATCGCTGCCGCCGCAGAAAAGCCCAGCCAATTGTTAAGGACTTTGTTACGCGCATTTGGGTAATGCCGGTTTTTTCGAAGATACGACGGCGGACGCCCCCTTAAGGAGGCGTCCGCCGTCGAAAATTCGGAAAACTCCGCCTAGAGCCAATACCGTTTACTTAGGCGGTTTGGATATTCGTTTGAGTTGCCAGTTTGACATCTTGCGTTTGACGACGCGGGGGTTGATTCGTTGTCGGCGTGGTGGCAGGAGGTCGTGGAGTATCTC